>NC_013729.1:6316240-6947864 GCF_000024345.1 Kribbella flavida DSM 17836 | reverse complement strand
GGCTTCACCCGGAAGCCCTGGATGATGACCTCCTGGATGCCGCCGTACTGCCGGGCCACCCGGCGCAGCGCGAAGATCGAGTCGGCCCGCTCGGCGATCGTCTCGCCGATGCCGATCAGCAGGCCGGTGGTGAACGGCACGTTCGAGCGCCCGGCGTCCTCCAGCACCCGGATCCGGACCGCCGGGTCCTTGTCCGGCGAACCGAAGTGCGGCTGGCCCTTCTCCTCGAACAACCGGCGCGAGGTGGTCTCCAGCATCATGCCCATGCTCGGCGCGACCGGCTTCAGCCGCTGCAGGTCCTGCCACGACATCACGCCCGGGTTCAGGTGCGGCAGCAGGCCGGTCTCCTCCAGGACCCGGATCGCCATCGCGCGAACGTAGTCCAGCGTGCTGTCGTAGCCGGCTTCCTCCAGCCACTGCTTGGCGGCGTCCCACCGGTCCTCAGGTGCGTCGCCAAGGGTGAACAGCGCCTCCTTGCAGCCCAGCGCCGCACCCTGGCGGGCGATCTCCAGCACCTCGTCCGGGCTCAGGTACGGCGACTCGACCCGGCCGGGCGTGGTCGCGAACGTGCAGTAGTGGCAGCGGTCCCGGCACAGCCGCGTGAGCGGGATGAAGACCTTCTTCGAGTAGGTGACGATGCCGCTGCGGCCGGCGTCCTCGAGGCCCTGGTCGCGGACCCGGGCGGCGGTCGCCATCAGGGTCTCCAGCGCCTCGCCCGAGGCGGTCAGCAGCACCTCCGCCTCGGTCCGGTCGAGCGTCTTGCCATCGTCGGCGCGCTTCAGCGCCCGCCGCATCGCGGTACTGGGTGTCGTCGTCACGAGGTCCGAGCCTAGGCGCTGGAACG
This sequence comes from Kribbella flavida DSM 17836, assembly GCF_000024345.1. Lineage (NCBI taxonomy): Bacteria > Bacillati > Actinomycetota > Actinomycetes > Propionibacteriales > Kribbellaceae > Kribbella > Kribbella flavida. The sequence goes on along the minus strand of NC_013729.1, from coordinate 6,947,020 downwards.
GCCCCGATCGGGCGATTTCCGGACCCAAAAACAATCAGTACGCCTGTCCTGATACTTTGCCGTTTGTGCAGGTCAGCGCGCGAAGCCGGAGACCCGACGGCCGCCGGGTCCGCGGGGCGCAGCGGCGGGCCGAGCTGCTGCGCGCGGCGCTGGCGGTGATCGAGCGCGACGGTGTGGCCGCGATCAGCCATCGGGCCGTCGCCGCCCGGGCCGGGGTCTCGCTCGCCTCGACGACGTACCATTTCGCGACGCTCGACGACCTGCTGGTCGCGGCCCTCACCGGGGCCGCCGAGGACCTCACGGCCGAGCTGCACGAACGAGTGACCGAGCTCGGAGCCCGGCCCGCCGACGAGCTGGCCAGGCTGGTCGAGCACCTGCTGGTCTACCGACGGGGCCGCACGCTCGCGGAGTACGAGCTGTACCTGCTCGCGGCCCGGCGGCCCGAGCTGCGGGAGGCCGCGGCCGCGTGGTTGCAGCCGCTGACCGAGATCGCCCGGACGTTCACGACCAACCCGCAGAAGGCGAGTCTGCTGGTCGCCGCGCTCGACGGGTTGTTGCTGCAGTCCTTGGTCGGGGCCAGGTCGTTCGACCAGGCCGACTTCGCGGCACTGCTGTCGCACCTGAGGTAGCGCCTGCACTACCCCGGCCCGGGCGCTGCGGCCCGGGCGCGGACTGCGCCGTACGGGTTGGCTTGGACCATGCTGAGGATGTCTCTGGGGGCCGTACGCGATCGGTGGCACTTGTTCGCGGGTGCGGTGGTGGCAGTCGCGTTCGGCGTCGGCCTGGTGCAGTCGGCCCTGCAGGTGATGGCCGCGACGGACCCTCCCCAGGTGCCGCCCGGACTGTCGGGCCCTGAGCGGGCCAAGCTGCGCGACGGGTACGCCGGGGCGGCGACGCTGATGGGCATGTCGGTGATGCTCGCCGTCTTCCTCACGGTGTTCGTCGTCAGCACCACGTTCGGCTTCGCGGTGGTGCAGCGGCGGCGGGAGCTCGGGCTGCTGCGGCTGGTCGGGGCGCAGCGCGGCACCTTGCGGCTGATGCTGCTGGGTGAGGCCGCGGTGCTCGGCCTGGTCGGTACTGCGGCTGGCGTGCCGATCGGGCTGGTCGGCACGTGGGCTCAGTCGAAGCTGCTGATCGAGCTGGGCATGTTGCCCTCGTCGTTCCACGCGCCGTGGGAGCAGGGCGCGCTGTGGGCGGCGGCGATGATCGGCGTGGGCACGGCCGTGGTCGGGGCGTTCGCGGCGGCCTGGCGGGCCTCCCGGATCGGCGCGCTGGATGCCCTCGCCGATCTGCCCAGAACACTGCCGGTGATGACGGGGTGGCGGTGGTTCTGGGGGTTGTCGGCGGCCGGGTTCACCGGGCTGATGGTGATCGCGGCGCAGGCTGCCGGCGACTTCGTGGCCGGGCTGATGATCGCGCTGGTGGTGATGATCAGCGGGTCGGTCGCGCTGAGCCAGCTGAGTCCGGTCGTCGTGCCCCTCGCCGGGCGGCTGCCGGCGCTGGTGCTGCGCGGCAACGTGGTGACCGACCTGGCCCGCGCCGGCGTCCTGCACGCCGTACGCCGCAGTGCCGCGACGGCCGCGCCGTTGATCGTGCTGGTGGGACTGCTCGCCGGTCTGTGGGGCGTGTTCGGCTCGCTGGCGAAGGCGGTCGGGGAGGAGCAGCGGCAGTTGATCACCGCCGAGCTCGTCGTCGGCGGCGCGGTACCGCCGGATCCGCGGATCGCAGCCACGTCGGTGCAGACGACGGTGCCGGTGACGATCGTCCGGACCGCCGGGAAGAAGAAGCAGACGACGTACTCGGAGGCCGTCGGCATCGATCCGGCCGGGTACCAGCGCACGCACACTCTGCGTGCCCGCAAGGGATCACTCGACAAGTTGACTGGGGCAACGATCGCGATCGGGCCCGGGATGGCGACCGAGGGGTACAAGCTGGGTTCGTCGGTGACGGCCGTGATCGGGACGCAGCGGCTAACGCTGAAGGTGGTCGCGCTGATGCCGGAGACGCTCGACGTGACCGAGCACTTCTTCGTCCCGCGGGCGCTGGTCTGTGCTCCGGCGTCGCGCTGCGCCGAGGCGAGGACCGAGACGCTCGTCCGGGTCGCGGCGGGAACCGATCCGGCCGAACTGGCCCAGGCGCTCGCTGCCCAGGGGGAGGTGCGGACGGTGCGTGAGTGGGCCGAGGCGAAGGGCGCTGCGGAACAGCGCGACGACACCGGGATCTTCGCCGTCCTGATGGGGCTGGCCGGGGTCTACGCGGCGGTTGCCGTGGTCAACGCGGTGGTCATGGCGGCGGCCGACCGGCGGCGCGAGTTCGCGCTGGCCCGGATGGCCGGGTGCACCCGGCGGCAGGTCGTCGGCATCGCCACGGTCGAGTCGATCACCGTCGTGGTGGTCGGCGTCCTGCTCGGCGCGCTGGTCGTGGGAGCGGCGCTGGCCGGGATCGCCGCCGGCACGGCCGAGCTGTACGGCGTGGTCGTGGTCGCCGTCCCGTGGCGGCTGCTCGGGCTGATCTCCGCGGCCGCTCTCGTCGTCGTGGGCTGCACCGCCGCGCTGAGCGCTTGGACCACGACCAGGTTCAGCCCGATCACCGTGCTCAGCGGACGGGAGTGACCTCGGGCCGGTAGGTCAGCAGGGTGAGGTTGTCGCCGATGGTCCGGTGGCGGAGCAGGCGCAGCGGCGTCGTGGCGCTGGTGTCGTCGAAGAGGCGCCGGCCGGATCCGAGCACGACCGGGAAGAGCATCAGCCGCAGCTCGTCGACCAGGTTGTGCTCCAGCAGGGTCCGTCCGAGCTGGCGGCTGGCGTAGACGAGGATGTCGCCGTCTCGCTGCTGCTTGAGGCGGGAGACCTCGTCGACGACGTTGCCGCTGAGAACCGTGCAGTTGGTCCAGACGGGACTCCGGCGGCCGGCGGACACGACGTACTTGGGCAGGCTGTTCAGGCGGTCGGCCAGCTCGCCGGTCCGGGCGGGCCAGCGGGTGCCGAACCACTCGTCGCTCCGGCGGCCCAGGAGCAGGGCCTCGGCGTGCAGCGCCTCGTCCGTGGTCACCTTGGTCCACTCGGCGAGGTCCTTGCCGCCGAACCGGGCGAACCAGCCGCCGCCTGCGGAGCCTTCCTGGCCGTCCGGGTCCTCGACCACCCCGTCGAGGGTTGCGTTGGTGGTGATCACGAGCTGTCCCATGGTGGGTCTCCTTCGTCGTCGGCTACCGAGATGGACACCGCGGTCGCCGGAAAAGGGGCGCAGTCGGCCGCCCCGTTGTCGCCGCGGCCGGTGTCGGTACCGGAAGATGCAGTGAGCGGGAGGTGGCGGTGACGGCCGAGTTGATGGCGCGGGCGCGGAGCGGGGACGGTGACGCGTTCCGGGAGCTGACGGCGCCGTACGTCCGCGAGCTGCAGGTGCACTGCTACCGGATGCTCGGGTCCTTCCAGGATGCCGAGGACGCGCTGCAGAGCACGCTGCTGGCCGCCTGGCAGGGACTCGACGGTTTCGAAGGCCGGGCGTCGCTGCGCACCTGGCTCTACCGGATCGCCACCAACCGGTGTCTCAACGCCCGCCGGTCGGCCGCCCGCCGTCCGCCCCAAGCCTGGGACGTGCCCGGGGTGGAGCCCCTGGCACCGACTCGTCTCGGCGAGGTTGTCTGGCTCGAGCCGTTCCCCGACGCCCTGCTCGACGGTGCGGTCGACGTGCCGCTCGGCCCGGAGGCTCGGTACCAGCAGACCGAGGCCATCTCGCTGGCCTTCGTGACCGCGCTCCAGGTGCTGCCGCCGCGCCAGCTCGCCGTCCTCGTGCTGCGGGACGTGCTCGGCTTCCGCGCCGACGAGGTGGCCGAACTGCTCGACTGCAGCGTGGAGTCGGTCAAGAGCGCGCTCAAACGAGCCCGCGCCGGGCTGCGGCGATCGGTGGCCGGCGCCGAGCCGGCGCCGGCCCGCGACTCACCCGCCGAGGCTGCGCTGGTGGCGAGATTCCTGCACGCCTGGCAGTCCGCCGACGTCGACGCGCTGGTCGAGCTGCTGACCGACGACGCCTTCGTCTCGATGCCGCCGATGCCCTTCGAGTACCAGGGCCGAGACGTCGTACGCCGCTTCTGCGCCGCCCTCTTCGGAGCCGGCCGGCGGTTCGACCTGGTGCCGACCCGGGCCAACGGCCAGCCCGCGTTCGGGGCGTACCTGCGCGGCCCGGACCGGATCAGCCACGGAGCCGGCCTGTACGTCCTGACGCTGGCCGGCGACCGGATCGCGGCGATGACCCGCTTCGAGAACACCGTGCTCCCGGCGTTCGGCCTGCCCCGATCCCTGCCGAGCCGCTGACGGTGAGCCGGCGCCGGAATCAGGCATTTCCGGTGGCTTGCGCGACGGGACGCCCTGACCGGTCGCGGAAGAGGGAGACCGGCAGCGATCCGCGGAAGAGCACGTGCGGAATGTCGGCCCAGGGCAGCAGCGGCTCGTCGGCGGTCAGGCTGCGCAGCCGGCGCAGAGCCGTCTCGCTGGGGCTGCTCAGCTCGGCCACGGTTCGCACGCTGTACGGGACGAAGTCCTCGGGGCCGGGGGCCGAGTGCGTCGGGTCGTACCGCATCAACCGGATGCAGGTCCGGTCGGCCGGCAGCAAGTTCGCGTCCAGGGTCCAGTAGTCGAGCGCCGGTACGCCGCGGCCCGACGCGCGGATCGCGTCGAAGATCGGTCCGGGGTGGACCGGCGAGAAGAACAGCACGTCGTTCCACGTGCACGCCAGCGGATGCACCGGGTGCCGGGTGACCTCCGGCCAGGCGGCGTACTTGGCGACCTCGCGGTCGTACAGGTCGGGGTAGCGGTCGCGGATCTGGTTGAGCGGCAGCAGGTGCTCGCCGCGCAAATCGCGAACGGCGGCCTTGTAGAGAAGAGTTGGCATACAGAAAAGCCTCCGACGCGGAAATCCGCGCGGAGGCTGCCTGTGCAGTTTATCAACCGGTGAGGGTCATCAGCGGGTGAGGTCGGTGGCGATCACCCGGGCGATGTTGCGCTCGGCCAGGGCGGTGATGGTGACGAAGGGGTTGACGCCGATCGATCCGGGCAGCAGCGCGCTGTCGGTGACGTAGAGGTTGCGGTGGCCGCGAACCCGGCCGTAGTCGTCGGTGGCGCGGCCGAGCACGCAGCCGCCGAGCGGGTGGTAGCAGAAGTCCGCGGCGAACGCCCGGTTGCCGGAGAACAGGTCGCGACGGTACGTCGTGCCCGTCGCGCGGTTGATCCGGTCGAACAACGCCTTCGCGGCCTGGATCGACGGCGTCGACTGGGACGCCTGCCAGTGCAAGATCGCCCGATCGGTGGCGTGGTCGTAGCTCAGCCGGCCGCGCTCGGGGTTGGCGGTGATCGCCAGGTACAGACCGGCCCAGGTCTCCAGCCCCGTCGGCAGCGGCGCGATCTCCGCGAAGGCCGGGTGGACCGGGTCATCCCAGTTGTCGATGGCAACGGCCGGGATGGTGGACTGCAGCGAGCCGGTCGGGTCCCAGGCGTGGTTCGCCCGAGCGGTCATCACGTTGCCGTTGGTTCCCCAGCCCTCGCCGATCGCGTCCGGCAGGTCGGGCAGCGTGCCGGTCTCCCGGGCGCGCAGCAGCAGCTCGGTGGTGCCGATGCTGCCGGCGCCGAGGAACAGCTGCCGGCAGCCGAGCTCGCTGCGCCGAACAACCTTGCCCGAGGCATCGATCTGCTCGAGGCCGAGAACGTAGCCGCGGCGGTCCGCGCGGACCGAGACGACCCTGGTCAGCGTCCGGATCGTCACCCGGCCGGTGCCGACGGCATCGGCGAGGTAGGTCTTGTCGAGGCTCTGCTTGCCGTGGTTGTTGCCGTAGATGACCTCGCCGGCCAGCGCCGATCGCGGGACCTGCCGGCGCTCCTCCTGCTCCAGGTAGCCGAAGTCGTAGACGTTCGGGATCACCGCGGTGCGGAAGCCGGCCTGGTGGGCGTGCCGGCGGGACACCCGGGCGTAACGGTAGGCCGGGGTCGTCTCCAGGTAGCGCGGATCGATCGAGTTCACCCCGAGCATCCGGTTCGCCAGCGGGAACCAGCGCCGGTACATCTGGTCCGCGTCGACACGCGGCAGCACCTGCTCGAAGTACGACCGCCGCGGCGTCGGCGCCATGCCGCCGTTGACCAGCGATCCGCCGCCGACCCCGCGGCCGACGTACACGTCCATGGCCGGGAAGTCGATCCGGTCCAGCACTCCGGCGTACGGCGTACCGAGGTCGCGGTTGACCACGTCGAGCCACAGGAACGTGTCGAGCGGCGCCGCGGTGCGCCGGTGGAACCACATCGAGCGGCGGTCGGGGGCCAGGGTCGAGCAGAACACCTTGCCGTCGGCGCCGGGCTGGTTCCACGGCTGGCCCATCTCCAGCATCGTCGTCGCGACGCCGGCCTCGCCCAGGCGCAGCGCGGTGACGGCCGCGCCGTAGCCGGTGCCGACCACGACGGCCGGAACGAACGAGCGCTCGGCGGCGACGGCGTCGCCGACCCGGCTCAGGCCGAGAGCGGCGGCGGAGGTGAAGGCAGCGAGGCCGGCGAACCGGCGTCGGGTCACTACGGACTGGTTGGTCTCGTTGGAGGCGGTCACTGACGCACCGTAGCGGTGCAACTCCGCACAGGAGTTGGCTTCGTGATGAGAGTCACTTCCACTCTGCGTTGCCGCAAAATTGCGCGAAATATCAATTTGCAGTGACTGCAAACTCGTCTACTGTGGTCGGGTGACGGACAACGAGCAGGTCCCGGTCCCTGGCCGGCGGGAGCGCAAGAAGCGGGAGACGCGGGCCGCGCTGGCCGCGGCGGCGCTTCGGCTCGCGCTCGAGAAGGGCCCGGACAACGTCACCGTCGAGGAGATCAGCGAGGCCGCCGACGTGTCGGCGCGCACCTTCTTCAACTACTTCTCGCACAAGGAGCACGCGATCCTCGGCCGCGACCCGGAGCATCTGGAGCGGGCGCTCAGCCAGGTCCGGAACGCCCCGCCCGGGCAGTCGCCGCTCGCCATACTGCGGCTGCTCGCCTCGGAGGCGCTGGCCGACCTGGAGGACAAGGACGGCATCGCCTCGCAGCGGGTCGGCCTGATCATGCGGACGCCGACGCTGCTGTCCCACTTCGTCATTCTCGGCGTCGAGGACGAGCGCGAGCTCGCCGCGGCACTCGCCGAGCGGATGGGCGGACCGGCCGCCTCGGTCCGGGCGAAGCTGATCGTCGGCGTCGTCAGCACCGCCGTCCGGGTCGCGATGGAGCAGCAGGAGCTGCAGCCCGATCGCTCGCTCCAGTCGCTGGTCGACGAGGCGTTCCAGCTGCTCGCGGACGGCCTCGATCCCGCCTTCGACGCGACCACCCTTTCCCGTACCGACCAGAAAGGTCAGTCATGACAACGACCTCTTCGCCCACCCCGTCCGACGCGGCGGGCGAGGTCTCCGCCACCACGCCGCCGGAGCAGGCGGCCGAGCAGGTCGCCGCGCTGACGCCGCGGCAGACCGTGCAGGCGATCTCCGGCCTGATGATGGGCATGTTCGTCGCGATCCTGGCCGGCACCGTGGTGTCGACCGCGCTGCCGCGGATCATCCACGACCTCGAGGCGAGCCAGTCGTCCTACACCTGGGTGGTCACGCTCGAGCTGCTCGCGATGACGGCCACCGTGCCGCTGTGGGGCAAGCTGGCCGACCTCTACAACAACAAGCTGCTGGTCCAGCTGTCGCTGGGCTTCTTCGTGATCGGTTCGCTGGTCGCAGGCCTGGCGCCGAACATCGAGGTGCTGCTCGGCAGCCGGGTCCTGCAGGGGCTGGGCGCCGGCGGCCTGACCGCGCTGGTGCAGATCGTGATGGCCGCGATCATCCCGCCGCGCGAGCTCGGCCGGTACTCCGGCATCTTCGGCGCGATCTTCGCCTCGGCGACCGTCGGCGGCCCGCTGCTCGGCGGCTTCCTGGTCGACTCGCCGCTGGGCTGGCGGGCCTGCTTCCTGGTCGGTGTGCCGTTCGTGCTCGCGGCGATCGTGCTGCTGCAGCGCACGCTGAAGCTGCCGACCGTGCGCCGGGACGTGCAGATCGACTGGTGGGGTGCGTTCCTGATCACCGCCGGCGTCTGCACGCTGCTGGTCTGGTCGTCGTTCGCCGGCAACAAGTTCGACTGGGCGTCGGGCTGGACCGCGCTGCTGGTCGGAGCGGCCGTGGTGGCGCTGGTTGCGGCGGTCCTGGTCGAGCGCCGGCACCCCGAGCCGATCATTCCGATGGGTCTGTTCGGCAACCGCACGGTGACGCTGTCCATCGTCGCCAGCGCGCTGGTCGGTGTCGCGATGTTCGGTGGCTCGGTGTTCCTGGCGCAGTACTTCCAGATCGCGCAGGGCTACTCGCCGACCAAGGCCGGGCTGATGAGCCTGCCGATGATCCTCGGCATGATGGTCGCGTCCACGATCGCCGGTGGACTGATCACGAAGTACGGCAAGTGGAAGATCTACCTGGTGATCGGCAGCGTGCTGCTGCCGATCGGGCTGGCGCTGTTCGGCACGATCGACGCGCACACCTCGAAGTACCTGCTCTGGGTGTTCATGATCGTGCTCGGCGTCGGCATCGGCCTGGTGATGCAGAACCTGGTGCTCGCCGCGCAGAACGACGTCCCGGCGCGCGAGCTGGGCGCGGCCACCTCGGCGGTGAGCTTCTTCCGCAGCATGGGCGGCACCATCGGTGTGAGTGTGCTCGGCGCGATCCTGGCCAACAAGGTCACCGAGACGCTCAACCCGGGCGGTGCGCAGTCCGGTGAAGCCGGCACCGTGCCGAACATCGCCGAACTGCCCGAGCAGGCCCGCACCGTCGTCGAGAACGCGTACGGCGAGGCGACCGCGGAGCTGTTCCTGATGTCGGTGCCGTTCGCGGTGCTGGCGCTGGTCGCGGTTCTGTTCATCAAGGAGAAGCCGCTGCTCACCACCAGTGGGGCCGAGCGTCGTGCCGACGAGGAAGCCGCGAGCCGGCGGGTGCAGGACGAGGTCTGAGGCAACGGATCGGTCGCCGGACGGCCGGGCTGGCAAGCTGGACGCATGATCGTTGCCTTCAGTATCAGCCCGGCCGCCGGGGACGAGACCGGTGGCGTGAGCGAGGCGGTCGCCGAGGCGATCCGCGTCGTCCGCGCCTCCGGCCTGCGGAACGAGACCAACGCGATGTTCACCAACCTCGAGGGTGAGTGGGACGAGGTGATGGCGGTGGTGAAGCAGGCGGTCGACGCCGTCGCCGCGGTCTCCCCGCGGGTGAGCCTGGTGCTCAAGGCCGACATCCGGCCCGGCTACACCGGCCAGCTCACCGCCAAGGTCGAACGCCTGGAACAAGCTCTCGGCGACTAGGACACCGACACGGCCAGGGCGTGTCTCCTAGGGCGTGTTGATTAACTCCCTGCGTGCTGCGCGGCACCCGGCACGGCACCTCGCCGGGCACCTGCTCGCGACTGCAGGGAGTTAATCAACACACCCTAGGGCGCCGACGCGGCGTCAGTGGCTGTTGAGCGCGGCGAAAGTCTGCTGGAAGCGGCCCTCGCGCTCGGCGTACCGCAGGAAGCCGACCCGCTCGACCAGGATCTCGCGGGCGTCGGGCTGGTCGGTCAGCAGCTGCACCGACTCGGTGAGGAACTCCTGCAGCGGCATCCACTGCGGGTCCGGCTCGCGTCCCTCGAGCAGCGCGGTCCGGACCGCCGGCGGGACCAGCTCGATCACCTGCACGCCGGTCCCGGCGAGCTGGAAGCGAAGGCTCTCGGTGTAGCTGTGCACCGCCGCCTTCGTCGCGCTGTACGTCGGAGTCGCCGCCAGCGGCGTGAACGCCAGCCCGGACGACACGGTGACGATCGCCGCGTCCGGCCGGCCGAGCAGGAACGGCGTGAACGCGGTGATCGCCCGGATCGTGCCGAGCAGGTTGATCGCGACGGTCTGCTCGGCCGCCGCCAGGTGCCCCGGGTCGCGCAGGTCCTCCGACCGCATGATGCCGGCCATCGTCACCAGCACGTTGGTCTCCGGGTAGCGCGTGGTGACGGTGTCGTAGGCCGCCTGGATCGAGGCCGGGGCGGCGACGTCGAGCTCGACGGTGCCGAGCCCGTCCTCGGCGGCGATCCGGTCGAGCAGGTCCTTGCGCCGGCCGCTGACGATCACGGTGTTGCCGAGGTCGCGCAGCTCGCGGGCGAGTCCGAGGCCGATGCCGGAGGTGCCGCCGGTGATGAAGATCGTGTTGCCAGTCGTTTTCATGGCTCCAGCCTTCGCCGGCCGGCCGGCGGTAACCAGGCCGAGCTCAGCCACTGCTCGGCAAGCAGTGGCTGACGGTCGCGACGGCTGGGACCCTGGACCCATGGAGTACGGCGAACTGTCCGACTTCCTGCGCAAGCGCCGGGAAGCCCTGCAGCCCGAGGACGTCGGCATGCCCCGCGGCCGCCGCCGGCGTACGCCGGGCCTGCGGCGCGAGGAGGTCGCTTCGCTCGCCTCGATGTCGGCCGACTACTACAGCCGGCTGGAAGGTGGCCGCGGGCCACAACCGTCCCCGGAGATGCTGGCCGCGATCGCCCGGGCGCTCCGGCTGACGGCCGACGAACGCGACTACCTGTTCGTCCTGGCCCAGCACGGGACGCCGCCCCGGGTGACCCGGCTCGACCACGTGAACCCTGGCCTGCTGCGCATTCTCGACCGGCTCGACGACACCCCGGCCGTGGTGCTCAACCGGCTCCACGAGACGCTCGCCCAGACCAGCGCGCACGTCGCGTTCGACGGCGAGCAGACCAACTACGAAGGGCTCGAACGCAGCGCGGTCTACCGGTGGTTCACCGGCAACCGGGGGATCTACTTCGAGCAGGAGTGGGACCACCACAGCCGGGTGCTGGTGTCCGGCCTGCGCGCGGTCGTCGCGGCCGACGGCCCGAAGTCGCAGGCCGGCACGATGGCGCGGATCCTGCGGGAGACCAGCGCCGAGTTCGCCGAGCTGTGGGAGGCGCACGAGGTCGGCCACGCGCACAGCCGGACCAAGTGGTTCAGGCATCCGGTGGTCGGCGACCTGGAACTGCACTGCCAGGTGATGGAGGACCGCGACCAGCAACAGACCCTGCTGGTGTTCACCGCGACGCCGGGCAGCGAGAGCGCCCACCGGCTGGAGCTGTTGTCGGTCGTCGGCAGTCAGCAACTGGCCGAGCAGTGACGACCGAGTACACCTAGGCCACCGGCTGCCCGGGCAACGCCTCGCTGCCCGGGCGGACCGATCGCCGGCTCAGGTAGTAGGCGAAGAGCGCGGTCGGGAAGAACATGACGATGCCGTAGACGGCGACCGGGATCGACATCTCGCTGTTGCCGAGCAGGGACGGGCTGAGCGCGATGGTGAGCGCCAGGGTGGCGTTGTGGATGCCGATCTCCATCGAGCAGGCGATCGACTGGCGCTCGGCGAGGCCGGTCAGCCGGGGTACGGCGTACCCGATGGCGAGGCTGAGCACGTTCAGCAGCAGGGCGATCAGGCCGACCTCGACCAGGTAGTCCAGCACGTTGGCGCGCTCGGTGTAGACGGCGGCGAAGATGACCAGGGCGAGCACGACGATCGAGCCGAGCTTCACCGGCCGGGTCATCCGGTCCGCGAACGACGACCGGCGGGCACGGACGAGCATGCCCAGGGCCACCGGGACCAGCACGATCGCGAAGACCTGCAGCATCTTGGCCGGCTGCAGACCGATCTGGCCGTCGCCGAGGAAGTGGTTCAGCGACAGGTTCACCACGATCGGCAGCGTGATCACCGCGAGCACCGAGTTCACCGCGGTCAGCGTGACGTTCAGCGCGACGTCCCCGCCGGCCAGGTGGCTGAACAGGTTGGCCGTGGTGCCGCCGGGGGAGGCGACCAGCAGCATCATGCCGACCGCCAGCGCCGGCGCCAGCCCGAACACCTTGACCAGACCGAAGCAGATCACCGGCAGCAGCACCACCTGGATGCCGAGCGCAACCAGTACGGCGCGCGGCATCCGCAGCACCCGGGTGAAGTCCGCGACGGTCAGCGTCAACCCGAGACCGAACATGATCACCGCGAGCGCGACCGGCAGCAGCACCGAGGTGAGAACTGAGTCGGACACCGGGGCCTCCTTCGGACGGGTGCTCAGAGTGACAGTGCCGGGCAGCGGGCGGCAAGATCTCGTCTTCGGTCCGGCCTGTGTATTACGTTGCCGCCCATGAAGACCCTGCGTATCGCCGCCCTCGCCGCCGGAGTCCTGCTCTCCGCCACCCAACTCACCCCCGCCCAGGCCACCGGTACGACGGGTGGCAGCGGCCACCGGCCGGCGTACCAGTGGGAGCTGAAGCCGACCGGCAGCGCGTCGCAGTTCCGCGGGCTCGCCGCGGTCAGCAAGGACGTCGCCTGGGTGGCAGGCAGCGCCGGGCGGGTGCTGCGCACCACCGACGGCGGCACCAGCTGGCAGAACGTGAGCCCGGCCGGCGCGGCCGCGCTGCAGTTCCGCGATGTGGAGGCGTTCGACGCCAAGCGTGCGGTGATCCTGGCGATCGGTCCCGGCGAGGACTCCCGGGTCTACCGGACCGAGAACGGCGGCCGCAGCTGGACCGAGACGTTCCGCAACACCGAGCCGACCGCCTTCTACGACTGCCTCGACTTCCACGACAACCGGCGCGGCCTGGCGCTGAGCGACCCGGTGAACGGCAAGTTCCGGATCGCCGCGACCTCGAACGGCGGCCGGTCCTGGCAGGTCCAGCCGGACGCCGGCATGCCGGCCGCGCTGCCCGGCGAGTTCGCCTTCGCGGCGAGCGGCACCTGCCTGGTCGCGGGCACCGGCCGGACGGCCTGGTTCGCGACCGGCGGCGGCGACCGGCCGCGGGTTTTCCGGACCAGCGACGGCGGCCGGACCTGGACGGTGACCGACTCGCCGATGGCCAGTGGCGCGGCGGCCGGCATCTTCAGCCTCGCCTTCCGCGGCAAGCTGCACGGCGTCGCGGTCGGCGGCGACTTCGAGAAGCCGGCCGAGGCGGTCCGCGCGGCGTCGGTGACCACCGACGGCGGCCGCAGCTGGAAGCTGGTCCCGGCCGCACAGGCGCCGAAGGGGTACCGCAGCGGCTCGGCCTTCGTGCCAGGAACGCTGGCCACCGTGGTCGCCGTCGGTCCGTCGGGCAGCGACGTCAGCCTGGACGGTGGGCGCAGCTGGACCCAGTTCTCCAGCACCAGCTTCGACAGCGTCGAGTGCGCCGGGCACGGCGTACGGGCGGCCTGCTGGGCGTCCGGCGCGAAGGGCGCGGTCGGGCGGCTCGTCCGGACCCGGTGATCTGTTCAGCTCGGCGACACCCGGGCGTCGTCGCGGGGTCGCCCCCGTTCGACCAGGATTGAGGCCATGCGCACACTTCCCAAGACTCTGCTCGCCGCCCTCGCGGGAGTGCTGATGGTGCTGCCGACCGCCGCGGCCGCGAGCCCACGGTCGGACGACCGCACGTTGACCGTGATCACCTACAACATCCACCACGGGGCGGGTGTCGACGGGGTGCTGGACCTCGAGCGGATCGCCACGGTGATCGAGAAGTCCGGCGCCGGCGTGGTCGGGCTGCAGGAGGTCGACAACCACTGGAGCGAGCGCAGCAACTGGGTCGACCAGGCGGCCTGGCTCGCGCGGCGGCTGAAGATGCACTACCGGTACGCGCCGAACCTCGACCTGCCGCCGCTGAACCCCGGTGAGCCGCGTCGCCAGTACGGAACCGCGATCCTGTCGCGCTACCCGATCAAAGACTTCCGGAACACGCTGCTGCCGAAGGCCCCGGCCGGGGAGCAGCGCGGCCTGGCGGTCGCCACGGTCAAGGTCCGTGGCCAGGAGCTGCGGTTCGCGAACACCCACCTGACCCACAACAACAACGCCGAGCGGCTGGAGCAGGCGCAGAAGGTGGTCGAGGTGCTGGCCGGCTCGAAGCAGCCGACGCTGCTGGTCGGCGACCTGAACGCCGCGGCCACCACGCCGGAGATCCAGAAGCTGACCGCGATCTGGCGCGACACCTGGCCGCAGGTCGGCGTCGGCCCGGGCAACACGATCTCGGCGGAGAACCCGACCGCCCGGATCGACTACCTGCTGCACAGCGCCGCCCTGCGGCCGACGTCCGCGTCGGTCCCGGCGACGCTGGCCTCCGACCACCTTCCGGTCGTCGCCACCTTCACCCTGCGCTGATCCCGCGCACGTCCACCGGCGTCCTCCGCTCCGCGGAGGGCGCCGGCTTTTTGTTGCCTGCTCCACCTGTTGCCGAGGGCGCCCACCTTCAGGCGGCCGGAATTACAAGCTTGTAGTTTGTCAAGCCGACACGCACGTGAAACAAAGTTATCCGTGGTAAGGGTGTTCCCAATGGGGCTGCAGGCAACTAGTGTCACCTGTGGGGTCCAGAAGGACCAAAAGATCGCGAACCCTGGGGAAGGGGTTCACGACCGGCGGAAGGAAGTACCCCGATGCGGACGCCCTCGGGGGCTACGTCCGGCAGGCGGGACGCGGGCACAGGGAAGACCGGCAGAGCGCTGCTCTGCGGAGTGCTCGCGGTCTGCATGACCGGCACCATGGCCCTGACCACCGTGCCGGCCCAGGCTGATCCACGGCCTCCGGTCATTCCGTCCCGGATCCAGGTCGATGCCGCCCGCCAGGCCGCCGCCGCCCAGGCCGCCGAGGTCGCCGCGATCGAGCAGCGGCTGGCCGGCGCGAACGCCCGGCTCGAGCAGCTCGGCCGCGCCTCCGGGATCGCCGCCGAGAAGTACAACGGCGCGGTGCACCGACTTCGGCAGGCCCAGCGCGACGCCGCCGCGGCCGCGGACCGGGCGACGAAGGCCGCGCAGAAGCTCGCCGAGCAGCGCCGCCAGATCGGCCGGTTCGCCGCCGCGTCGTACCAGGGTGGTGGGGACGTTGCGAAGCTGGCGCCGCTGCTCAGCGCCGACGGTCCGCAGCAGCTGCTCGACTCGGCCGGAGCGTCGCGGTCGGTGTCACAGGCGATGCAGGGCTCGTACCTGCGGTTCACCGCCACTCAGGTGGTCAGCAACGCGTTCAAGGTGCAGGCCGACCAGGCGGTGGCCAAGGTGAAGGCGGCGGCCGACGAGGCGGCCAAGGCGAAGGCGGCGGCCAGGTCCGCGGAGGCTGACCAGGCCGCGGCCGTCGCGGCGATCGGCGGTGAACGCCGGCAGCAGATCGCGCGGCTGGCGACGCTGCGCCGTACGTCGTACCAGGTGGCCGACCAGCGGCAGCGGGGACTCGAGGAGCTTGCGCGCCAGCGAGCCGCCGCACTGGCCGCGCAGAAGGCCGAGCAGCTGCGCCGCCGGATCGCCGCGCACGAGGCGGCCGAGCGGGCCCGGATCGCCGCCGAGCAGGCCCGGCTGGCTCGTGCGCAGCGTGCGGAGCAGGAGCGGCGCAAGCAGCAGGAGCAGGCGGAGCAAAAGGCCGCCAAGCCGCCGAACCGGCCGGCCAGGCCGCCGGTCAAGCGGGCCGAACCGCCGGTCAAGCCCGCGAAACCGCCGAAGAAGAAGCCGAAGGCGGACCGGCCGGGCAACGGTGGCACGACCCACCGCAAGGGAGCCTCGGCCGCGATCGCCTTCGCGCTGTCGCAGCTCGGCGAGCCGTACGTCTGGGGCGCCCAGGGGCCGAGCTCGTGGGACTGCTCCGGGCTGACGATGGCCGCCTGGGAGACGGCCGGCGTCCGGCTGCCGCACTACAGCGTCGCGCAGTACGAGCAGGTCCGGCACATCTCGGAGGAGGAGCTGCGGCCGGGCGACCTGATCTTCTGGTCCGAGCAGGCCGACGACCCCGGCACGATCTTCCACGTCGCGCTGTACCTCGGTGGCGGCCGGATGGTGCACGCCCCGCGCAGCGGCCGGCCGGTCACCGTCGACAGCGTCTACTACTGGGAGGACCCCGACTTCTTCGGCCGCCCCTGAACCCGTTCGCGGCGGCGGCTTGTCCCGGCCGCCGCCGCACCCTTCACCCGACGTCAGCCGCCCCTGACCCCGACCGACGCCGGTGACCACCGGCCCGTAGAACGGTGGTGCTGATGCCAGCTTCTCGCAGCAAGACCCTGCTCGCCGCGGTCTTCGGCCGCCCGCGCCGTGCTTCGCACGCCGGGCAGCCGGCGCGCCCGGGCGACGCGCACGGGACGCAGCCCCTGGAGACACCGAGGGTCGTCGCCGATCCGGAGTCCGACGTGCCGGTGGAGAGCGAGCGCGGAGCTGACCGCCGGACGGCCAGCTCCTACGCCCTCATCGGGTGGTGAGCGGCTGCCGGCGTCGCGGTCGGCCGGCCGGACCTCGCCCGGCGGTCCGGGCGAGGTCTCAGTGGCCTTCGGTCTTCAGGCGGTCGAAGGAGGCGGTGATCTCGGCCTCGGCGTCGGCGCGGCCGACCCAGGTGGCGCCCTCGACCGACTTGCCCGGCTCCAGGTCCTTGTAGACCTCGAAGAAGTGCTGGATCTCCAGCCGGTCGAACTCCGGTACGTGGTGGATGTCGCGCAGGTGCTCCTGGCGCGGGTCACCGGCCGGCACGCAGAGCACCTTGTCGTCGGGGCCCTTCTCGTCGGTCATCCGGAACATGCCGATCGCCCGGGCCCGGATCAGGCAGCCGGGAAAGGTCGGCTCGGGCAGCAGCACGAGCGCGTCCAGGGGGTCGCCGTCCTGACCGAGGGTCTCCTCGATGAACCCGTAGTCGGAGGGGTACTGAGTGGACGTGAACAGGGTGCGGTCGAGCCGCAGCCGGTTCGTCTTGTGGTCCAGCTCGTACTTGTTGCGGGTGCCCTTGGGGATCTCGATGAAGACGTCGAACTCCATGGGGCAGATACTGTCACGGTTCGGCCCGACCATCTGACAGGAGCAGCCCGGTGGCCCGTCCTTCCCGTGCGGTCTTCGTCACGCTCGCGGCCGGCGCGGCCCTGACCGGCCTGGTCGCGGCCGCCCAGGCGGTGCCGGCGTCGTCGCAGCGTGCTACCACCGGGACCACTGGCACGGTCGCTCCCGTCGTGCTCGCACCGGCGAAGGCCGAAGGCGTGGCGCCCACCAGCGCCGGCGTACGGAAGGCGCTGTCGGCCGCACTGGCGGACCCGTCGCTCGGCAGGCACTTCGGAGCTTCCGTGTACGACGCGTCCCGCGGCAAGCAGGTCTACTCGGTCGGTGCGGCCAAGCCCTTCGTGCCCGCCTCGACGCTGAAACTGCTGACCACGGTCGCCGCGCTGGAAGCGCTGGGTCCGGACCACTGGTTCAGCACCAGGACCGTACGGGCCGGGAGCTCGCTGGTCCTGGTGGGCGGCGGTGACCCGCTGCTGACGATCAAGCGGTCCGCGGACCCGCTGGAGTTCCCGCGTCGCGCCACCCTGCAGGACCTGGCCGCCAGTACGGCGAAGTCGCTGCGGGCCGGAGGTGTCACCAGCATCACCCTCGGGTACGACGCGTCGCTGTTCACCGGCCCGGCGGCGAACGCCAAGTGGGAGCCGAACTACGTGCCCGAGGGCATCGCCGGCCCGACCTCCGCGCTCTGGGTGGACCAGGGCCGGATCACTCCCGGCATGGCGAAGCGGGCGGTCGCACCGGCACAGGCGGCGGCGACGTCGTTCGCGGCGCTCTTGCGGGCCGCCGGCATCAAGGTCGCCCCGGCCGTGCGGCCGGTGGTGGCTCCGGCCGCTGCCGCGAAGGTCGCCGAGGTCCGGTCCGCGCCCGTCGGCGACCTCGTCGAGCACGTCAACCTGCACAGCGACAACGACGGCGCCGAGGTGCTGCTGCGGCACGTCGGCCTGGCCACCAAGAACGGCGGCTCGTACGCCGGAGGCCTGAAGGGACTGCGCAGCACGCTCACCAAGCTCGGGCTGAACGTGACCAAGGCCAGGCTGGAGGACGGCAGCGGGCTGTCCCGCACCAACCAGGTTCCGCTGGACGTGCTGGCCGGCGCAGTACGGGTCGCGGTGAGCCGGCCGGAGCTGCGATACCTGATCAGCGGCCTGCCGGTTGCCGGGTTCACCGGCAGCCTGGAGGAGCGCTTCGCAGTACCGGGTGCCGGCGCCGGTACCGGCCTCGTGCGCGCCAAGACCGGCACGCTGACCGGTGTGCACTCGCTGGCCGGGCTGGTCCGCAGCCGGACCGGGACACTGCTCGTCTTCGCCGTCGCCACCGACGCAGCCCTGCCGAACAAGCCGCTGGAGGCTCGCGCCGCACTGGACCGCGCGGCGGCCGCCCTGGCCGCCTGCGGTTGTGCTGCCTGAACTCACCGCGTCCCACAGGCGCAGGTTGGGACATGCGACTAGGGTCGGACCATGAGTACGGCTGAAGGTGGGACCGCGGCCGAGATGGTCGACTGGCAGCTTGCGACGGGCGTGGCGCGCAAGCTGCTCCGTCCCGGGCCGGTGGTCACCCGGGCCGAGGCGGACCAGGTGGTCGCGCAGCTGCGGCAGTTCGCCGCGGAGTCCGAGCACCACGTGCGGGAGTTCAGCGGGCTGCAGGCGACGTCGGCGACCGCCCCAGTGGTGATCGTGGACCGGCCCGGCTGGGTGCAGGCCAACGCGGACGGCTTCAAGACCGTGCTGGCGCCGCTGGCGGACAAGCTGCGCGAGAAGCAGGAGAAGAGCGGCGCGCTGGCGTCCGCGGTCGGCTCGCGGGTCACCGCGATCGAGGCGGGCGCGCTGCTGGCCTTCCTGTCCTCCCGGGTGCTGGGTCAGTTCGACCCCTTCTACCCGGCCGAGCCCGACCCGAGCCGCCCCGGTCTGACCGGGCGGCTGCTGCTGGTCGCACCGAACGTGATGCACGTGGAGTCCGAGCTCGGCGTCGTACCGCGGGACTTCCGGCTCTGGGTCTGCCTGCACGAGGAGACGCACCGGGTGCAGTTCACCGCGGTCCCGTGGCTGCGGGACCACCTGCGGTCGGAGATCGCGCTGTTCCTCGACCAGGCGGAGCTGGACGCGTCGGCGTACGCGGCGATGTTCCGGGAGGCGGTGCAGCGGCTGGGCCGGTCGGTGAAGGGCGAGGCCGAGCTGAGCCTGGTCGACCTGATGCAGTCGCCGGAGCAGCGCGCCGTGCTGGACCGGCTGACCGCGGTGATGTCGCTGCTGGAGGGCCACGCGGACTTCGTGATGGACGGCGTCGGGCCGTCGGTGATCCCGACCGTCGACACCATCCGGTCCAAGTTCACCTCCCGCCGCTCCAGCGGGAACCCGGTCGACCAGCTGCTCAAGCGGCTGCTCGGCCTGGATGCCAAGCTGAAGCAGTACCAGGACGGCGCCGCCTTCGTCCGGCGGGTGGTCGACCGGGTCGGCATGGAGGGCTTCAACAAGGTCTGGACCGGACCGAACACGCTGCCCACCAAGCACGAGATCGCCACCCCCGATGCCTGGGTCTCCCGACTCCACGGCTGAGTCGGCCGAGCAGCTGGTCGACAGCCGGCGGGGCAAACTGCACCCCGCGGTGGCTCGCGTCCGTGAGGCGGTTCGGGCGGCGCTGCGAGAGCTGCCCGCGGACACGACTGTTCTGGTGGCCTGCTCCGGAGGCGCCGACTCGCTCGCGCTGGCCGCGGCGATCGCCTTCGAGGCGCCGAAGCTGCGACTGCGTGCGGGCGCGGTGATCGTCGACCACGGGCTGCAGGCCGACTCGGCCCACGCTGCCGCGATCGCCGCCGACCAGTGCCGCTCGCTCGGGCTGGACCCGGTGGAGGTCCGCGCAGTCGAGGTCGGCAGCGAAGGCGGCCCGGAAGGCGCCGCCAGAGCCGCCCGGTACGACGCACTGCGCGCCGCCGCCGACCAGTTCGGCGCGGACGTCGTCCTGCTCGCGCACACGCGGGACGACCAGGCGGAGACGGTTCTGCTGGGTCTGGCCCGCGGTTCGGGGGCCCGCTCGCTCGCTGGGATGGCGCCGGTGGCCGGACTGCTCCGCCGCCCGCTGCTGGAGGTGCCACGTGCCAGTACGGCCGCTGCCTGCATCGCCTCCGGGCTCCGGCCCTGGCACGACCCGCACAACGACGACCCGCAGTACAGAAGAGTGCGAGTGCGGCATGAGGTGCTGCCGGTGCTGGAGGAGGCGCTCGGGCCCGGCGTGACCGAGGCGCTGGCCCGCACCGCCGGTCTGCTCCGCGCCGACGCCGACGCGCTCGACGCACTGGCCGCGGACCTCGCCGAGACCGCCGTACGGCGTACCGATGACGAGGTGCTCTGCGACATCGGCATGCTCGAGGCCGAGCCGGAAGCGATCCGCACCCGCGCGCTGCGGCAGGCCGCGCTGGAGGCCGGCTGCCACGCCACCGACCTGACTGCCGGACACGTCGCCGCCATCGACGCTTTCGTCACCGGCTGGCGCGGTCAGCGCTGGATCGACCTGCCGCAAGGCGTTCGGGCGATGCGCCGAGGCGGATTCATCCATCTCAAGCCACGTGTGACAGGCTGACCCGTGTGGATGCGTCGGACATCGAGAAGGACCTGACCGAGATCCTCCATACCGAGGAGGAGATCCTGGCCAAGCTCAAGGAGCTGGCCGTACGGATCGAGGCGGACTACGAGGGCAAGGACCTGCTGGTGGTCGGTGTCCTCAAGGGCGCCGTGATGGTGATGGCGGACCTGGCCCGCTCGTTCAGCCGGCACGTGGAGATGGACTGGATGGCCATCTCGTCGTACGGCTCGGGCACCAAGTCGTCCGGGGTGGTCCGGATCCTCAAGGACCTGGACACCGACATCACCAACCGGCACGTGCTGATCGTCGAGGACATCATCGACACCGGCCTGACGCTGACCTGGCTGGTCAGCAACCTGGAGTCGCGCAAGCCGGCCTCGGTGGAGATCTGCACCGCCTTCCGCAAGCCGGACGCGGCCAAGATGGCGGTGCCGGTGAAGTACGTCGGCTTCGACATCCCCGACGAGTTCGTGGTCGGCTACGGGCTGGACTACGCGGAGAAGTACCGCAACCTGCGCTGCGTCGCGACGCTGGCGCCGCACGTCTACTCCTGAGCTCCCCGCCGGACTTGGTGACAGGCTGTACAACGGACCGTACCGTCGTTCCAGGTGACCCTCGTGGTGGGCAGGCTTGCCCGGCACGAGACACTTGGACTGGTGTTACCGTCGAAGGGCCCCTCACCCGGGCCTGCTGAGCTAGGAGGGACGGGGCGCGAGCCTCGATCATGGACGTGAAGCGCATACTCCGCGGACCGCTGTTCTGGATCGTCATCGCCTTCCTGGGCGTGCTGGTGATCGGGCAGCTCCTGACCGGCTCGACCGGGTACAAGTCCGAGCCCACCGGTCAGGTCGTGCAGCTGATCCAGCAGGCCACGACCTCGTCCGACAAGTCGATCAAGACGGTGACGCTGATCGACCCCGATCAGGAGATCCGGGTCGAGAAGACCGACGGCACGAAGGTGCGGGCGCACTGGGTCGACGGCCAGGCCAACACCCTCGGCTCCTCGCTGCAGACGCTGTTCCAGCAGGGCAAGATCGAGCGGTACGACGTGGAGAACCCGAAGCCGAGCTTCATCGGCCAGGTGTTCTCGACGCTGATCCCGTTCCTGCTGATCGCGGTGGTGTTCATCTTCTTGATGAACTCGATGCAGGGCGGCGGCTCCCGGGTGATGAGCTTCGCCAAGTCCAAGGCCAAGCTGGTCAGCAAGGACACTCCGAAGACCACCTTCGCCGACGTGGCCGGCGCCGACGAGGCGATCGAGGAGCTCGGCGAGATCAAGGAGTTCCTGCAGGAGCCGGGCAAGTTCCAGGCGGTCGGCGCGAAGATCCCGAAGGGCGTGCTGCTGTACGGCCAGCCCGGTACGGGCAAGACGCTGCTGGCGCGGGCGGTCGCGGGTGAGGCGGGCGTCCCGTTCTACTCGATCTCCGGTTCGGACTTCGTCGAGATGTTCGTCGGTGTCGGCGCCTCCCGGGTGCGCGACCTGTTCGAGCAGGCCAAGACCAACGCCCCGGCGATCATCTTCATCGACGAGATCGACGCCGTCGGCCGGCACCGCGGCGCGGGCCTCGGCGGTGGGCACGACGAGCGCGAGCAGACGCTGAACCAGCTGCTGGTCGAGATGGACGGCTTCGACGTGCGCGGCGGGGTCATCCTGATCGCCGCGACCAACCGTCCGGACGTGCTCGACCCGGCGCTGCTGCGGCCGGGCCGGTTCGACCGGCAGATCCCGGTCGACGCGCCGGACCTGCCGGGCCGCGACAAGATCCTCAAGGTGCACGCCCGGGGCAAGCCGATGGCCGAGGACGTCGACCTGACCGCGGTCGCCCGCCGGACCCCGGGCTTCACCGGCGCCGACCTGGCCAACGTGCTGAACGAGGCGGCCCTGCTGACCGCCCGGCTGAACAAGCAGCAGATCGACAAGCACGCGCTGGACGAGGCGATCGACCGCGTGATCGCGGGACCGCAGCGCCGCACCCGGCTGATGTCGGACAAGGAGAAGGTGCTCACGGCGTACCACGAGGGCGGCCACGCCCTGGTCGCCGCGGCGCTGCCGCACTCCGACCCGGTGCACAAGGTGACGATCCTGCCGCGCGGCCGCGCGCTGGGCTACACGATGGTGCTGCCGGACGAGGACAAGTACTCGACCACCCGGTCGGAGATGCTCGACAAGCTGGCCTACATGCTCGGTGGCCGCGCCGCCGAGGAGATGGTCTTCCACGACCCGACCACCGGCGCCAGCAACGACATCGAGAAGGCGACGTCGCTGGCTCGCGCGATGGTCACGCAGTACGGCATGACCGAGCGGCTCGGCGCGATCAAGTTCGGCCAGGACTCCGGCGAGCCGTTCCTGGGCCGCGACCTGGGCAGCCAGCGCAACTACTCCGAGGAGATCGCCGCGGCGGTCGACGAGGAGGTCGGCAAGCTGATCCTGAACGCGCACCAGGAGGCCTTCGACATCCTGGCCGAGAACCGCGCGGTGCTCGACCACCTGGTCGAGGAGCTGCTGGAGAAGGAGACGCTGGACAAGGGCGAGATCGCCCGGATCTTCGCGCCGATCCAGAAGCGTGAGCTGCGGCCGGCCTGGACCGGGTCGGCGACCCGGGTTCCGTCCGAGCAGCCGCCGGTGATGCCGCTGCCGAGCCGCGGTGAGCAGAACGGTTCGCTGCAGGACGTCATCCCGGGTGGTTCGATCGGCCCGGACGAGGCCGCGCACGGCCCGAACTACGGCAGCGGCCCGACCCCGCCGGCGGAGTGAGGCAGGGCATGTCCGCTGAGTGCCGGCCGGCTGCGCGGCGCCCGTGACGTCGCCGAAGTTCGACCACGAGCGGGCCGAGCGGGCGGTCCGGGAGCTGCTGATCGCGATCGGCGAGGACCCGGACCGCGAAGGACTGAAGGAGACCCCGGCCCGGGTGGCTCGCTCGTACGAGGAGATCACCGCCGGGCTGGGGCTCACCGCGTCGGACGTGCTGACCACGACGTTCGACCTCGGCCACGACGAGATGATCCTGGTCAAGGACATCGAGGTCTGGTCGCTGTGCGAGCACCATCTGGTGCCTTTCACCGGGGTCGCGCACGTCGGCTACATCCCCAACCCGGACGGCCGGATCACCGGCCTGTCCAAGCTGGCCCGGCTGGTCGACGTCTACGCCAAGCGCCCGCAGGTCCAGGAGCGGCTGACCACCCAGGTCGCCGAGTCCCTGGTCGAGCTGCTGCAGCCGCGCGGGGTGATCGTGGTGATCGAGTGCGAGCACCTCTGCATGACGATGCGCGGCGTGCGCAAACCCGGCGCCAGAACCATCACCTCCGCCGTCCGCGGCCAGCTCCGCAACCCCTCCACCCGCGCCGAAGCCATGAGCCTCATCGTCGGCTGACCCGGCTGTCCTCGTCCTGCGCGTAGCCACCTGGGGGGTCAGGTCGTTGAGGGGTCAGAGGTCGTTGACCATGGACATTCCGTGGCTGAGCGTTTACGTTCCGTAGTGGTGTTCCGACTCGGACGCGGGACGCCTTCGTGAGGAGGAACGTATGTCAGGGCGTTGCCTGGTCGGCGTCGCACTCACCGGGATCGTCGCGTTGACGGCCGCCGGGCTGGTCGCGGCGAACGGCGCCGAGGCCGACGAGCGGAGCGGGACGGCGCGGGCGGGCCGCACGATGGCCCCCGACCCGGAGCTGCTCCAGCAGGAGCGCATCGTCAAGGCCGGCACGGTGGAGACCCAGCTCGGGTCCCGGGTGATCGGCAGCTATCTCAGTGACGCGGGTGACGTCGTCGTCGCGGTCTCGGACCAGGCCACCGCCGGGCTGGTCCGGGCGATCGGCGCGGTGCCGAAGCTGGTCCGGTTCACGGCCGAGGAGCTGCGCTCGGTGCAGCGCGACCTCGACCACCTGGCCGTCGGATCCAGCGCCGGCAAGGTCAAGTCCTGGTACGTCGACCCGATCACCGGCACCGTCGTGGTCACCGTGCCGACCGGCGCCCGGGACGCGATCACCAAACGGTTCCTGCGCCGCGCCCAGGCCAACGGCGACCGGGTCACGGTGCGCACGTCCCCGGGCGAGCTCACCACCACCCAGGACGACTTCGGTCTGCTCGGCGGGCTCCAGGTCGACAAGAACACCGGGTACACCTGCTCCCTGGGCTTCAACGCCCGGACCGACGACGGCACCCGAATCTTCCTGACCGCCGGGCACTGCACGGCCGGCAAGCCGTCGTTCTCCCGCAACGGCTACATCCTCGGCGACACCCGCAGCTCGAGCTACCCGGGCAACGACTTCGGCACCGTCACGGTGATCGACGGCTGGGACCAGCGCGGCTACGTCGAGCGCTGGGGCGACACCGACGTACCGATCAAGGGCCAGACCGGCGTCACCGTCGGCGCCTCGGTCTGCAAGTCCGGCAAGACCACCCGCTGGACCTGCGGCCGGGTGGTCGCGAAGAACGTGACCGTCAACTACGGCAGCAACCAGGTCGTCAAGGGCATGTACAAGCACACCGCCTGCGTCCAGACCGGCGACTCCGGCGGCGCCAACCTGACCAGCGGCTACGCGCTCGGCATCACCAGTGGCGCGGCGCTGATCAGCGGCGAGTGCCTGCAGAAGCGCGGCCAGGCGAACGAGTCCTACTCCCAACCGATCGGTGAGGCGCTGGCAGCAAGCGGCGCCTCATTGGTACTGGGTTAGCGACCCCCGGCAGGCGCCCGGGAGTTGATGGGGGCCCGGTACCTAGGTGGGGCGGTTCGGCCGGGACCACTACGGTGGTCCAGTGCGAACTGCCCCACCGAGTCATGTTCAGGGACTGCCCACGCCGGACCGCTGTCTGGTGATGGGTGTCGTCAACGTGACCCCGGACTCGTTCTCCGACGGCGGGGAGTGGTTCGAGCCGTCCGCGGCGATCGAGCACGGGCGGGAACTGCTGGCCGAGGGTGCCGACCTGCTCGACGTCGGCGGGGAGTCCACCCGGCCCGGGGCGCAGCGGCCCGCGCCGGCCGAGGAGATCCGCCGGGTGCTGCCGGTGATCGAGGCGCTGGCGGCCGACGGCGCGCTGATCTCGGTCGACACCATGCGCGCCGACGTGGCCGCGCTGGCCCTGGACGCGGGCGCGGTGATGGTGAACGACGTGTCCGGCGGACTGGCCGATCCCGACATGCTGCCGCTGGTGGCCGACCGCGGTACGCCGTACGTGTGCATGCACTGGCGCGGGCACTCGGCCGACATGCAGGACCGCGCCCGGTACGACGACGTGGTGGCCGAGGTGGTCGCCGAGCTGGCGGTCCGGCTGGAGGCGATCGCGGCGGCCGGCATCGACCTGGCCAGGGTCGCGCTGGACCCGGGCCTGGGGTTCGCGAAGAACGCGGACCACAACTGGGAGGTGCTGCGCCGGCTGCGCGAGTTCGCCGTGCTGGAGCGGCCGCTGCTGATCGGTGCGTCCCGCAAGGCGTTCCTCGGTAGGCTGCTCGCCGACGAGGAGACCGGTGAGCCTAGGCCGGCCGTACGACGAGACGACGCGAGCGCTGCTGTCTCCGCCCTCGCTGCCGCGAGCGGGGCCTGGTGCGTCCGGGCCCACGCGGTGGCACCGAGTGTGGACGCGGTCCGGGTGGCGAGCAGGTGGGGAGCGGTATGACCGAGGAGCAGCCGGGAGCGCGGCGGGCGGAGCCGTCGGGCGAGAACGCCGTGCTGACCGCGAACACGGCGTTCTACAACGCGTTCGAGGCCGGCGACCTGGACCTGATGGCGGCGGTCTGGCTGCCGGAGCCCGACCCGGTCTGCATCCACCCGGGCAACGCGGCCATCTCCGGGTACTCCGAGATGATGCGGGCCTGGGCGATGATCTTCGCCAACACGCCGTACATCCAGTTCTTCCTGACCGACGTGCAGGTACGCGTGGATGAAGACGTGGCTTACGTCACGTGTACGGAGAATGTCCTGTCGTCGGGTGAAGGGGCCCCGGAGGAGGGGTTCGCCGGTGGCAAGGCGTTCGCGACCAACGTGTTCCGGCGAACTTCTTCCGGCTGGCGGTTGTGGATCCACCATGCCTCCCCGGTACTGTCGTCTGGGGGTCCACAGGAGGAGGCGGAATGAGCGGTCCCGTGATGCCTCCTGACGTGATCGAGATCCGCGGTATCCGTGGCTTCGGCCGGCACGGGGTGTTCGAGCACGAGCGGGCCGACGGGCAGGAGTTCGTCGTCGACGTCCGCCTCGAGCTGGACACCCGGCCCGCCGCCGCCTCGGACGACCTGGCCGACACCGTGAACTACGGCGTCGTCGCCGAACGCGTGCACGCGGCGATCGAGAACGACCCGGTCGACCTGATCGAGACCCTCGCCCAGCGGATCGCGGACGTCTGCCTGGCCGATCCGCGGGTCACCGGCACCGCGGTGACGATCCACAAACCCTCGGCGCCGATCACCGTGCCGTTCGACGATGTTGTCCTGACCGTGCAGCGCAAACCCGGAGAGATTTCGTGACTGAGACCCCTAGTCCCCACGTCATCGACGCGGACACCCTCAGCGGTGGCCTGAAGCCGATCCGCCAGGTGATCCTGTCGCTCGGCAGCAATCTCGGCGACCGTGAGGCGCACCTGCAGGGCGCTGTCGACGCTCTGCGGGACACCCCGGACGTCGTGGTCGTCGACGTCTCGCCGGTCTACGAGACCCAGCCGGTCGGTGGGCCCGAGGAGTCCGGCCCGTACCTGAACGTCGTGCTGCTGGCCGACACCACGCTGGCCGTCGAGACGCTGCTGGACCGCGCGCATGCCGTCGAGCAGGCGTTCGGTCGCGAGCGCAGTGTGCCGGGAGCGCCGCGCACGCTGGACGTCGACCTGATCACCTACGGCAAGAAGACGATCCAGACCGACGAGCTGACCGTGCCGCACCCGCGGGCGCACGAGCGCGCGTTCGTGCTGGCGCCCTGGCTGGACATCGAGCCGGACGCCGAGCTGCCCGGGGTCGGGCCGGTCGCCGACCTGCTGGCCCAGGTGGGCACCGAGGGCGTCAGGAAGCTCGACGACCTGACCATCGAGCTGCAGTAGTGGTGTCCGGCAGTCCCGGGCCGGGCAGGGCTTCCGGCCAGGAGCCGCCCCGTCCCGGCTCGGTGCGGCCGACGTCGCGCTGGCTACTGGTCGCGATCGCCGTCCTCGGGGCGGCGATCGGGCTGACCATGGTGCAGGCGATCGAGTCCGGCGGCGGGGTCGCGCCGACGGTGTCGTTGCTCACACTGGTCGCCTGGGCGTTCCTGGCCGCGCTGCTGTTCGCCGCCGCCCGCAACACCCATCAGCGGATCCAGGTCCGCCGGGAGCGGATCGAGCCGTCGCGCGCGGTTTTCCTGCTGCTGCTCGGAAAAGCGAGCGCATTCGTCGGTGCGTTGTGCACCGGTGTGTACGCAGGGTTCGCGTTATCCTTCCTGGACGCGGTGAGTTCTTCGGGGCCGCGCAACCGGGTGATCACGGCCGGACTGGCGGCGGTGATCTCAGTGCTGGTCGTCACGGCCGGATTGCTGCTCGAACGTGCGTGTCGTATCCCCGAAGACCCCGAAGAGACCCCCTAACATGTCGGTCCATGGGGTCAAGGGGTAGCCGCCGTCGAACCAGGACCACCGTTCTCACCGTCGCGAACAGTCTGCTGATCGTCATCTGTCTGGCCGTCAGTGTCGCGCTGTTCTCGCAGAACGCGTGGATCCTGCGCGCGGCTGCCGTCTGTGCGGTGATGATCGCGATCGGCGCCTCGCTGCTGATCCGCCACCAGTTGCTGGTCGAACGCCTGGCCCACAGCGACGAACGCGCCCACGTGGCGCAGGAGTACTCCCGGATCACCAGCGCCCGCGTCGTCGAGAACGCCGAGTTCGTCGACCTGATGCAGCGCCGGCTGGACAAGATCGACCAGCGCCTGGACAAGATCGACGAGGAGGTCGCCACGGTCGTTGCCGCCGGCGACAAACACTCCCAGGCCGACGCCCCCACCGTCGTCGACCTCAAACTCCGCGGCCTCGCGGCGTCCTGACGCTCAGTGCGGACGCGGTCCGAGGGATGCGCCCGGTACTCTTCCTCGATGTCGACGGTCCGCTGATCCCGTTCGGCGGCCCCTCGCCCTACCCGTCGTACGGCGCGGCCGGCGCTGACGGCAATCCACTGCTCGCCCGGCTCGATCCAGCACACGGCGCCCGACTGACCGCGCTCGGCTGCGACCTGGTGTGGGCGACGACCTGGGGAGCAGAGGCGAACGAGGTGATCGCTCCCCGTCTCGGCCTGCCGGAGCTGCCCTTCGTCGAGTGGCCGGATGCCGAATCGATCGGCTCGATCCACTGGAAGACCGCAGGTTTGCTGGCCTGGGCCGACGGCCGTGCGTTCGCCTGGCTGGACGACGAGATCACCGACCGCGACAAGGTCTGGGTGCACAGGCGGTCTGCGGCGCCTGCCTTGCTGCATCGGGTGGATCCCCGGCATGGGCTTCGGGCAGCGGACTATACGGTGGTTCGGGATTGGTTACGGGGGCTGAAGCCGGCCGGCGGGTGAGTGGAGGTTGGGATGGGAATCCTGGTGCGGGTGGAGTTCGTCGTCCGGGACGGGCGCGAGCAGGACTTCGCGGCGGTCGTCCGGGCGTTGGCGGCTCGGGTCGCCGAGGAGCCCGGGACGTTGAAGTACGACTGGTACCAGGGACCGGGGTACGTGGTGGTGCTCGAGGAGTACACCGACGCGGCGGCTGCGATCGGGCACAACGAGCACGTGGCCGATCTGCTCGCGCAGCTTTTCGCGCTGGCCGACATGACGCTGCTGCAGCTGCACGGCGACGTGACGCCGGAGCTGCAGAAGGTGCTGGACGGGCTGCCGGCGGCTCAGGTCTTCCCACCGCTCGGTTAGGTTGCTGGTACGCCGACCGTTCTGCCGAGGAGTCGTCCCGTGACCGACCTGCCGCGCCTGCTGGAGATCGCCGAAGGGGCGGTGGCGATCGCCGCTGACCTGGTGGAGTCGCGCCCGCCCGGCGCTGTGCACTCCAAGGGCGACCGCGACATGGCCTCCGACACCGACATCGCGGTCGAGCAGGCGGTCCGGGCGCACCTGGCGAAGGAGACGCCGCAGATCGCGTTTCTCGGCGAGGAGGAAGGCGCTCATCCGGGCGAGGGGGAGCTGTCCTGGGTGCTCGACCCGATCGACGGCACCGTCAACTACCTCCACGGCGTACCGCTCTGGGGCATCTCGCTGGGCCTGGTCGCCGGGACGTCGCAACGCCTCGGCGTTCTCCACTTCCCGCGCCTCGGCACCCGCTACACCGCGGCCGAGGGCCTGGGGGCCTTCCGCAACGGCGAGGCGATCCGGGTCAGCCGCTGCGAGCAGCTCTCCGAGGCCCTGGTGATGGCCGGCGACTTCGCCGTCGGCGCAGACGCAGCCGCGAGGAACCGCCCGCGGACGGCCCTGATCGACCTGCTCGTCCCGCGGGTGCAACGCATCCGCATGCTCGGTACGGCGGCCCTGCACCTGGCGCTGGTCGCCGACGGCAGCCTCGACGCGTCGATCATGTTCAGCAACAAGCCCTGGGACACCAGCGCCGGCGTGATCATCGCCCGCGAGGCCGGCGCGATCGTCGTCGACGTCGACGGCTCACCCCACGACGTCGCCTCCGGCGCCACCATCGCGCTGTCCCCGGGGATCGCCGAGGAGCTGCTCCCGTTGATCTAGCAGGCGACGCGTTCCTGACCCTCGCAGCTCCAGCTACTGCCCGTTGCGCTGCGCAACGAGCACCAACGAGGGAACGCCCGCCACACTCTGCGTGAGCCGCAGCTCAGCCACCGGCTCGAGACCCGCCGCAGCCAAGATGGCCCAGAGGTCGTCCGGCTGCCACAGGTAGGTGGTCCAGGAAACCGGCACCGCGCCGTACGCCTCGGTCCGCACGATCTCACCGTCACCCTTGTGGGTCGCGATGATGACCTGCCCGCCCGGTACCAGCGCGCGGGCGAAGGACTGGATCACCGACGGAAGAACGTGCCGCGGCAGGTTGAACAGTGACCACCACCCGAGAATCCCCCCGAGGGACGACTCCGCCAGCTCCAGCTCGGTGGCCGACGCCACGGCGAACCGCTGCCCCGGGTACAGCCGCCGCGCGTGCTCGATCATCCGCGGCGAGAGGTCCACCCCGGAGACGTCGAGCCCGTGCTCGGCCAGGTAGGCGGTCACGTCGCCCGGCCCGCATCCGACGTCCAGCACCGGCCCCAGCCCGCGCACCGAGGCCGCGAACCCGTCCATCGCGGACCGCAGCCAGGGATAGGTGGTGATGTCCCCGAGGTTCATCTCGACGTAGTTGTCGGCGACCCGGTCGTAGGAGGTCCGAACCAGCTCGAGGTCAGCGGGTTGCTCGATGGAGGAGGCGCTCATGGTGGCGGATGCTAGCGGCCGGGCGGGCCGCGCCGATTTCCGAGCTCAACGCGAAGCGTGTTCTGGCCGCTGCGGGCGGCGTCGTAGGAATCAGCTCGCCTGATGACGCGCGGCGTGGGCCTCCGAATGCTCGAACGCCGGCGACATGTCGTCGATCTGCTGTGTGGTCTGGCCGTACCGCGCGGCGACCTCGCTCCATCGCGCGGTGGCTCTGGCAACCTCGGCAACGACCTCACGTGCTTCGGTCTGGCTGAGACGGAACATTTCGGCGACGTCCAAGGCCAGCTCCAGGCTGGCGTCCGTGTCGCGGTCGTTGATGGCAGTCGAAAGGTACTTCGCGCCGGGTGACGGATCCGGATTGAGATCGAAGGCGGGCGACAGACTCCAGGCGTTGTGCGTGGTGCGGAGAAAGCCGTGGTTGCGCAGATGGTCGTCGAGGTTGGAGATCAGGATGGAAAAGACGATCCGCCTCCACAGATCGCGCAGTTCACGAGAGGTAGCGATCGAGTGTTCCTCGATGGCTGAGGCGATGTCGAGATAACTTCCCGTGTCGCCGTCCTTGGCCTCGAGCATCGTCATCGCGCTGATGTATCCGATGCGCAGCCGCCCGGCCCGATCGAAACGGTCGATGACGTGCACATGCCGCCCGGCGACCTTCAGCAATTGCGATCTCGGTACGGCGATGCCCGCGGCGGACGCCAGGTCGAAGGCGATCTTCTCCCAAGCCATCACGTTCCATGCGTCCGACCGGCTCGGAAACTTCGCGATGGCGATCGCGCCGTCCTCGGTTCGAACGTGAGCCTTGGGTCTCGCGCCACCCAGCGAACTGCCCGCGCGGACCAGTTTGCGAATCGCCTCCAGGTCAGCGTCGTCGTCCTCGGTCCGTTCAGCCAGGTTCAGCAGGTCGGGCAGTTCCGCGAGCGCCGGAACTCCGGTGACGTCGTCGGCGAGAAACGTCCGGGTCCCGGACAAGGCGAACCTGACGGCTCCCTGACGAAGGTCGTCGCGAACGCCGAGGAGGTAGCTGAACTCGCTGAGAGTTCGAGGAGTGGCGCCTGCCGTGCGCGCGCGCTGCCGCTCCGCCTTGGTGATGAGAACCTTGCCCCAACGGTCAGGTGAGCTGTCGGCGAACGAGTGGAACAGCGACACCCCGACAGCGGTGTGGAGCGCGCCGGCGACCCGGGGCAGAGCCGGCTCGAGGTCATAAGCCAACGGATCGGCGAGATACCCCGGGTCGTACAGGAAGGTGGCGGACTCTGCGCCGCGTCCGTAGTGGGAGTTGAGCTGACCTGCCAACACGTCTCTGCCATCGATCTGAACCCAGACGTCGACCTTCGGCGGCAGACGGTCGCCGGTCGCGGCCACCGTCTGCTGGATGGCAGGGCGTCTGCTAGCTCTCGGCATCGCCGTCCCTTCGCTTGCGTCCAGGCTGCCGGACCCTCTGTGGCAGCTCTTGGTCCGCTCGGAGACGACCGACATCTGTGCTGTAGGGATCGACTGCTGCCACCAGGAGGTCCATGACGCCGAGCGCTCGGGCGATGCGAAGCGTGTTCTCCAGGCTTGCGCCGTCGCCGGCTTCCAGACGCTGCACCGTCGCCCTGGAAACACCCGCGCGATCACCGACCTGTCCGGCGGTCAACTGCTGCAGGCGCCGCCACGTCGCCAAGTGGCTGCCGATATCAGCCAGCGCGCGACTGACGGGCCTGGGAATCCCACGAGTCTGCGGCATG
The DNA here is from genome assembly GCF_000024345.1 of Kribbella flavida DSM 17836. Classification (NCBI taxonomy): domain Bacteria; kingdom Bacillati; phylum Actinomycetota; class Actinomycetes; order Propionibacteriales; family Kribbellaceae; genus Kribbella; species Kribbella flavida. The sequence continues at coordinate 6,914,592 of NC_013729.1, read as the reverse complement.
GTTGCTCCTGAAGCTTAATGAGTCATATTTGCACCACTAACCCACTTAATGTAGCAAATATGAGCTTAACGTATAGCTTCGAAGCACGATCGCCGGATCGCGCCTCCTGGCCCATCCGTCGGCGGACGCCGCCTGCATCGCCTCCCGCCAGCCAGCAGTGGTAGGCCGCCAGGCCGCCCTCCCGCGCCGTCCGCAGGTCCGGACGCTACCCGCCAGCGCCGAAGCTGTCGGTTCAATGCGACAGCGCCAAGTTCGCGCGATAGTGCCGAGGGCGTGCGACAGCGCCGGAGGCCGCGCGACAGCGGCAGTCAACCGGGTGGGTGGGAGCACGGCGACGAAGAAGCCGCGCGTGGGCTGGATCACCTGCACCACCGACAAAGGAGCCGCGCATCGGGCTGGACCACCCGAACGAAGGCCCGCACAACCCGGCGTACGGAAAGCCGGCCTACTTGTCGATGTCCCCCACCACGAAGAACATGCTGCCGAGGATCGCGATCATGTCCGCCACGATCGTGCCCGGCAGCATCTCCGGCAGCACCGAGATGTTGTTGAAGCTGGCGGACCGCAGCTTCAGTCGCCAGGGGGTCTTGTCGCCGCGGGACACCAGGTAGTACCCGTTGATGCCCAGCGGGTTCTCGGTCCAGGCGTACGTCTGCCCCTCCGGCACCTTCAGGATCTTCGGCAGCCGCACGTTCACCGGCCCTGCGGGCATCGCGGCCAGCCGGTCCAGGCAGGCGTCGATCAGGTCGAGCGACACCTTCACCTGCTCCAGCAACGCGGCGAACCGCCCGAAGCAGTCGCCGTCGGACCGCGTCACCACCCGCAGTACGCCGTCCCGCGCCAGCTCGTCGTAGGCCAGGTACGGCTCGTCCCGCCGCAGGTCCGCGTCCACCCCGGAGGCCCGGGCGATCGGCCCGGACACCCCGTACGCCGCGATCAGCTCCGGCGACAACCGGCCGACGCCGACCGTCCGGGCCCGGAAGATCTCGTTGCCCAGGACAAGGTTCTCGATGTCGGGCAGCCGGCTCCGGACCGCGGCGGAGGCGGCGGACGCGCGCCCGAGCCAGCCGTACGGCAGGTCTTCCTTCAGCCCGCCGACGCGGTTGAACATGTAGTGCATCCGGCCGCCGGACAGTTCCTCCATCACCGCCTGGATCGTCTCCCGCTCGCGGAACGCGTAGAACACCGGCGTGATCGCCCCGAGCTCCAGCGGGTAGGAGCCGAGGAACATCAGGTGGTTCAGCACCCGGTTCAGCTCGGCCAGCAGGGTGCGCATCCAGACCGCCCGGACCGGCACCTCCAGCCCCATCATCCGCTCGACCGCCAGCACCACCCCGAGCTCGTTGGAGAACGCGGACAGCCAGTCGTGCCGGTTCGCGAGCACGATGATCTGCCGGTAGTCGCGCACCTCGAACAGCTTCTCCGCGCCGCGGTGCATGTAGCCGATGATCGGTTCGCAGCCGACGATGCGTTCGCCGTCCAGGGTCAGCCGCAACCGCAGGACGCCGTGCGTGGCGGGGTGCTGGGGGCCGATGTTGAGCACCATGTCGGTGGTCGGCATTTCCGAGCCCGTACCGGTGCCGCCGCGCTCGTACAGCGGGTCCAGCCCGGCCGCTCCGGCGCCGATTCCGACGACTCTTTCCGCACTCATGTCTCCCAGTGTCCCGCAACCGGGACCACGGACGTGACAGGCTTGACCCGTGGACGACCTCTTCGCACCGTCGGATGTCAGCTGGACGCCGGTCTCACCGAAGCTCGCGGCGGTCCGCCGGGTGACCGCGGCGATCACGTTCGGCCTGCTCGCGATCGCCGGTCTGCTGGTGCTCGGGCTGACGGTCGACTGGCTGTACGGCGGTCTGTGGCTGCTGCTGATGCTGGCCGGGTTCGCCTGGTCGTGGCGGATGATCGGCCGCAACCAGCAGTCCTGGAAGTACGCCGAGCGCGAGGACGAGCTGCTGGTCAGCCACGGCATCCTGTTCCGCCAACTGGTGGTCGTGCCGTACGGCCGGATGCAGTTCGTCGACGTCGCGGCCGGTCCGCTGGAGCGGTCGTTCGGCATCGCCACGGTGGAGCTGCACACCGCCACCCCGGCGACGGACGCGAAGATCCCGGGCCTGCTCCCGGACGAGGCGAGCCGATTGCGCGACAGGTTGTCCGCGCTCGGCCAGGCGCAGGCGTGGGGCCTGTGACCGAGCCGGCCGCACCACCGCCCCAGCCTCAGCCGGAGCCGCAGTCCCAGCTCCAGCCGCAGTCCCAGCCGCAGCCCGTGCCGGTGACCGAGCGCGAGGGCGACCGGCTGCACCCGCTGACCCCGTTCGTGAAGGGCTGGGGGTACTTCGTCGTCGCGGCGCTCGCGATGGTCAACAACGAGGGCCTGCGCAGCAACCTCAGGATCGCTGGGTTCGCCCTGCTCGGCGTGCTGGTCGGCGGCATCGCGCTGGGCGCGTTGTCGTGGTGGTTCACCAAGTGGCAGCTGACCGAGGACGCGGTCCGGGTGGACAGCGGCTTCCTGTTCCGGCGGACCCGGATCATCCGCTTCGACCGGATCCAGGCGATCGACGTCGCCCAGCCGTTCGTGGCGCGGTTGTTCAACATGGCCGAGCTGCGGATGGACGTGGCCGGCGGCAGCCGCAGTGACGGCAAGCTGAGCTACTTCACCTCCGAGGACGCCGCCAAGCTGCGCGGCACCCTGCTGGTCCGCGCCAAGGGCCGGGAGGCCGCCGAGGAGACGCTGCAGGCTCCGGAGCAGGAGTCGCCGCCGCTGCTGGTCGTTCCGACCGGTCGGCTGCTCGGCGCGACGCTGCTGTCGTCCACTGTGCTCGGCAGTCTGGCTGGTCTGATCTGGCTGATCGTCGCTACCACGGTGTTCGAGTTCCACGTCGGTCTGTTCGCCGGTCTGCCGCTGCTGCTCGGTGTGGTGCAGCCGATCTGGAAGCAGGTCGTCGGCAACCACCAGTTCACGCTGCACGAGACCCGCGACGGTCTGCGCACCAAGCGCGGCCTGTTCGACCTGCAGCGGCAGACAGTCCCGCCGGGACGGGTCCAGGGCCTGCTGATCACCGAGCCGCTGATCTGGCGCCGCCTCAACTGGTCCCGCGTCGACCTGGACATCGCCGGTGTCGTCGGCGGCGTGTCAGGCGACGGCGAGGAGGAGCAGAACGGCGTCCAGCTGCTCCCGGTCGGCACCCGCACCGAGGTCGCGGGTGTGCTCGCGCGCGTCCTTCCCGGGTTCGACCTGGCTCAGATCGAGCTGCACCGGGCTCCGCGCCGCGCGAGGTGGCTGCGGCCGATCGGCTGGCGCTATCTCGCCTACGGCGCCGACGACCAGGTGCTGGTGACTCAGCGAGGCTGGGTGAGCCGCAAGACCTCCGTGGTGCTGCACCACAAGACCCAGTCGGTCCGGGTCCAGCAGGGGCCTCTCCAGCGCCGCCTGCGCCTTGCCAACGTGCACGTCGACACACCGCAAGGCCCGACCGACGCCATCGCGCTGCACCGCGACCCAGCCGACGCAGCGAACCTGCTGGAGGCTCAGACCACCAGAGCCCGCGAAGCACGCCGTACGACGTCCGCTCCGCTCCCGGTCCAGACCCAGCCGAACGCGCCGAGCCCGGCGGAGTCCAGCAGCTCAGCGGCCTCGCCGGCGGACGACAGCTCGGCGATGTAGCGCAGCGGGTCGGTCCGGGCCAGCTCCTGGCTCGGACGCCCCGCTGAGACCCCCAGGGCACGCAGTGCGTCCCGCTGGGTGGTGATGGTGCCGCCCAGCGAGTCCAGCGCCACGTGCGCGGTGATGTCGCAGGAGCCGTCCGGCACCGGCTCGCACTCCCGTCCGCCGCGAAAACCGGTCAGTGTCCCGTACGCCGGCCGGCCGGCCCGGACGTGTCCGTAGTCGATCGCGACGGCGAGTCCGTCGTCGAGCCGGGACACCACGTCGGCCCACGCCGCGTCCCGCGTCACGCCGATCTCCGCCCGGTCGCCGGGCTCCGCCAACGGCCACCACCGCTCGAGCCAGGCCAGATCTTTGCCCTCGACAACCTCACCCGGACCGAGATCGGCGAGCAGGTACCGTGGTACGCCGTCGTCGGCGAGCTCGGCGAGCTCGCACGGCACGTTGTCGAGCCACTCGTTGGCGATCACCAGCCCGGTCAGGGCCGGCGGCAGCACGTCGTCCAGCTCGATGCCGGTCACCGTCAGCTCGGGAGCAAGGACCTCGACGGCCTTGCCCAGTTCGCCGGAACCGGCGCCGATGTCGGTGATCTGCCGCGCGCCGATCTCCCGCGCCAGCCGGACCACCGCGGCGGCGAACAGCGGCGAGGCGTGCACGGAGGTCCGGAAGTGGGCGCTTGGTCGTTCCCGCCGGTAGAAGCCGTCGGAGCCGTACAGCGCCTCGTCCCAGGCCTCCCGGAAGCTACGCACCGGACCCGAGCGGGACGGAGCCGATCAGCTGCCAGACCCGGTCCTCGCCCTCGCGCCAGATGGTCAGGTCGTCCAGCAGCACGGCCGGCGGCGGCTCGACGGCGAGCGCCTCCTCCGCCTCGGCGACCACCTTCGGCCCTCCTTGACCGGCCGCGCAGATGGTCAGGTGCGGGTGCGGGTCGAGATGCTTGCCGCCGTACGGCGGGCACTCGGGGAAGGCGAAGAGCACGGCGTTGGTCAGGGCAAGGATCTCGTCGTACGGCTCGGGCAGCAGCCACGCCGTACCGTCCTCGAACCGGCCGGCCGACGAGAACGAGACCTCGAACGGGATCACGTCCGCGACCGCGTCGGTGAGCCGCTGGACGTCGTCCGGCGACGGGTCGGTCACCCAGGGAACCAGGACCGTCACGTGCGGTGGAACCCGTTCGCTGAGCGGCAGATCGGGCCGGTCGGCGGAGTACGAGACCGAGCGCCAGCGGTCGGTGAACTCGGCGAGCTCCGGCAGCGCGACCAGGATCGCGGTCGGTCCGGTCGGCTCAGGCCAGACGGGGTCGAATCTGCTCACGCCTCATGCTCCCACCTGTGACCCACGACTCCACCACATTCCACCGATGAGCACTACGCTGACCCCAACCGCACCAATCGTCCGGTACCCGCACCACGGGACTGGAACGTAGAGAGTGGACATGGAACGCATCGGCATCATCGGAGCCGGGCGGGCCGGCAGCGCCCTGGGAGCAGCCTTGGCGTCGGCCGGGTATCCCGTCACCGGCGTCAGCGCGCGCTCGCGGGTTTCGCTCGACCGGGCCGCCGAGCTGCTCCCGGACGTCCCCGTGCTGCCGCCGGACGAGGTGACCGCCCGCGCGGACGTCGTCCTGCTCGGCGTACCGGACGACCGGATCGGGACCGTGGCGGCCACGTTGCCGCTGGCACCGGACCAGTACGTCGTCCACCTGTCGGGCGCGCACGGGACCGCCGTGCTCGGTGACGTCGCCGCGGTCCCGGTCGCGCTGCACCCGTCGATGACGTTCCCGGGCGGAGCCGTCGACCTGCGCCGCGTCGTGTTCACCGCGACGGCGCCGCCGGCGGCCGAGGACCTCGTCGAGCGGCTGGTGAAAGGGCTCGGCGCCTCGGTCCAGTGGATCGGCGAGCAGCACCGCGCGCTCTACCACGCGGGCATCGTGCACGGCGCGAACCACCTGATCACGCTGGTCGCCCAGGCGCTCGACCTGCTGCGGGAGACCGGGATCGCGGATCCCGCGGGCACACTTCGCCCGCTGCTGACCGCAAGTCTCGACAACACGCTGCGGTCCGGTCATGATGCGCTGACCGGGCCGATCGCACGCGGCGACGTGGACACGGTGGCTGCCCATCTCGCCGTACTGCGGGGCCGCACGGCGAGCACGTACGCCGAGCTGGCCCGGGCCACGGTGGAACGGGTGACGGACGACGGGCGGATCGACGCCGCCACCGCCACCCGGTACGCCGAACTGCTGGACCGGCAACAGGCGCCGGAGCGGGATCGGACACGGGAGGCACCGCGGTGAGACTCACCCAGACGAAGGCCGAGCTGCGGGCGGCCGCGGCGGTCCGCCCCCGGGCGGTCGTGATGACGATGGGCGCGCTGCACGACGGGCACGCGGCGCTGCTCGCGGAGGCCCGGGAACGGGTCGGACCGGACGGCAGCGTGGTGCTGACGATCTTCGTGAACCCTTTGCAGTTCGGGCCGACCGAGGACTTCGACCGGTACCCGCGCACGCTGGCCAGCGACCTGGCGATCGCCAAGACCGAAGGCGTCGACCTGGTCTTCAACCCGTCCCGCGACGAGCTCTACCCGAACGAGCCGTCGATCACCGTGCACCCCGGCCCGCTGGCCGACGAGCTGGAGGGCATGGTCCGGCCGGGCCACTTCGGCGGCGTGCTGACGGTGGTGGCGAAGATGCTGCACCTGACCTCGCCGGACCTGGCGCTGTTCGGTGAGAAGGACTACCAGCAGCTCACGCTGATCCGGGAGATGGTCTGCGACCTGGACTGGGACGTCGACATCGTGCCGGTGCCGACGGTGCGCGAGCCCGACGGCCTGGCCCTGTCGTCGCGCAACCGCTACCTCGACGAGACCGAGCGGGACGAGGCGCTGGTGCTGTACCGCGCGCTCACCGCGGGCGCGAAGGCGGGCATGCACGGCCCCGACGCGGTGCTGGCCGCGGCCCACGCCGAGCTGGAAGCCGTACCTTCGGTGAAGATCGACTACCTGGCGTTGCGGGCGCCCGATCTGGGCCCGGTGATCGGCCCCGGCGAGGCCCGGATGCTGATCGCCGCCCGGGTCGGCACCACCCGTCTCATCGACAACATTTCCATCACCTTGCGGTGACAAGCATTGATACCGTCGCGGGATGACTGTGCATTCCGCGCCTCCGGTACCGCAGCGCCTGGCGGCGCCTGAACCCGGCTGGACCGACACCGTCGACGTGGTGGTGATCGGTTCGGGCATCGCCGGGCTGACGGCCGCGCTGAAGGCTCGTGAGTTCGGCTCCGTGCTGGTGGTGACCAAGGACGTCGTCGCGTCGGGATCGACCCAGTGGGCGCAGGGCGGGATCGCGGCCGCGCTCGATCCGGAGGACACGCCGGAGGAGCACCTGCAGGACACCCTGGTGGCCGGAGCCGGCTTGTCCGACCCGGCGGCGGTCCGGGCGCTGGTGACCGAAGGGCCGGACGCCGTCCGGGACCTGATCGCTCTGGGTGCCCGGTTCGACACGCTGGCCGGCGGCGACCTGTCGCTCACCCGCGAGGGCGGCCACCACCGCAACCGGATCGCGCACGCGGGCGGCGACGCGACCGGCGCGGAGATCGAACGCGCGCTGGTCGCGGCGGTCACCCGGGCCGACGACATCCGGATCATCGAGCACGCGCTGGTGCTCGACCTGCTCCGGGCCGAGGACGGCGCGGTCGCCGGCGTCACCCTGCACGTGATGGGCGAGGGGCAGCTCGACGGCGTCGGCGCGATCCGCAGCCGCGCGGTGATCCTCGCCTCCGGCGGCCTCGGCCAGCTCTACGCCGCGACCACCAACCCCAGCGTGTCCACCGGCGACGGGATGGCGCTCGCGCTGCGGGCCGGCGCGAAGGTGCGGGACCTGGAGTTCGTCCAGTTCCACCCGACCGTGCTGTGGCTCGGCAAGAGCGCGAAAGGCCAGCAGCCGTTGGTGTCCGAAGCGGTCCGTGGCGAGGGCGCGTTCCTCGTCGACCACGAGGGCAACCGGTTCATGCAGGGCCGGCACGAGCTCGCCGACCTGGCGCCGCGCGACGTGGTGGCGAAGGCGATCATGCGCCAGATGCTTGCTACCGGCAAAGATCACGTGCTGCTCGACGCCCGGCACTTCGGCGACGAGAAGTGGCGCGTCCGTTTCCCGACCATCCTGGCGTCCTGCCGGTCGCACGGCATCGACCCGGTCCGCGAGCTGATCCCGGTCGCGCCGGCCTGTCACTACTCGTCCGGCGGCGTCTGGACCGACCTGCACGGCCAGACCTCGGTGCCCGGCCTGTACGCCTGTGGCGAGGTCGCCTGCACCGGCGTGCACGGGGCCAACCGGCTGGCGTCCAACTCGTTGCTGGAAGGGCTGGTCTTCGCCCGCCGGATCACCGACTCGCTGGCCGCCGAACTGCCGCCGCTGCGCGAGCTCGCCGTGGACCACCGGGTCCCCGGCCTGGTCGACGCGGACGTCGTACCGGAGCTGCAGCGGGTGATGACGGTCGGCGCCGGGGTGATCCGGAGCGCGGCCGGGCTGGCCGACGCCGGCGAACGGCTCGGCAAGCTGATCGAGCAGCCGGCGACCGATCCCGGCACGCCGAGCTGGGAGGCGACCAACCTGGCGACGGTCGCGTCGGCCCTGGTCGCGGCCGCCACCGTGCGCGAGGAGAGCCGCGGCTCGCACTGGCGTGAGGACCACCCGGATCGCGACGACGCGCGCTGGTCGGGCAATCTGGACCTCACGTTGCCGGGGGACGGCCGGTCCGCCCGGCCGGCCACGGCCTTCGTGGCACTGAAGGAAGCATCAGAGGGGAAGTAGCGCCATGGATGACACGCTCGACAGGCGGTGGGTCGAGGACCTGGTCCGGGCCACCATCGAGGAGGACCTGGCCGGCGGTGTCGACGTCACCACGACGGCCACCGTCGACGAGCAGCAGATCTCGGTCGCCGAGCTGGTCGCTCGCGCGGACGGCGTGGTCGCGGGCCTGCAGATCGCCGAACTGGTGATCCGGCTGGTCGCGGGTGCGGACGAGGTCGAGATCGAGCACTCCGTCACCGACGGCAGCGCGGTCAGGACCGGCGACGTGCTGCTGACCGTGCGCGGCAAGACCCGCAAGCTGCTCACCGCCGAACGCACCATGCTCAACCTGGTCTGCCACCTGTCCGGCGTCGCGACGCTGACCCGGCGCTGGGTGGACGCGGTCGAGGGCACCGGCGCGGTCATCCGGGACACCCGCAAGACGATGCCGCTGCTGCGCTCGCTGGAGAAGTACGCCGTACGCTGCGGTGGCGGGCAGAACCACCGGATGGGGCTGTCCGACGCCGCGCTGATCAAGGACAACCACGTGATCGCGGCCGGCGGGGTGGCGGAGGCCTTCCGGCTGGTGCGCAAGGCGTACCCGGAGATCGCGGTCGAGGTCGAGGTGGACTCCGTCGACGACGCGCTGATCGCGCTGGAGTCGGGTGCGGACCTGATCCTGCTGGACAACATGCCGGTCGAGCAGCTGCGCGAAGCCGTCGAGAAGATCGCGGGCCGGGCCCGGCTCGAGGCCTCCGGCGGACTCACCCTCGAGGTCGCCCGGGAAGTGGCCGAAACCGGCGTCGACTTCCTCGCCGTCGGTGCGCTCACGCACTCCGCCCCGGTCCTCGATCTCGCCCTGGACCTGCAGGACGCGTCCTGATGCTGCTGGCCGTCGCCGTCGAGAACAGCCGCACCCTCGTCGGCCTGGTTTTCGAGGGCGCCGTCAAGCGGCACTGGTGGGTGGGCACCGACCCACGCCGTACGGCGGACGAGTGGGCGGTGCTGCTCGGCGGCCTGCTGGCCGGCGAGGCGCCGGTCGCCGGCATCGCGGTCTGCTCGGCCGTTCCGCACGTCCTGCACGAACTGCGCGACGTGGTCGCGCGCTACTACGCCGACCTGCCGAGCGTGGTGCTCGAGCCGGGCGTGAAGACCGGCCTGCCCGTGCTGGTCGACAACCCCCGCGAGGTCGGCACCGACCGGATCGCGAACGCGCTCGCCGCGGTCAACCGCCACGGCTCGCCCTGCGTCGTCGTCGACATCGGTACGGCGACCACGGTCGATCTGGTCAACCCTGCCGGCGCCTTCGTCGGCGGCGCCATCGCGCCGGGCATCGAGACCGCGACCGACGCCCTCGGCGAAGCCGCCGCCCAACTGCGCCGGGTGGAACTCGTCCGCCCCCGTGCCGCGCTCGCCAAGAACACCGTCGAAGCCCTGCAGTCCGGCGCCATCTTCGGCTTCACCGCGCTGGTCGACGGCCTGGTCACCCGCATCCTCATCGAGCAGTCGCTGGCTCCCGGCTCAGTACCGGTGGTCGCCACCGGCGCCTTGGCCGCGCTGATCGTGCCGGAGTCGACGCTGATCACCCACCACGAGCCGTTCCTGCCCTTGCTCGGGCTGCACCAGGCGTTCGCCCGCAACCACTAGCTCAGGGCTGCTCGATCTCACGCCCGACAGTGAGCGCTTCCCGAAGCTGCTGGGGGAGCGAGCGATAGGCGGCGTCCGGGGTGGTGCCGGTCGCGTCGAGCGTCTTGCTGAAGAAGCACCGCGCGGCCGCCGCGAGCGCGACGTCGAGCACGTCCTCGTCGGACAGTCCCAGCGCCAGCAGGCGATCGACGTCTGCCTGCGTGATGCGGTCGGCGCTCACCGCGACCTTCCGCGCGAAGGCCATCACGGCCTGGTCGACCGGATCAGCCGGCTCGCCGACCACCAGGCCGGCGACCTCGTCAGCGGTGAAGAACTGCTCCGCGAGCGCCTGCCCGTGCGCCAGGCTGCAGTAGCTGGATCTCAACGCCGTCGCCGCCGCCAGCGTGGCGAGCTCGTACCGCCGCAGGTCCATGGACGTCTTGATCGCCCCGTTGAGCTGCTTCCACGCGTCGTACACGGCAGGCCGCGCCGCGAACGTCCGCACGAAGTTCGGCACGTGCCCCGCCGGCGCGCGGTTGTGCTCGAAGAACTCGCCGTCCTCGGCAGTACGGATGAAGGCCATCGCGATCCCCCCCCGGTTGGAGTGCTTGGACCGAGTGTCACCCCACCTCCTCGACTGCAACAAGACGCGCGGACAGCACCCTTCGGTTTCGTCGCGCTTCCTGAGACGCCGGAGACTCGCGACCAGCTAGCTCGCGGACCAGCCGGTCCAGTGGTCGACGTGGGCGACGATGAACGGGCCGGCTGGTGAGGTCTCGGCGTACTGGGGGTACTTCGCGGCCAGGCCGTCGGTCGGGTGCGTCGGTACGACGGCGGCTGTGCAGTCGGCTCGGATCCACCACAGGTGGGTCCAGTCGGGGGAGTAGTGGTCGACGAGCAGGGTGGCTTTCGGGTTTTCGGTGAGGTTGCGGAGGCGGCGAAGGTTGCGGGTCGTTTTCGGCTTGTGGTCGACGGCGACGACCACCACGTCGTCGGTCAGGGTGAAGGTGACCGGGACGAGGTGCGGGCGCAGGTCGGAGCCGGTGGTGGCGAGCACGGCGCGGTCGGCGGCGGCGAAGCGGGCGCGGCAGATCCGGGTGGGGAGTATCACGATTCGGCCCTCCTGCTAGGCAGCCCGGGGTGTCAACTATGTATGGTCAACGCGGTTCAGGTTGTCCGCGAGGCAGGTGAGGTGCGATGAGCGGGGTACGGTCGCCGCTTGCCGTCGTGACCGGCCTGTTGCTCGCCGTGACGGCGCTGACGGCGTGCACGTCGGACCCGGTGCCGACCGGGGTGACGGTCGGCTGGGACGAGTCGCGCAGCGCGGTCCAGGTCAGCTGGACCGACGACAACGCGCCGAACCGGATCTCGATCGAGGGCGTGGTGTCCACCAGCCCGTCGTACGTGAAGTACCTGCCGGCCGACGCGCAGAACTCCTGGGCGATCCCCACCTCGGCGTTCCCGGCCGACGGCAACTACCGGGTCGCCGTCGCGATCGGTACGTCGCAGGGCGGGGTGACCAGCAAGCCGGCCCGGTCGCCGATGTTCGACACCGACGGCCCGCTGCGGCCGGCTGAGGCGGTCGCGACGCCGCAGGGCCGCAACGTGGTGGTGACCTGGCGGGTGCCGCCGCCGGCGCAGGACTTCACCCCGGGCGACCCGCTCGACCTGCCGGCCGGCAGCCAGTCGTACACGCCGGTGATCGGCAGCAACGGGCAGCCGTTCCGGCCGGTCGGCGCGGCCACCACGAAGACCCGGCTGGTGCTGAAGAACGTCCGGCCGCCGTACTACTTCCAGCTCCGCGCCCGCAACGAGTGGGCCTCGCTGACCGGGGCCGAGATCGCCGGCCGGACCAGCGCGACCTCGGTGGCCGTGCCGACGCTGTGGACGTTCGGCAAGCAGATGCTGATCCGTGGCCGGACGATCCAGCAGGAGGTCAGCTGCGGCGGAGCTCGTTGCTCGCTGCAACAGACGACGTCGGCCGGGTTGCCGGTCGTGATGCTGGCGCAGAACCGCCCGGGCGGTCCCTGGGTCCAGGCCGGCCGGTCCACCACCCAGCCGGGCGGACACTTCCAGGTCCGGGTGAACACCGGCGCCACCCGCTCGTACCGGGCGTACGTACCGCTGAACAGCCGGGTCGGGGCGTTGTCCAGCGCGTCGAGCAGCAAGGCGTTCCTGACCCGGACCAGGCTGCTGATCCAGGGTGCGGGCTACGCGGGCGGCAACGTGCACAACCGCAACGCCGTGGTGAAGGCGGTGGTGGTGGTCCGGCCGGTGGTGAACAGCACGGCGATGCTGCAGTTCTGGAACGGGCGGGCCTGGGGCAACGTGCGCGGTACCCCGATGCGCAACGGACGGGCCGAGATCAGCTTCCGGGCCACCCGTCCGGGCACGTTCGCCTACCGCTTCCTGGTCCCCGGTACGACGTACCAGGGCACGCCGGTCTACGGCACCGCGACCCCCAGCCTGGTCATCCGGGTCCGCTGACCGCCTAACCCGCGTCGGCCGGCGGCTTGCCGAGCGGGACGACGGCCAGCAGGGTGCCGACCTGGCGGGCGTCGGCCGGGTGGTCGGTCTGTGAGCGGCCGTGCCGGTACCGGTCGAGCAGAGCCGTCAGGTCTTTGCCGAGTTGCTCGGTCTCGGCCCGGGTGAGCCAGAAGCTGCCCCGGCTGAGCTGGGCCAGGTCGTCCCACGGGTCGTCGTCGGGCAGCTCGTCGAACTGCTCGAGCAGCCGGTTCACCCCGGTCCGGACCATCGCCCGGCGGGCCAGCCGGCCGGCGACGGTCGGCTGCGACGAGATGACCAGGCTCTTGGCCGGCGCCCGCCAGGGCCGCTCCCGGCCGTCGGCGGAGGTGTCGGCGCGTTCGATGACGCCCCAGCGCGACAGCGCCCGGAGGTGGTAACTGGTCGCGGACGGCGTGAGTCCGGCCAGCTCGGCGCACTCGGTCGCGGTCAGCACCCGGCCGCTGTAGAGCTCCTCGATGATGCGTTGCCGCGCCGGGTGGGCCAGCGCCCGGATCGCGCGCGGATCGGTGAGTACGACCCGCTTCTTCTTCGCCGCCACGGGCCTAGCGTAGCCCCTGTTGACGGTCACTGATGTGAAGCATTAACTTCATAACTATGAAGCAACCACTTCACGGTTCACTGTGGTCCCGGCCTGACGTCCGGCTGGTCCTGCCGGCCCGCGCCCTCTCGTACGCCGGGGACGCGGTGGCGCTGGTGGCGCTCACCCTGCGGGTCTCGGCCGACAGCGGCCCCAGCTCGTTCGCGATGACCGGGCTCCTGCTGGCCTTCGCGCTGCCGACGGTCCTGATGGTCCCGTTCGCCGGGCGGATCGTGGACTCCCTCGACTCGCGGACGGTCCTGGTCTCGGCCTCGCTGCTGCAGGCGGCGGCCGGTGCCGGGCTCGCCCTCGCGGACGGTCTGGCCGCCACCCTGGCGCTGGTCTGCGTGCTGCAGGTCGGGCAAGCGGTGGCCGGTCCGGCCTGGGCTGCGCTGATTCCCCGGATCGTCGGCGAGGAGCTGATCGGCCGGGCGACCGGTGCGAGTCAAGCGCTGACCGGGGTCGCGACCATCGCGGGCGCGGGGATGGGCGGATTGCTGGTGGCCTGGCAGGGCGACACCGGTGCGCTGCTGGTCAACGCCGCCACCTTCCTCGGTCTGGCCGTCGTCGCCTGGTTGGTGCGGACCAGGCGGCGCCCGGATCCGGGCGGACCGGCGTACGCCGGAGGAGCTCTGGCGGGTGTGCGGAGTCTGCTCGGTGACCAGTTGCTCCGGGTGCTGGTGCCGGGGCTGTGGCTGTTCATCCTCGCGGCGGAGGCGCTGAACGTGGTGGAGGTCTACCTGCTCACCGGCGACCTGGGGCTCGGTCCGGTCGGGTACGGCCTGATTGGGGCGGGTCAGGGGGTCGGCGCCGTCGCCGGTGCCTGGTGCACGGGCCGCCTCGGGGCGGACCGAGCCCGCGCCCTGGCAGTGGTCGCCGGGACGGCGCTCATCGGTGCGGCCGCCCTGCTCATGGGGCTCACCCAGATCCTGGTCCTGGTGGCTTTGGGCGCGGTCGGGATGGGCTTCGCCGCGGGCGTGCTGAACACCGGCACCAGCACCCTCGTCGTGACCCGTACGCCGGAGGCACTGCGCGGCCGGGTGATCGCTGCCCTGGCCGGTTCCACCCGGGCCTGCAGCCTGGTGGCGTTGCTGCTCGGCGGTGCCGCCGGAGCCCTGCTCGGCCCGCGCGGGACGTTCCTGGCCTCGGGCGCGGCCTGCGTCCTGCTGGCCGTCGTGATGGTGGTGCCGGTGCTTTCGGCGCTGCGCCGGGAGCCCGGGGCGGCGAGAAACGATTCGGTCTCGAAGGTGGTCAGTCACTAGCCTTTGCCCTATGACTGAGCCACGTGAGACCCCGGTGACCCCCGACCACGGGCAGGACGACCTGCCTGAGCAGCTGCGGGTCCGCCGGGAGAAGCGTGACCGGCTGCTGGCAGAGGGGGTGCAGCCGTACCCGCTCGCGGTCCGCCGCACGCACCTGCTCAAGGACCTGCGCGCGCGGTACGACGGCCAGGACCTCGCCCCGGACACCCGGACCGGCGAGCAGGTCGCGGTGGCCGGCCGGGTCATCTTCCTGCGCAACACCGGCAAGCTCTGCTTCGTCCGGCTGCGCGAGGGCGACGGCACCGAGCTGCAGGTGATGCTGTCGCTGGCCGACGTCGGCGAGGAGGAGCTGGCCCGGTTCAAGGCGCTGGTGGACATCGGTGACCTGATCTCGGTGCACGGTGAGGTGGTCACCAGCCGGCGCGGCGAACTCTCCGTGCAGGCGGCCGGCTGGCAGATGGCCGCCAAGACGCTGCGGCCGCTGCCGAACGAGCACAACCCGCTGAGCGAGGAAGCCCGGGTCCGGATGCGGTACGTCGACCTGATCGTGCGCCCGGAGGCGCGCGACATGGTCCGGACCAAGGCGGCGGTGCTGAAGTCGCTGCGGGCCACCTTCGACGCCCACACCTTCGTCGAGGTCGAGACGCCGACCCTGCAGCTGACCAACGGCGGGGCGGCGGCTCGGCCGTTCCGGACCCACCTGAACGCCTTCGACCAGGAGATGCTGCTGCGGATCGCGCTGGAGCTGGACCTGAAGCGGGCGATGATCGGCGGTGTCGACCGGGTCTACGAGATCGGCCGGACGTTCCGCAACGAGGGCCTGGACTCCACCCATGCCGCGGAATTCTCGATGATCGAGGCCTACCAGGCCTACGGTGATTACGATTCGATGGCCGTGCTGATCGAGGAACTGATCCGGAACGCGGCCCGCGCGGTCGGTCGTACGGTGATCACGGCGCGCGACGGGTCCACCATCGATCTGGACCAGCCGTGGCGGCACGCGACGCTATTCGAGTTGGTCTCCGAAGTGGTCGGCGAGGAGGTGGACGCGAGCACCGAGGCGGCCGCCCTGATCAAGATCGCCGAGCGTCACGAGGTCGAGCTGCAGCCGGGCTGGAATGCCGGTGAGATCGCGCTGGAGATCTACGAGAAGCTGGTCGAGCACACGCTGATCCAGCCCACCTACGTGCGCGACTACCCGGAGTCGGTGCGGCCGCTGGCCAAGCCGCACCGCGAGCGGCCGGGCCTGGTCGAGGCCTGGGACCTGATCATCAACGGCGTCGAGCTCGGGGTCGCCTACTCGGAGCTGAACGACCCGGTGATCCAGCGCGAACGCCTGGTGGCGCAGTCCTTGCTGGCCGCCGCCGGCGATCCCGAGGCGATGGAGCTGGACGAGGACTTCCTGCGCGCGATGGAGTTCGGCATGCCGCCGGCCGGTGGCATGGGGATGGGTCTGGACCGGCTGGTGATGCTGTTCACCGGGGCCGGTATCCGGGAGACGATTCTGTTCCCGCTGCTGCGTCCGGAGTGAGCCGAAAACGGGTCCGGGTGGCTGTTGCATACCACAACAACCGCCGAGGTAATTCCCGGGCCCTATTTTCGTCCGCCGGGTAACACGGAGTGACGTGAATACCCTTCGTCACGAACAGTGCCGGTACCGGTCCGGGCTGCCGGTTAAGTCACATCTTTCCTCCACATTCCGCCTGTTGAATGACAACTCCAGGGTTTGTGCGGTACAAATCAGGAGGAAACCAAAACGGCAGGGGGATTGTGCCCGGTGACGGGCGCGGAAAGGACTGTCATCGATGGCGCAAAGGGTCCAGGTGGTTCTCGAGGACGATCTCGACGGCGGTAAGGCCGACGAGACCGTGACCTTCGGTTTGGACGGCACGACGTACGAGATCGACCTGTCCAAGAAGAACGCCGCCAAGTTGCGCGACGCCCTGGCCGGGTACGTCGGCGCGGGGCGCAAGGTCGCCGGGCGCCGTGGCACGACCGGACGCACGGCGCGGGGCCGTGGCCGGTCGGCGACCGACTCCGCGGACATCCGGGCGTGGGCCAAGGAGAACGGCTACGAGGTGAGCGAGCGCGGCCGGATCTCGGCCGAGGTGCGCGCGGCGTACAACGAGGCCAAGTAGCAGTCCAAGGTTGAGCCGGTCCCGGTGCCAGTTCTGGCGCCGGGACCGTCCGCATTCCGGTTGTTTCACGATGTGGACACATCCGCGGGCGGATCCGCTCCGGATCCCTGCGGAAGCAACCACCGGCACGAATTCGCTGGTGGCGAACACCGGGCGCGCCGGGAACACCCGGAACGGCCCGGAGGTTGTTCCCTTGTGATCCCCAGTGGGCGGCCGGCCGAGAGGTCGTCGCTTGTTCGCTGAGAGCGAGCCTGTCGGAGCCGGGGACTAGCATGCATGTACGGGGGTCGGCCTACACGGCACGTCCGACTCCTCTGAGGCAAGGAGCGCTTTGGCGATGTTTGAACGATTTACGGACCGCGCCCGTCGGGTAGTCGTCCTGGCTCAGGAAGAGGCCAGGATGCTCAGCCACAACTACATCGGGACCGAGCACATCCTGCTCGGCCTGATCCACGAGGGTGAGGGTGTCGCCGCCAAGGCTCTCGAGAGCCTGGGTATCTCGCTGGAGGCTGTCCGCTCTCAGGTCGAGGAGATCATCGGCCAGGGACAGCAGGCTCCGAGCGGGCACATCCCGTTCACCCCTCGCGCCAAGAAGGTGTTGGAGCTCTCCCTGCGTGAGGCCCTGCAACTGGGCCACAACTACATCGGCACCGAGCACATCCTGCTCGGCCTCATCCGCGAGGGTGAGGGTGTCGCCGCGCAGGTCCTGGTCAAGCTCGGAGCGGACCTGAACAAGGTCCGTCAGCAGGTCATCCAGCTGCTGAGCGGGTACCAGGGCAAGGAGACGGCGTCCGCCGGCGCGCCCGCCGAGGGTGCGCCCAGCAGCTCCCTGGTGCTCGACCAGTTCGGCCGGAACTACACCCAGTCCGCCCGCGAATCGAAGCTCGACCCGGTGATCGGGCGCGAGACCGAGATCGAGCGGGTCATGCAGGTGCTGTCCCGGCGGACCAAGAACAACCCCGTCCTGATCGGTGAGCCGGGCGTCGGCAAGACCGCGATCGTGGAGGGTCTGGCCCAGCAGATCGTCCGCGGCGACGTGCCCGAGACCCTCAAGGACAAGCAGATCTACTCCCTCGACCTGGGTGCCCTGGTGGCCGGTTCGCGCTACCGCGGCGACTTCGAGGAACGCCTGAAGAAGGTGCTCAAGGAGATCCGCACCCGCGGCGACATCGTGCTGTTCATCGACGAGATCCACACCCTCGTCGGGGCCGGCGCGGCCGAGGGCGCGATCGACGCCGCGAGCATCCTGAAGCCGATGCTGGCCCGTGGTGAGCTGCAGACCATCGGCGCCACCACGCTCGACGAGTACCGCAAGTACGTCGAGAAGGACGCCGCGCTGGAGCGCCGGTTCCAGCCGATCCAGGTGGCCGAGCCCTCGATCGCGCACACGATCGAGATCCTCAAGGGCCTGCGTGACCGCTACGAGGCGCACCACCGGGTGACCATCACCGACGCCGCGCTGGTGAACGCCGCGCAGCTGGCCGACCGCTACATCTCCGACCGCTTCCTGCCGGACAAGGCGATCGACCTGATCGACGAGGCCGGCGCCCGGTTGCGGATCCGCCGGATGACCGCTCCGCCGGACCTGCGCGAGTTCGACGAGAAGATCGCGAACGTGCGCCGGGAGAAGGAGTCGGCGATCGACGCCCAGGACTTCGAGCGGGCGGCGAGTCTTCGCGACGACGAGAAGAAGCTGATCAACGCGAAGGCCGAGCGGGAGAAGCAGTGGAAGGCCGGCGACATGGACGTCGTGGCCGAGGTGGACGAGGAGCTGATCGCCGAGGTGCTGAGCACCGCGACCGGCATCCCCGTCTTCAAGCTGACCGAGGAGGAGTCCTCCCGGCTGCTCGACATGGAGAAGGAGCTGGCCAAGCGGTACGTCGGCCAGACCGACGCCGTCAAGGCGCTGTCGCGGTCGATCCGGCGGACCCGTGCGGGTCTGAAGGACCCGCGCCGGCCGAGCGGCTCGTTCATCTTCGCCGGTCCGTCCGGTGTCGGTAAGACCGAGCTGTCCAAGGCGCTGACCGAGTTCCTGTTCGGCGACGAGAGCGCGCTGATCAGCCTCGACATGTCCGAGTACTCCGAGAAGCACACCGCCTCCCGGCTGTTCGGTTCCCCGCCCGGTTACGTCGGCTACGAAGAGGGTGGCCAGCTGACCGAGAAGGTGCGCCGCAAGCCGTTCAGCGTGGTGCTGTTCGACGAGGTCGAGAAGGCCCACCCGGACATCTTCAACTCGCTGCTGCAGATCCTGGACGAAGGTCGCCTGACCGACGCCCAGGGCCGCGTGGTCGACTTCAAGAACACCGTCATCATCATGACCACGAACCTGGGCACCCGGGACATCGCCAAGGCCGTCAGCCTGGGCTTCTCCCAGGCCAACGACGCCTCGGGCTCGTACGAGAAGATGAAGGCGAAGGTGACGGAGGAGCTGAAGCAGCACTTCCGCCCCGAGTTCCTGAACCGCGTCGACGAGATCGTGGTCTTCCACCAGCACGGCAAGGACGAGATCGTCAAGATCGTCGACCTGATGATCGCGCAGGTGGAGGAGCGGCTGAAGGACAAGGACATGGGCATCGAGCTCACCCCGGCGGCGAAGGCACTGGTCGCCGACCGTGGCTTCGACCCGGTCCTGGGTGCTCGCCCGCTGCGCCGCGCCCTGCAGCGCGACGTGGAGGACGTGCTCGCCGAGAAGATCCTGTTCGGGGAACTGCGTCCCGGCCAGATCGTGCTCGTCGACGCCGCTCCCGCCGGCACGGTCGGCGAGGACGGCCTGCCGGAGTACTTCACCTTCACCGGCACGCAGAAGAGCGCGCCGGACCTGGAGCTCACCGAGCTCGCCGGCGGCGGTACCGGCGTACAGGACAGCTGACCGGTTCGACCGGTCGCTGACTCCAGCTGAACCCGAGGGGCCCCGTGGACACCAGTCCGCGGGGCCCTTCGGCGTTTCGGGAGCGCGTCGGTGCCGATGCAACCGGGTGGTGCGCCGAACCGGTAATTACCCGTGAGGAAGCGCCGAAACGAACCGGAGGACGTTGGTGCCGAACGACCGCGACGAAGAATTCTCGCGCTACGTGTCCGCCCATCGCGGGCGCATGCTCCGCGTCGCCCGACTGCTGACCACCGGCGACGCGCACTGGGCCGAGGACCTGGTGCAGACCGCCCTGACCAAGCTGTACCTGAAGTGGAGCGCTGTCGACCAGCGCACCGGTGCCGCCCGGTACGCCGACCGGATCCTGGTGAACGTGTTCCTGGACGAGAAGCGCCGGTTCTGGCGGCACCGGGAGACGTTGAGCGACGACGTGACCGAGTCCGGCCGGCTGACCGGGCCGGTCGCGACGGCGCAGTCCGGGTCCGCGCCGGAGGGCCGGCCGGAGGAACGCCTGGTCATGCTCGACGCGCTCGCCCAGCTGCCGAAGCGCCAACGGGCCGTCGTGGTCCTGCGGTTCTTCAGCGACCTGGACGTCGCCACCGTGGCGGACCTGATGGGCTGCAGCCAAGGCACGGTCAAGAGCCAGACCGCCCGCGGCCTGGACAAACTGCGCGACCTCGTTGCCGACCCCCTGGACACATTGGAGACCGCACGATGACCGACCTGAAGAACCTGCTCGACGAGGCCGCGGGACCGGAGCCGCTGGTGAGTGACGCCGACGTCTCCGCCGACCTGGGCCGGGCCCGGCAGGCGGCCCGGCGCCGGCGTTTCACCGGGGCCGGCCTGACCGCCGTCGCGGCGACCGTCACGCTCGCCGCCCTGGCCACGCCGCTGCTGCTCTCCCCGAACTCCGGTCAGGAGGCGGCGACACCGCCCGGCCAGCCGTCGGTGTCCGCTCCTGGTGCGTCCGAGCCGGTCCGTGCGCTGACCGCCGGCCAGGTGCTGCTGGTTGCGGCCGCGGCGGCCGAGCGCGCCGAGCCGACCAGTGGCCAGTACTTCCGGGTCCGGGTCGCCTGGACCCGGGACCTGGCCGTCAACCAGGGCAAGGACCCGTACAAGATCCGCGAGACGATGGTGACCGAGACCTGGACCGGCCGCGCCGGCGGTACGGCGTACCGCGGGACCCGGTCGCTCGGCGCCAAGCCGGCCACCGCTGCCGACAAAGCCGCCTGGCGACGGCACGGGTCGCCGACCAGCTGGAACCTCGGCAAGACCGACACGGTGGTGCCGAAGGACCAGATCATCCGGTCGACGCCGACCCGTGGCGAGCTGCTGGAACTGCCGGAGGAGGCGGACCGGTACCACGCGCTGGGCGCCGCCGGCGTGCCGTTGAGCGAGGTGCTGGCCCTGCCGACCACTCCGGAAGCACTGCGCGCGCGGCTGCTGAAGGACAAGGCCGCTCGGGCTGCCGCCGCCGACAACACGTCGTACCTGGCAAGCATGGCGGCCGGCCTGCTGCAGGAGACGCCCGCGCCGCCCAAGGTGCGAGCCGCCGCGCTGCGGCTGCTGGCCGGCCTGCCCGGTGCGAAGGTCGAGCAGAACGTGACTGATGCGCTGGGCCGCAAGGGAACGGCGGTGCAGTTCTCGTTCCCGTCCGCCTGGCTGACGATCAGGCTGATCATCGACCCGGTCTCCGGCAAGTTCCTCAGCAGTGAGCACGGCGGCGGCAAGAGCCGCGAGACGGTCGGCCTGGAGTCAGGCTGGACCAACAACAAGCCGACCCCGCCGCCCACGGCACTCCGCTGACCGATCCCTGCGCCGGCCGTGGTGGCCGGCGCAGGGCCGGTTCGTCGCCCACGCGGGCTCCTCGCGCCCGGTCACCTACTTGGTGCCAGCGAGCGAGGGCCTGCGTGGGGCGGGCGGATCACCCGCACACCGCACACGCCGTACGCCGGCGGTAGTAGTACGCCGCCGTCGCCAGGGCCAGTGACGCGCCCCAGAGGGGGAACGGGAAGAGCAGCAGGTGGCCGAGGTTGGTGAGCAGGGAGACCTCGGGCGACCAGAGCAGTTGACCCATGGACACACTTCCGACCAGCAGCAGGGTCGCCGCGGTAGCCGCCGGAATGATGGCCGCCTTGAGCGCGACCGGGCGGCCGGCCAGGAACGGGATCCAGCGTGGCCAGATCTCGCCCCACGGGCGGATCAGGCCGAGGGTGACGATTCCGGCGGCCAGGGCGATCAGTCCCAGGCCGAGCCCGAACAGCCTGATGCCGGGTTCGGCCTCCAGGGTGGCGGCGTCGAAGCCGACGGGGTTCGGCAGCAGCCAGGTCATCCGGAGCAGCGCGTACGGCATCGGGCAGAGCGCCGCCACGACCGTGGCCCACCAGCCCCAGCGGCGAGCGACCTCCGGCCGGGTCCACCAGGCACCAGGCCGTCCGCACCGCACGCAGCGACCACGGGCGCTCCGCAGTCCCCGTACGCCGAGCACGGCCCAGCCGCCGCCCAGCAGGAACGCCCCGAAGACGAACAGCGGCCGAGTCCCCACCTTCTCCGGGATGCTGGCCACGCCCGCTCCCAACTCCCGGAACGCCTGCCAGTCGAAGAGCCCGGTGGTGAGCTCCAGCACCGCGGCCAATGCCAGTACGCCGAGCAGCAGGGCCCGGGTGGTCCGCTGCCGCCAAGCGCCGACCAGCAGGAAGCCGAAGGCCACTGGCAGCCCGACCAGGACCAGCAGATAGCCGGTGATGACGATGACGGTCATGCTCGGCGCAAGCACCCCGAACACCAGCAGTTGAAGCGCCGTGAACACCAGCAGCGGCCGGTACGCCGACGACGTCCACCCCGTCTGCGTGTGGCCCAGCGCCGCCGGTACGCCGAGGAAGCCGAGCACCGCGACCAGACCTGCGCCGACCTGCTCCGGGAAGAACGCCAACGGCGAAAGCTTGTCGCCGTCGGGCGGGACCGGCCCGAACGGGTATCCGTCCATGCCGAGCAACCAGGCCAGCCCGAGGACGCCGTACAGGAGTGAGAGGCAGGCGACGGCGACCGGCAGACGGATCGTGCTGCTGCGGGTGTCGCTGCGTGGAGTTGTGATGGTCATGCGGTCCTCCGGTGTCGTGTGCTTCCACCGTGCGGCCGGACCGGGCTCGGAGGGCTCCGTCCTGCGAGGGGTTGGCCTCCCTCTCGCGGGTGAACGTCAGCGGTTCTGGCGAAGACGAAGGACGGCCTGGGCGAGCGCTTCGTCGTCGGGTGCGCTGGGACGTTGGCGGTCCGCGATCAGGTGTGCCGTCGCGCAGAGGAGCCAGATCACCCCGGTGACGACAGCAATCGCTGGCCCTGGACCTGGCCAGGTGTCGCTGAGCGCGCTGGCGGTGTTCGCCTGCCACCCACCTGCTACGTAGAGCAGTGCGATCACGCCGGTGAGGACTGCAGCCGCTTGGGCGACTCGACCGGGGCGCACCCACAGCGCGACGACCGCTGCGGCCAGCCCGGCAAGCCAGGTCAGCAGCAGAGCCGGCTGCGCCTCCAGGCCGAGTTGCCAGACCGTCTGGCCGAGTCGACGGCTGAAGATCCAGGGGAGCAGCAACGCGAGTCCAGCTGGCAGAGCGGCGAGCAGTGTGGCCCTGGCGAACCACCGATGCCGCTCCACCGTGAGCCGGCGCTCGAGCTGGTCGAGTCTGCGCGGCAGCTCCTCGTCAGGAAGCTCCCCAGGCAGTTGGGCCGGGTCACCGCCGAGCCGGCGCGCACGCGTCTCGCTCATCGACGCCCCCGCCCAGCAACTCCCGCGTTCATCCAGTACGGCGTACTGCCGGCCGCGGGCGTACGGCGATCGCAGCGCGACGTCGGCTCGGGGGCAGCCGGGTACGACGCGGCTGCTGCGGCCGCGTCGGGAATGAGCAGCACCTGGTCACCGCCGCCCGGCGAGACTCCCACCAGGACCGATCCGTCAGCCCGGGCCTCGATGCTTTCCACTCCGGCGGTCTTGCGCGGCAGCGGCCGCAGTACGCCGTCCGGGGTGATCACGGCCGTCGACGTGCTGCTGCTGAGCCACAGGTTGCCTCGCACGTCGACCGCGAACGCCTCGACGGTCATTGACGAGCTGACCGGGTCACGGCTGAGCGGACAACCCGCAGGAGCGATCCCGGTGAGCTGCTGCGGCTGAGAGCCCGGTCTGCGGAGTGCGAGGCCCGTCCGGCCGGTCCGCCAGGCGACAGTGCCGTCGGGACCACTGGAGACCGCGTTGCCGGCAGCACCCGGGCCGGGCGCGACCAGGAAGTCGCTCAGCTTCAGCCCGGCGCGCAGTTGGTCGGCTGGGATCTGCCAGGTGCTGTTGGACGCCCAGATGACGACGGAACGGTCCGCAGTGCGATGGCTGAACGCCGGGCCGGTGCCGGTGGCGAGTACGTCGATGCCTGGCGTCACGTAGTACGTGCCGTCGGGGTTTCGGTGGCTGAGGCTGATGTCTGCGGTGACCAGGCTCAGTGGGACGGACAGGACGGCCCAAGGGTGGTTGGCGGCGCCACCGGCGAACAAGAGCATCCGGTGGTCGGAGACACCGAGCAGTGCGGGCGGGGTGACGCCATGGCTCAGTGCGACCTGTGGAAGTGCCACTCCGTCGCCGTAGGCGAACACCGTGGAGCCCTCCGACCCGGTCCGGCCGAGCAGCCACTCGCCCGGCGTACCGTCGAGGTTGCCGGCGAGGGAGTCCAATGGGTCGGACGTGCCGATGGCGACGCGCATTCCCAGCCGGTCCTCCAGCTGGCCGCCATTGAGGTCGAGCAGGCGATGTGGAACCCCGGCGACCACCTCCGGCTCGTACGGCGGCGCTGCGGCGTCGGGAGCGAGCAGACCCGCGAGCACGCCGATCGACGCCGACGTGGCGACCACTGCGAGGTGGCGAGGGCGGCGGAGAGAGAGCAGTACTGCGAGCAGTAACAGGGGGATCGCGAGCGCCAGAGCGGTCCAGAGACCAATGGCGGGGCGGTAGCCGACGCCGTCGGGGAGGCGTGGCGGAAGCTGGATGAGTGCGTACAGCGTGCCCGCGGTGACCAAAGAGGCGGTGGCGGCAGCGGCAGCGCGCAGTACGAGGTCGGCCCCGGTGATTGTCGCGGCGAGGGTGCCGGCGGCCAGGGTGGCGAGGAGCATGGTCCAGGTTGTGGCGTAGGGGAGTTCCCAGAGCTGGGAGCGGACCAGGCCGGCCTCAGGACCGGCCGGGCCGAGCGCTACCGGGTCGATCAGTTCGCGCCAAGGAAGCAGAGTCGACAGGAGCAGCAGTGCCGCGGCGGCCGCGGTCAGGAGCTGAACGGCGGTCGGCCGGCGCGGCTCCGGAGTGAGCAATCCGCCGAGTTGGACAAAGGTTGCCCGCAATTCGGACTGATGGAGCGGTTCGTCCGAAGGCACATCCGGCCGCTCTGGGAGCAGCGGCTCGACCCTCGGGACGACGGTGGACCAGTGCGCGCACACGACGGTCGCGAGGACTCCGCAGACGGTCGTGCCCATCACAGCCGGTGAGGTGGCGCAGCCTTCGCGGCCCTGAACCACCAGACCAGTCCAGCTCACTGCAGTGGCGAGCCCCAGTCCGAGAGCGGCCCAGCCACGGAGCTGTCGGCGCCCCACGATTCGGTCTGTGCACAAGCGATCCACGAGCAGAACGCCGATCATCGCGACGGGCAGCGCGAGTGCCGGACCACGGCCGCTCACTGGTTGCGTGCTGGCGCGCCAGAGGTAACAGCCTGTACTTGCGGAGGCCGGCAGCAGGACCGCCACTCCCGCCGCCACAGCAAGACTCGCGAGGACGGCGGCGTGCCACTGCGGCCGTCGCAGGGCCTTGCGGCGCTCCAGTTGTTCCACTCGCAGCAGCGCCGCCGCTGCCTTCGCTTCGGTGGGAAGATCGCGCAGCGGCATAAAACGACGTTACCCGTGCGCGCCGGCCCCTTCATCTCGACCGTGCAGCGTGGCTGCCGGTGCGGAATCGAGGGCAGACCCTAGCGGCATGTGGCTCGTTGTAAGAGCATGACTGCTCCAAGTGGACCCGGACTGTTGGAGAGGAGGCCGGAGATGGAATCATCTCGTCGCATGGACGCACCGCGTCTGCCGTTGACCCAGGAACCGGTCGCTGACGCCGGTTCCTTTGGCGTGCGGCAAGCGGGTGGGGTGCTGGAGCGGGCGCAACGGATCGCGGACACCCTGCGCGAGCAGGCGGAGTACGAGAACGACACCGCGCTGCAGGAGGCCGAGCGGGTCCGGGCCGAGTCCGAGCGGCTCCGCGCCGACGCGGAGGCGGAGGCGCAGAAGCTGCGCGCGGACGCGACCGCGTCGGCCGAACGTCTGCTCGCCGACGCCGAGCGCGCGGCCGAGCAGCTGCGGACCGAGGCCGAGACGGCCTCCGAGCGGGTCCGGGCCGAGGCGAACGACGAGGCCGAGCAACTGCGCGCGACCGCGACCGCGGAGGTCGCCAAGCTCCGGGCCGACACCGAGGCCGAGGTCAAGCGGCTGCGCGACGAGGCCGCCGCCGAGGTGGCGAAGCTGCGCGCCGACGCGACCGGTACGGCGGAGCGGCTGAAGGCGGAGTCGGAGTCGGCCGCCGAGCAGTTGCGCGCCGAGGTCGCCGAGGAGGTGGCCCGTCGGCGCAGCGAGTCCGAGGCCGCGGCCGACAAGCTGCGGACGGAGACCCAGAGCGCCGCCGACGCGTTGCGCGCCGAGTCGCAGGCCGCGGCGGCCCGGCGGATCGCCGACGCCGAGGCGGAGGCCGAGCGGATCCGGACCGCCGCCGACGAGCACCGGGCCGAGGCCGAAGCCGCCGCCGAGAAGATCCGGACGGAGTCCGAGGCGACGGCCGGGAGGCTGCGGACCGACTCCGAAGCCGCGGCGGCCAAGCTGCAGGCCGACTCCGAAGCCGCGGCGGCCAAGCTGCAGGCCGACTCCGAAGCCGCGGCGGCCGCCTTGACGGCCGAGTCCGAGGCCGCGGCCGCGAAGCGACGGGCCGACGCCGAGGCCGCGGCCGAGCAGCTGCGGACCGAGTCGGAAGCGGCGGCGGAACAGCTGCGGGCCGAGACCCAGGCAGCCGTGGACGAGCTCAAGGCGACCTCGGAGGCGGCGGCCGCCCGGGCGATTGCCGAGGCGGAGGCCGAGGCGGCCCGGATCAAGGCCGACGCCGACGACCTGCTGGAAGAGGCGCGGGAAGCGCGGGAGGCGGCGGCGCAGAGCGTCGAGCGGGCCGGCCGTGAGGCGCAGCAGCTGGTCGCCGACGCCGGCGAGCAGGCGGCGCTGGTATCGCAGGCCGCCGTACGGACCGAGGCCGACCTGATCGCCCGGGCCGAGGCCGAGGCCGACGACCTACGCAGCGCCGTCGAGCGCGAGGTCGAGGCGGCCCGGGAGCGGGCTCGTACCGAGATCGCCGAGGCGCACGCGGAGATCGAGCGGCTGCGCGGCGAGAACCGGGCCGAGCTGGAGCGCCGGACCGCCGAGCTGGAGGAGACCGAGCGGGCCAAGCTGGCCGCCATCTCGCTGGAGATCGACAAGCTGCGGACCGAGGCGGTCGAGGACCTCGCCCGGCGCAAGGCCGAGGCCGAGGCGGCCAACGAGCGGCTGATGGCCGACGCCCGGGCGCAGGCCAAGTTGGTCGTCGACAGCATCGAGGCCGACCGGCGGACGGCGACCGCCGAGGCGCAGCGCATCGTCGAGGAGGCCAACAAGGCCGCCGAGGTGGCGCTGGCCGAGGCCGAGAAGCAGACCGCGTGGACCCGGACGACGGTCGACGAGCTGGTCGCCACCGCCGAGGCCGAGGCGCAGGCGATCCGGGAGCAGGCCGCCGCCGAGGCCGCCGAGCTGCTGCGCACCAAGCGCGCCCACCTGCGCCGGGTGGTCAGCCGCTCGACCAGCCGGCTGAAGGCGACCCAGGAGGAGATCGCCCGGCAGAACGCCGAGCAGACCAACCAGGCGAACGCCGCGGCGCAGAAGGCGACCGCGCAGGCCGAGGCCGCGCTGGAGTC
Organism: Kribbella flavida DSM 17836; assembly: GCF_000024345.1. Taxonomy (NCBI): domain Bacteria; kingdom Bacillati; phylum Actinomycetota; class Actinomycetes; order Propionibacteriales; family Kribbellaceae; genus Kribbella; species Kribbella flavida. Next base: position 6,887,147 of record NC_013729.1, on the reverse strand, counting down.
CGCCTCCCAGCAGGCCGAGCGGGTGACCGTGCAGGCCCAGGCCAAGGCCGAGCGGCTGAAGGCGACCGCCGAGGCGGAGGCCAAGGAGATCATCGACCGGGCGAACCGCCGGGTCGCCGAGGCCGAGGCGAGCACCCAGGTGCTGCGCGAGCGGGCCGCCAACAACCTGGCCGACGCCCAGCGTCAGTCGCACGAGCTGATCCGCAAGTCCCGGGCCGAGGCCCAGCAGCTCGAGGCGCAGGCCCGCGCCCACGCCGACGAGCTGCGCGGCCAGGCCCGAAAGCTTCTCGCCGACGCCGAGGCGAGGGTCGCGGCGCTGAACCAGCGCCGCGACGAGATCACCAAGGAGCTCACCCAGCTTTCGGGTGTGATCGAGGCACTCGCTGTACCAGGCTTCCGCGTTGATGGTGGAATGTCCTCCAGCGAGGGTTCCACGGGGGAACCAGGATGAGGACGTGACAGCCAGATCCTTGTCAGTGACAATGTGTGATCCACCCACCCACCGAAGTGAGCATCCGAAGACATGAGCAGTGAAGCCCCAACCCCGTTCCGCACCGTTCTGCGTGGCTACGAGCCGGCCCAGGTGGACCAGCACGTACGGGAGCTGACCACCTCGCTGACCGCGCTGCAGCAGCAGTCCGAGCAGCTGCAGCGGCACGTTCAGGAGCTGCAGGCCCGGACCGACGCCGCCGAGTCGGCCGTCATCTCCGCGCAGGAGGACAACAAGGACCGGACGCCGACGTTCACCGAGTTCGGTGAGCGGGTGGCGAAGATCCTGTCGCTGGCCGACGACGAGGCCCGCGACCTGGTCACCCGGGCCCGCACCGACGCCGAGGCGATCGTCGCCGACGCCGAGGCGCACGCCAAGAAGGTCCGCAAGGAGGCCGAGCAGTACTCCCTGGACTGGAAGAGCGAGGTCGACGCCGAGGCTGCCCGCATCCTGGAGGAGGCGCGGACCCAGGCCGACGACATGCGCGACGAGGCCGAGCGCGACGCGAACGCGCGCCGCAGCGAGGCGCAGGCCCTGTACGAGCAGGAGCGGGCCAAGTCCGCCCAGGCCGCAGCCGCCTTCGAGACCACCCTGGCCGAGCGCCGGGGCAAGGTCGAGCAGGAGTTCGCCGCCCGGACCGCGCTGGCCGAGCAGCAGCTGGCCGCCGTCACCGACCGCGCCGCCCAGGTGCAGCGCGAGGCCGACCGGGCCCGGTCCGAGGCCGAGCGTCTCGCCCAGCAGCAGCTGGCCGACGCGAACCGGCAGGCTCAGGAGATCGTCGCCGCCGCCAAGGACAAGGCGGAGCGGATCCGCGCCGAGTCCGAGCGTGAGCTCGCGGCCGCGACGCAGCGCCGGGACAGCATCAACGCGCAGCTGACCAACGTCCGCCAGATGCTGGCGACGCTGTCCGGCAGCCCGGCGATGCCGCTCGACCTGCTCGGCGACGAGGACGAGCCGGCCACGTCCAACAGCAAGAAGAACTGAGCAGGCCGCACCTGCTCGACCGCGTCGAGGCCGGCTCTCCCTGACGGGAAGCCGGCCTCGAGCATGCCCGCGTTCAGCCGGCCGCCGGGTCCGTGGACACCAAGTGGGGACCGCGCACAGGTTCTGCCGTGTTCACGGTCCCCCACTTGGTGTCCACGGTCCCCGGCTACTGCGGTAGTTGGTACTGGTTGTCAGCGAACGGGTCGACGAGGCCGTCGGCGACCAGGCCGTCCAGGGCGCGTTCGCGCTGCACCTGGTCGGGCCAGCAGGCGTCGAGGGCGTTCTTGGCGACCGGGCCCGGTGCGGCGCGCAGGACGGCCAGCAGGCGGCCGCGGACCTGGCGGTCGGTGCCTTCGTAGGTCTGCCCCTTGCGCGGCGGTCCGTCGTACGGGGGTGAGCCCGCCAGGACCCAGGCGCACTGGCTCCTGATCGGGCACTCGGCACACCGGGGAGTCCGCGCCGTACAGACCAGCGCGCCCAGCTCCATCGTCGCGACCGCCCAGCGCGCCGCAGTCGGCTCGTCGTCGGGCAGAGCCGACACCGCCAGCCGCTGATCGGCCGCGGTCGGGGAGATGCTCGGCTGAGCGAGTCCAGCGAGGGCTCTGGCGAACACCCGCCGCACGTTGGTGTCCACCACCGCGTGCCGCTGGCCGTAGGCGAACGACGCGATCGCTGCCGCCGTGTACGTACCCACTCCGGGCAGGGCGAGCAGTGCGGCGTGATCGCGCGGCACCTCGCCACCGTGCAGCTCCACGATCGCCGTGGCAGCCGCGTGCAGGCGCAGGGCACGCCGGGGGTAGCCCAGCCGGTCCCAGGCCCGCACAGCCTCGCCTGGCGCCTCTGCGGCCAGGTCACCGGGCTTCGGCCACCGCCGCATCCACGCCTCGTACGCCGGCAGCACCCGCGCGACGGGTGTCTGCTGCAGCATGAACTCGCTCACCATGACCGCCCAGGCACCGGCGTCGGGCTCACGCCAGGGCAGTGTGCGGGCGTTGTCGGCGTACCAGCTCAGGACTGGGGTGTGCAAGGCCGATGCGAGGGGGAGCGGCGAGTCTGACATGTCGGGCTCAATCCTGACATTAAGGTGCGGACATGAGCAGCCTGCTCCGTCCGGTCGGGCATCTGCCGGCCAGCGTCTACTGGTTCCGTCGGGGGCTGCTGCTCGTCGTGCTGGTGGTCCTGCTGGTGCTGCTCGGTCGTCTGTTCGGCGGAGGCGGCGACGAAGCCAAGAACACCGCGGCCAACGGCCCGCAGCCGGGCGGGACCGCCGGAGCCGTGGCCGACCCGGTCAGTACGCCGTCGAGCGGCGGAACCGAAACCCCGGCCCGGACCTCGCAGACCCCTGACGGGACCGGGACGCCGTCGGACCGGGAGAGCACCCCGGAGACGCCCGAGCCGCCGAAGGACTGCTCCGGTCGCGACGTCCGGGTGAGCGTGCTGCCGGCGGTCCGCTCGATCAGTGCCGGGGGCACGCTGAACTTCGCCGTCCGGCTCACCGCGGTCCGGTCCGGGTGCAAGGCCGCGATCGACCCCACCCTGTTGTCGGTCACCATCACCTCCGGCAGCGACCAGATCTGGACCACCACCCAGTGCGAGCAGTCGGTGCCTCGGGCCACCGTTCTGATTGCCAAGGGCAAGCAGGCGACCAGCGTCGTGGGCTGGAACGGGCGCCGCTCGGGGCCGGGCTGCCTGCCCGGTCAGCCGCAGGCCAAGCCCGGCACCTACGTGGCCAAGGCCGTCTACGACGGACAGGCCTCGGCCGCGCAGGCCTTCAACATCGTCTGAGCCGGCGCCGCGGAACGCCCGCCGGGCCGGTCAGACGTAGCGTTCGAGGATGCTCGACTCGGCCAGGCGGGACAGGCCCTCGCGCACGGTCCGGGCGCGGTTCTCGCCGACGCCGTCGACGGTCTGCAGGTCGTCGATGCTGGCGGCGAGCAGCTTCTGCAGGTGGCCGAAGTGCTCGATCAGCCGGTCGATCACGGCCCCCGGCAGCCGCGGCACCTTGGCCAGCAGCCGGTAACCGCGCGGGGTCACCGCGGCGTCCAGCTGCTCCGCGCCGCCGAGCTGCAGGGCCCGGGCGACCTGGCCGATGTCCAGCAGGTCGGTCGGGCTGACCGCGTCGAGCTCGAGCAGCACGTCGTCCGCGGTCTTGGGCCGGCGGCCGGTCGCGGGCGGCAGGTAGTCGCGCACGACCAGCTCGCGTTCTCCCGCGACGCCGGCAACCAGCTCGTTCAGCTGCAGGGTGAGCAGCCGGCCGTCGGTGCCGAGCTCGACCACGTAGCCGTCGATCTCGGTGGCGATCCGGCGGACCATCTCCAGCCGCTGCGCGACGGCGGCCACGTCGCGCACGGTGACCAGGTCCTCGATCTCCAGCGCGGACAGCGTGCCGGACACCTCGTCGAGGCGCAGCTTGTACCGCTCGAGCGTGGCCAGGGCCTGGTTCGCCCGGGACAGGATAGCGCCGGAGTCCTCCAGCACGTAGCGCTGGTCGTCGACGTACAGGGCGATGATGTGCATCGACTGCGACACCGAGATGACCGGGAAGCCGGTCTGCCGGGCGACCCGGTCGGCGGTGCGGTGCCGGGTGCCGGTCTCCTCGGTGTGGATCGACGGGTCCGGCATCAGGTGCACGGCGGCGCGCAGCATCCGGCTCATGTCGCGGTCGAGAATGATCGCGCCGTCCATCTTGCTCAGTTCCCGCAGGCCGGTGGCGGTGAACTCGACGTTGATCTCGAAGCCGCCGGTCGAGATGGAGTCGACGGTCTTGTCCTGGCCGAGGACCAGCAGGGCACCGGTGCGGCCCCGCAGGATTCGCTCCAGGCCTTCGCGCAGTTCGGTACCGGGTGCCACCGCGGCCAGCGTCGCGCGCATCCGGGCATCGGTGCTGTTCTTGTCGGAATTCGGGGCCACGATCCCTGAGTCTATGCGGGTCGGCGGCGTGCTGTGGGCGAACGGTCCCCGGACCGGTCACTCCGTTCGCCGGAGCGGCGAAAGCGCTTGCAGACGCCCGTGCATTTGGTCGTGCAACCGACATGTGCAAGCCCATTTCCCGTGGCAGGCGGCCGATGCGCGGGCCCTGCGGCGCTGCGGAACACCGATCGGCCACCGGCGACAGGCTCCGCGTGCACGCCCGGAAAAAGTGGACACCCGACGGTGTGTCCCGGCGAGTCCCCGTGGCCGGAGGGGGCAGAAGGGACAAAAATCAGGGGCAGCGGATGATCTGGCCGGCGTACGAAAGGCCGCCGCCGAAGCCGAACAGCAGCACCGGGGCGCCGGCGGGGATCTCGCGCCGTTCGATCAGCTTGGACAGCGCGATCGGGATGCTCGCGGCCGAGGTGTTGCCGGACTCGATCACGTCCCGGGCGACCACCGCGTTGACCGCGCCGAGGCGCTTGGCCAGCGGGTCGATGATGCGCAGGTTGGCCTGGTGCAGGACGACGCCGCCGAGCTGCTCGGGGGTCACGCCGCCCTTCTCGCAGACCTGCTGGGCGATCACCGGCAGCTGGGTGGTGGTCCACCGGAAGACGCTCTGCCCGGCCTGGGCGAACTTGCCGTCGCGGCCCTCGATCCGGACCGCGTCCGACATCTCCGGCACCGATCCCCACACCACCGGGCCGATCTCCGGCTCGTCACTGGCCACCACCACGGCCGCGCCGGCGCCGTCGCCGACCAGCACGCAGGTCGTCCGGTCGGTCCAGTCGGTGAAGTCGGTCAGCTTCTCGACGCCGATCACCAGCGCCTTGCCGGCCGCGCCGGCGCGGATCGCGTGGTCGGCGGTCGCGAGCGCGTGGCTGAAGCCGGAGCAGGCGGTGTTCAGGTCGAGGGCGGCCGGGTGGCCGAGGCCGAGCCGGGCGGCGACCCGGGCCGCGATGTTGGGCGAGCGGTCGATCGCCGTACAGGTGGCGACGATCACGTAGTCGATCTCGGCCTTGTCCAGGCCCGCGTTCGCGATCGCCTTCTCGGCGGCCCGCCAGGCCATCTCGTCGACCTGCTCGTCGGGTGCGGCGACCCGGCGCTCGCGGATGCCGACCCGGCTCTGGATCCACTCGTCGTTGGTGTCGACCATCGTGGCCAGTTCGTCGTTGGTGAGCACCCGCTCCGGCTGGTAGTGGCCGAGGGCGACAACTCTGGATCCGGTCATGCGTGCTCCTCCGAGGGACGGCCACGGTCAGGGGGTGGGCCGTCCACCAGGGTACGAAATCCGAACCCAGGGGTGCGCACCCGTCTCATGCGCTCGCCCGGGATGTGATCGGGGACACGCGGGCCGGAGATGTCAACGTGGTGGCGGTGGCTCCGACCAGAGGGCGACACCGATCCTCGGAACAGGAGCTTTCACCATGGCCAAGATCCTCCACTACGTGCACAGCTCGCTCGACGGCTTCATCGAGGGCCCTCACGGCGAGTTCGACTGGCCGCAGATGGGGCCCGACCTGTCGGCGCACGGCATCGGCCTCAACGAGCAGGTCGGCACGTTCCTGTACGGCCGGGTGGTGTGGGAGATGATGTCGGGCTTCTGGCCGCAGGCCGAGTCGATCTCGGACCACCCGCACGACCTGGAGTTCGCGCCGATCTGGCGGCGGATGCCGAAGGTGGTCGTCTCCAGCACGCTGCGGGACGCCGACTGGAACACGACGGTCGTCGGATCGGTCGCGGAGGTGGCGAAGCTCAAGCAGCAAGCGGGCGGGGACATCCTGCTGTCCGGAGGCTCGACCCTGGCGGCGGCGCTGACCGCCGAAGGGCTGATCGACGAGTACCACGTCGTGGTGCACCCGGTGCTGCTCGGCGGCGGCAAGCGGCTTTTCCCCGAGGGGCAGTCCCGCCGCCCGCTCCGGCTGGTCGAGTCGCGGCTGCTCGACGAGCGTGCGGTGCTCACCGTGCACGCGCCGGCGGAGAGCTGACCGGACGGCAGTGCCCGGCGCCCCGGCGTTTTCCGCCGGGGCGTCAGAGAATGCCGGCGGCGTGCATGGCGGCGCGGATGTCGCCGGCGGCGAAGATGCGCAGGCCGTACTTGGCCTGCATGTCCAGCGGCTTGAGGTCCTTGCTCCGGTTCGGCACGTCGGCGGGCACGATCGCCTTGGTGAAGCCGAGCCGGGCCGCCTCGGCCAGTCGCTTCTCCAGCCCGCCGACCCGGCGCACCTCGCCGGCCAGGCCGACCTCGCCGATCGCGATCAGGCCGGGATGGATCGGCTTGTCGGTGACCGAGGAGGCGACTGCGATCGCCACCGCGAGGTCGGCCACCGGCTCGGTGATCTTCACCCCGCCGACGGTCGCGACGTACACCTCCTGGTCGGTCAGCTTGAGACCCGCCCGGTTGCCGAGCACGGCCAGCACCATCGCCACCCGCGACGACTCGAGCCCGGACGTCGTCCGTCGGGGCTGCGGCGCCGCGGACGGACCGACCAGGGCCTGGACCTCGGCCAGCAGCGGGCGGCGGCCCTCCATCATCACCGTGACGCAGGTGCCGGCCACCGGCTCGGAGTGCTCGGACACGAACAGCCCGGTCGGGTCGCTGACCTCGACGATGCCGGTGTCGACCATGTCGAAGCAGCCGACCTCGTCGGACGGACCGAACCGGTTCTTGGTCGCGCGGACCATCCGGAAGCCGGAGTGCCGGTCGCCGTCGAAGGCCAGCACGACGTCGACCAGGTGCTCGAGCATGCGTGGTCCGGCGATCGCACCGTCCTTGGTGACGTGGCCGACCAGGACGACGGCGATGTTGCGCTCCTTGGCGAGCCGGACCAGCGCGCCGGTCACCTCGCGGACCTGGGTGACGCCGCCGGGGGCGCCGTCGACCTCCGGGTGCGCCATCGTCTGGACCGAGTCGATCACCAGGAACGCCGGCTCGACCACGTCGACCTGGCCGACGACGGCCGACAGGTCGGTCTCGGCGGCCAGGTAGAGCTCGTCGACCAGCGCGTCGGTGCGGCCGGCCCGCAGCCGGACCTGGGCCGCCGACTCCTCACCGGAGACGTAGAGCGTGCGGTGGCCGTTGCGCGCGGACTGGGCGGCGACCTCCAGCAGCAGCGTCGACTTGCCGACGCCGGGCTCGCCGGCCAGCAGGATCACCGCGCCCGGCACCACACCGCCGCCGAGCACCCGGTCGAGCTCACCGATGCCGGTCGCCCGGGACTCGGCCTCGATCGCGGACACCTGGGCGATCGGCATCGCCGGCGAGGAGACCGGCCCGGCCGTGATCCGCGCGGACTTCGGCGCGCCGGCCTCGGCGACCGTGCCCCACGCCTGGCACTCGCCGCACCGGCCGACCCAGCGGGCCGCCGTCCAGCCGCACTCCGAGCACTGGAACGGGGACTTGCCCGCCTTCGACCGGGTCTGCGCCGCCGCCTTCACCATGCCGTCAACCCCGCCTTCGAGCCCGCGTTCGACCCCGCCGTCACCATGCCCGACAACCTAGGCGATGGGACCGACAGAATGCCTCAGCGCAACAGCCAGCGGTCGATCAGGCGGCGGATCCGGCCGACGGTGGCCCGCCGCGGTTCGGGCGGAACCTCGGGCGGCGTACCGGTCTCGGTCGCGGCCTCCAGGTAGGTCACCAGCGTCGGGCTCTCGAACGACCGCAGCAACGCACTCTGCTGCAGCAACTCCCTCGCCTTCTCCCGTTCGCCGGCGACCACCGCCGCCGAGCCCAGGTGCTGCAGGCAGCGGCCCTGCCCTTCCCGCTCGTCGATCTCCGCGTAGAGGTGCTCGGCATGCTGCCACCACTTCTTCGCCTCGTCCGGGCGCTCCAGCATCCAGGCTGCGACGCCGGTCAGTTCGAAGGCGTGCGCCTGCCCGCTGGTGTCACCCGCCGTGGTGGCCCGTGCTGCCGCGGGCCGGAGCTGGTCCAGAGCACCTTCGGGGTCCTGCTGGTACAGGTGCACAATCGCGAGGTTGATCGCGATCGCCACGTCACCCGCCACGTCCGGGCCGGGCCGGCTGAGCCGCGCGTCGTCGAGGCGGTCGCGGGCGTTGAGCGCGGCTTCCTCGCGGTCATTGCCTGCAGGAGCCGCGTCGGCGCGTGCCAGGTGCAGCAAGGCGCGCTCGACCTGCCGCCGCGTCTCCAGTGCGGCCGCTGTCCGGCTGTGCCCGCGTCTAGCCGGTGCGACGTTGTCGGAGATACCCAGCTTGGTGCTCGCCGTCTCCAGATCCCCCAGCATCCGGTACGCCGTAGCCGCGCGCGCAGCAGCCAGTTCCAGCAGATCTCGCCGACCGGACCCGTCGGCTACGGCAGTCAGGTAGTCGCTCAGGTCCAGGAGCTCGGCCGGCTCGTGACGGGTGATGTACCAGGCCTCCAGCGCGTCGCAGATGCGCGCGAGGTCGTCCGCAGAGTCGGCATCCGGCTTCTCGTTCGCCAGCAGGTTGCGCAGGCGCAGCTCGTTCAGCTCGAACCACGCTGTTGCGGCCAGGCCACCGGAGCTGGAGCCCAACGACACCAGCCACTGCTCGGCCTCCTCGGCGACGGCATGTACCTCGCCGGACGTCTCGATGCCGGCGGCGCCCGCCCGCCAGCGCCGGTACCGCCGCAGACCGACCGGGGCGTTGTAAATCGCCCAGATCAAGGCGAAGCCGATCGTCAGACTGATGCCGACGACACCGACCCACCCGCCGCTGTCGAGGCTTTGCGCCAGCTTCTCGCCGGCGAGGCCGGACAGCAGGGCCGAGGCGAGCGCGCTGATGCCGAAGATGTCGCCGCGCCGCCGCTCGCCTTTCGCGGCCGGCTTCTCCTCGGGAGAGTCCTCGGTGCTCATGGCCTGCCCCCGACCGTCAGTCCGCGGACAACCGTGCGCCAGAAGGACAGCATCAGGACCGCCGGCACCACAGAGGCAACCAGGGCTGCCGCCGCGACCGTTCCACCCGAGGTGGAGAACTGCCGCGCCTCGCCCCACAGCACGAGCGACAGCGGCGTCGTACCGGCTCCGCTGATCAGGAAGCCGACGATGAAGTCGTTCCACACCAGCACGAACTCCAGCACGGCCACCGCCACCAGCGCGGGCCGATAGGTCCGCTGCACAGTCGCCAGTACGGCCCTCTGCCGCGCGGGACCTTGCAGGGCTTCGGCCACCAGCACTGGGGGAGCCGATGCGAACGCCGAGCGCAGCAACAGCACAGCGAACGGCAGACCAGCGGCGGCATGCACCAGAGCCAAGGCGATCCGCGAGCCGGTGAGTCCCGCGGCATCGATCGCCTCGCGCAGCGGAGCGGCGTACATCTGCACCGGCGTCACCGCGAGCACGACGAACCCGGACGTGACCACGCGGCCCAGCCAGGTCGGCAGTCCACCCCAGGCGACCAGGTACGCCGTGGGTACGGCGATCACGAGCAGGACGCCCGTGGCGATCGAGGAGATCAGCACTGTCGACAGCAGTGCACGCATCAGCCCCACGTTGGCAGCCGCGGTGAAGGACTCGAAGCCCAGTCCACGCAGGGACCACCAGCCGCGCAGTCCGGCTTCGCCGGGGGAGTGCAGCGCGGTGGCGACCAGCATCACGGCCGGCAGGATCCAGAACAGGCTGACGGCGAAGCCGGCGGTCCATCCGATTCGCCGGACTCTCTTGCTGGGCTTGGGTCTGCGCAGCGACGGATCAGCCGGTACGACGGTGGCCGGCATCGCCCAGCGTCGTCGCCGCAGGCCCCGGACGCCGATCACCGCGACCGCGGCGACGATGGCGAACAGGACGACGCCGAGTGCCGCCGTCCGGCCGGGATCGTCGCCGGCGCTGGTCGCGCGCCACCAGTTCAGGCCGAGCACCTCCGCGTCGCGCTGCATCGGGCCGGGCACAACGATCAGCACCAGGTCGAACACGCGGACCGCGGCGATCACCAGGGTCAGCGTGACGACACCAGTGATCGGCCGGAGCAGGGGCAGCTCGAGCACCCGCCACCGGCGCCAGCCGGTCACCCCCTCGGCCGCGATGGTGCGGCTCACGTCGTCGGGGATCGCGTCCAGGCCGGCCCGGAACAGCGACACGACGTACCCGAGCCAGGTCCAGCCGAAGGCCGACACCAGGACCAGCCAGAAGAGCCCTGGACCGAGCCAGACCGGACTCGAGCCGAACAGCGACGTCCAGACCGCGGTGACCGTGCCCCGCTCGGGTGCCGGGTCGAAGATCAGCCGGAAGGTGGCACCGGAGGCCAGCACCGACACCGCGAACGGAATCACCAACGCTGGTTGCAGAAACGACGACAGGGCGGGCAGGCGGTAGCTCACCACGGCCAGCAGGAAGCCGACGACGACCAGCGCCAGGGCGACGGCCACCCAGGCCAGGCTGTTGCGTACGGCATGCAACGCGGCCGGGTCGCCCATCACCGCGAAGTTGTCCAGTCCGAACGACCCGTCCGGCAGCCGGAACGCGGCGACCACGGTCAGCGCGACCGGAATCAGCAAGAGGCTGCTGAGCAGCAGTGCGGGCAGGCCCAGCAGGTAAGGGCCGGCCGGGCGGCGCGGCTTGCCGGGCACCGGTCGCCCGACGATCGGACGGCCCGCGATCTCGAGCGACAAGCCGTTGCTGCGCAGGCCCATCAGCTCTCCACCTTCGCCAGCTCGTCCAGCGCCGACCGTACGGCGTCCGGCACCAGTTCGCTACCGCGGTTGCCGACCCGGATCAGCAGGTCGGTCAGCACGCGCCACACGCCGTTGATGTCGCCCAGCGAGCCGAGCCGGTCGGACAGGTCGAACTGCAGGGCGGCTCCCGGGGTGACCAGCTGCTCCGCCAGCCGGGTGAGCTCGGGGGAGTAGCCGGTGGTGCGTCCGTCGGCGATGAAGCCGCCGGTCGCGATCCACGGGTCCACCGCCGCGGGCGCAGCGAGGCGCCGGACCAGGTCCCACGCGTCGTCGGTCGCCGGCCGCGGTACGACCATCACGTCGCCACCGACCACCACCGGAGCGGCGGTGCCCGGCCGGAACGGCGGGAACGTGAACAGCCCGACGTCCGACGGGTCCGTGGCGAAGCCGCGGATCACCGGCTCGGCGAAGTCCGACGCGAGCACCATCGCGGCCCGGCGATGCCCGAACACCTCGACGACGGCATCGGGGAACTGCTGCACCAACGACCGCTCGACCCCACCGGCCAGCGTGCCCGGTGCAGCCCAGGCCGTTGCCAGCAGGCGCAGCGCGTCGCCGAACTCCGGCAGCTGGGACGGCCGCGGCTGGTCGGACACCGCCAGCGCCCGGTACGCCGCCGGCGCCGTACCGAGCAGGACGTTCTCCAGGAAGTCGGTGAGCACCCAGCCGTCGCCGGCGGCCAGGGCCAGCGGCCGGATTCCACCGGCGGACAGTGACCGGTTCACGGCGAGCCACTCGGACCAGAGCTTCGGTGGCTCCACCCCAGCCGCGCGGAACACCGACGGCCGGTACCAGACCGCCGACTTGTGCGCCGTCTTGAACGGCAGCCCGTACGTCGTACCGTCACGGGTCAGCAGCTCGTCCCAGAGCCGGGCCCGGCCGCGCTCGGCCAACTCGGCCGGCATCGGCTCCAGGTTGTCGCGGTGCAGAGGAACCAGGCCCGGCCGCGGCAGCATCACGATGTCCGGGCGACGAGCCGAGCGGGCGCCGAACGCGGTGGAGATGTCGTCGCCGAGCGGAACCACCTCGACCGGGTACTCCAGCTTGCCGAGTCCGTCCAGCACCCGGTGGAAGGCCCGCAGCTCCGGACCGCCCCAGCTCACTGCCACCCGCACGCTCCGGCTCAGACCGAGAACGTCCGGAGTACAGCCGGACACGGCGGTGGCGGCGGCTGCGGCGAGGACCACTCGTCGGCTGATCACGTCTCGGACCTCGCGTCGAACCGTGGTGCGAAACCAGCTGCGCGGGCCGGGTCGGTGGTGATCAGCAGAACCGCGATCGACCACAGCTCGGTCATGTGGTCCGGCCGCAGCAGCGAACCCCACGTCGGCAGGCCCGCTGCGTCCTCCAGCACGATCACCGACGGCTGCGCGCGCAGTGCCCGGGCCAGTCCGGTCAGACGGCGGCGGCCCGGCGTGATCTCGTGCGGGTAGCGGTCCAGGACGTCGTCCAGCCCGCAGTTGGTGGAGGTGATCCGGCACTGCTCCTCGGCAGCCTGCCGGGTCACGCGGTGCGTCACGGTGTGGCCGTGCACGACGTTGCCGAGCACGGTGAGGTGCGGCAGCAGACCGCCCTCGGCGGGGACGAGCCGGACGGTGCCGCTGCTCTTCACGACGGCACCGGGCGGTGGGTCGTCGAGTCCGGCGATCACGTCGGCGCACTGGCGGGCCTGGGCGGTGGTCCCGACCACCAGCGCTGCCTGCTGGCCGGCGGCGACACCGACCCGTTCGGGGAGTGCTGGCAGCAGGCGTTCGAGCAGCAGTCCGTCCATGCCGGTGAGGCGCCTCCCCAGGTCAGTGGCGAATGCTCACCTTAGGGGGCGTTGCGGCTCACCGCAGCGGATCGCGTGTCCGCTGCTAGTAGGTGCGGCTCCACAGGTTGACCGCGTAGTCGACCTCGGTGCCCGGATGCGTCGCGATGATGCGCTCGGCGGCCTCGGGCTTGAACTCGATCCGCACCACCGCCTCGAAGTCGGCCCGGCTCTCGAACCGCCAGCCCATGTCCAGCTCGGTGCGCTGCCAGCCGCGGGAGGTCCAGAACCGTTCCACTGCGGGCGCCTTGATCATCGGGTACGCCTCGGCGAACCAGCGGCCGAAGGTGGACCGGCCGGCGTCGTTGTCGATCACGAACGCCGTACCGCCGCGCCGCATCACCCGGTCGAGCTCGGCCAGGCCCGGTTCGCAGCCGGGCCCGAAGAAGTACGCCCAGCGCGCGTGCATCACGTCGACCGACGCGTCCGGCAGCGGCACCTGCTGCGCTGTGCCCTGCCGCACCTCGACGTTCGCCAGTCCCCGGGTCCGCCGCCGCGCCGCCTCGGCCAGCGTGCCGTGCGGCTCCACCCCGATCACCCGGGCCGCCGTCGCCGCGAACAGCGGCAGGTGGAACCCGGTGCCGCAGCCCAGATCCAGCACGGTCGCCCCGGCCCAGTCCCGGATCGCCCGCATTGCCGGCTCGATCACCCCGTCCGGGTCGACGGCCCGGTTCTCGATCTCGTAGGTCTGCGGGTGGTGCCAGATGTTCGGGCTGGGAATCCCACCGTCGGCGATGCTCACGCCGAAACCCTAGTCAAGCGCCGGCACGCCCCGCGTACTCGACCGGGTCGTGCGCCGAGAACACCAGCGGGCCGTCGGAGCGCAGTACCGCCTCCCGGAGCCGGTCCCGGTTCTCCAGGCGCGACGTACGGTCCGTCTCAGCTCGTGCCTGCAGCAGGTCCCAGGTCTCTGGCCACTGACCGTCGGCTCGTAGCTCGTTCCGGTGGAAGTACGCGTCACCGGCGTGCAGCAACCAGCCGTCGTCACCCTCGACCGCTACACCGACATGACCCGGCGTGTGCCCGAGTAGCGGCACCATCAGGATCTCCGGCGGCAACCCGACCAGCTCACGCACTCCGGCAAAGCCCATCCACTCGTCACCGCCCGAGCCGGCGTACGTGACCCATTGAGGGCCGTGCGCGTAGGCGGCGTTCAGGTAGATGCCGCCGCCAGGCGTGGCGATGTCGTGCTCGGCTTGGTGCAGGTGGACAGCTGCGTGGGGGAAGTCCGGCAGCCCACCACAGTGGTCGCGATGCAGGTGCGTCACGACGATGTGCCGTACGTCGGACGCCACGAACCCCAGCTGCTCGATCTGGTGAACCGCTGTCTCCTCGGACCGCAGCACCGGCGCCGCCCATCCGATGAAGTCCTCGCCGAGCGAGCCGACCGGGTCCGCGATGTTCACTGTGCCCAGTCCGGTGTCGACGAGGACCAATCCGTCGGCGTCGGTCTCGATCAGCAGGCAGTGGCAGACGGCGGGTGGCTCACCCGGTCCGCCGGACGTCATCGTGCCGCAGTTCAGCGAGTGGATTCGCATCGTTCCGCTCCAGTGGTAGAAGTTGGGACACTCCGATTCCCGAAGCTAGGAGCGCGCGTCGTGGCTCACCAAACGGTTGGTCTCCTGCAGCCCTGCGAGGCGCTGGACGCCGAGCTTCCGCCCGCCTGCCCTGTCGACGTCGCGCTGGACGCGCTGCGTGGCCGCTGGACGGCCCTGATCATCGGCGAGTTCCGGCACGGCGACCGGAGCTTCACGCAGCTGCGCGAAGGTCTGCCGCGGTTGTCCGACAAAGTCCTCACCGACCGGCTGCAGCAGCTGACCACCAGTGGAGTGCTCGAGCGCACCCGGCAGCGCGGCTGGCCGCCCCGGGTGTCCTACGCCCTCACCCCGCGCGGCCGAGCGCTCGTGCCGGCACTGCGGGCGCTGTGGGAATGGGGCTCCCAGCAATAAGCAGTTGAGCCGTCCGTCCGCCCCTGTGATGCTCCGACCTGTGCAGAAGACCGAGTACGCCGGCCGCGACGGCCTCCAGGACATGCAGGAGCTCGTCCAGCGGACCTGGAGCCCGGCCTCGCGCTTCCACATCGGGGACCTGGCCTGGGAGCTGAATGCAACGCTCCACCGGCAGGACAGCTGGCGTACGGCGGTCTGGCGGGACGCGGGAGAGATCGTCGCCTGGGGGTGGCTCGCGGAGCCGGGTTATCTCTTGCCGGTGGTTGATCCGGCCCGGCCGGAGCTGGCTGAGGTGGTTGTGCAGTGGTTCCGGGCCACGGCTGACGGGTCGGAACTGGCTTCCAGTGTGTTGGACACCGAGGCACACCTGATCGCGGCTTTGGAGGCGGCTGGGTTCCGCCGGGACGAGGACGCGCCGTTCTTCACGCACCACTGGACTTTGCTGGATGCGCTGGACGAACCTGTCGTGCCGGAAGGCTTCGCCCTGCGCCATGTGCGACGGGACGAGGTAGCGAAGCGCGCCGCCGGGCATCGCGCCGCCTGGTCCGACTGGGGCCCATCGAAAGTCACCGATGAGGCCTTCGCCGCGGTGATGGCCGCCTGGCCCTACCGGCCGGAGCTGGACTGGGTGGTGGAGAACGAAGCCGGGGAGTTCGTCGCGACAGCGCTCATCTGGCTGGACGAGCAGAGCGGTGTCGGTCTGGTCGAGCCCGTCGGCTGCGCTCCGGCGTACCGGCGGCGCGGGCTGGCCCGGGCGGTCGACCTGGCTGCGCTGCATGCGTTGCGGGAGGCGGGTGGGACCAGGGCGCTGGTCTGCCCGCGCGGGGATGACGGCTATCCGCAAGCACGGGCGCTCTACCAGGACATCGGGTTCCGGCCCGGCTCACGCACTGTCAATTTTGTTGCTTGAGGCAAGCTGAGGGGTGAGTGCGGCCATCACCGCGACCGGCACCAGCAGCAGCGCGCACAGCACGGCGAGCCAGTGGAAGCCCAGGTGCGCCAGGATCGGGCCCGCGGCGGTGCCCGCGATGGACGCCAGCGCGCCCATGGTGAGGTCGGACAGGCCCTGAGCGGAGGTGCGGATGTCGGCGGGCACCGAGTAGGACAGCAGCGTGGATCCGGCCACCAGACAGGCCGACCAGCCGATGCCGAGCAGGACCAGGGAGAGCGCGGTCAGGCTGTGCGCCTCGTCCGGGGCCAGCGCGGCGACCGCCATCGCGACAGCCAGGACTGCCAGGCCGACGCCGATCGTGGGAATCCGGCCGAGCCGGTCGGCCAGCCAGCCCATCACCGGCGACAGCGCGTACATGCCGGCGACGTGGCCGCTGATCACGAACCCGACCACCGTCAGTGAAGCGCCGTGGTGGCGCAGGTGCACGGCGGTCATCGACATCACGCCGACCATCACCGAGTGCGCGGACGCGATCGCCAGCAGACCGAGCCGCGCGTGGGGAATCGCCATCACCCGGCGGAACGTCGTCGCGAGCGGTTGCCGCTCCACCTTCGTCCGCGGCGTCGACAGCTGCAGCCGGCGCAGGCCGAACCAGACCGTCGCCAGGCTGAGCGCGAACGCGACGACCGAGAACAGGTACGGCCCGGCGAGCGGCAGCACGCCGACCGCCGCACCGGCGGAGCCGCCGAGTCCGGTGAGGTTCGGCCCGACCACGACGCCGATGGTCGTCGCCCAGACCACCACCGACAACGAGCGAGCGACGTACCGCGGGTCCGCGGCGTCCGTCGCGGCGTACCGGGACTGCAGGTTGGCGGCCGAGCCGCTGCCGAACAGGCATCCCGCGATGAGGAGCAGGGCCAGCGAGTCGACCTGCGCCGCGACGATGCTGAGCACCGCGCCGGTCACCGCGATCAGGTACCCCGTCGCGAGTGAGACCCGTCGCCCGCGCCGGCGCGCGAGCCCGGCCAGCGGTACGGCGAGAACCGCCGCGCCCAGGGTGGTCGAGGTGGCGACCAGCCCGGACATCGACGTGGAGCCGGAGATGTTCTCCGCCAGCAGGCCCGCCACGGCGAACCCGCTCGCCACCGCGACGCCGCCGACGACGTTGCTGATCACCAGCACCTGCAGAGTTCTCCGCTGCAGAGCCCCGGCTCGCCCGGCGGCGTCCACCTGCGCGGGCGCCCGTTCGTCGAGCGGCTGGTCCTGGGGTCTTCGATCGGTGGTCACCGGCTCACCCTCTCACCGCGGTCGCTGTCGCGGCAGCGAATTCACCGGAAGCCGAATCGTCCGCGCGCGAAAGCGACCCTCCGGACCATCGCTGCTCGATAGTGCTCCTGGCAACAGCTTCTGCGCAGTTCGGAGCGTGGACCGTGGCTGTTCGGCGGTGGGCCACCGCTTGTAGGGTCCTGTTAGGCAGAGTTCTTGCCGAAAGCGCTCATCGAACCCTCTTGGAGTCCGGATGCCCGATATCGCGATCGTCCCCGCCCCGCGTGAGCTCGTCGTCGACGACGCCCGCTGGGTCACCGCCGACCCGGTCGCCGACGCGGTCCGGACGGTGGTGGAGAACCTCGGCGAGACCGAGTACCGGATCGACGTGCAAGCCGACGGGGCCCGGCTGTCCGGCGGCTCGGAGGACGCGCTGCGCTGGGCGGAGACGACGTACCGGCAGTTGCTGGACGCCGCCGAGCCGGCCGGCGACGGCGAGGTCGCGGTGCCCGCGGTCCGGATCGCCGACGCGCCGCGGTTCGGCTGGCGCGGCCTGATGCTCGACGTCGCGCGGCACTTCATGCCGAAGGAGTTCGTGCTCAAGGTCGTCGACGTGGTCGCGCTGCACCGGATGAACGTGCTGCACCTGCACCTCACCGACGACCAGGGCTGGCGGGTCCAGATCGACGCCTTCCCCCAGCTGACCGAGATCGGTGCCTGGCGGCCGGAAACCATGGTCGGCAAGATGGAGCACCACCAGACCGAGTTCGAGTACGACGGCACCCGGCACGGCGGCTTCTACACCAAGGACGACCTGCGCGAGATCGTCGCGTACGCCGCCGAGCGCGGCATCACCGTGGTTCCGGAGATCGACCTGCCCGGGCACATGCAGGCGGCGATCGCGGCGTACCCGGAGCTCGGCAACCACCCCGACCGGCAGCTCGGCGTCCGGCAGGTCTGGGGCATCAGCGAGGACGTGCTGAACGTGAACGACGCGACCGTCGACTTCGTGCGCACGGTGCTGCGCGAGGTGCTGGAGATCTTCCCCGGCCCGTACATCCACCTCGGCGGGGACGAGTGCCCGGCCGTTCAGTGGCGCGAGTCGGAGGCCGCGCAGCAGCGGCAGGCCGAGCTCGGGCTGACCGAGGCCGGTCAGCTGCAGGGCTGGTTCACCGCGCAGGTGGCGTCGGTGCTGGCCGAGCAGAACCGGCGACTGGTCGGCTGGGACGAGATGGTCGAGACCGACTGCCCGAAGGACGCGGTGATCATGGCCTGGCGGGGCCCGGACCGCGGCGAGGTGGCCGCAAAGGCCGGCCACGACGTGGTGATGGCGCCGAACCAGTCGGTGTACTTCGACTACTACCAGGGCGACCCGGCGACCGAGCCGCTGGCGATCGGCCACTTCACCCCGCTGGAGAAGGTGTACGACTTCGAGGTGCTTCCGCCCGGCCTGACCGCCGAGGAGCAGGCCCGGATCGTCGGCACCCAGTGCCAGGTCTGGACGGAGTACATGGAGGACCCCGAGCAGGTCGGCTACATGCTGCTGCCCCGCCTCTGCGCCTTCGCCGAACGCGCCTGGGGCTCCCCCAAGACCCCGTACGACGAGTTCCTGACCCGGCTCCGGCCCCACCTCACCCGCATCGAAGCCCTCGGCCTGAACTACCGCCCGCTGGACCGGTAGGCGGGTCGGCCTCCCGGCCCGCCGAGTGGACGGGCCGGGCCGCGGCGGCGACGATGAGGCGTCGGTGACCGGCGGAACCGGGAGGGTCGATGACCGCGGTAGGGCCGCTGGATGCGTTGTTTCTGCTCGGGGAAGGGCGCGACCAGCCCATGCATGTGGGTGGGTTGTTGTTGTTCGAGTTGCCGGAGGGGGCGGGGCAGGACTTCGTGTCCGGGTTGTACCAGGACATGCTTGCGGCGCGGGCGGTCAACGCGGTTTTTGCTCGGCGGGTTCGGCAACGGGCTGTTGATCTCGGGTACTGGTCGTGGGAGCCGGAGGACGACGTCGACCTGGAGTACCACGTTCGGCTGTCCGCGCTGCCGCGGCCGGGACGCTACCGGGAACTCTTCGAGTTGACGTCCCGCCTGCACGGCACGCTGCTGGACCGGCGGCGGCCGCTGTGGGAGATGTACCTGATCGAGGGCGTCGAGCAGCGGCGGTTCGCGCTCTACAGCAAGATCCACCACTCGATGCTGGACGGGGTCAGCGCTCTGCGGTTGCTGCAGGCGATGCTCAGCACCGATCCGGACCGCACCGGCATGCCCGCGCCGTACGCCCTGCCGGGTGCGGGGGAGAACGCGCCAGGCGGGGCGACGGTGGCGTCGGTCGGCAGGGCTGAGCAGAAGCCTCCGCTGGCTCGGGTGGCGCAGACCGCGGCCGGCGTCGGCCGCGCCGCAGGTGGTGCCGGCCGCTTCGTGGCCGAGCTGGCGGGGTTGTCGTCGGTGGGGATGCGCAACGCGGTGCGGGCGCAGCAATCGCCCGGAGCGTTCCAGGCTCCGCGCACGATCCTCAACCAGCCGATCACCGGCGCCCGGCGGTTCGCGGCGCAGTCCTGGGCGAGGGATCGGCTGGAGAACGTCCGCGCCAGCACCGGCGCTACCCTGAACGACGTCATGCTCGGCATGTGCGGCGGCGCCCTGCGCTCCTACCTGCTCGAGCTGAACGCCCTTCCCGACAAAGGTTTGACGGCCATGGTCCCGGTGTCCCTGCGCGGTACGGCCGCGGACGGCCCAGGCGGCGGCAACTCACTCGCAACGCTGATCGCCGACCTGGCGACCGACGAGCCCGACGCGGAGCGCCGAATCCGCCGCACGATGGAGTCCACCAGTCACGGCAAGGCGGTGCTGTCCGAACTGAGCCCCTTGCAGAACCTGATGATCGGCGCCCTGGGCATGGGCTCGGCCGGACCAGCCGCAGTACTGCCCGGACTCGCCGGTCGCACTCCGCCGCCGTACAACCTGGTGATCTCCAACGTTCCCGGGCCGGTCGAGAATCCCCTGTACTGGAACGGCTCGCGCCTGCTCGGAATGTACCCGGCGTCCGTCGTGCTCAACGGCCAGGCGCTCAACATCAGCGTCACCAGCTACGACCGCCAGCTCCACTTCGGCCTCACCGGCAGCCGCCGTACCGTGCCGCACCTCCAGCGCCTGCTCGGCCACCTGGAGAGCGCACTGCAAGACCTGGAGCGGGTCTAGAGCTCCAGCAGACGCGGCACGATCTCCTGCTCCCGCCACCCTCCGGAGCCGTCCGCGGTGACATGCCAAGCCCGAGCGTCCGGCCGCACCGACACCGCTTCCTGCAACGAGGTGCCGACGTAGTGCAGGCCCACCCCGTCCTCGGTGGCGTACCCACCCGGCAAGGTGCCGTCCGCAACAAATCGCCGGTACGCCGTCCGCCGTGGCTGGTCGCCGAGGTCGTCGTGCACCCCGTTGCTCCACGGCAGCCAGCCCAAGCATTTGCTATAGGCATCGAGTCGCTCGGTGAACGGCGAGACCTCGACGGACGGTTCGCGGCCGGAGGCGGGCGCGATCCGTCGGCCCGTTGGCGGATCCGCGGGGTGCTGCAGGCGCCGCCCCGGCGGCCGGGGCCAGGGACAGCGCGTGCTCGAGCAGGCGGCGGGTGCGGGACCGGTCGCCGGTGAGGATGCCGGAGATCGCGAGGATCTGGCGGCGGGTCACAGCCTGACGATGCCGTTCGGGGTCTGGAAGATCGCGGCCACCAGGCCGGGCTGACCGTTCGGGCCGACCCAGGCGACGTCGAGGTCGTCCAGCAGGTGGTCCGCGGGGTGACCGATCCAGTCCGTCACCCGGGTCGGGTCACCGGCGATCTCCAGCGCGGTCAGCTTGATGCCCTTGCCGCCGACCGACGGGTGCTGGGACAGGTCGTCCCAGTGGATGAAGAAGGGCAGCTGCGGATCGGCCATCAGGCCCTTGACGCCGATCTGCCGCCAGGTCAGGTTCGTCCCGTCGGGGCGGTGCCGGTTGCCCGGTACGGCGTCGCGGCCGAGCCGCTTCTCCATCCGCTCCATGTCCCGGACCGCGACCACCCAGCCGAGCCAGCCGCCGCCGAGCTCCTTGCGGGCCCGGACCGCCTGACCGAACGGTGCCTTGTCCGACGCCGGGTGGTCGAGCACGTCGACCACCTCGATGTAGCGGTCGTTCTCCAGCGGAAGGATGTGGTTGACGGTCCCGAACCGCGGATGTACGCCACCGTCGACGAAGTCCGCCCCCAGCAGCGCGGACAACCGCTCGACCGTGGCGCGGTACCCGTCGGGTCCGGCCGCGTACGACAGATGATCCAAGCGCATGACGTTCATTCTGGTCCCCGTCGTCCGGCTCCGCCGACCCGGGGTGTCGCAGCGAAGGGCACCCTTACCTCGTCCCGGAGCTGACCGGCCCGCCTGGTTAGGCTCGGGCCATGCGCACAGTCGTCGTCGGAGGCACCGGTCACATCGGCACCTACCTGGTCCCCGGCCTGGTCCGGGCCGGCCACGAGGTCACCGTGCTCAGCCGCGGCGAACGTACGCCGTACCGGGCGAGCGGCGAGTGGCAGCAGGTGGAGATGGTCGCGGCGGATCGGCCGGCCGAGGACGCCGCGGGAACCTTCGGGCCGCGGGTGGCGGAGCTGCGGCCCGACGTGGTGATCGACCTGATCTGCTTCACCGAGGACAGCGCGCGGCAGCTGGCCGAGGCACTGCACGGGAAGGTCCAGCACCTGTTGCACTGCGGCACGATCTGGGTGCACGGGCCGAGTGCGAGCGTGCCGACCCGGGAGGACGCGCCGCGCCGCCCCTTCGGCGACTACGGCGTGCAGAAGGCGGCGATCGAGACCTACCTGCTGGACCGGGCCCGCCGCGACGGGCTCCCGGTCACGCTGATCCACCCCGGGCACATCAGCGGACCGGGCTGGGCCCCGGTCAACCCGGCCGGCCACCTCGACCTCGGCGTCTTCGAGAAGCTTGCCCGGGGCGACGAGCTGGCGCTGCCGAACCTCGGCCTGGAGACGGTCCAGCACGTGCACGCCGCCGACGTCGCGGGTGTCTTCCTGGCCGCGCTGGCGAACCGGTCGGTCGCGGTCGGCGAGAGCTTCCACGCGGTGGCCGACGGCGCGCTGACGCTGCGCGGGTACGCCGAGGGCGCGGCGGCCTGGTTCGGGCGCGAGGCGCGGCTGACGTTCCTGCCGTGGGACCAGTGGCGGCGGACGGTGTCCGAGCGGGACGCCCAGCTCACCTGGGACCACATCGCCCACAGCCCGCACTGCTCGATGGACAAGGCCGCCCGCCTGCTCGGCTTCCGGCCCCGCTACTCCGCTCTCGACACCACCCGGGAAGCCGTCGACTGGCTCGTCCGGGAAGGCAAGATCACGACTTAGAGGCCGGGTGCGGCAGCAGCGGACGCGCCGCCTCCAGGTGCCGGCGGCAGTACTCCGCGAGCACGTCGTACGCCTTCAGGCCCATCAGCGTCTGCAGCTCGACCTTGCTCGACTCGAAGACCGCCTCGACACCGATGTGCGCCTCGGTGTTGCCGGTGCAGTACCAGTCCAGGTCGTGCCCACCCGGACCCCAGCCGCGCCGGTCGTACTCGCCGATCCCGACCTCGGTGTACGTCGTACCGTCCGGGCGCTCGACCTCACGGAAGGTGCGGCGGATCGGCAGCTGCCAGCAGACGTCCGGCTTGGTCTCGACGAAGTGCACGCCCCGCTTCAGGGCGAGCCCGTGCAGCGCGCAGCCGGCGCCGCCCTCGAAGCCCGGCCGGTTCAGGAAGATGCAGGCGCCGTCGACGACCCGGGTCTTGCGGTCGCCGTCGTCGTCGGTCTCCACCCAGCCGTTCTTCTTGCCCTCCTTGCGGAGCTGCCAGTCCTCCCGGCCGAGCTGCTTGACGTAGCCCTTCACCCGCTCCTCGTCGTCGGCGTCGGAGAAGTGCGCGCCGAGCGTGCAGCACCCGTCGTTCGGCCGGCCCTTGTAGATGCCCCGGCAGCCGCCGCCGAAGATGCACGTCCAGTTGGAGGTCAGCCAGGTCAGGTCGCAGCGGAACACCTGCTCGGGGTCGTCGGGGTCGACGAACTCGACGTAGGCACGGGGGAAATCGAGAGAAACCTCAGGCACCTGAAAAGCGTACGCGCACCGTCCCCGATCTCCGGCATCGTCGGGTCGGTAGGTCGTGGGGCCTCCCGGTCTGGACTGAGGAGTGGAGGGAGCGAAGCGACTGGAGCGACGAGGGAAGACCGGCAGTTCCAGCCCCACGATCCGCCGAGCGGAGCGAGGCAGCTGCAGAGCGTCCAGTAGCGTGAGGGTATGCGGCTCGGCGTACTCGACGTGGGATCCAACACCGTCCATCTGCTCGTGGTGGACGCTCATCGTGGTGCCGCGCCGCTGCCGGCGTACTCGCACAAGACCGAGCTGCGGCTGGCCGAGCACCTGGACGCGGGCGGCAACATCGACCGCGCCGGTGCCGACGAGCTGGTCTCCTTCGTGCAGGAGGCGGCCGAGCTGGCCGAGGACAAGGGCTGTGAGTCGGTGCTGGCGTTCGCGACCTCCGCGCTGCGCGAGGCGCCGAACGGCGAGACCGTGCTCGAGCGGGTCCGGACCGAGGCCCGCGTCGACCTGCAGGTGCTCAGCGGCGAGGACGAGGCGCGGCTGACGTTCCTGGCCGTCCGCCGGTGGTTCGGCTGGTCGTCGGGGCGGCTCGCGGTGTTCGACATCGGTGGCGGATCGCTGGAGATCGCGTCCGGTTCCGACGAGGAGCCGACGGTCGCGGTGTCGGTGCCGCTGGGCGCGGGCCGACTGACCCGGGAAGGTCTCACCACCGACCCGCCGGACAAGGACGAGGTCAAGGCCCTGCGCAAGCGGATCCGGGTCGAGATGGCCGCGGTGGCCGGCGACGTGCTGCGGGCCGGCCGGCCGCAGCGCTCGGTGGCGACCAGCAAGACGTTCCGGTCGCTGGCCCGGATCTGCGGCGCCGCCCCGTCCGACGAGGGCCCGTACGTGCCGCGCTCGCTGCACCGCGACGACCTGGCCGAGTGGATGCCGAAGCTGATCGCGATGAGCGCGGCCGAACGCGCCGAGCTGCCCGGCGTCTCGCCCGGCCGGGCCGGCCAGCTGATGGCCGGCGCCCTGGTCGCGGACGCGGTGATGGACCTGTTCGACCTGACCTTGCTCGAGGTCTGCCCGTGGGCGTTGCGCGAAGGTGTCATCCTGTCCCAGCTGGACCAGCTGCAACCCCCGTCAACTCACGCCTAACTCCTTCGAAGGCACCTACCGATGAGCACCCGCTCGGCCGCGAAGATCGGCCTGTCCACCGCCTCCGTCTACCCCGAGTCGACCGCCAGCGCGTTCGAGCTGGCCGCCCGGCTCGGGTACGACGGTATCGAGGTGATGGTGGGCATCGACCCGCTGAGCACGCAGATCGACGCGATCCAGCGGCTGGTCGAGTACCACCAGCTGCCGGTCCTCGCGATCCACGCGCCGTGCCTGCTGATCACCCAGCGGGTCTGGGGCACCGACCCGTGGGAGAAGCTCGAGCGCAGCGCCGAGGCCGCCAAGGACCTCGGCGCGGACGTCGTGGTGGTGCACCCGCCGTTCCGCTGGCAGCGCGACTACGCGCGCGGGTTCGTCGAGGGCATCGCCCGGCTGGAGCAGGAGACCGGGATCGTCTTCGCGGTCGAGAACATGTACCCGTGGCGGGCGCCGGGCAAGGGGCTGCAGGCGTACGCGCCGAGCTGGGACCCGACCGAGCAGAGCTACGCGCACACCACGCTCGACCTGTCGCACTCCTCGACCGCCGAGCAGGACTGTGTCGAGCTGGCGGCGACGATGGGCAGCACGCTGAAGCACGTGCACCTGACCGACGGGACCGGGTCGGCCAAGGACGAGCACCTGGTGCCCGGCCGCGGCACGCAGCGGGCCGCCGACCTGCTGAACGGGCTGGCGAACAACGACTTCCGCGGGCACCTCATCATCGAGATCAACACCCGCCGGGCGTCCAGCCGCTCCGAGCGCGAGGTCGACCTGATCGAGTCGCTGGAGTTCACCCGCAAGCACTTCGTGCGCACCGCCGACGCCGCCCGCTCCTCCCGTCGCTCCGGCTTCGCCGTCACCAGCGACGGCGAGGTGTCGGAGCTGACCTCGTGACCGCCCGGTCGCCGGGGCGGCGGCCGGGCGGGCCCGACACCCGCGGGGAGATCCTGCGGGCCGCGCGGGAATCCTTTGCGGGCAAGGGGTTCGCGGCGACGTCGATCCGGGGCGTCGCGCGGGACGCGGGGGTGGACGCGGCCCTGGTGCACCACTACTTCGGTGGCAAGGACGAGCTGTTCGTCGAGGCGATGGCGTTGCCGATCGATCCCCGGCAGGTGGCGGCCACCATTCTCGACGGTCCCGTCGACGACCTGGGCCGGCGGATCGTCACCGTGTTCCTCGGCGTCTGGGAGTCGCCCGACGGCCAGCAACGGATGAAGGCCCTGCTGCGCAGCATGGTCAGCAGCGACCAGGTCGCCCAGCTGATGCGCGAAGGCCTGACCCGGATGGTCATCGCCCCGGTCTCCAAGGCCCTCGACGTCCCCGACGCCCGGCTGCGGGTGAGCCTGGTGGCCAGCCAGCTGGTCGGTCTCGCCCTGACCCGCTACGTGCTCGAGCTGGACCCGATCACCACCGAGCCGGCGGCCGAGCTGGTCGACCGGATCGCTCCCGCCCTGCAGCACTACCTGACCGGCTGACACCACTGCCCCTTGACCTTCGGCCGCACGCCGTCCTAAATTCATCACATGATGAAAAATGCGGTCGAGTGTCGCGACGTCACCGTCGTCCGGGGTGAGCGCGAAGTGCTGCACGGGGTCGGCTTCGATCTCGCCACCGGGTCGGTGACCGGCCTGCTCGGGCCGTCCGGCTGCGGCAAGACCACCCTGATCCGCGCGATCGTCGGCCTGCAGGCCAAGGTCACCGGCGACGTGCGGGTGCTCGGCCTGCCCGCCGGTGCGCCCAAGCTGCGCGGCCGGATCGGCTACGTCACCCAGGAGCCCAGCGTGTACGGCGACCTGACGGTGACCGAGAACCTGCGCTTCTTCGCCGCCGTGCTCGGGGCCGGCTCCGCCGAGGTCGGCCGGGTGATCGACGCCGTCGACCTGGGCAGTCACGCCGACGTCCGGGTGGATCGGCTGTCCGGCGGTCAGAAGTCCCGCGCGTCGCTGGCCGCGGCGCTGCTGGGCGATCCCGACCTGCTCGTGCTCGACGAACCGACGGTCGGCCTCGACCCGGTCCTGCGGCGCGACCTGTGGCAGCTGTTCCACCGGCTCGCCGGGGACGGCGCGACGCTGCTGGTCTCCAGCCACGTGATGGACGAAGCGAGCCGCTGCGACCGTCTCCTGCTGATGCGGGACGGCGAACTGCTCGCCGACGACACTCCCGCCGACCTGCTCGCCGCGGCCGGAACCGCGGACATCGAGCAGGCGTTCCTCACCCTGATCGACCGAAAGGCTGGTGCGCGATGACACCGCGCGTCTCGTTCGCCGTCGCGGCCCGGGTGCTGGCCCAGCTGCGCCGGGACCACCGCACGGTCGCGATGCTGATCCTGCTGCCGGCTCTGCTGGTCAGCCTGATGTGGTGGATGTTCACTGATGCGCCGGCCACCTTCGACCGGGTCGGTGGGCCGCTGCTGGCGGTGTTCCCGTCGATCATCATGTTCGTCGTCACGTCGGTGGCGACGCTGCGGGAGCGGGCCGGCGGCACGCTCGCGCGACTGTTCACGCTGCCGATGGGCAAGCTGGACTTCCTGCTCGGCTACGCGCTCGCCTTTGCGCTGATCGCCGTCGTCCAGGCCGGGGTGGTGGTGACGATCGCGCTGTACGCCCTGGATCTCGACATCCGTGGCGCGGCCTGGCAGCTCGCGGTCGTCGCCGTTCTCGACGGCATCCTGGGCACGGCGCTCGGGTTGCTCGCCAGCGCGTTCGCGGCGACCGAGTTCCAGGCTGTGCAGCTGATGCCGGCGGTCATGATCCCGCAACTGCTGCTCTGCGGTCTGCTGGTGCCGCGCGACCGCCTGCCCGGCGTACTGGAGGCGGTCAGCGACGTGCTGCCGCTCTCGTACGCCGTGGACGCGGTCGCCGGTGTTGCGGCCGGCAACGGGTTCGGCAACGGGGCCGGGACCGACGCGCTGGTGGTGGCCGGCTTCATCGTGGGGGCGCTCGTGCTCGGGGCCGCCACGCTCCGGCGCCGTACCGCGTGATCCCTGCCGCCTGCTTTTGTCCCGCCTGATCCCGTACTGCCTGATTCCGTCCCGGGCGCGGGCGTCTTCGCTGCTGCACGGAGGGTGCGCCTGCCGCGAGGGAGGATGGTGGACATGCGCATCTTCAAGCGGCGGCCGGTGGCCGACCCGATCGAGGCGTTCTGGGGCTGGTGGTCGGCCGCCGGCGCCGAGCAGGTCGCGGCCGCCGTCGCACGGAAGGACCCGGCGGCCACCAGCGGTGTGCTGTCCGAGCACGTGCGCGCGATCGACCCCGGCCTGGACTGGGAGCTCGGTCCAGGTCTGCATGCCGAGCACACCCTGGTCGTCACCGCGGCGGGCGATCCGGCGACCCGCGCGACCGCCCGGCGCTGGTTGCGCGCGGCCCCGCCGTCCGACCGGCTCTGGGAGTACGCCGACCTGCGCCGTCCCTCGCCGGCCGTGACCATCCAGTTCGAGGGTCTGCCGCCGGTGGTCTCGGACGAAGCGCTGGTCACCATCGAGCCGGACGAACGGGCCGCCGCCGTGCACGTCGGCGTTCACCACCCGGCGTTCGCGCGGCTGCCCGACGAGGCTCAGCGGCGGATCACCTTCCTGCTGCTGGACCTGTCGCTCGGCGAGGAGATGACCGAGACCTGGGTCGGCGCGGTCGAGACGCTGGTCGATCCCCCGGAGGGCCTGGTGCCGATCACCGAACTGCTGCCCGCGGTCGCCGCCTTCGCCGCCGGCTTCACCACCGACACCGGCGACCCGACGTGGCGGCTGCTCGAAGGCTTCGTGGAGGGCCGGCGGCTGATCGCGACCACCGAGGTGCCGCTGCGCTCGATCCGGCTGCCGCACCTGGACACCCACGTCGGCGTGACGATCAGCTACCCGACCGGACGCGACGACGGCCTACCCGACGCGGACATGCTGGACCAGTTGCGGGACCTGGAAGACCATCTGACCCGGCGGCTGGGCGACTCCGGCCGGCTGCTCGCGCACGAGACGATGGCCGGCGCCCGGACCCTGCACTACTACGTCGACGGCAGTACGCCGGCCCCCGCGCAGCTGCATGCCGCCACCACCGGCTGGCCGCACGGACACGTCTCCCTCACCACCAGCCCCGATCCCGGCTGGCAGAACCTGAGCCACCTCGGCAGTTGACGCCGAAGCGCTTGTCCGAACGCCCCGGCTCCGGGAAGCTGAGGGCGGCAGATCCGGACCAGTCGACGTACTGGTGTGGTACTGGCCACACGATTAGGGGCGGTCCGGTCCAGGCGCGTAGCCTGCTGACACCCCTGGCATACGGGGCCGGGTGGGTGATGAGGAGGAACGCGTCGTGCTTCGCCGAGTTCTGCTGGGCGTGTCCCGCAGTCCCCAGATCAAGAACGCCGTCTCGTCGCTGCCGGTGTCCAGCGGCATCGTCGCGCGGTTCGTCGCCGGCGAGACCGCGCCGGAGGCCGTGCTGGCTACCGAGAAGCTGGTCAGCAACGGGCTGAACGTCACCCTCGACCACCTCGGCGAGGACACCACCGACCTGGCGACCGCGAGCGCGACCGCCGACGCCTACGTCGAGCTGCTCAAGCAGCTGGCCGCCGCCGGCCTGACCCAGCACGCCGAGGTCTCGGTGAAGCTGTCCGCGGTCGGCCAGGCGCTGCCCGGCGACGGCGAGAAGATCGCGCTGGAGAACGCGCGCACGATCTGCCTGGCCGCTCGCAACGCCGGCACCACGGTGACCCTCGACATGGAGGACCACACCACCACCGACTCGACGCTCGGGATCCTGCACGAGCTGCGCAAGGACTTCCCGGAGACCGGCGCGGTGCTGCAGGCCTACCTGCGCCGGACCGAGGCGGACTGCGTCGACCTCGCGTACGCCGGGTCGCGGGTGCGGCTGTGCAAGGGCGCGTACAAGGAGCCGGAGTCGGTCGCCTTCCAGAACAAGCAGGCCGTCGACAAGGCCTACGTGCGGGCGATGAAGGTGCTGATGAACGGCGACGGCTACCCGATGATCGCCTCGCACGACCCGCGGCTGATCGCGATCGCCGGTTCGCTGGCCGCCCGCGCCAACCGGTCCCGGGACAGCTTCGAGTACCAGATGCTCTACGGCATCCGCCCCGAGGAGCAGCTCCGGCTGGCCCGCGAGGGCAACACCGTCCGGGTCTACATCCCGTACGGCGCCGACTGGTACGGCTACCTGGTCCGCCGGCTGGCCGAGCGCCCCGCCAACCTGCAGTTCTTCGCCCGCTCGCTGATCAGCAAGAAGTAGGCCGGTCCGGCCGGCCACGATTCCTCCACCGGGTCAGGCACCCCACCCGCCGGCCGCCGCACACGTCGACGTACGCCTTGATCGCGGCGCCGTCTCGTGGGTCAACCCATCGGACGCAGGGTTGGCCCATGGAATTCTGGTGGGCCAACCCTGCGCTTGATGGGTTGACCCACGAGACGTTGGGCGGGGATTGGGTGGGCCGGCGGCTAGCCTGAGGGCATGAGCGAGTACGGGCAGGTAGCGATTCTCGGCGCCGGTGTGATGGGCGAGACCTTGTTGTCCGGCCTGTTGCGGGCCGGCCGGCGACCGGCGGACCTGCTGATCACCGAGCGCCGCGAGGAGCGTGCCACCGAGTTGCGCGAGCGGTACGGCGTGGACGTGGTGAGCAACGTCGACGCCGCGGCGAAGGCCGACACCCTGGTGCTGGTGGTGAAGCCGCAGGACATGCCGGAGCTGCTCGCGGAGATCTCGCCGGTGGTGCGGGCCGGCCAGACCGTCGTCTCGCTCGCCGCCGGCATCACCACCGGCTTCATCGAGTCCCGGCTGCCCGACGGCGTCGCGGTGGTCCGGGTGATGCCGAACACGCCGGCCCTGGTCGACGAGGGTATGGCCGCGATCTCCCGCGGCGCGCACTGCGACGAGAGCCACCTGGTGCTGGCCGAGGGCCTGCTGTCCGCGACCGGCCGGGTGATCCGGGTGCCGGAGAAGCAGCAGGACGCGGTCACCGCCGTCTCCGGCTCCGGGCCGGCGTACCTGTTCTTCGTGGTCGAGGCGATGATCGAGGCCGGCGTGCACATGGGCCTGCCGCGGTCCACCGCGACCGAGCTGGTCGTGCAGACCGTGGTCGGCTCGGCGAAGCTGCTCCGGGAGACCGGTGAGCACCCGACCGTGCTGCGCGAGCGGGTCACCTCGCCGGGCGGTACGACGGCGGCCGCGGTCCGCGAGCTGGAGGACCACAAGGTCCGGGCCGCGTTCCTGTCCGCGATCGAGGCGGCCCGGAACCGGTCGAGGGACCTGGCGGCCGAGTAACACGGTGGGTGCTGCGACCGTTACTGTTGTCGCCGCAGTTTCCTGCCAGGTACAGGGGATGAGTCGACTATGGTCCCGCCCATGGGTAATCGTTCGGTGAACCCGGCGTCCGCGAGCGCCCCGGACCGCCCGGCCGACGCGGTACCGGCCGGCGCCGCACCGGCCGGCGGGCCGCTGCCCGCGCTGCCCTGGCGGGTGCCGCTGGACCCGGCGCCCTGGTGGGCCTGGGCCCTGTTCGTGCTGCCGTTCGCCGCGGTCCCGCTGCTCAACTCCTGGCTGTGGATGGGGGCCCGCGACTTGCTCGCCGTCGGCCTGTTCACGCTGATCGGGGCGTCGGTGGTCCGGGTCGCGGGCGGCATCGTGCTCTACCGGGTGGAGATCACCGCGACCACGCTGAAGGCGCGCACCAGCCTGCTGGTCCGCAGCCTCGCCTGGCAGGACGTCGACCGGGTCGAGACCGGGGACGACTCGGTGGTGCTCGGCTCCGGCCAGGACGAGAACGAGATCAACGGGATCCGCCGGGACCGCACCGCCGAGGTCGCCGCGGTGATCGAGGCCGCCCGTCAGGCCGCGGCCGGCCGGCCCGTCCGCCGGTCCCGCCCGCGCCCCGGCCTCGGGGTCCTGCTGGTGCTGATCTACCTGGTCCTGTCCGTCGGCGCGTTCCTGGTGCGCTGGCACATCGTCTGACCTGTCTTCACTGTTCGTCGCCGGGGTACTGGCTAGACATGTCTGACGGTCCCCTGCCTACTGCGCGGCGCTCGGCACGGCACCTCGCCGAGCACCTGCTCGCTACGGCAGGGGCCCGTCAGGCATGCCCTAGGCTCAGGAACGAGTCCGCCCATCGGGCGTGCGCGACGGGAAGGTGAACGATGCTGGGACTGCCCGCAGGGGTGAAGGTCTGCCTGTTCGACCTGGACGGGGTGCTCACGGACACCGCGGCGGTGCACGCCGCGGCCTGGAAGGAGATGTTCGACGCCTTCCTCCGGGCCCGGTTCGGGCCGGAGTTCACGCCGTTCGACGCGGGTGCGGAGTACGAGCAGTACGTCGACGGCAAGCCGCGGGTCGACGGGGTGCGCGACTTCCTGGCCGCCCGGGGCATCACGCTGCCGGAGGGCACGCCGGACGATCCGCCGGCGGCTGAGACGGTCAACGGGCTCGGCAACCGCAAGAACGACGCCGTGCAGCGCCGGATCCGGACCGAGGGCGTCCGGGTGTTCGAGGGCTCCCGTCGCTACCTGCAGGCCGCCGAGCAGGCCGGACTCCGCCGGGCGGTGGTCTCGTCCAGCGCGAACACCGCCGAGGTCCTGGAGGTCACCGGCCTCGCGCAGTACATCGAGCTGCGGGTGGACGGCGTGACGATCCGCACCGAGCAGCTGCTCGGTAAGCCCGCGCCGGACACCTTCCTGGCCGCGGCGCAGCAGTTCGGAGTCGATCCGACCGAGGCGGTGGTGTTCGAGGATGCGCTGGCCGGCGTGGCGGCGGGCCGGGCCGGTGCCTTCGGCTACGTGGTCGGGGTGGACCGGGTCGGTCAGGCCGAGGAGCTGCGCCAGCACGGCGCCGACATCGTCGTGCAGGACCTGGCCGAGCTGCTCGACGGGGAGGACAAGTGATGGACCGGTCGCACCACCCGATCGAGCCCTGGCAGCTGCGGGAGACCGAGCTCGACCTCGATCGGCTGGAGCAGGCCGAGTCCCTGTTCTCGTTGTCCAACGGTCACATCGGCCTGCGCGGCAACCTGGACGAGGGCGAGCCGTTCGGCATCCCCGGCACCTACCTGAACTCCTTCTACGAAAGCCGCCCGCTCCCGTACGCCGAAGCCGGCTACGGCTACCCGGAGTCCGGCCAGACGCTGGTCGACGTGACCAACGGCAAGCTGATCCGGCTGCTGGTGGACGACTCGCCGTTCGACGTCCGGTACGGCGACCTGCACAGCCACGAACGCGTGCTCGACTTCCGGTCCGGGATCCTGCAGCGGGAGGCCGACTGGACCTCGCCGGGCGGCAAGCGGATCAAGGTGCGCAGCCGCCGGCTGGTCTCGCTCACCCAGCGAGCCGTCGTCGCGATCGAGTACGTCGTCGAGCCGGTCGACCAGCCGACCCGGTTCGTCGTCCAGTCCGAGCTGGTCGCGAACGAGACCCAGCCCCGGCTGTCCGACGACCCGCGCGTCGCCGCCGTGCTGGAGAACCCGCTCGAGCCGGTGTCCCAGCACGGCGACCGCGAGGACGTCGTCCTGGTGCACCGGACCCGCAAGAGCGAGCAGTTGATGGCCGCCGGGATGGCGCACGAGGTCGAAGCCGACACCCGGGTGAAGACGGACGTCGACGTCCAGGAGAACTGGGCGCGCAGCACGGTGATCTGCGAGCTGAAGCCCGGTCAGAGCCTGCGGGTGGTGAAGTACGTTGCCTACGGCTGGTCCAGCCTGCGGTCGGAGACGGCGATCGGCGACCAGGTCGCGGCGGCGCTGGCCGGGGCGCAGTTCTCCGGCTGGGACGGTCTGGTCCAGCAGCAGCGCGAGTTCCTGGACGACTTCTGGGACGCGGCGGATGTCGAGGTGCACGGTCACGCGGAGCTGCAGCAGGCCGTCCGGTTCGCCTTGTTCCACGTGCTGCAGGCCGGGGCGCGGGCGGAGCGGCGGGCGATTCCCTCCAAGGGCCTGACCGGCGCCGGGTACGACGGGCACACGTTCTGGGACACCGAGGGCTTCGTGCTGCCGACGCTGACCTACACGATGCCGGACGCCGCGGCCGACGCGTTGCGCTGGCGGCACTCGATCCTGCCGCTGGCCAAGGAACGCGCGTCCGTGCTCGGCCTGCGCGGCGCGGCCTTTCCCTGGCGGACGATCCGCGGCCAGGAGTGCTCGGGGTACTGGCCGGCCGGCACGGCGGCGTTCCACATCAACGCCGACATCGCCGAGGCGGTGACCCGCTACTACTGTGCGACGTCCGACGACAAGTTCATGACCGAGGTCGGCATCGAGTTGCTGGTGGAGACCGCACGGCTGTGGATGTCGCTCGGCCACCACGACCGTGACGGCCAGTGGCACCTGCCCGGCGTGACCGGTCCGGACGAGTACAGCGCCGTTGCCGACGACAACGTTTTCACCAACCTGATGGCGGCCCGCAACCTGCGGGCCGCCGCCAGGTACGCGGCCAAGCAGCCGGCCAAGGCCCGGGAGCTGGGCGTCGACGCCGAGGAGGAAGCCGCCTGGCGGGACGCGGCCGCGGCGGTCTACGTGCCGTACGACGCGGAACTCGGCGTACACCCCCAGTCGGCGGGGTTCACCCGGTACGCCGAGTGGGACTTCGAGGCCTCCCGCGGGAAGTACCCGCTGATGCTGCACGCGCCGTACTTCGAGCTGTACCGCAAGCAGGTGGTCAAGCAGGCCGACCTGATGCTGGCCACCTACTGGTGCGGTGACGCGTTCACGGCCGAGGAGAAGGCCCGCAACTTCGACTACTACGAGCGGTTGACGGTCCGCGACTCGTCACTGTCGGCCTGCGTGCAGGCGGTCGCGGCGGCTGAGGTCGGGCACCTCGACCTCGCCTTCGACTACGCCTACGAAGCCGCCCTGATCGACCTGCTCGACCTGCACAGCAACAGCGGCGACGGGCTGCACATGGCGTCGCTCGCGGGGGCCTGGATGGCGATGGTCGCGGGCTTCGGCGGCCTGCGTGAGCGCGGCGGCATGCTCAGCTTCGACCCGGCGCTGCCGGACGGCCTGTCCCAGTTGGCTTTCTCGGTGCGCTGGCGCGGCGTTCGGCTGCGGGTGGAGGCGCACCACCGCGAGGTCAGGTACGCCGTGCACGACGGCCCGGACGCGCAGATCACCTTCCTGCACGCGGGCGAGGAGATCACCGTGACCGCCGATGCGCCGGTCACCCGGCCGCTCACCAAACGGGTGCCGCTGATGCCGCGGCCGAGCCAGCCGCCGGGGCGGGAACCGATGTCCGCGCTCGGCCAGCACCCAGCGGTCGAGTCCGAGCAGGGGCAGCGGTCCAAGGCCCGGGCCAACGCCGGCGCCGGACCGACGAAGGACGCCGCCCGGACGTCGGCGGCGCAGGACGTGTGAGTCCGGGAGACAGCTGAGGACTGCCCGGCCGGGGCGTCTGGGGTCGGTCGCATGGACTTCTCCTTGTGGCCGGCCGCGTCCCGGACCTGGCCGGACATCCTCGACGGCGCCGAGTACGCCGAGCGCACCGGCTGGCACGGCGTCTGGATCGCCGACCACTTCATGCAGAACGGCGACGACCTGTCCGTTCCGGTGAACGAGTGCCTCGCGCTGCTGGCGGGTCTGGCGGCCCGGACGTCTCGGGTGCGGATCGGGTCGATGGTGCTCGGCAACACCTACCGGCATCCCGCGGTTGTCGCGAACCAGGCGGCCACGCTCGATCAGATGAGCAACGGGCGGTTCGTGCTCGGCATCGGCGCGGGCTGGCAGGTCAACGAGCACGAGGTGTACGGGATCGAGCTGCCGCCGGTGCGTCAGCTGCTGGCCCGGTTCGAGGAGGCCTGCCGGGTCTTTCGTGGGTTGCTGACGGAGGAACGGTTCAGCCTGGACGGCGAGTACTACCAGCTGACCGGCGCCCCGCTGGAGCCGAAGCCGGCGAACCTGCCGATCCTGATCGGCGCCGCCGGCGAGAAAGTAGCGCTCGGCATCGTCGCGAAGTACGCCGACGAGTGGAACCACTGGGGGCTGCCGGACGTGGCCCGGCACAAGGGCGAGGTGTTCCGCGCGCACTGCGAGAAGATCGGCCGCGACCCGTCCACGGTCCGCCGGTCGACGCAGGCGATGATCGAGGTGATCACCCCCGGCGACACCGAGGCCGAGGCCCGCCGCGACCGCCTCACCGCCGCCGGCCGACCGACGATCATGGGTTCGGCCCAGTACGTGCTCGACACCGTCGCGCAGTACCCGGAGGCGGGTATCGACGAGCTGCTCGTCCCCGACGCCTTCCTCGGCGCCGGCCCCCAACGCCTCGAAGCCCTGGAAACCCTGCGCGCGGAGGTCTTCACCAAACTCTGACCGCGCCGCGCATTCGTCCGCCCTGCGCTGTGCTTCCGCGCCCTGCGCATTTCGGGGGATAACCCGCCAAGTGCTGGGTCCACCCGGTCGTATGCGGGGGGATAACCCAGCATTTGGCGGGTTATCCCCCCCGCCGCCCTCGCGAGTAGAGGTCAAAGCGCAGGCGGCTGCGGGTGCGGGACGGGTGGGGTCAGGGGAGGTGGAGGGTGGCCGCGACGGGCCAGTGGTCGCTGGGGAGGCGGTTGGCGGGGCGGTGGTAGGAGACGGCGGCCTCGACGACCTGCCACGGCTTGCTGACCAGGATGTGGTCAATCCGCTGCCCGTCGGTCGCGCCGGTGAAGTCGTGCCAGGTCCCGCCCGCGGCGGCAGGGATCGCGTCGGTCCAGCCCGCCTCCGTCAGCACCTGCAGCGGCGGTGATCCCGGTTCCGCGTTGAAGTCGCCGAGCAGCACCCACGGGCGATCGGGTTCGGCCGCGGCCCACCGGTCGAGCAGCCGCGACGACTCCACCTGCGCCAGCTCGCCGACGTGGTCGTAGTGCGTGTTCAGCACCCCCACCCGGACCCCGCTCACGTGCCGAAGCCGTACCAGCGTGGCGATCCGGGTCAGCTCCGCGTCCCAGCCGACCGAGCCAGGAGTCGCGGGATCCGCCGACAGCCAACGCGTCTCGTCCGACTCCACCGACCAGTCGCCCGGCCGGACCATCACCACCGAGTGCTCGCCGGCCGCGACCCCGTCGTCCCGGCCGGCGCCGACGATCGTCCAGTCCGGGTACGCCGTCCGCAGGTCCGCCAGCTGGTCCGGCAACACCTCCTGCAACCCGACCACTTCCGCGTCCAGCGCCGCGATGGCCGCCACTGCCACCTCCCGGCGTACCGGCCAGGAGTTGTCCCCGTCCTGCGCGGACGAATTGCGGATGTTGAAGGTCGCGACGCGCAGCTGCAGACTCACCCCTCGATCCTGCCAAACCGCTGCGCGCTCGCGACCTCCGTCCCATCGCGTGATCCCTTCAAGCCGTCGCGAGATCCCGGTCCCGGCTGACCCCGAGCCCCATCGCCGACTGAGCGGCCCGCAGCCGAGGTGCGCTCGCCTCGATCGCCCGGTCGCGCCCGTGGGCCAGCAACTCGTCGACCGTGGCCGGATCCGACGCCAGTACGGCGTACTCGCGCTGCAGCGGCTCGATCACACTCAACACCGCGTCGGCGACGTCGGACTTCAGCGCGCCGTACCCGGAGTAGCCGCTCGCCAGCTGCACCGGGTCGCCGCCGGTGCACGCGGCCAGGATCTCCAGCAGATTGGTGACTCCCGGCTTGGCCGATTCGTCGTGCCGGACCTCGTTCTCGGAGTCGGTCACCGCGCGCATCACCTGGCGGCGGATCACGTCCGGCGGATCGAGCAGCCGGATCGTGCCGACCGCGTCGTCGGCGTCGGACTTGCTCATCTTCGCCGTCGGCGTGGCCAGGTCCCGGACCCGCGTCGCCAGCGCCGCCTTGACCACCTGCGGCACGACGAACGTCTCGCCGTACTCGCGGTTGAACCGGATCGCCAGGTCCCGGGCCAGCTCGACGTGCTGGTCCTGGTCGTCGCCCACCGGGACCCGGTCCGTGCCGTAGAGCAGGATGTCGGCCGCCATCAGGCACGGGTAGGTGAACAGCGACGCCCGGGTCATCGGCCGGTCCCGGCCCTTCTCCTTGTACTGGATCATCCGGGACAGCTCACCGACGTACGAGGTGCACTCGAGCAGGTACCCGAGCTGTGCGTGCGCCGGTACGTCGGACTGCACGAACACCGTGCCCGGCGGGGACCCGGCGGCGAGCATCAGCGTCGCCGTCTCCCGGGTCAGCGCCGCCAGCCGCCGCGGCACGTGCCGCATCGTCATCGCGTGCAGGTCCGCGACGAAGTAGAACCCTCCCCGATCGGTGAACCGCCGGAGCGCGCCGAGATGGTTGCCCAAGGTGAGCCGCCCGGTCGGCATGATCCCTGAAACCGCAGTCATGTCCGTTGTCCTCTTTCGGTGCCGAAGTGGTCACCGCCCCACCCGAGGACACACAAGAGGCCGCCTCGGCGAGGCGGCCTCTGGATGCGCGTGAACGCTGGGGGTCCGCCCTCAGGCGGCCCACCACTGCTGCAAGCTCAGCGTGTTCACGCCCCAACCATAAACACCCCGCGCCCACTTCGCCACCGCCGGCGCCGGACCCCCACCACTCACCAAGCGCCCCGTGCCGGGCTGCTGACCGTCCGCTGAGCGCGAACCGGCCGCGAAGACGCTGGTTGGTGAGTGGTGGAGGTTCGGCCGCTGCGGGCTCCTACGTTGGATCCGGTATCCCGCGCCGCGCGGGCGTGTACGGCGGGGCGGGGCTAAGGTCGGGGCATGAGTGGTGAGGCGATGCTGGTCTTCGACGACGGGCTGACGGCGTACGACTTCGGCCACGGGCATCCGATGAGCCCGGTCCGGGTGGACCTGACGCTGCGGCTGGCCCGCGCGCTGAACGTACTCGACCAGCTGAAGGTGGTGCCGGCGCCGGTCGCCGACGACGCGCTGCTGGGGACCGTGCACACGGCCGACTACATCGCGGCGGTCAAGCGGGCCGGCGACGATCCCGACGTACCGGATCTCGCGCACGGGCTCGGCACCGACGACACCTACTGCTTCCGCGGCATGCACGAGGCGTCCGCGCACATCGTCGGCGCGACCGTCGAGGCGGCCCGGGCGGTCTGGCAGGGCGATGTCGTGCACGCGGCGAACATCGCCGGCGGACTGCATCACGCGATGCCCGCCGCGGCCAGCGGCTTCTGCGTCTACAACGATCCCGCGGTCGCGATCCAGTGGCTGCTGGACCACGGCGCCGAGCGGGTCGCGTACGTCGACGTCGACGTGCACCACGGCGACGGCGTCCAGGCGGTGTTCTACCACGATCCGCGGGTGCTCACGGTCAGCCTGCACGAGTCACCGACCACGCTGTTCCCGGGCACCGGTACGGCGGGGGAGACCGGCGGGCCCGGCGCCGAAGGCACGGCCGTCAACATCCCGCTCCCGCCCGGCACCGGCGACGCGGGCTGGCTGCGGGCGTTCCACGCGATCGTGCCCGACGTGGTCAGGGCGTTCCGGCCGGACGTGCTGGTCACCCAGCACGGCTGCGACTCGCACGTCGAGGACCCGCTCGCCCACCTCACCAAGACCGTCGACGGCCAGCGGGCGGCGTACGCGGCGCTGCACGACCTGGCGCACGAGGTCTGCGGCGGCAAGTGGGTGGCGACCGGGGGCGGCGGCTACGCGATCATCGAGGTGGTCCCGCGGGCCTGGACGCACCTGCTGGCGATCGTCGCCGGGCACCCGATCCCGCCGGCCACGGCGGTGCCGGAGTCGTGGCGCGAGGAGGTGCAGATCCGGTTCGCCCGGATCGCGCCGGCCCGGATGACCGACGGCCGCGAGGCCACGTACGCCGACTGGTCGACCGGCTACAACCCCGACACCTGGCTGGACCGGTCGATCAAGGCGACCCGGGACGTCTCGTTCCCGCTGCTCGGCCTGGACCCGACGTACTGAATCGAGTCACACCAGACACCCTCTTTCCCATTCGCACCAACAGCCACTACGCTCGGTTCATGCACGGGCGGAGGTGCCGGAGGGGAAGCCGGCGCACGATCCGTGCTGGAAGTGCGGTGCGTTATGGCATCAAAGAAGTCCGGTGGTGAGCAGCCGCTCGCTGAGGTGAAGTTCCTGACCGTGGCTGAAGTCGCCACGGCCATGCGCGTGTCCAAGATGACGGTGTACCGCTTGGTGCACTCCGGCGAGCTGCCCGCGGTGCGGGTGGGTCGGTCCTTCCGCGTGTCGGAGGACGCCGTGCACGACTACCTCAAGGGCGCTTTCTTCCAGGCCGGATAAACCACGAGAAGCACAGCGGCCGGTCCCCTCGGGAACCGGCCGCTGCGCCATGCCTGCGGCCCGGCCGAGGCCGGTGGCGGCCGGTCAGCGCTGGAGCAGGGTGCGGAGGATCTTGGCGATCTCCGCGGGGGACTCCTCGGCCATGAAGTGGCCGCTGGTCGTGGTGGTGTGGTCGAGATCGGGCGCCCAGGCGCGCCAGCGGGCGGCGGCGTCGAAGCCGAGGGCGGCGCCCCAGTCCTGCTGCACGACCGAGACCGGCATCGAGAGCTGGTGACCGGCGGCCAGATCGGCCTCGTCATGGGTGATGTCGATGCCGGCGCTGGCCCGGTAGTCGGCGACGATCGACGGGACGGCGGCGCGGCAGGCGTCCAGGTACGCCGTACGGACGTCGGCGGGGATCGCGGCCGGGTCCTTCACCCAGAGATCGAGGAAGTAGCCGAAGAACGCGTCCGGGCTGCCGGCGATCAGCTGCTCCGGCAGGCCCGGCGGCAGCGCCATCAGGTAGAGATGGAAGCCG
This sequence comes from Kribbella flavida DSM 17836, assembly GCF_000024345.1. NCBI lineage: Bacteria > Bacillati > Actinomycetota > Actinomycetes > Propionibacteriales > Kribbellaceae > Kribbella > Kribbella flavida. The sequence continues at coordinate 6,847,281 of NC_013729.1, read as the reverse complement.
ACGGTAGCGCTCGTTCCCTGCATGACCGACCACATGTCGAGCGTCGGCAGCACGTCCAGGCAGGCCAGCTGAGTGATCACGTCAGGGTGGTCGAGCCCGGCCCGGAAGGCGACCAGCGCACCCCGGTCGTGCCCGGCGAGCGCGAACCGCTCGTGGCCGAGGGCCTGCGCCAGCGCGACCACATCGGCGGCCATCGTGCGCTTGGAGTACGTCGATCCGTCGGTCTCCGCGGGCTTGTCGCTGGCGCCGTAGCCGCGCAGGTCCGGGCAGATCACCGTGTGGTCGGCGGCCAGGTCGGCGGCGACGTGCCGCCACATCAGGTGGGTCTGCGGGAAGCCGTGCAGCAGCACGATCGGGCTGCCGGTCCCGCCGACGACCGCGGACAGTGTGACGCCGTCGGCCACGGTGACGCGGTGGTGGGCGAATCCTTCGAAGCTGGTCAAGGTGGTGCCTTTCGGTACGAACATCCGGTACGGCACAGCCTGCCGGGCGTGGATGAGCAATCGATGAGCGTTACCGTGAGGGGGTGAGCGGGCAGCCGACCTTCGGGGTCCTCGGGCCGGTCGTTGCCTGGGACAACAACGGTGAACCGCTGGCTCTGCGCGGACCGCGGCACCGGGCGGTGCTGGCGCGGTTGATCGTCGCGCGCGGGCAGGTGGTGCCGGTCGGCCGGCTCGTCGACGACCTCTGGATCGACCCGCCGGCGGGTGCGGTGAGCGCGCTGAGGACCTTCGTCGCGGCGCTTCGGCGGGCGCTGGAGCCGGACCGCTCGCCGCGTGCGCAGCCGACGCTGCTGGTGACGGAAGGGCCTGGGTACGCCCTGCGGCTCGCGCCGGACGCGGTGGACGCCTGGCGCTTCGAACGCGCGGCCGCGGTGACCCGGCCGGCGTCGACGGTGGCCGCCGGCCGGACAGGTCGGCAGGTCGGCGCTCGGGTGGAGCGGTTGGAGGAGGCGCTGGGGTGGTGGCGAGGTCCGGCGTTCGCCGACTTCGCGGACTACGCGTGGGCGCGCGGTGAGCGGTCCCGGCTGGCCGAGCTGCGGCTGCAGGTGCTCGAGCAGTTGGCCTCCGCCCGGTTGGAGCTCGGGCAGACGGCTGAGGTGGTCGCCGAGCTGGACGCGCTGGTGACCGAGCACCCTTGGCGGGAAGAAGCCTGGCGGTTGCTTGCTCTCGCGCTTTACCGCTCCGATCGCCAAGGCGACGCGCTCGCCGTACTCCGTCGCGCCCGGAGCCTCCTGGTCGAGCAGCTGGGGATCGACCCCGGCCCCGCGCTTCGCCAGCTGGAGATCGACGTACTCCAGCAAGCCGAGCACCTCACCCGGGACGCCGACAGGCACCCGCAACCCGAGCACCTCACGCGGATGCGCGGTGGGCCGCCGCAGACCGAGCACCTCCCGCGGAAGCCCGGCGGCCAGGCGGAAGCTGAGGACGGCGCGGCGCAGCGCGGTGAGTCCGCGGATACCGGCAGCTCCGGAGGCGACGTGTGGGATCGCGCCGTCGCGGCGTACGGGCGGGGTGTCGGCGAACGGGCGCGGCTGGAGTCGACCGTCGGGTTGTTGCGCAGTCTCGCGGTGACCGGCGGTGGCGGGCTGGAGGCGGCTCGGGAGCACCGGCTCGCGGCGGTGGCGGCGGCCGAGGAACTCGGCGACGTCGAACTGGCCGCTCGCGTGATCGGCGCGTACGACGTACCGGCGATCTGGACGCGGGTGGACGACGAGGCGCAGGCGGCCGGGATCGTCGCTGCAGCTGAGCGCACGCTGATCCGGCTGCCGGCCGCCGCCGAGTGGCTGGTCGGAACGCGGGCGCGGCTGCTGGCGACCATTGCGCTGGAGTCTCGGGGGAGCGGGTCGGCTCGGGCTGCCGCGGCGGCGCGGGAGGCGGTGGAGACGGCGCGAAAGCTGGATGACCCGGCGGTCCTGGCCTTCGCGCTGAACGGGTTGTTCATGCAGACGTTCCGGCGGGCCGGTCTCGCGCCGGAGCGGGACGCCATCGGCGCCGAACTGATCGAGCTGGCGGTGCGCCACGGGCTGCAGTCCTTCGAGGTGCTCGGCCACCTGATCCGGATCCAGTCTCGCAGCGCCCTCGGGGACTTCGCCGGGGCCGACGCCCACGCCGGCGCCGTGGACCAGTTGGCCGCTCGGCACGAACTCCCGCTGGTCGGCGTCTTCACCACCTGGTACGCCGCCCTCCGCCGAGCTGCCGGCCCTCCGCCTGCTGGAAGGGCGGCCTCGCACGCGGCCACCTCCGCGGCCGAGCAGGAGGCGACCTACCGCGACGCCGCCCGCTCCCTCGACGGCGCTGGAATGCCTGGCCTGCAACGCGGTCTGCTCCCACTCGCACTGCTCACGATCCGCCTCCGCCGCGACCTTCCACTCAGCTCACAACCGGCCGACTACGGCCCGTACGAACCCTGGGTGCGGCCGCTGCTCCTGCTCGACGAGGGGCGCACCGACGACGCGGCTGCCGCACTCGCCGTCGTACCGGAACCGCCGCGCGACCTGATGCTCGAAGCGATGTGGACTCTGGTCGCCGAGGCCGCGATCCGCCTCGGTGATCGCGCGGCGATGGACCGCGCCCGCCAGGCCCTGGAGCCCGCCGCAACCGAGCTGGCCGGGGCCGGCAGCGGCCTGATCACGCTCGGCCCGGTCGCCGAGGTCCTGAGCCGCTTGCAGAACCCACCTGTGCCGAAAGCCCGCCGCAGGACAGACTAGGCCGCATGACGATCAGGTACGGCGGTCCGGGGGTGCGGATCGCGGGGGACGGGCTGGTGCTGCGGGAGTGGGAGCGGGGTGACCTGGCGGCGATGTGCGAGCTGTTCGACAACCCGGAGGTCGCGTACTGGACCCCGCTGCGCGCTCCGTTCGACCTCGTGGCGGCCGAGGCGTACTACGACGCCGCGCACACCGACAACGGCCGGATCCACCTCGCGATCACCACCGACGGCGAGCAGCCGCTCGGTGAGGTGATGCTGAACGAGAAGACCGGCGCCCTCGGGTACGCCGTGGGCCCGGCCCATCGCGGGCAAGGGCTGGCGGCCCGCAGCCTCGGGTTGCTGACGAACTACGCGCACGAGGTGCTCGGGCTGCCCCGGCTGATCCTCGAGATCGAGCCGGACAACGACGCCAGCTCGTCGGTCGCCCGGCGCTGCGGCTACACGCTGACCGACCTGCCGCCGAACCAGGTGATGGACAAGGGCCGCGACCTCATCCTGCTCACCTGGCAACACCTCGCCTGAGCCAGATCCGGGCAGGGTCAGCGCCGGGCGCGGATGGCCAGCGCAGCAGGCACCGGCCCGGCGTCCGGCTCGACAACGTGATCGAGCTGCAGCCCCGCGGCCAGAAAGGCGTTCAGCAGCTCGGCCAGCGGCACGTGTCGCATGCCGACCGTCGCGCGAATCCCGTCGCCGGCCCACCAGCGCTGCGGCTCGTGCCACCCGGCCACCCGGTACGTCGGGTGCGCCAGCCGGCCGCCGTCCTCCTGGTACTCCACGTGCGGCCCGTTGAAGCACGGGTGGACGCCGTAGAAGTAGAAGAAGCCGCCCGGCTTCAGCACCCGGGCGATCTCCCGCACGGTCCCGCCGAAGTCGTCCAGATCGGTCGAGATCCACAGCGCCAGCACGTCGTCGAAGCTCGCCTCGGCGAACGGCAGGTGGACGGAGTCGCCCTCCACCAGCGGTACCGGCTGAGGGCGCTGCCGCGCCAGCCTCAACTGGTCCGACGAGCGGTCCAGCCCGATCAGCTCGCGTCCGGTCTCCTCGACGATGCCGAAGTAGCCGCCGTTTCCACAGCCCAGGTCCAGGCAGCGCCGCCCGGCACCGGGCCCGAGCAGCCCCAGCACCTCGTCCCGGTTGTCCTCGGCCCAGGTCCTGCTGCGGGCGGCGTACCAGTCGGCGGCACCGTTGTAACGCGCTCTCATGGCGTCATGCCTACCACCCGATCGGACCTCACTTAGGTGCAAAGCTGATGTGCAGGTAGGCTTTGCCGACGCTCTCTTTAAGTTTGGAAGGTCGACTGTGGGTTCGGTAATCAAGAAGCGCCGTAAGCGGATGGCGAAGAAGAAGCACCGCAAGCTGCTGAAGAAGACGCGGGTTCAGCGCCGCAAGCTCGGCAAGTAAGCAGTTCCCGCCGCTCTGGTCACCAGAGCGGCTCGGCTGGGGTTGCTGTCTGGCTGGGGGTCACTCGTGGCACAGGTGGTGATGGTGACCGGCGTCTCCCGGGACGCCGGTGCTCGGTGTGCCCGGCGACTTGCCGCGGACCCGTCCATCGACACCGTGATCGGTGTCGACGTGGTGCCGCCACGCGCCGAGCTCGGCCGGGTCCGGTTCGTCCGGGCGGACATTCGCAACCCCGTGATCGCCAAGGTCATCGCCGGTGCGGACGTCGACACTGTCGTCCACACGGGCGTGGTGGCGACCCCTGGCAGTGCCGGCGGCCGGTCGTCGATGAAGGAGATCAACGTCATCGGCACCATGCAGCTGCTCGCGGCGTGCCAGAAGGCGCCCGGCCTGAGCAAGCTGGTGGTGAAGTCGTCGACCACCGTGTACGGCGCGGGCCCGCGCGACCCGGCGATGTTCACCGAGGAGATGGCGCCGCGTGCGATCCACCAGACCGGGCTGAGCAAGGACGCCGTCGAGGTCGAGGGCTACGTGCGCGGGTTCGCCCGGCGCCGGCCCGACGTCTGCGTGACCACGCTGCGGATGGCGAACTGGATCGGCCCGCGGACCGACTCGCCGATCACCCGGTACTTCGCGCTCCCGGTGGTTCCCACCGTGCTGGGCTTCGACGCCCGGCTGCAGTTCCTGCACGAGAGCGACGGCGTCGAGGCGATCCACCACGCGACCGTGCACGACCTGCCGGGCACCTTCAACCTGGCCGGTGACGGCGTGCTGGTGCTGTCCCAGGCGATCCGCCGGCTCGGCCGGCCGGTCCTCCGGCTGCCGTCGTTCACCGCGTCGAGCACCGCCGCGGTGGTCCGCCGGGCCCGGCTGGCCGACTTCTCGCCCGACCAGATCACCTTCCTGACCTACGGCCGCGCGGTGGACACCACCCGGATGCGGACCGAGTTCGGCTTCGAGCCGAAGTACTCGACCGCCTCGGCGTTCGACGACTTCCGCGACTCGCTCGGCACCGGTGCCGTCACCCGGGCGGCGCAGCTGCTCACCGCCGGGCTGGGGGCGCTGCGTGGCTGACGCCGACATCATCCCGATCGGTTCCGGCGGACGGCCGGGCCGCGGCAGCGCCCGCCGGACGACCCCGTCGGCCGCCGCTCGCTCGCTGGCAGGCAAGGGCCGCCGCACCGACGACGCCGCCGACGCGCAGCGGCCGCCCACTGCAAACCCCGAGCCGACCAACGCGTCGACCGAGCGGCTGAGCGCGGTCGAGGACGCGGCGTCGGAGCAGTCAGCGGGTGGGCAGTCCGACGCGCAAGCGCAACCGACCATGATCGGGGGCAGCGGGCCCGAGCAACCGATCAGCGTCGGCGCCAAAGCATCGGAGCAGGCCGTCGCTGCCGGGGCAGCGGACTTTGCCGGGTTCGAGCAGCTGGTTCGGGATCTGTTCGGTGCCGACGGGGAGCGCAAGGTCGCCGAGCTGCTGGCCTTCGTCCGCCGCCGGCTGACCGGGCAGTACGAAGTCGACGAGTTCGGCTACGACCCCGAGCTCACCGACCAGGTGGTGCTGTCGATCCTGCGGCCGCTCGCCGAGAAGTGGTTCCGGGTCGAGGTCCGCGGCGTGGAGAACATTCCCGACACCGGCGGCGCCCTCATCGTGGCGAACCACTCGGGCACGATGCCGCTGGACGGGCTGGTCACCCAGCTCATCGTTGCCGACCACGCGCACCGCCCGCTGCGTACGCTGGCCGCCGACCTGGTCTTCCGGACGCCGTTTGTCGGCGAGCTGGCCCGCAAGTCCGGCGCCACGCTGGCCGGCAACGACGACGCGGAGCGGCTGCTCGGCCAGGGCAACCTGGTCGGCGTCTGGCCGGAGGGGTTCAAGGGCATCGGCAAGCCGTTCAGCGAGCGGTACAAGCTGCAGCGGTTCGGCCGCGGCGGCTTCGTCAGCGCGGCCATGCGGACCGGCGTACCGATCGTGCCGTGCTCGATCGTCGGCGCCGAGGAGATCTACCCGCTGGTCGGCAACATCGCCTCGCTGGCCCGGCTGCTCGGCGTGCCGTACATCCCGGTCACGCCGTTCTTCCCGCTGCTCGGCCCGCTCGGCCTGATCCCGCTGCCCTCGAAGTGGCTGATCGAGTTCGGCGAGCCGATCCGCACCGACGACTTCCCCGAAGGTGCCGCCGACGACCCGATGCTGGTCTTCAACGTCACCGACCAGGTCCGCGAGACGATCCAGCAGACCCTGTACTCCCTGCTCATGCAGCGCCGCAGCGTCTTCTTCTGAGCCGATCGAGCCGATCGAGCCGTTCCTGCGCTCCCGCCGGACGCGCCGGTACGGCGCCCGCGAGCGGACGCCGTACTGGCGCGTTGGTCAGGGCCGGCCGAGATACACGTTCGGCCCGCTCGGCGGAGCAGTTCGCTGCAGCAGCTTCGTGCAGTTGCCGGTGACCAGCTCGCACCTGGCGATCAGCTGTTCGACCGGCAGGAACCCGTCGGTCGGAGTCTCACCCGTGCTCGGGTCGGGGGTCGCCTTTGCCTTGACGACCAAGCCGGTCCGGCTCACGACGAAGTGGCCGTTGCCCTCGAAGATCGCGGCGCCGTCGTGGACAGGCAGCGCGGACAGAGCGACCGAGGTGCCGCTGTCCACGTCGACCACGGTCCTCAGATTGAGAATCACCAGCTTCTTGCCGTCCGGCGTCAGACCGGTGGACAACGGGACGTGCCCCCCGCAGACCTCGCGCAGCATCTGGAACCGGTCGCCGGGCCGGGGTGCCAGCACTCGGGCGCAGGATTGGTTGCCCTTGCGGATCTTGGCGATGACGCGGTCCGTCGTACCGTGTGGCACCTCGAACCACTCGAGGCCCTCGATCTTCGGCCGCCGCGGCGGGCTGCCCGGCTGCCAAAGCCGCAGGTCGGGATCACCGGCCGCAGCCTGCTGGATCCACACCCCCGCTGCGGTCCAGCCCTGGATCAGCGTGGGCCCGGTGGCGGGGAGCGACGCCGTTTGCCGGTTCGAGGCCAGGTCCACCACGACAACCCGTGACCCCACGATCATCGCGACCTGGTCGCGGGACGGCGAGAGCGCGACAGGTCCTTGGCCGAAGTTCGGGCCACGCTGCTGGAACCGGCCGTCGACGCTCAGTACGCCGAGCTGGGCCGAACGCGGCCGGTCCGGCGTGCCCGACTTCGTCACCAGCCAGCCCTCCGCCAGGCGAGCGTGCACCTGGATTGCTCCAACGCGGTCCAACGACACCGTCCGGTCACCGTCGTGCAGGGTGCGCCGGTCGCCCTCCGACGTGACGTACGGAACCTTGAGCGACTCGATCCCGGGAGACCCGGCCGCCGGCACGTCCTTGTCCCGCAGTGCCGGCAGCGCGACGGCAAGGCCGGTGATGAGCAGCAGAACGGCAGCCGCGGCGGCCAGCGGCGCGGCGTACCGGCGGCGCGGGGTGACCAGGTCCTGGTCGATGGCGGTGAGAAGTTCGGCCCGGTGGAGTTCGTGCCGGGGCAGGTCGCGCTCGGGGCGCGGTGTCAGCAAGTTGTTCATCGCAGAGTCTCCGGGGTCTCGTCGGGGTCGAGCTGGGACAGGGTGAGGTCGCGCAACCGCCGACGGGCCCGGGAGAGCCGCGACTTCACCGTACCGAGTGGGATGTCGAGCGCGACCGCGGCGGCCTGCTGGTCCAGGCCGGCCCAGACGCACAGCTCGATCACCTCCCGCTCGTGCGCGGGAAGCCGGCGCAGCGCGTGTCGCAGTTCCCGGGCCTGCCGCTGGTCGTCGAGCCGCTCGGCCACCTCGTCGGCGTGGTCCGGCTGATCGGCGGCCAGCAGCCGGGGCAGCGAGTTGCGGTACCGCCGTTTCGACCGCCACTCATTGCGCACGGTGTAGTCCGCGGTCCGCAGCAGCCAGGGCAGGGCCGACTCACGGTCGAGCACCACTTGGTCCCGGCGCCGCCAGGCGTGCAGGAACACCGCCGAGGTCAGGTCCTCCGCTGTGCTCCAGTCCGCGGTCCGGCGGAACAGGAAGTTGTAGACCGCCTTGGCGTGCCGGTCGAACAGCACGCCGAAGGCCTCGGTCTCGCCCTCGCTCGCGCGCCGCCACAGATCCCGGTCGCTGCTCGTCATGGTTGCCACAACCAGTACGTGTCCGCGGGGTCAGCCGGGTTCCCGGCGGGGCACCGGAGCAGACAGACAACGAGGCCCCGACGACGATGTCGTCGGGGCCTCGTCAGAGATTCTGCCGGTCAGTTCCAGGGTGGCAGCAGGGTCTGAACCACGCCGGGCAGGTTGAGCGTCGGCAGGCTCAGGGTCGGGAACGGCCAGGGCCAGCTCGGCGTTCCGGGAGTGGGCAAGCTCGGCAGCGGGCTGCCGGACGGCGTGACCGTCGGCGTCCTGGTGGACGGCCGCACCGGCGGGGTCGCCAGCTTGGTCGGCTGGGTCGTGTTCCGCTCTTCGACCTTGGTGGTGTCCGGTACGTCGGTGGGCGCCGTGCTCGGCTTGACGCTCGGCTTCGCGGACGGCGCCGTCGTCGTGCTCGGCGGCACCGCCTTGGTCGGGTCGTCCTTCGGCTCCGCGCTCGGCCGGGTGGTGTCCGTGCTCGGCTGGCCCGCGTTCTTGGCCGGCTTCGGCTGGTCGCACTTCGGGCAGGCCGCGGTGGTGTGCTGGGCCAGCTGCTCGATCGTCGCTAGTGCCTCGACGGCGGACTTCAGCGACTCGGGCGGCAACTGCGGAGCGAGCTCACCGATGGCCTGGCGGGCGCTGGTGATGAACGTCGTGATCGCCGTGATCGAACTGGCGTCGCCGTCCTGCTGGTAGGACGCGACGAGCCGGGACACACCCTTGCGGGCCTGCTGGCTGAAGACGTCGAGGGTGCCGTCGACGGCGGCCACGTCGCCGCCGTTCGACACCAGCGCGCGGACCTCGGACAACCGGGTCATGGCGTGCTGGAGGTCCCGCCGGCCGCGGGAGTCGTCCCCCGGGCTGACGTTCGTCGAGACGTTCTCGATGCTTCGCTTCATCCCGTACAACGTGTCGCCGGGCATCGCCTGCTGGGCGGCGGCGGCAGAACCGATGCCACCTCCGAGCAGGACCAGCGCGGCGGTACTCGCCACCAGCCGGATACGCCGGCCGGGACGATGACGGATGGGTGTCACGGACGCCTCGTCGTCCTCGCGGGGCGGCAAGTCCTCCTCGCTGTCCGGCGTGCTGCGCACCACGGTCGGAGTGGTCGCCGCCCTGGCGGCGGCCTGCTCCAGCAGGCGGTGCCGCAACTCGGCGGAGAACTCCGGTCGCGGTGCCACTGCCCCGGCGGTCCTCAGTCGCCCGGCCAGCTCCACAGCTTCCAACAGCTCAGGGTCATCGCTCAGTCGCGAAGAGTGACGGGGCCCGTGATCGACGGCGTGCGCGAAGGCATCCGCGCGCGCTCGAGCCCTGGTTAGGTCACTCATGGGTTCTCGTTCTCCTCAATGGCCAGTCGGGGTCACCGACAGGTCCTCACCAGGCAAACGAGGAAACTCCCTGACGGGTTACGAAAGACATTCGTTGTCATCCTCCTCACCTCAAGTCCTTGGGGATAACCTTCGCCAAGTGCCGGACGGCTCTCAGCTGAAGTTGCTTCACGGCGCCCTCGGATTTCTCCAGCGCCTTGGCGGTTTCGGCGATCGACAGGCCGGCGAAGAAGCGCATCGTGAGGCAGTCGCGCTGCTCGTCCGGCAGTGCCGCGACGGCGTCCCGGAGCACCTCGGCGGTGGCGGCGGCCAGGACGTCGACCTCCGGCCCCTCGGTCTGCCGGTCGTGCGTCTCGATCTCGTCGGTGACCACCTCCAGCCGGACCCGGCCGGACTTGTAGTGGTCGGTGATGAGGTTCCGCGCGATCGTCACCAGCCAGGCACCGAAGTCGCGGCCCTGCCAGCGGAACGAGTCCAGCGCGCGCAGCGCCCGGACGAACGTCTCGCTGGTGAGGTCCTCCGCGAGTGCCGACGAGGACACCCGCGCGTAGATGTAGCGATACACGGTGAGCGAGTACTCGTCGTACAGCTCACCGAAGGCACCGACGTCTCCAGCCTGGGCGCGATCGACGAGCTCTGCGCGTCTCATCCCGTCCGGGCTTGGCTCCGGCGTTGTCAAGTTCTCTCCCCGTTCAACTGACACGTCTAGGACTGAAAGATCCGCGACTGAGACATCGATGGATGGCCGCAGCGGCTGAGACAGCACCGAGCGTTACGCCTGGAGCACCGGCTGTCAACAGGACCAGGCGCGTCGCCTTGCGTCCCGTGCGGTAGTCACGGACCCGCCAGCCGGCCACTTCGGCGTGCCGCCGCAGCCTGCCGTCGGGATTGATCGCCCACGGATTCCCCACCATTTCCAGCATCGGCACGTCGTTCACCGTGTCCGAGTACGCCGAGCACGCGGTCAGGTCGAGCCCCTCGTGCGCGGCGAGCGCCCGGACGGCTTCCACCTTGGCCGGGCCATGCAAGATATCGCCCACAAGCTCACCTGTATAGACCCCGTCACTCTGCGCTGCAACCGCGCCCAGCGCGCCGAGGTGCTCAGCAGCAACGTGTTGTCGACGTCGAAGAACACGGCGGCGTGGCCGGCCCGGGGAGTCGCCGGCGAGGCTTCCAGTTCGGCAGCGGCCGCGCTCGCCTCCCCGGCCGGCACGGACCGCGCATACAGGTCCCGAGTCACTCGGGAGACCCTAACCCGAACGTGACAGACTCGCTCTGTGAACTTCAACTTCGCGGACGTCCTTCGTGACACAGCGCGACGTCACGGGGATCGTCTCGCGCTGGTCGACGGTGACCGGCGACTGACCTGGAGCGAGCTCGACGCGGCCGTCGAGGCGGCCGCCCACGGGTACGCGGCGGCCGGCCTGGTGCCTGGGTACCGGGTGGTCCTGCTGCTGGCCAACAGTGTCGAGTTCGTCACGTCCTACTTGGGATGTCTGCGCGCCGGCCTGGTCGCCGTACCGCTGAACACGGGCCTCACCAGGCCCGAGATCGCGAACGTCGTGGCGCACTCCGGCGCCCGGCTGGTGGTCGCCGACGGCGACCTCGCGGCCAAGGCCGAGGGCGTTCGGGTGGTCCGGGCCGGCGAGCTTTCCGGTCACGCTCCGTTGTCCCCGCGGACCGACCCGGAGAGCCTCGCGGTCCTGCTCTACACGTCCGGGACGAGCGGCGAGCCGCGGGCCGCGATGCTCCCGCACCGGGCGCTGGCCGCCAACGTCGAGAACCTGGCCGGCCTCGGCGAGGACCGGATGGGTCCCGACGACGTCGTACTCGGGGTGCTGCCGATGTTCCACGCCTTCGGCCTGAACGCGGTGCTCGGCTGGGCGATCGCCACCGGCGCGGCGCTGGTCGTCGACCGGCGGTTCGACTCCACCCACACCGTCGACCTGATCAGCCGGTACGCCGTGACGCGGCTGCCGCTGGCACCTCCTGCCCTGCAGGCGTTGCTGGCCCGCGACGACCTGCGCGAGCGGCTCGCCTCGGTGAAGGTGGTGCTCACCGGCGCCTCCACTCTCGACCGCGCGCTGGCCGACCGGTTCGAGCAGGCGACCGGTCTGTTCGTGCACCAGGGCTACGGCCTGACCGAGGCCTCGCCGGGCGTGACCACCACGCTCGGCCAGGACAACCCGAAGCCGGGATCCGTCGGCCGCCCGCTGCCCGGCGTGGACCTGCGGATCGCCGACGAGCGCGGCGAGGACGTGGAGGGTGACGACCCGGGCGAGATCCTGGTCCGCGGCCTCAACCTGTTCTCCGGTTACTGGCCGGACGGCTCCGGCGGCCCCGACGAGGACGGCTGGTACCGCACCGGCGACGTCGGCTACCTGGACGCCGACGGCGACCTGTTCCTGGTCGACCGGCTGCGCGAACTGGTCATCGTCAGCGGTTTTAACGTCTTCCCGAGCGAGGTCGAGGAAGTCCTGGTCCGGGCTCCGGGCGTGCGCGAGGCCGCGGTCATCGGCGTACCGTCCGCCGAGACCGGCGAGGCGGTGAAGGCGTTCGTCGTACCGGCCACCGGGGCGGCGGTCGACGTCGCCGAGGTGCGCGCGTACGCCGGGCAGCGGCTGGCCCGGTTCAAGTGCCCGGTCGACATCGAGGTGGTCGACCACCTGCCGCACTCGGTCACCGGCAAGGTCGCCAAGGGCCGGCTGCGCGAGGCCGACCGGTGAGCGCGCCGCGGGTCACGCTGTACGGCAAACCCGGCTGTCACCTCTGCGAGGACGCCCGGGCGGTCGTCGAGGCGGTCTGCGCCGAGCTGGGCGTGGACTGGACCGAGATCGACATCACCCAGGACCCGGAGCTGATGCGCGCGTACGGCGAGCAGATCCCGGTCACGCTTGTCGACGGCCGGCAGCACGACTTCTGGCGGGTGGACCCGGTCAGGCTGAGGAAGGCCTTGACAAGGACGTGACGTCGGTCATGGGTGTGGTTCCCGATTTTGTTCTCACGTTCACAAGCTCCTAGAGTGGGGGAGTCGCCAGCCGTGAGGCGGTGACTCGCGAACCACCTTTCCAGGAGAACTGTGACGCCTGCCCGCAGCCGTCGCCCCGGCGCGCCGACGCGAACCGAACGCGGCATTCCCGAGGCCACTGTCGCGCGCTTGCCGGTGTACCTGCGGGCCCTGACCGCGCTGTCGGACAGTGGCATCGCCACCGCGTCGAGCGAGGATCTCGCGACCGCGGCCGGCGTCAACTCGGCCAAGCTCCGCAAGGACCTGTCCTACCTGGGCTCCTACGGGACCCGCGGCGTCGGCTACGACGTGGAGTACCTGCGCTACCAGATCGCCCGTGAGATCGGCGTCACCCAGGACTGGGCGGTGGTCATCGTCGGGATCGGAAACCTGGGCCACGCGCTGGCGAACTACTCCGGCTTCGGCACCCGCGGCTTCCGGATCGTGGCCCTGCTCGACGCCGACCCGGCCCTGGTCGGCGAGCAGATCGGCGACATGGTGGTCCGCGACTTCGCCGAGCTGGAGGAGATCGTCGCCGCCGACCGGGTCTCGATCGGCGTGATCACCACCCCGGCCGGTCCCGCCCAGGAGGTCTGCGACCGGCTGGTCGCCGCGGGCGTGACCAGCATCCTGAACTTCGCGCCGGTGGTGCTGTCCGTGCCCGACGGCGTCGACATCCGCAAGGTGGACCTCTCGATCGAGTTGCAGATCCTGGCGTACCACGAACAACGAAAGTCCGGAGAGGCGGCGCTCCCCGAGGTGCCCGAACTACCAGCGATCAACGGTCTGCCGAACCTGCCCAGCGTGGGGGGTGTCGGCGCATGACGAACGAGCGCAGCGAGTTCGCAATTCAGCACAGCCTCCGACGAGGTAGCTCATGCGCGCCCGGAGCGAAGCGAGGACGCGGATGAGCTACCTCGTGGTCGGAATCTCTCACCGCAGCGGCGACATCTCGGTGCTGGAGCGGGTCGCGCTGGACCCGGACGCGGCGACCAAGCTGGCCGTCGCGGTCCAGCACAGCCCGGCCGTCAGCGAGTCGGCCGTCCTGGCCACCTGCAACCGGACCGAGGTCTACGCCTGCGTCGACCGGTTCCACGCCGGTATGGACGAGGTCACCGCGATCCTGTCCGACATCACCGGTGTCCCGCTGCTGGACCTGGCCGAGCACCTGTACGTGCACTTCGAGGAGGGCGCGGTCGCGCACCTGTTCCAGGTGGCGGGCGGGCTCGACTCGATGGTCGTCGGCGAGAGCCAGATCCTCGGTCAGCTCAAGGAGACGCTGCGGATCGGCCAGGACCTGGAGACGATCGGCAGCGCGCTGAACGCGCTGTTCCAGCACGCGCTGCGGACCGGCAAGCGGGCCCGCGCCGAAACGGGCATCGACTCGGCCGGCCGCTCGGTGGTCACCGCCGGGCTGGAGGCGGTCGGTGGCTTCGAGGGCCGCCGCGCGCTGATCGTCGGCGCCGGCTCGATGGCCTCGCTGGCCGCCCAGACCCTGCTCAACGGCGGCGCCGCGAGCGTCACGATCGCGAACCGCAACCACGACCGCGCCGTCGCGCTCACCGAGCGGATCGGCGGCACCGCGATCCCGCTGGCCGGCGTACCGGACGCGCTGGCCGAGGCCGACCTGGTGGTCAGCTGCACCGGTGCCCGCGGCGTCGTGCTGACCGAGGAGATGATCCGCAACGCCGCCGACGGCAGGCCGCTCGGCGTTCTGGACGTCGCCCTGCCGCGCGACGTCGAGCCCGGCGCCGCCCGGATCCCCGGCGTCACCCTGATCACCCTGGCCGACCTGGCCGGGACGGCCGGCGGCAGCGCCCACGACGTCGACGAGGTCCGCCGGATCGTCGCCGAGGAGGGCGGTGCGTTCGAGGCGACCCGGCGGGCCGCGTCGGTCGCGCCGACCGTGGTCGCGCTGCGTGCGATGGCCTCCGAGCTGGTCGACTCCGAGCTGGCCCGGCTGGACCGCCGGCTGCCCGGCCTCGACGAGCACCAGCGGCACGAGGTCGCCCGGACCATCCGGCGCGTCGTCGACAAGGTGCTGCACACCCCGACCGTCCGGGTGAAGGAGCTGGCCGCCGACCCCGGCGGCCCGACCTACGCCGACGCGCTGCGCGAGCTGTTCGCGCTCGACCCCGCGACCGTTGACGCGGTCACCGCACCCAAGACCACCACCGGAGGTGAGTCCGCATGATCAAGCTCGGAACCCGCCGGTCGGCCCTCGCGACCGCGCAGGCCGCCCTCGTCGCCGACGCCCTGCGGAACCTCGGGCACGAAGTCGACCTGGTCCCGATCGTCACCACCGGCGACGTGAACCGCGCGCCGCTGGAGCAGATCGGTGGCACCGGCGTTTTCGTCAGCGCGCTGCGCGACGCCCTGCTGGCCGGTGAGATCGACATCGCGGTGCACTCGCTGAAGGACCTGCCGACCGCGCCGGTCGACGGACTGACGCTCGGCGCGATCCCGGTCCGCGAGGACCCCCGCGACGTCCTGGTCGCCCGGGACGGGCTGACCCTCGGCGAGCTGCAGACCGGTGCGCTGGTCGGCACCGGTTCGCCGCGCCGGGTCGCCCAGCTGGAAGCGCTCGGCCTCGGCCTGGAGCTGACCGGCATCCGGGGCAACGTGGACACCCGGATCGCGATGGTGGCCGACGGCAAAGTGGACGCGGTGGTGCTGGCCCGGGCAGGGCTGGCCCGGTTGGGCCGGCTGGCCGAGATCACCGAGACGCTCGATCCGATCCAGATGCTTCCGGCTCCGGGACAAGGTGCCCTCGGCATCGAGTGCCGCAGCGACGACACCGCGGTACTGGCCGCGCTGGCGCCGCTGGACGACCCGGGCACCCGGGCCGCGGTGACGGCCGAACGCCAGCTGCTGGCGACGCTCGAGGCCGGCTGCACCGCGCCGGTCGGAGCGCTCGCCGAGGTGGTCGACGGTGAGGACGGCCCGGAGCTGTGGCTGCGGGGCGCGCTCGGTGAGGACGGTGGCGGTGTCCGCCGGCTGTCCGCCAACGGGTCGGTCGACGACCCGGCGGCGGTCGGGCGGGCGCTGGCGAACGAACTGCTGGAGCAGACATGACACCGGCACGGGGAACGACGACGGCCAAGAACACGAGCAAGACGAGGGCGAAGGCGACGGCAGACGTGAGCAGCGCGAAGACAGCAGCGGCCACCAAGACTCCGCAGAAGGTGCCGGCGAAGGTCGCGGCGGGGTCCAGCACGGTCAAGCAGACCAGGCCGCTCGGCCACGTCACGTTCGTCGGCGTCGGCCCGGGTGACCCCGCGCTGCTGACGATCGCCGGCCGCGACGTGCTCGCGAACGCCGACGCGGTGGTGGTCGAAGGCCCCGAGCACGACCCGTTCCTGGCGTACTGCCGGCCGGGTGTCGAGGTGGTCGACGGCTCCGGCGCCGAGGGCAGCCGGGCGCTGCGGATCGCGGCCCGGGCCCGGCTGGTGGTGAAGACCGCCAAGGCCTCGGCGAACGTGGTCCGGCTGCTGACCGGTGACCCGTTCACCTTCTCCAGCGGCGCCGAGGAGGCCGCCGCCTGCCGCAAGGCCGGGATCAGCTTCAACGTGGTGCCGGGGGTCAGCGAGGTCAGCGCCGTACCGGCGTACGCGGGCATTCCGCTGACGGTGAAGGGCGAGCGCGAGGTGACCGTGCTCGACCTGGCCGAGTCCAAGCTCGACTTCAGCCGGCTGCACCCGAAGCAGACGCTGGTCCTGCTGAACGCCGTGGACGTGCTCAAAGACACGACGGTCGCGCTGGTCGACGCCGGCTTCGACGCCGGCACGCCGGTCGCCGCGACGGTCGGCGGCACCACGACGGCGCAGACCAGCGTGGTCGGCACGCTCGGCACCATCGTCGCGGACCTGCGCGCCGCCAAGGTGACCGGCCCGGCCGTGATCGTGGTCGGCTCGGTCGTCGAGCAGCGCGAGACGCTCAGCTGGTTCGAGACCAAGCCGCTGTTCGGCTGGCGCATCCTGGTGCCGCGCACCAAGGACCAGGCCGGACCGCTGATGGACCGGCTGCGCCGCTACGGCGCGATGCCGGAGGAGGTGCCGACCATCTCGGTCGAGCCGCCGCGCAACCCGCAGCAGATGGACAAGGCGATCCGCGGCCTGGTCGAGGGCCGCTACGAGTGGGTCGCGTTCACCTCGGTGAACGCGGTCAAGGCGGTCCGGGAGAAGTTCGACGAGTACGGCCTGGACGCGCGTGCCTTCTCCGGGCTGAAGATCGCCGCCGTCGGCGAGAAGACCGCCGAGGCGATCGGCGCCTGGGGCATCCGGCCGGACCTGCTGCCCTCGGGTGAGCAGTCCGCCGCCGGGCTGGTCGAGGACTGGCCGCCGTTCGACGAGGTGCTCGACCCGATCAACCGGGTCTTCCTGCCGCGCGCGGACATCGCCACCGAGACGCTGGTGGCCGGCCTGACCGATCTCGGCTGGGAGGTCGACGACGTCACGGCGTACCGGACCGTGCGGGCCGCCCCGCCGCCCGCGCCGACCCGCGAGGCGATCAAGTCGGGCAAGTTCGACGCGGTCGTGTTCACCTCGTCCTCGACCGTGCGCAACCTGGTCGGCATCGCCGGCAAGCCGCACGCGTCGACCGTGATCGCGGTGATCGGCCCGGCGACCCTGAAGACCGCCGAGGAGCACGGCCTGCGCGTCGACGCGATGGCCGAGTCGCCGTCCGCCGAGGAGCTGGCCGACGCTCTCGCCCGGTTCGGCGCGGACCGGCGTGACACGATGGTAGAGGCCGGAGAACCGGTCACCCGCCCGTCCGAGCGCCGCTCGGGCTCTCGCAGGAAGAGCTAGCACTGTGTCTGGTTTCCCGGGTGTTCGCCCGCGGCGGCTTCGGTCGTCCGCGGCCGTGCGGCGGCTGGTCGCCGAGACGACGATCGAGCCGCGGCAGCTGATCTTGCCGATGTTCATCCGGGAAGGCGCGCGCGAGCCGATCGCGATCAGCTCGATGCCGGGCGTCTACCAGCACACCCGCGACACCGCGCGCAAGGCGGTCGCCGAGGCGGTGCAGCTGGGGCTCGGCGGGGTGATGCTGTTCGGCGTACCGGTCGAGAAGGACCCGCAGGGGTCCGGGGCGCTCGACCCCGACGGCATCCTGAACGTCGCCATCCGGGACGCGGTGTCCGAGGCCGGCGACGACCTGCTGGTGATGTCGGACCTGTGCCTGGACGAGTTCACCTCGCACGGGCACTGCGGCGTACTGGACTCCGCCGGCCGGGTCGACAACGACGCGACCCTGGAGATCTACGCCGAGATGGGCGTCGCGCAGGCCTCGGCCGGTGCGCACGTCGTCGGGCCGTCGGGCATGATGGACGGCCAGGTCGGCGCTGTGCGGACGGCGCTGGACGCGGCCGGGTTCACCGACACCGTGATCTTGGCCTACGCGGTGAAGTACGCGTCGGCGTTCTTCGGCCCGTTCCGCGAGGCGGTCGACTCGTCGCTGCAGGGCGACCGGAAGACCTACCAGCAGGACCCGGCGAACGCGCGCGACGCGATCCGCGAGGTCGACCTGGACGTCGCCGAGGGCGCCGACCTGGTGATGGTGAAGCCGGCCCTGGCGTACCTGGACATCATCCGCCAGGTCCGCGACCACGTGACCGTGCCGGTCGCGGCGTACAACATCTCCGGCGAGTACGCGATGGTCGAGGCCGCGGCGGCGAACGGCTGGATCGACCGCGAGGCCGCGATCATGGAGACGCTGAACAGCATCCGCCGGGCCGGGGCAGACACGATCCTGACGTACTGGGCCTCCGAGGCCGCGCAGCTGCTGTCGCGACGGTAAAGCCGAACTCTGACGGGTTGACCCACCCGGTCCATGGTTGGCCCACGAGAATTCGGTGGGCCAACCATGCGTCTGGTGGGTCAACCCCTGAGAGGTCGTGGTCCGACCGGCGGCCTGCGCTGGCTGCCGCGGTGGTTTAGAACGCAGCTGGTTGCGGGACCGGTCATCCGGCAGCAGACCGTCGACGCCGGGGAGCGAGCTCGCATGACCAAGGTCACCACCGACAACCTCGGTGCCTGGGTGCTCAAGTGCAATCCCAAGCTCACCAACCTCGACGTCCTCCTGGCGAACGGCGTACGCACCTGGTGCGTGCAGGAGAACTACCGCTCCGCCCTCATTGCCGCGGACCAGCCGGTCGTCCTGTGGATCACCGGGCCCTCCGGCGCCACGCCTCAGCCAGGGATCTGGGCCACCGGCCACGCGACCGGCGGCACGGAGTACTCGCCGCACGGCAAGCTCGTCATGCCGCTCGAGCTCAGCTTCCTCCGCACGCCGGTACCGCGCGAAGACATCGCTGGCCGCCTGCCTGACCTAGAGGTTATCCGGCAGCCGCACATGGCCAATCCGAGCTTCGCGACGAGCGCCGAGTACGCCGTTCTGCAAACCCTCGGATTGCTGCCGTCCAGCCAGGCTTGAACCCAAGCCCGGCTGCCGCCGTACAAGGCCCAACCTTTCCTGCGATCGGTGCATCGTTCCTACGTACGCATCAGCATGGAGGGGACATCGATGAAGCGATACAAGGGTCTGATCACAGCGGTCGTCGTCGTGGGGCTGATGGGTGGTCCGGGCACGGTGGCCGAGGCCGCGTCTCCGCAGCCTGGTGGGCGGCTGCTCTACGTGGAGTTCGCCACCACGACGCTCGTACCTGGGCAGCTGAAGAGCGCGCAGCCGGACGGAAACGGCGGGCAGGATCTCGGCAAGAGCCTGCCCTGGTACGCCGGGCCGGATTACTCGCCGGACGGGACGAAGTTCGTCTACGCCGAGGGCATGTCGCTGCGGATCGCCGACGCCGACGGCGGCAACGACGAGTGGTTCGTCGCCGGACCGTCCGGGCCTTCGTTCCCCCGCTGGTCGCCTGACGGGCGGTGGATCGCGACCGAGGCCGGCGGGATCCACGCCTGGCGGACGGACAGGTCCGAGTACAGCAACCTGGCGACGGCGTTCGAGAACATCGCCATGGCGTGGGCGCCTGGTGGCAAGCGGTTCGCGACGGTCACCAACGACGGCGAGGTCCGGATCTACCGGGTCGGGAACCAGGAGCCGGTGAAGCGCTTCGCGGTGGCCGAGCCGCGTCAGGTGGACTGGAGCCCTGACGGCAAAACCCTCGCCGTACAGGCGCAAGGAGACATCGTGCTCATCACGGTCAGCACCGGCGTGATCAGGCGGGTCACCAGCACGCCTGAGGTGTACGAGAGCAGCCCGGTCTGGTCACCTGACGGCGGCTGGATTGCGTACGGCAGCGGTGCCGCCGGGTACGACGAGTACGGCAACCCGCATACCGTTGCCCCAGTCATCCACCTGATGACCCGCACCGGAACCGACCAGCACCCGACATCGATCGCCGGAATCCCGACCAGCTGGCGCAGCTACTAGGGTGTCCCGCTCCCTGCTGACGACGGTTGAGCGGAACCTTCCGCGCCGGGATGCCCGTCGGTTGCATGCTCGGCTGTCGGCTCGCGATGGGCTGTGGTGAGGGTGCGTGGAGAGCCCGAAGGCACGGCGTACGGGCCGGGTTCACGCCTTTGCGTCGTAGCGGCGGAAGGTTTTGGAGGCGCCGGTCAGGGCGGCGATGCCGAGCAGGCAGAGCAGGCCGCCGGTGAGGATGCTGATGGTGGGGCCGAAGAAGCCG
This sequence comes from Kribbella flavida DSM 17836, assembly GCF_000024345.1. Classification (NCBI taxonomy): domain Bacteria; kingdom Bacillati; phylum Actinomycetota; class Actinomycetes; order Propionibacteriales; family Kribbellaceae; genus Kribbella; species Kribbella flavida. The sequence continues at coordinate 6,827,075 of NC_013729.1, read as the reverse complement.
GCGACGGTGCCGGCGCGGACGTTGCCGAGGTGGGGGCCGCCGAGGCCGACGATGAAGTCGAGGGAGTTCAGGCGGCCGCGGAGGTCGTCGGGGGTTGCTGTCTGCAGGATGGTGGCGCGGAAGACCGTGGTGACGATGTCGGCGGCGCCCGCGGTGGCGAGCAGGGCGACGGCGATCCAGAGGTTGTGGGTGAGGCCGACGGAGCCGATGGCGGCGCCCCAGATCGCGACGGAGATCAGCATCGCGCGGCCCTGGTGGCGGAGGTGGCCGAGCGGGCCGGACAGGATGCCGGCGACGATGCCGCCGACGCCGATCGCGGCGTACAGGTAGCCGACGGTCTGCGCGCCGCCGCCGAACCGGGTGTCGGCCAGGGCCGGGAACAGTGCGGTCGGCATCGCGAGCACGGTCGCGTTCAGGTCGATCAGGAAGATCATCCCGATCAGCGGGTGCCGGACGGCGTAGCGCAGACCTTCCACGACCGACCGTACGCCGAACGTCGCGCCGCCGCCCTCGGGTGGCATCGGCGGCAGCCGGCGGACGCTGACCAGGACGGCGACGAAGGTGAGGGCGTCCAGCCCGTACGCCGCTTCGAGGCCGACGGCGGAGATCAGCACGCCGGCCAGGACCGGGGCGGCGATGATCGCGGCCTGGAAGGACAACTGGTGCAGAGCCGCTGCCGCAGGCAACAACTTCGGCGGCAGCACGCGCGGGATGAACGTGCGCCGGGCCGGGGTGTCGATCGCGCTGGCGGCGGCGCCGATCGCGGTCAGCACGTACAGCAGCCAGAGCTGCCCCCAGTCGAGCCAGGCCTGCAGCGCGAAGACCATCGAGACCAGCATCAGCAGGCTGCCGGTGATCAGCACGAGCCGGCGCCGGTCGACGGCGTCCGCGATCGAGCCGCCGAACAGGCCGAGCAGCAAGGTCGGAACGAGCGTCGCCAGGCTCACCGCGCCGACGGCGACCGACGAGCCGGTCAGGTCGTAGACCTGGATGGCGACCGCCACCCCGGTCATCATGGTGCCGATCGACGACAGCGACTGGCCGGCCCACAACCAGCGGAACTCCACCGACTCCCGCAGCGGAGTCACGTCCGCGAACAACCGCCAGGTCCCAGGCACAAGGAGCGATTGTCGCCGCGTCTCCGCGCCCGTCGCAACCGGTTTTGCGTCCGCCGCTTCAGCGGAGCTGGTCGAGCAGCCGCAGGTTGTCCGCGGTCACCCAGACCTCCACGATCTTGGCCTGCTCGATCCGGTAGAACGCGAACTCCTGGGTGGTGACGGCCCGGCCGGTCGGCGCGACGCCGAGAAAGCTGCCCTGGTGGGTGCCCGTGTCCCGGAAGTGGGCCGCGATCCAGGGGCCGTTGACGACGAGATGCTGCAGGTCCCAGCGATAGTCCGGGAAGGCGCGGACGACGTCCGACAGCCCGGCGCTGTAGGCGGCCAGTCCCTGTCGCTCACCGTTCACCTCGACGTCCTCGGCGACGTATTCCCCGAGCCGGTCGAACTGGTGGGCGTTGCAGCGCGCGTTGTACGCCCGGTACAGCGCGGCGAGCTCGGCATCGGACTCCGGCGTACCCGGCATGGTGACTCCATCCTGCGTCAGCGACATCGACTGCGACCCAAGTCTTCCGGACCGCGCGCTCAGGTGCCGCGAAAGGCGGCCGATTCCCGCGGCACCGATCGGGCGGCCGGTACGTCGTACGGTCGCCGCGGAGCGAGTTCGCGGGGGACGGCCCGGCCGGGGGTTAGGCTCGACGGGCTGGTCGTCGAAGGACCGAGAGGGAGTGTGTCGAGGGTGAACGAGCAGGTGACGGGGACGCCGGGCTGGTCAGGGCCCGAGCAGGATCTGCGGGCCGCGCGTTATCATCTCGAGGACGTGGCAGCGGTGCTCCGGCAGGCGCTGGCCGAGGACGACGCGCTGGCCGGTACGCCGACGTCGCCGACCGGCAGTTCCGGCGGCGGTGAGCTGCGATGAGTGCCGATCCGGCGGAGATCGCCCGGCTGTCCGATGAGCTGGCGACCGCGGTGACCAGGGCACGCCCGGTCCTGCAGATGGTGGCCGACGACGCCTTCGCGCTCGCCCAGCAGGTGGCGCGCAACAGCGACGACATCCAGAACCTGCAGCGGCAGGCGTCCCGCGTCCAGGAGTTCCGGGACGTGCCGCCGGCGACGATCCTGCGCGGCGCCATGCTCGACGCGGACGAGATCAGCAGCCGGCTGCAGCGGGCCGCGGGTCAGGTCGACGAGATCCGCGGGGACCTCGGCCGCGCCGAGCGGGACCTCAGGCACGGCAGCAAGGTCTACGCCGAACTGGTCGACACGCTCGGCCCGGAGATGCCCGAGGCGACGAAGGACCTGGGCCAACGGCTGCAGGCGCTGTCCCGGGCGGTGGAGACGGCCTCGAGCGGGCTGTCCGCGGCGGACCGGTCGATCGCCGATGTGCGGCAGTCGGTCCAGCAGTTGACGACAACGGATCTCCAGGCCGACCGGTTCGGCACGGAGCAGAAGATCCGGACCGCCCACGCCGGGGCGCGGGACGGCGCCGAGGGCTTCGAGCAGCGGATGAAGGGCGTGACCGCGGGATTGGCGCAGGCCGAGCCTGATCTTCAGCAAGCGACCCAGCAGACCCAGGCACTCGCCCAGGCGGCCCAGGCGGCGCTCAACCCGACGCCGAAGGCGAAGCAGGTGAAGCCGGGATCGGCATCGGAGCAGTCCGGCCTGGCCGCCCGGCTGAACGGCCAGTCCCGCAGCACCGACCGCGACCGCTAGACCCGAACTCGTCGTACAGCGGCACAAAGCCGTACCGCCGCGCCGGTACGGCGTACCGCAGGGTCAGCGGGGAATGCTGTAGTCCGACTGGACGAAGCCCGCCTTCAGCGTGCGGGTGGCGTTGTGGGTGAGCGCGATGTCGCGGTCGAGCTCGCCGAACAGCGGGATGCCCGCGCCGAGCAGGACCGGCACGGTGGTGATGGTCAGCTCGTTCAGCAGGCCGGCCCGCAGGAAGGTCTGCACGACCCGGCCGCCGTCGGCGTAGACCCGCTGGGCGCCGCGGTCGTTCAGCGTCTCCACCAGGCCGTCGAGGGTGCGGTGCACGATGACCCGCTCGTCGGTGTCGGCCGGCAGCGTGCTGCTGAGCACCTCGACCTGCTTGCCGTCGTACGGCCAGAAGCCGAAGGTGAGCACCTTCTCGTAGGTGTTGCGGCCCAGCACGACCGTGTCGACGGTCGCCATGAACTCGTCGTACCCGGTGTCGCCGGCCTGCTCGCCCCGCTCGGTCAGCCAGTCGATCGACCCGTCCGGCCGGGCGATGAACCCGTCCAGGCTGACCGCGATGAACACCGCCGCGTGAAAGCTCACATCACTCCCGTCTCGTCGTGGGAGTCCAGTTTGCCAGGGGTCGTCAGACCGGTCCGGCCGGCCAGTGGGTGGTGAGGAGTTCGTGCGCCCGGGGGTAGTCGCGCAGGACGGCGGTGGTGGCAGTCGCCAGGGTAGTGACCAGGCCGGGGTCCGCCCGGCGGGGCACGAGCAGGTCTGTGATCCACCGAGCGGTGTCCGGGAGCGGGCGAGGGTCGCCGGTGAGCAGGGTCGCCCAGAGCGCGTGCAGGGTCTGCTGTACGGCGTCCTCGGCGATCTCCAGGTCCTCGGGCGGCTGCCACTGGGCGGTGATGTCGGTCAGCAGCTGGCGGTGGGCCAGCTCCAGCGCGGCCTGCTCGCTCGTCGCCTCGGCAGGCAGCGGGTCGACCGGCGGTACGACCGGAGGAAGACCGGCCAGGACGCGGACCGCGGTCGCTGCGTCCGGGGCCCAGGCGGTGGCGCCGAGGGCCTTGGCGCGGACCTCGTCCGGACCGAAGGCCGGGCCGCCGACGACGGTCGGGATGCCGGCGGACGCCGCGGCCTCGATGAACCGGCGGGTGGTCGGCAGGGCGCCGAGCATCGAGCAGCTGACCGCCAGCACGTCGGGCCCGAGGTCCTGGAGGTACTGGCTGAGCCGCAGCGGCGACGTCGAGGCGCCGAGCGGCGTGGTCTTCCAGCCGTTCGCGAGCAGTGCGCACTCGATCATCGTCGCGGGCAGCGCGTGCCACTCCCGCTCGGCGCAGGCGACGACCACGTGGCCGTGCTCGACCGGCACGGTGGTGCGGACGTGCCGTGCCACCGCCTCGGTCGCCGCGACGGCCACGGCCGTGGCGGCGTGCTCAGCGGCGACCGACCACTCGCCGTTCTGCCAGCGCAGCCCGACGGTGCGCTGGGCCGGGGCGACGACCTCGGTCAGCAGCTGGATCGGGTCGGCGCCTTCGGCCAGCGACGCCTCGACAGCCACCAGGGCCGTCGCCGAGTCGCCGGCTTCCAGGGCCGCCCGAAAGGTTGTCGTCAGCTCGTCGAGATCGGTCGCGGTGCTCGTCACCGCGCACCCCGCTCACCCGCGGCCGACGCGTCGTCGCCGGTGACTTCCGGCGCGACGACGGGCTCGGCGAGGGGTGGGCAGGTGATGGCGAGCAGGGCGATGTCGTCGTGCGAGCGGCCGTTGAGGTGTTCGACGACGTCCTGCTCCAGAGCGCCGCAGATGACCTCCGAGCCGGCTCCGGCGTACCGGGAGAGCAGGGCGGCGATCCGGTCCAGGCCGTAGAAGCCGTCGTCGCCGCGGGCCTCCTCGACACCGTCGGTGAACATCAGCAGGCTGTCGCCCGGCCGCAGCCGTACGGTGGACGTGTCGTACTCGACCGCCGGCAGGACACCCGCGACCGTCCCGTCGGCCTCGACCTGGCTGACCGTGCCGTCGCCACGCAGCACGAACGGCGCGGTGTGCCCGGCGACTGCCAGCTCGACGTCCAGCCAGTCCGGCGTGACCGCGACCCGCGCACAGATCACGGTGACGAACCGGTCGGATCGGTCCTCGTAGACGACCGCGTTGAGGGCCGACAGCAAGGGCCCGGGCCGGTGCTCGAAGTACGCCGCGGTGCGTAGGCTCTGCCGGGCCCGGCCGGTGAGCACGGCCGCCTCGACCCCCTTGCCCGCGACGTCGCCCAAGGTGACCAGCAGGTCGTCGCCGGCGGCGTACACGTCGTAGAAGTCGCCGCCGACGTCGAGGTGCTCGGCGGCCGCCCGGTACCGCGCGGCCAGGTCGACGCCCGGGAGCGTCGGCAGCGGCGGCGGCACCAGGCTGCGCTGCAGGGCGGTCGCGATCCGGCTGCGCTCCTCGTAGAGGCGGGCCGAGTCGAGCGCGAGCGCCGCGCGCTGGGCGATCTGCTCGGCGACGACGACCTCCTGCTCGGCGTACCCCCGGCCCTGGCCGCGCACGACGATCAGCGCGCCGAGCGTCGTACCGCGGGCGGTCAGCGGCAGGCCGAGGATGTCCACCGGGTGCAGCGCCGAGGCCTGCTGGCGCAGCCGGTCGGTGGGCACGAGCGTCGCCAGCCCGTCGCCGGCGGGGGTGTCGATGTCGACGTGCAGCAGCTCGCTCTGCCCGGTGTGCAGGATGCGTTCCAGCGCCGTCCCGGCGAGCGTACGGCGGGAGACCCGCGCCGAGGCGCCGACGTCGTCACCGCCGAAGACCCGGATCGCTCCGGTCCGCAGGTCGGTGAGCAGGACGACGGCCCAGTCGGCCAGCTCGGGCCGGACCGTGGTGAGCAGCTGCAGCACGGTCCGCCGCAGGTTCAGCGACCCCGCCATCGCGAGCGCCACCTCCTCGGCCAGTTCCGGGCGCAGCCGGGGCCCGGTCGCCGGCAGCGTGCCCGGCTCCGGGGTGTCGTCGAGCAGGCCGTCCCACGTCGCCGCGCGGAGCAGCGCGTCGCGGGCGGGCGGGTCGTCGCGTCGGCCGGCGTGGACGGCGAAGTCGTCAGACGGCACCGTCGGCCGCCATCGCCTCGTCGACGCTGGGGCTGACGGTGAACACCTTGTGCAGCTTCGTGATCCGCAGGATCTTGGCGACCCGCGGGTGCGGCGCGGCGAGGATCAGCGTGCCGCCCTGGGCGGTCGCCTCCTTGTGCGCGCCGACCAGGACGCCGAGGCCGCTGGAGTCCATGAACTCCACCTCGGTCAGGTCCAGGACCAGCGGGCGCGCGCCGATCTCGGCCAGCACCGCCTTCAACGCGTCGGTGAGCTCGTCGGACGAGTCGATGTCGACGTCACCGGACAGCCGGACCAGCGGGTGGGGTCCGGAGTGATCGATATGAATGGACAGATCCGTGCCTTCGGCAGCCACGATCTGGAGCTCCTCGCAGTGTCGGCGCCGGCGCCGTCGGAACGGCCGGGCACCCGATGCACGCCGCCGGGGCAGGCGTGCCTGGCTGATGGCTGTAGTCATAACCATCGGTCTCTGATGAGCAGTATCACCCGCGAGCGCCCCACTTCAACCATCCACACCAACCTGAGATCACCTTGTGTACGCACCGTCGAACCACCCGCCACGCACAGCGACCGATTCCGGCGTCACCCCTTCAGACCGGTCTGGGCCAGACCCTCCACGAACTGCCGTTGCGCCAGCACGAAGACGATCAGCACCGGCAGCGCGCTGAGGGTCGCCGCCGCGAGCTGAACGTTCCACAGCGCGCCGCCGTACGCGTCGACGTACTGGGTGAGCGCCTGCGGAATGGTGAACTTGTCCTTGCTCGACAGGAACACGATCGGCTCCAGGAACAGGTTCCAGCTGTGCAGGAAAGTGAAGATCGAGACCGCGCCGATCGCCGGCTTCGCCAGCGGCAGCGACACCTGCCAGAACAGGCCGAACCGGCCCAGCCCGTCGACCCGGCCGGCTTCCTCCAGCTCGCGCGGCAGCGTGATGAAGAACTGCCGCATGATGAAGGTGGCCAGCACGCTCGGCGCCCCGAGCACCGGGATCAGGATCAGCGGCCAGTGCGTGTTGACCAGGCCGAGCCCGTCGAACATCCGGTACAGCGGGATGATCGTCACCTCGTTGGGGACCAGCAGCCCGGCCAGCACCAGCACGAACACCACCCCGGACCCGCGGAACGGGATCCGCGCGAACGCGTACCCGGCCAGGGAGGAGACCACCAGCGTGCCGAGCGTGACCAGCACGGCGATGTAGAAGCTGTTCAGGTACTGCTGGCCGAACGGCTGCAGCGCGAAGACCTGCCGGTAGGCCTCGAACGTGGCGTCGCTCGGCCAGAGCGTCGGCGGGAAGGCGAAGATCTCGTTCACCGGTTTCAGCGACGTCGTCGCCATCCACCAGGTCGGGAAGACGAACGGCACGCAGCAGACCAGGAGGACGGCGTACACGAGCAGCTTGAGCTTAGGACTCATGGAACACCCATCTCTTGCGCATCCGCCACTGCAGGACCGTCAGCGCGAGCACGATGATGAACAGCAGCAGCGAGATCGTCGCGCCGTAGCCGAAGTGGTGGAACTGGAACGCCTGCTGGTACAGGTAGTAGACGAGTACGGTCGTGGAGGTGCCCGGGCCGCCCTGCGTGAGCACCGCGATCTGCGCGAACACCTGCAGCGACCCCACCACGGTGAGGATCGAGGTGAGCAGGATGGTCGGGCTGATCAACGGCACCGTCACCCGGCGGAACCGGGCCCACGCCGACGCTCCGTCGATGCGGGCCGCCTCGTAGAGCTCGGCCGGGACGCCCTGGAGGGCGGCCAGGAACAGCACCATGTTCAACCCGACGCCCTTGAACAGCTGCACCACGATCACCGCGATCATCGCGGTGGTGTCGCCGCGCAGCCAGTTCGGTCCGTCGATGCCCAGCAGGTCCAGGAACCCGTTCACCCCGCCGTTGTCCTGCAGCAGGAAGCCCCAGACGATCGTCCAGGCGACCAGGGTGACCACGACCGGGGAGAAGAACAGGGTCCGGAACACGACGGTGCCGCGGAGCTTCTGGTTCAGCAGCACGGCCAGGAACAGCGCCAGGCTGAGGTTGAGCACCACCAGCCCGATCGAGAACAGGCCGGTCGCGCGCAGCGCCGGACCCAGCCGCGGGTCCGACCCCAGCTGCTCGTAGTTCGCGCCGCCGACGAAGTCGAAGGTGCCGGCCAGCACGTTCCACTCGTGCAGGCTGTACCACACCACCAGCCCGAGCGGAACGACGACAAAGGCGACGATCCCGGCGAGCTGCGGCGCGACCATCAGCCAGCCGGCCAGCTCGTCGCGTCGCCGCATGGTCCAGTACGGCGCCCGCTCCGGCGCGCGGACCGGCGCCGGTGCGGGCTTCTCCGCCACGAGGGTCATTTGGACAGCAACGGGTTGATCTTGGCGCACACCCCGGCCAGCACGGCCGGGACGTCCGCGTCGGGCTTCCAGAGCGGGTCGAGCGCGGCCCGGACGGTCTGCTGCAGCTCGGCGTACCCGACGTGGCTGGTCTTGATGTCGCCGCGCTCGATACCGTCGATCACGACGCTCTGCAGCTGCGCGGGCTTGAGCAGCGGATTGGCCTTCGCCAGCACCGCGGTGGTCAGCTGCGACTTGCGCGGCGGCGGGAAGAACTGGGCCAGCTTCGCCGAGTTCTCCTGGTTGGTGAAGTAGGCGAGGAAGTCCTTCGCGGCGTCGACGTGCTTGCCGCGCTTCAGGACGCCGATGCCGGCCTGCCCGACCACGGAGTACTCGCCGGCCGGGCCCTTGGGCAGCGGAACCAGGTCCCACCTGAACTTGGCCTTTTCCAGCAGCGCCGCCCGGCTGATCTGGGTCAGCACCATCGCCGCGTCACCGGCGAAGAAGTCCTTGGTCACGCCGGGGCCGGGCATCGCCTGGTCGGTGAAGACCATCTGGTGGATCGCGGTCATCGCGGCCACCATCTCCGGCTGGTCGAAGCCACAGGTCTTGCCGTCCTCGCTCCAGGGGCGGGCACCCCAGCCGGCCCAGATCGAGTTCAGCGCGTCCCAGCTCTTGAAGTCGAAGTCGCCGACCACGATGCCGCCCTTGCCGGTCTTCTGCACCGCGGCGCCGGTGGTGACGGCCTGGTCCCAGGTCCAGGTGCCGCTCGCGATCTGCTGCGCCGGCGTCTGCCGTCCGGCCGCCGTCACCAGGTCGGTGTTGACGAAGACGCCCAGCGGGGAGGTGGAGAACGGGTACGCGTACAGCTGCCCGTCCTGCTCCCAGGTCTTGGTCGTGCTGGGCAGCAGGTCGGGGTCCCGGTCGATCGGCGCGAGCGCTCCCGACGAGACGAAGTCCGGGGCGGTGCTCTCCAGGATCCAGGCCAGGTCGGGCACGTTGCCGCCGCCGATCTGGGTGGTCAGCGTGGTGGTGTAGCTCTCGAACGGGATCGACTCGAAGGTGATCTTGCCGACGTCGGGATGGGTCGACTTGTACTCCGCGGCAATCTGGTCGAACAGCGCGGTGTGCTTGGCGTTCGCGCTCCAGATCGTCATGCGCAGGTCGACCGGGCCGGCCGCGCCGGCGTCGTCGGACCCGCCGCCGCAGCCCGCCAGGGCGAGCAACGACACGGCCACGGCGGCCGCGGTCAGGCGGGCCACGTTCAGGGTGGGGAGTTTCATCGGTCAGTCCTCCATCAGTAGCCGGAACTCAGTAACCTGCGATGGCCGGCCAGCTCAATTCGACGCCCTGGGCAACCAGTCGCGCCTGGAAGTCGCTGAGCAGAGCAGGGGTGTTGCGGACCGCGCGCGGGCTGACGCCCCGGTCCAGGCAGAAGGCGGCGAGCAGTCCGGCGGCCTCGCCGACGTTCCACTCGACCGGGTGCAGCCGGTAGCAGCCGTTGGTGATGTGGGTCGTGCCGAGGTTCTTGCCCGCGGGCAGCAGGTTCTCGACCCGGCGCGGGATCAGCGCACCGAGCGGGATCCGGAACGGGCTGCTCGCGACGTCGATGTAGTTGTCGCCACCGGTCGAGGGGTGCAGGTCGATCCGGTACATGCCGACGCCCACGCTGTCGGCGTACTCGACGGCACCCGCGTCGCCGCGGACGGCGACCGACAGGTCCTGCTCGACGACCGTGTACTCCGCCGCGATCCGGCGGGACTCCCGGATGTACGGCGCCTGGGCCAGCCCGTCGGCCGAGCCGAGCAGGTCGCCGCGCAGCCGCAGCCCCGGGAAGCCGGTGCCGCCGTCGGGTCGCGGCGCCTCGGTCTGCAGCCAGTAGAAGACCGCCTGGGACAGTTCCTTGGCGCCCCGCAGGTGCCGGTCCGCGTCAGGCACGTCGAAGACCGGGCCGTCGAGGTAGTCGATCATCGGCCAGTTCACCAGGCAGATGTCGCTCGGGTAGGCACCCGCCTGGAAGTGCCGGCGGGCGGCGATTCGGCGGAACGTCCACAGGTTCGTGTCGCCACCGGTCCGGCGCTGGTCGGCGACCACCGCGAGCGGGTCGTCGTCCGGGTTCGGGGTGAACGTGCGCCGCGAGGGCGCCAGCGTGCGGGGGTCCGGCGCGTTCCAGGACAGCAGCCGGTCGCCCCAGAACGACGGCTGGTAGTTCCGCCAGAAGGCGTAGTCGGCCGGCTTGTCGCCGACCTGGTCGCCCTCGACGTGGTCGATCGCGAAGCAGAACGACACGGCCTGCATGTTCAGCGGCTGGGCCTCGGCGGGCGCGCTCGGCTCGCCGGTGACGGCTTGCGACTCGAAGCCGGTCACGTACTCCGTACCGGTCAGGGGCAGCAGCTCGCCGGTCTCGGTCGCATCCAGGATGTACGGCGCGGTCAGCGTGAGCTGGGTCCCGGTGTCCCGGTGCTGGACCGTCACGGCGGTGACCCGGTCCCCGTCGGTCTCGGCGCCCACCGGCTTGTACGGCTGCAGCACCTGCAGCCGGCGACTCGCCCGGTACGGCGCGAGCATCGCCTCCAGCACCGCGACGGCGACGCGGGGTTCGTGGCAGAGCTTGGACACGTAGCCGGCGCCCGGGTTGAGCTCGGCGGCCGCGCGGGACGCCTCGGTCAACGGGTAGTGCCGCCGGTAGTAGTCCCGGATGCCGTCGCGCAGCGCGCGGTAGGACGCGGTGACGCCGAACTGCTCCACCCAGGTGTGCTCGTCCGGTGGGACCGCCTGACTGGTCAGCTGGCCGCCGATCCAGTCGTACTCCTCGGTCATCACGACCGTGCGACCGGCGCGCAGCGCGGACAACGCCGCCGCCACTGCGCCGAGGCCGCCGCCGACGACCAGGACATCCGCTTCCATTCACAGACCTTCCGGTGCTGCGAGGGTGCTTCCCTCGACGAGTTCACAGGGCAACAACTGCTGGGGTGCGGCCGTTTCGCCGGACAGGATCGCCTCGAGCAGGCCAACGGCCTGGCGGCCCATCTCCTTGCGGGGGATGTGGAAGCCGGAGTAGTCGACGTCGCTCGGGACCGGCCGGCTGGCGTCGCCGAGCGCGACCACGGACAGATCGCCGGGGACTCGCAGCCCCCGCGTGCGCGCTGCCGCCGCCAGGGCGTCCGCATCCGCCAGGTCCTCGACGAACACGGCGGTGACATCGGCGTCGAGCAGCCGCGTGAGCACGTCGCTGAGCCCGCGGTCGGCGGCTGGAGCGCCCGGTCCGGCGTCAGCGGGACTGCCGGCTGCCCGCTCGCCGGGGGCGATGTGCAGCCCGCGGGGAGCGATCCGCCGGAAGCCCAGCAACCGGTCGGCCGAGGACTCGGCGCCCTCACCGGGGCCGACGAACGCCACCCGCTCGTGCCCGAGCGCCAGCGCCTTGGCCGTCACGGTCGCCGTCGCGGTCACGTAGTCGGCGCCGACGTACGGCACCGGTTCGGGAGTGTCGCGGCGGCCGACGGAGACGAACGGGTAGTTCTCGGCGACCAGCCGGGTCAGTTCCTCGGCGGGGATGCGGCGGCCGAGCAGCAGGGCGCCGTCGGCCAGCCGGAGACGGTTGTTCTCGTGGAAGATCCGGCGCCGGCCGTCGGTGACCGGGGCGCTGGTGAACAGCAGCAGGTCGCAGCCGCGTTCCTCGGCGCACTGCTCGATCCCGCTCAGGAACGGGTGGTAGAAGTCGGCGCTCGCGCTCGGGAAGACCGACTCGTAGGTGAACACCCCGAGGATCTGGTTGCGCTGCTGCAGCAGCCGGCGGGCCAGCGGGTCGGCCACGTACCCGGTCTCGCGAATCACCTTCAGGACCCGGTCGCGGGTCTCGGCCGGGATCCGGGCGGAGGCGTCGGAGCGGTTGTTCAGCACCAGGGACACGGTCGTCTGGCTGACCCGGGCCAGCCGGGCGATGTCCCGCTGGGTCAACCGCATGCTGTCACCTCCGTTGAGTAATACGTATTGCCGGAACCGTAGAGGCGTGCTGCTCGGCCGTCAAGAGCAGTAGGCATAGATAATACGGATTAGCAAACACATGGTCTTGACGGGCGGATCGGCTGGGCCGACAGTTTCGGTCATGCCCCTGACTCGCCGTGCTCTGCTGACCACCGCGGCCGCCGTCGCCGCCGCGCCCGCCCTCACCGCCCTGCCTGCCCGCGCGCGCAGTGCGCTTCCGGTCCTCGCGCCGCTGGGTGCCGGTATGCCGGACCGCCGCCTGTTCAGCCCGCTGGAACAGCGCTTCGCCGGCTACCTGGCGATCCTCGCGCCGATGGCCAACGACATCGTCGACGCCGACCCCGCGACGTACGGGTTCATGGCGGGCGGCTGGTGGCGCACGCCCGCGCAGCCGTTCAACGCGCGCGTGCAGGAACACGTGTTCACGTTGAGCTGGTTCTACGCCAACCGGCGGCCCTGGAACCCGTACTACCGCGACGCCGCCCTGCTGGCCCGTCTCGACGCCGCTCTCCAGCACTATCTGAAGCTGCAGAACCCGGACGGCTCCTGGCCGGAGTACGCGCCGGGGGAGCGCGGCAAGGCGTCCAGCGGGTTCGGTCTGGGCTATCTGGCGAAGACGCTCGCCAACCTCCGGCAGGCCGGCGCGCTGCCGGCGCGCCGCCGCGACCTGGAAGTTGCCCTCAGCAAGGGAACGGCCTGGTACCTCGATCCGGCCAACCCGGTGGTCTGGGACGACCCGTTCCAGTACACCAACCAGGCCGTCGCCGGGGTCGCCGGCGCCGCGCTGACCCTGAAGCTGATTCCCGACCACCGGCTGCAGTTGCGCCTGCAGGAGCGAATCCGGTACGTCGCCAAGTGGTCCCAGAGTCCGGCCGGGTTCTTCTACGACCCGCGGGGCATGGACATCAACTACAACTTCGAGGTGATGCTGCCCGAGATGGCCGAGCTCTACCTGCACACCGGGCACCCGGCGCTGGTCACGATGGCCCGCAGGTTCACCGACTGGTTCGGCTACAACCTGCTGCGCGAGCCCGACGGGTCAGGCTGGCTGACGTACTACGCGGTCTCCGACCGGACCGCCACGGCGTACTACGACGACGTGATCCCCGACCCCGACCGGTCGAACCTCGGCAGCGTCTTCGTCCCTGCCGTCCCGAACCTGGGTGCCTTTTTCACCTCTCGCGAGGACCGCGCTGCGACCCGGACCGCCTGGGCCGCCGATCCCGCGCCGGTGCCGATGCCGGCCAAGCAGGACACCTCGCCGCGGATCATCGCCCACGCGCCCTTCGGTGAGGCGCTGCCGACGGAGGAGGCCAAGCGGGCGGCCGTGGCGCGTGTCCCGTACCTGCGCAGGAACGACTTCACCGAGCTGCGCCGCGACAGCGTGGAGAACCAGGACTACCTCTACGTACGCCGGCCGGGCTTCTACCTCGGTGCCTTCTTCGGAACCCGCGCGGGCAGCGTGGTGCGCGCCGGCACCGGGTTCGTCTGGCACCCACAGGCCGGCACGGTGATCCATGCGCAGCAGACCTCGACCGGCTGCTGGGGAACCGTGCGCGCGGGCAAGGCCGACGCCGACGGCAACTTGGTCGCCGAGTACTTGTCGAGGGATCTCGTTCGCTACCGCACCACCGACTCCTCCGTCGTGACCGAGCTGGTGATCGGTCAGCGCGAGATCACCCGGCGGGTCACCGCGAGCTCCGCCGCGACCGAGCAGGTCCCGCTGGTCCTGCAGCCCGGTGACGAGGTGGTGTTCTCCGACGGGACCCCCGTGCCCTACAACGAGTCCCGGACCGCCACGGCCGACGGCCTGACGATCAGGCGCGGTGGCAGTACCGTCCAGCTCAGCTGGTCGGGCGTCCGTCCGGTGTCGCTCAGCACCTCGAACCGGACGTACCTCCGGGACCAGCGCCGCCGCATCCACGTCCTGCGGATCCAGCACGCCGGCAGCCTCGAAACCACCGTCCGCTGCGACTGAGCCGGAGAAGGCACGGCGTGGAGACGTTCAGCCGTCGTACCTTCCTGACCGTCACCAGTACCGTCTTCGCAGGTGCCGCCGCTCACGCTCAGCGGAAACGGCAGACCAGGTGTCGGCACGCAGGCGGCGTACCCGGGCGGTTGCCTGCAGATCGAGCCGACCGCCACCGCCGCGGTCACGGTCGGGTGAGGATCAGGAGGTCCGCAGCCGGAGCACCAGGCGGGCGGGGGACCGGCCGGTGACGTAGACCCGCAGGCCGTCTGGGACCAGCCTGCCGTTCAGGTGGGTGTAGCGCTCGCCCGGGTCCATCGTGACCCGGGTGGCGCCGTTGCCCGGGCCGAACTCGATCCGGTCCTCGCCGACCGTGTACGCGCCGGTGCCCTCGACCAGCTGGTAGTTGCCGGGGGCATCGAGTGGCTGAACGCCGGACAGCGTGCCGCCCGGCCGGAAGCACAGCTCGACGGCGAACGGAACCTCGGACCCGGCCAGCTCGAGGGCGAAGTCGAAGCCCGGCCCGAACTCGGTGACCGCCACCGTGGTTCGCAGCGTGCGGTAGTGCTTCGGCCGGTGCGGGAAGTCCATCGCGGCGTAGAACCGGCCGTCGAGGGTGAGCGGGTACGCGCCGGTGCGCCGGTGCCGACAGGGCAGCGGCAGGTGGTACGGGATCTTCACCTCGTCGCCGAGCCGGAACGTGCGCGTACCGGTGCGGCGCAGGCCGTCGCTGCGGAAGTGCCCGGTGCTGAGGAACTGCGGCGACAGCCGGACCGAGTCCAAAATCGCGGCGCCCTGGCGGAGCGTGAAGAAGGTCGGGTTGGTGGACAGGCCGGACGCGATCACCGGGATGTCGTGGAAGTCGGTGCCGCCGAAGACGGTCGCCGTCCGGGCGGATCCGCACCAGCTGCTGCGACCGGAACTCCTGCACGAAGTCGGCCGGCACCGGGACGGCGGTGGGCAGGGTGGCGGCCAGCTCCGGGCGTTCGAGCACCTCGGCCAGGAAGTCGCCGAGCTCGCCGGTGCCGCGGCGCTCGATGTCCTTGGCGACGGTCGCGAACCGGCCGTCACGGTCCAGCAGGGCCAGCTCGCGGAACTGGGTCAGGTACCACCAGACGTCTCGGACGCGGTTCTGGTCCTGGCGGCGGGAGGCCGTGGTGTCCACCTCGCCGTTGGGCTCCAGCAGGTACAGCGTGGCGTCGAGGTTGCGCCGGACGTACTGGTAGTTGGTCCGCACGAGCTGGATCTGCGCCTCGCATACGAGCCCCACAGGGGTGGAAAGCGATTGCCAAATGCCCAGTACTGTTCTTCGCCGGTACTGCGCTGTCAACACTTCGCAGGTGTCCGGAATCGGTCACCGGATCGCCGGTCGAGGTCTTGTCGGAACTGCCTGGCTGGACTAGTTTGACCGACCTGGGTAAACGCTTTCCAAGTGCCCGACGGGCTTTCTGGAGGAAAGAAACATGAGCGCGCTGAGTGAGCTGGGCACGCTCGGACGGAAGAAACCGACCGGGCAGAAGAAGGACAATCTTGCTGCCTACCTGTTCCTGTCCCCGTGGCTGCTCGGGCTGTTCCTGATCACCGTCGGCCCGATGATCGCGTCGCTCTACCTGGCCTTCACCGACTACAACCTGATCCAGGCCCCGCAGTGGACCGGGCTGGAGAACTTCAGCCGGATGCTGTCCGACGAGCGGCTGCACAACTCGCTGCGCGTCACCTTCACGTACGTGCTGGTCTCGGTGCCGATCCAGCTGGCGGTCGCGCTGCTGCTGGCCGTCGTGCTGGACCGCGGTGTCCGCGGCATGGCCTTCTACCGCTCGATCTTCTACCTGCCGTCGCTGCTCGGCTCCAGCGTCGCGATCGCGATCCTGTGGAAGCAGGTCTTCGGCACCGACGGCCTGCTCAACCAGGTCCTGGCGCCGCTCGGCATCGCCGGCAAGGGCTGGATCTCGGACCCGAGCACCGCGCTCGGCACGCTGATCGTGCTGAACGTGTGGACCTTCGGCGCCCCGATGGTGATCTTCCTGGCCGGCCTGCGCCAGATCCCGGCGATGTACTACGAGGCGGCCTCGGTCGACGGCGCCGGCACCCTGCGCCGGTTCGTCGGCATCACGCTGCCGCTGCTCACGCCGATCATCTTCTTCAACCTGGTGCTGCAGATCATTCACGCGTTCCAGTCGTTCACCCAGGCCTTCGTGGTGTCCGGCGGAACCGGCGGGCCGTCGGACTCGACGATGTTCTACACGCTGTACCTCTACGACCGTGGCTTCGGCAATTTCGACATGGGCTACGCCTCGGCGATGGCGTGGTTCCTGCTCGTGATCATCGGGGTCTTCACCGCGGCGAACTTCGTCGCCTCGAAGTACTGGGTGTTCTATGACGACTGAGACGCTTCCCCGGCCGGTCACCGCGACCAGTGGCGCCACGGTGGCGTGGCGCCGGATCCGGCCCGCCCTGACGCACCTGGCGCTGGGGGCCGCGGCGCTGGTGATGCTTTACCCGGTGATCTGGATGGTGGTCAGCTCCCTGCGCCCCGGCAACGAGATCTTCCGCGACCCGGGCCTGCTGGTCCGCGACCTGCAGATCAGCAACTACCGGCTCGGCTGGAACGCGCTGACCGAACCGTTCTCCCGCTACCTGCTGAACTCCGCGGCGGTCGTGCTCGGATCGATCATCGGCAACCTGGTGTCCTGCTCGATGGCGGCGTACGCGTTCGCCCGGCTGGACTTCACCGGCAAGCGGTTCTGGTTCGCGATCATGCTGGTGACGATCATGCTGCCCATTCACGTGGTGATCGTGCCGCAGTACATCCTGTTCTCGCAGGCCGGCTGGATCAACACCTTCCTGCCGCTGGTGATCCCCAAGCTGCTCGCCACCGACGCGTTCTTCGTCTTCCTGATGGTGCAGTTCATCCGGGGCATCCCGCGCGAGCTGGACGAGGCGGCCCGGATCGACGGCTGCGGCAAGGGCGGCATCTTCCTGCGGGTGATCCTGCCGCTGATGGTGCCGGCCCTGGCGACCACCACGATCTTCACGTTCATCTGGACCTGGAACGACTTCTTCAGCCAGCTGATCTACCTGACCGACCCGAAGATGTACACCGTTCCGGTCGCGCTGCGCTCGTTCGTCGACGCCACCGCGAGCACCTCCTGGGGATCGCTGTTCGCGATGTCGGTGGTGTCGCTGATCCCGGTCTTTCTCGCCTTCCTGCTCGGTCAGCGGTTCCTGATCAAGGGCATCGCCACCACCGGCATCAAGTGACTTCTCCTCGCCCTGCCCATCAGAAAGGTTCACCATGAGGTCGTTACCCCGACTGACCGCACCGCCGCCGAAGCGGGTGCGGGCCCTGGCCGCCGCTGTGCTGGCCACCGCGCTGCTGGCCACCAGCGCCTGTGGCGGCGACTCCGGCGGCGGCGGATCCGCCGACGGCGAGGTCACCCTCCGGTTCAACTGGTGGGGCTCCGACACCCGGCACAAGCTCACCCAGCAGGTGATCGACTCCTTCCAGCAGGAGAACCCGAACATCAAGGTGAAGGGCGAGTTCGGCGAGTGGGCCGGCTACTGGGACAAGCTCGCCACCACCGTCGCGGCCAACGACGCGCCGGACGTCATCCAGATGGACGAGAAGTACCTGCGCGAGTACGCCGACCGCGGCGCGCTGCTGGACCTGAAGAAGGCCGAGGGGCTGAACACCGGCAAGTTCGAGCCGGACACCCTGGCCGCGGGTGAGTTCGACGGCGGCCTGTACGGACTGAACGCGGGCATCAACGCGTTCACGATCGTGGCGAACCCGGCGCTGTTCAAGGCGGCCGGCGTCGCGATGCCCGACGACACCACCTGGACCTGGGACGACTACGGCAGGATCGCGGCGGAGATCAGCCAGAAGCTGAACGGCAAGGGCTGGGGCACCGCCGCCTACGGCACCAACGACGCCAGCCTGAACATGTGGGCCCGCCAGCACGGCGAGTCGCTGTTCACCGAGGACGGCAAGCTGGGGGTGAGCAAGGAGAAGGTGTCGTCGTTCTGGACCCAGTTGCTGAAGTTCCAGGCGGCCAAGGCGACGCCGCCGGCGGAGGCCGTCGCGCAGGACATCAGCGCGCCGCTCGACCAGACCGGGATCGCCACCGGCAAGCTGGCCATGTCGTACAACTGGAGCAACCAGCTCAACGCGCTGAGCAAGGCGTCCGGGCAGCAGCTCAAGCTGCTCCGGCTGCCGAGCGTCACCGGCAAGGCGAGCGAGAACGGGGCGTACTACAAGGGCTCGATGTTCTGGTCGGTCTCGGCGCGGTCGAAGCACCCGAAGGAGGCGGCCAAGTTCCTCGACTACCTGGCCAACAGCCCGGCGGCCGGCACCGTGCTGCTGGCCGAGCGGGGTGTGCCGCCGAACACCGAGATCCGGGCTGCCGTCACCCCGAAGTTGCAGCCTGCCGACGCGGCCTCCGCGGCGTTCATCCAGGCGATCTCCCAGGAGCTCGGCAAGCCGTCGCCGGCGCCGCCGGTCGGTGGTGGGCAGGTCGAGAAGATCATCCAGCGCTACACCACCGAGGTGCTGTTCGGCCGGCTCAAGCCGGACGACGCCGCGCAGAAGTTCATCGACGAGATCAACGGGGAGCTGGCCAAATAGTGTTGCTTGAAGCAACTGGTTCTCGATGACCCCGGGCGACGCGCCGGCCGGCCACCTGCCGGCCGGCGCCGCGCCGCGGGTCGCGGTGGTCGGCGTGCACGGCCACGGCACCACCCACGTCCGCACCGTCACCGGCCTCCACCACACCGGCCAGGCCCGGTTCGCCGCCGTGGCCGACCCGCAGCTGCCTCCCTCCGGCGGCAGCGCAGTCTCCGGGCCGGCCACCGGACGGGTGACCCGGGTGGAGGAGCTGCCGGCAGGGACTGCGGTGTACTCCGACCTGGACAGCTTGCTGGCGGCGACCGAGGTGGACGTGGTGGTCATCTGCACCCCGATCCACACTCACGTGCCGCTCGCCGAAAAGGCGCTCCGAGCCGGCGCCGACGTGCTGCTGGAGAAACCACCGGCAGCCTCCCTGGCCGAGTTCGAGCGGCTGCAGCAGGTGGTGGAGGAGACCGGACGGAGCTGTCAGGTCGGCTTCCAGGTGCACGGCTCCCGCGCCGCCAGGACGCTGGCGAGCTGGGTTGCCGACGGACGGCTCGGCGAGCTGCGCGGGATCGGCGCCGTCGGCGCCTGGGTCCGCACGGATGAGTACTGGCAGCGCGCCCGCTGGGCCGGCCGTCGCAGTCTCGACGGGATCCCGGTCGTCGACGGCGCGGTGACCAACCCGTTCGCCCACGCGTCCGCGACTGCCCTGCTGGTCGACGGTTCCGGCACCGCCGCCCAGGTCGCCTCGGTCGAGACGGACCTGTACCGCGCCAACCCGATCGAGGCCGACGACACCTCGGCCGTCCGGATCCGCACCACCCGCGGCACCACGATTCTCGCCGCCCTGACCCTGTGCGCCGAACCACCTGGCGCCGAGCCCGCAATCATCGTGCACGGCTCCCGCGGTCGCGCCGTACTGCGCTACCCGTCCGACCACCTGGAGCTGACGGTCGACGGTGTCACCACCGCCACGCAGTACGAGCGGGACGACTTGCTGGTCAACCTGCTGGACCACCGCGCCGACCCCTCGGTGCCGCTGCTTGCGCCGCTGGCCGAGCTCGGCGGCTTCACCCGGGTCCTGGAGGAGGTCCGGCTGTCGCCGCCGCAGGAGATCGCCCCGGCGCTGATCGACTGGCAGGGAGACGGTCCGGGCCGTCACCCGGTCGTCGCGGAGGTCGGCAAGTGGGCCGCGCAGGCTGCGGAAAACCTGTCGCTGTTCAGTGAGCTCGGTGCCCCTTGGGCCACCACCAACGAGAGACGGAGTGCGTACTGATGACGTCAAACCTCGGCTGCAACCACGCCGTCGGCCGCTCGATCCAGGTCACGGCCGGCGACAGCGAGCTGTTCACCTACGTCTACGCGCCGACCGACGCGCAGCGGGAGTCGCCGCGGCCGTACATCCATCCGCTGCGCACGCTGGACGGCGACCTGGTCAGCGTGTTCCGGCCGCACGACCACGTCTGGCACAAGGGCATCGCCTGGTCGCTGCCACACTTCGGCCACGACAACTTCTGGGGCGGCCCGACGTACTCGCGCGAGCACGGCTACCGGCAGCTGGAGAACAACGGCTCGATGGACCACCAGCGGATCGTCGCGCTGGACGTCACCGACGACCTGGTCCGGTTCAGCCACGAGCTGGCCTGGCACACCCAGAGCGGGACGCACGTCGCCGACGAGCAGCGCACGCTCGAGGTCCGGCTGACCGACGACGGCTGGGTCCTGCTCTACAGCACCACGATGACCAACGTCTCGGGCGACACCGTCCAGCTCGGCAGTCCCACCACCGCCGGCCGCCCCAACGCCGGCTACGGCGGGCTGTTCTGGCGCGGGCCGCGCTCGTTCACCGGCGGCACGGTGCTCGCGCCGCAGGGCAGTGGCGGCGACGAGCTGCGCGGCCAGCGGGCGCCGTGGATGGGCTTCTCCGGCAAGCACGACGCGACCGACCGCGCGTCGACCGTACTGATCGTCGACGCCGGCGAGAACCCGCGTCATCCCCCGGAGTGGTTCGTGCGCTCGGAGGACTTCGCCGCGGTCTGCCCGGCCCCGTTCTTCTCCGAGGAACTGCCGTTCGCGGCCGGCGCCGACCTCAGCTTCCGGTACGGCGTACTGGTGGCCGACGGCGCCTCCGACGACACCCGCGCCGAGACCCTCGCCACCCAGGCCCAAAAAGCCCTCACCCGCTGACCCCACCCCCGCCCCAGCCCCCACCCGCCCCCACCACATTTCCAGGGATAACCGGCCAAGTTGTGGGTTCTGCCCCCGTTATTTCGGGGGATAACCCACAACTTGGCCGGAGAAGAGGGGAGAGGGGAGAGGGTCGGGGAGGAGTCAGAGGAGGAGGTGGCGGGCGGCGGTGCGGAGGTGGTTGAGCTCCGCGTCGGCCCAGCCTTCGGTGCGGGACTCGGTTCCCCGGAACATCGGCTTGGCGACCAGGTGGAAGCGCAGGTTGACGATGCTGCCCACGACCATCAGCCAGTCGACGGCAGCGAGATCGGCCGCCGGGATCGGCCGCACGGTCGTGTACCCGCGACGGAAGGCTTCCCAGTGCGGGGTCGTCGCCACCCCGGTGAAGTCACTGGCGCGGTAGCCCTCGGCCGACAAGTCGAAGTCGTGCAGGGTGAGGCCGTCGCCGGTGAGCAGCACGTTGTCGAGTGACACGTCGCCGTGGCACATCCCCCAGCTCAAGCCGTCGGCCACGTTCTCCCGTACGCCGTCCGCCAACTCCCGGAGCAGTTCGGCGTCGGGTGCGTCGACCAGCGGGAGGATCGCGGCGAGTGGCTCGTCGAGCCGGTGCGCCAGCTCCGCGGGGCGGCGCGGATGCGGCGAGGTGAAGCCGTCGGTGGCGTCGTGGAAGCGCGCGAGCAGTTCGCCGAAGGCGCGGTAGAGATCGTCGGTGAACGGCGGCTGGGGTTTGGTGCCGTCGACGAACGAGGTCAGCACGTACGGGCGGTCGCCCTCGGGCGCGTCGAGCACGCCGGCCATGGTCCCGTCGGCAAGGGGCTGAACCACAGGGACGCCGATCCCGGCCGTCGTCAGCTGGTCCGAAAGGCCTGTCTCCCAAAGGATCTCGGGCAGCTGCCGGCCGTCGGCGGCGTACAGCTTGAGCACGAACGAGCCGGCCGGAGCGGTCACTCGGTAGACGTCGTTGACCAGGGAGCGGAGCAACGTGCAGCCGGTGAACGGCAGACCGTAGACCTCGGCGAGGTGGTCGCGCAGCGCCTCGGGGTGGGGCAGTGATCTCAGCGGGCGGACCATGTGGTGTCCTTTGCGTGACGTCTCAGGAAGTCGGGCGTTGGAGAGTACTGAGCCGAACGATTCCGTACTCGGGGTCCGGTGAGGAAGCGGGTTTTCCTCCGGGACAGGGGAGGCCACCGGGGTAGGACGGAATCGTTGTACGGATTCAGCTCCCCTGAACGCCCCGGGAACCGGTAGCCTCGTGCAGCCACCTGGGGAGGCCCACCGCATGACCACCACCGACGAACTGCCGGAGAGCCCAAACCGGTCAGGAGACCACGTCTTGCAGGAGAACACCACCACCAGCACCAGCACCAGTACCGGCGAACTCGCGAACGTACCCCTCACCGGTGCGGACAAGGTCGCCTACGCCTTCTACGCCACCGCGGCGACCGCCGCGCTCGTCGGCCAGGTCTGGGCCGGCGTCACCCACATCCCATGGCCCGAGGAAGGGTTCTCGACCTTTCTCAAGATCGCGCTCGTCACCCCCGCGGTCGCGGTCATCGAGCTCGGCGGTGTGGCGACCGCGGCGCTCGCCGACCTGCGCCGGCGCAAGGGCGAGCAGGCCTACGCGTACCGCGCGATGTCGTTGTTCGCCGCGATCGTCGCGCTCGTCTTCAACGTGGTCGGCCACTGGCGGCCCGAGGAGCGGTTCCTGGCCTTCGGCTTCGGTGGCCTGTCCGCGTTCGCCTACGTGCTCTGGCTGATCCACAGCTCCGCCCGCCGCCGCGACGCGCTGCGCAACTCCGGCCAGATGGCGAACACCGGCCCGGTGTACGGCGTGGTCCAGTGGCTGCGCGAGCCGCGGCTGACCTGGCAGGCCCGGGCGCTGGCGATCGAGCACGGCTACGGCATGTTCGAGAGCCTGCGCGCGGCCCGCGAGCACGTCCGCAACGCGGCCCGGCGCAACGCGATCGCCGGCACCGTCGCGGAGTACATCCGCTCCGAGCACCAGGACGAGCGGCTGGCCAAGATCGCCGAGACGACGTACGACGCCGACCGGCTGGCCGGGATGCTGGAGGAGCGGATCAACTACGAGGTGGTCACGAACAAGTTGACCCGGGCCATCTCGCCGCCGCCGGAGGAGCCGCCCGCGGCGTCGGCCGAGGAGCGCAACGACCTGCGGGCCGCGGTCTGGGTGGTCGAGGGCACCGCGCTCAAGCCGCAGCAGCTGCGACCGGCCGACGGTGGCGTCAACCTGCGCGACGAGGACGCCTGGGGCGAGGCGATGACCGGCGAGCTGATGGCCATCGTCGATCCGCCGGTCAGTGCCGAAGGCGTCACCGAGGCCGAGGTGGTCGAGGACGAGTCCGAGCACGTGGTGAACGGCCGGGCGGCGGGCAAGCCGGTCAAGGCGTCGCCGGTGGTGCAGAAGCCGCAGCCGCCGTCGCCGTTCGCGCCGGAGGACCAGGTCGCGCGGCCCGGCGTACCGGAGCCGGTGGTGGAAGCTGTCGCGGAGCCGGTGGTCCCGGCCGAGCCGAAGGTCACCACCCAGACCGGTTCGACCACCCGGAGCCGGTCGACGACGTCGCGTCCCGCGCCGCAGGTCGTCGTCGCCGAGCCGGTCTCCACCGGTGGCGACGCCGACGAGCCGCCGGCCGAGCCGACCGACCTCGAGAAGAAGCGCATGCGGGCCTGGAACATGCTGTCCGACTGGCCCGAGGGCCACGACCGCAGCGCGCAGAACCTGGCCCGCGCGATCGGTTGCAGCGAGCCGATGGCCGGCCGGTTCATCGAGCAGTACGAGGCCGAGCACGACCTGGTGACCAGCAAGTCCTGAGCACCGACCGCGAGGGCTCGTCCGGAGAACGTTCCGGACGAGCCCTCGGTGCTTGTTCAGGCAGGGGCGACGGTGCCGAGGTTGACCGGCAGCTCGGCGAGGCCGCTGACCAGCACCCGGCGCCACTCGAGCTCCTCGGCCGGCTTGGCGAGGCTCAGCTCCGGGAAGCGGCGGAGCAGGGCGAGCAGCGACTCCTGCAGCTCGATCCGGGCCAGTTGCGCGCCCAGGCAGAAGTGCGGTCCGAAGCCGAACGACAGGTGCTTGTTGTCCTGCCGGTCCAGCCGCAGCTCGTCGGGGGCGTCGTACGCGCGCGGATCCCGGTTGGCCGAGTTCAGCGCGGCCATCACCCCCTCGCCGGCCTTGATCAGGACACCGTGCAGCTCGACGTCCTCCACCGCGACCCGCAACTGCCCGACCTCGCTGAACCGGTTGAACCGCAGCAGCTCCTCCACCGCCGACGGCACCAGCGTGTGGTCGGCGACCAGCCGGGCCCAGTTCTCCGGCCGGCGCAGCAACGTCGCCACGCAGCTGGAGATCTGGTTCGCCGACGTCTCGTGCCCGGCCACCAGCAGATTGACGCCGAAGGCAATCAACTCTTGCTGGCTCAGCCGGTCACCCGCCTCCCGGGCCCGGACCAGCTCGTCCAGCAGGTCGTCGGCCGGCTGGTCCGCGGTCGCGAGCTTGCGGTCCACCAGCGCCTCGATGTACGCCGTCAGCTCGGTCATCGCGTTCTCGACCAGGTCCTTCTCCGCCATCCGCATGCTGTAGCCGAGCTCGGTCCACTCGCGGAACTGCTCCCGGTCCTGGTACGGAACGCCGAGCAGCTGGCAGATCACCTGGATCGGCAGCGGCAGCGCGACCAGCTGCCGGAGGTCGGCGCCGTCGCCTGCGGCCGCGACGTCGTCGGCCAGCCGCGCCGACAACTCGGCCACCCACGGCCGGGTCCGCTCGATCCTCCGGTGCGCGAACGTCGACGAGACCAGCTTGCGCAGCCGGGTGTGCTCGGGCGGATCGGTCGTGGTCAGGCTGTTCGGCATCGGCTTGGCCAGGGCGACTCGCGGCGCCCCCTGCTCGACCACCGCCGCGCGGGAGAACCGCGGGTCCGCCAGCACCAGCCGGACGTCGTCGTACCGGGTCACCAGCCAGACCTCGGCCCCGGCCAGCGTGCGCACCCGTGCCACCGGGCGGTTCTCCCGCAGCTCGGCGAAGGTCGGCGAGGGATCGAAGCGGAACGCGTCGTCGAACGGGATGTCCAGCACCGTGTCCGTCATGCCCCCGACCTTAGGTACTGAGGTAACCCGTCGCTCGCCGACTCAGCGGGTCGCGTGCCGCAGCAAGGTGTCGGTCAGCCGGGTGAACTCGTCGGTTCCGTGGCCGTCGGCAATCGCCTGCCGGGTCAGTGCGTGCGCCGCGCGCAGCAGGCCGGCGTCGATGCCGTGCTGCTCGGAGGCGTGCACGATGTGCGCGATGCCGGCGGCGGCCGAGAGAAGGTTCGTCGTCGTGCCCGGGTGCTCGCCGGCGTCGATGTTCGCCGCGAAGCCGTCGATGCTCGGCGACAGCAGGTCGGTGATCCCGCGGGCGAAGCCGGCCAGGTCCCGGGCGGCGATGTTCTCGGCCTTGGCCAGCGCGAAGGCGTGCATGATGCCGGTCAGCGCGGTCCAGAAGATGCCGAGCAGCGCGACGTCGTGCGCGGCGGCCCGGCCAGGGTCCTCGCCGAGGTGGGACTGGGTGCCGCCGAGGGCGGCCAGGGCCGGCGCGTGGCCGGCGTACAGGTCCTTCGGGCCGCTGTAGAGCACGACGGCCTCAGGTCCGCCGATGGTTTCGGTGGGAGTCATGATCGCGCCGTCCAGGTACTGGATGCCACGCTCGGCGGCCCACTGCGCGGTCTGCCGGGCGCGGTCCGGGGAGTCGGCGGTGAGGTTGACGACGGTCCGGCCCGCCAGGACGGGTTCGGCCGCGGCGAGGATCTGCTCGACGGCGTCGTAGTCGAGCACGCAGACGACGATCAGGCCGCTCGCGGCAGCGGCTTCGGCAGCGGTCGACGCGACCGTCGCGCCCTGCGCGGCCAGCTGGTCGCCCTTGCCAGGAGTGCGGTTCCAGACGGTGGTCGGGTGTTCGGCGGCCAGGAAAGCGGCGGCCAGCGCCTGACCCATCGGGCCGAGCCCGAGAACGGTGACGGGAGTGCGGGAATGGTCGGTCATGCTCGGACGCTAGACATTCACATCACTGTGAGAGTCAAGCCCGGGAGACCCAGATGCACATCGGTGAACTGTCCCGCCGGACCGGCGTCAGCGGCCGCCTGCTGCGGTACTACGAGGAGCAGGGCCTGCTGGAACCGGCTCGGACGTCCAGCGGCTACCGCGTGTACGCGGAGGACGACGTGCAGCGGGTCCGCCACATCCGCGTCCTGCTCGGCGCCGGACTCGGCACCGTCACGATCGCCGAGCTCCTGCCCTGCATGACCACGAACGACGACCAACTCGTCCCGACGTGCCCCGAGCTGGTCCCGCAGTTCGAGCGCGAACGCGACCGCATTTCCGACACCATCGCCAACCTCGAACGCGCCCGCACCGCACTCGGCGACCTCATCGCGACCGCTCTGCCGCCGGGGGTCTATCAGGCGTCCTGATCAGCTGTCTTTGGCGGTGCCGAGAGGTCAGCCCGGAAGGATCGCCTCAGCGAGCGCGCGGGTCTGCCGGGCGGGTCCACCGATACCGGTCGCCTGAACGGTGGCGTACGCGCCCTCGAAGAGCAGCGTGAGATGGCCGGCCAGCGTGGCCGGGTCCGCAGGCTCGAGTGCTGAGGCGAGATCGAGGAACTGGTCCTGCACCCACTGCTTCATGGCAACCGCCTGCTGATGGCTCGGCAGCGTCTGATCGGGGAACTCGGTGAGCACCATCAGGAACGGGCAGCCTCGGCAGCGGTCCGGCTCAAGCTGCACCATCAGCTCGTCGAACAACGCCAGCACGCGGGCTTTCGGATCGTTGCCGCCGGCCTCGAGCGCGCCGGTGAACCACTCCCGGTACGCCGCGTGCGCCCGTTCGACGTACGCCGCGATCAGGTCGTCCTTCGACGCGAACAACCGGTACAGGGTGGTCGGGGCGATGCCGGCCTCGGCGGCGATCCGGTCGACGCCGATCGCCCGGATGCCCTGCCAGTAGAACAGGTCGTGCGCCACCGCCAGCACGTGCTCCCGGGTGTCCGCCGCGCTTCGTCGCCGCCCGCTCACCTCGCCGCCCTCTCTGCCGACCATGGTGAGCCCAGGGTAGCAATGTTAGGGATCGTTCCCTATCGTGTTGTTAGGGATCGTTCACTTTCGAGGGAGAAAACTATGGCTCTGACCGGTAAGACCGCACTGGTGACCGGGGCGTCACGCGGCATCGGGCGCGCGGTGGCCGAGCGGCTGGCGGCCGATGGCGCTCTGGTCGCGGTGCACTACGGCCGCAACGACACCGCCGCCAAGGAGACGGTGGCCGCGATCGAGAACGCCGGCGGGCAGGCTTTCCCGGTGCGGGCCGAGCTCGGCGTCGAGGGTGACGTGGACACGTTGTTCGAGCAGCTGACCGCGGGCCTGGACGGGCGCGGGCTGGACATCCTGGTCAACAACGCCGCCGTGATCGACTACGGCGACAGCATCGAGGCCATCACGCCGGAGGCCTACGAGCAGGTGATGGCGGTGAACCTTCGCGCGCCGCTCTTCGTCACCCAGCGCGCGCTGCCGCTGCTGCGCGACGGCGGCCGGATCGTCAACGTGTCGTCCGGCGTGACGTGGTTCGCCCAGCCGGAAATCGTCTACGCGATGTCGAAGGGTGCCCTCAACGTCTTCACCCGATCGCTGGCCCGAACCCTCGGCCCGCGGCAGATCACGGTGAACACGGTGTCGCCCGGCATCACCGAGACCGACATGAACGGCTGGCTCCAGCAGCCGGAGTCGGCGGCCGGAGTGGCTGCCATCACCGCGCTCGGCCGGCACGGTCAGCCGGACGACATCGGCGACGTGATCGCTTTCTTCGCCTCCGACGAAGGCCGCTGGGTGACCGGTCAGGTCCTGGAGGTCAACGGCGGCCTCTGGCTCGGCCCGAACAGCCGCTGACCGCGGCGGCGACTCACCCCGGTCGCGCGAACGCGCGGCGGTAGCGGCTCGGGGTCGTGCTGAGGGATCGGGCGAAGTGCTGGCGGAGGACGAGAGCACTGCCGAAACCGCTGGCGGACGCGATCTGGTCGATGCCGAGGTCGGTGGTCTCGAGCAGTTCGCGAGCGCGGTGGAGGCGCTGGGTGGTCAGCCACTGGAGCGGGGTGGTCCCGGTCCGGGCGCGGAAACGGCGGCTCAGGGTGCGGGTGCTCATCGACGCCTGGGCGGCGATGCTGGTCAGGGTCAGTGGTTCGGCCAGGTGCACGGTCATCCAGTGCTGCAGCGGCTCCAGCGAATCGTTGCCCTCGACAACAGGGGTGGGAACGTACTGCGCCTGGCCGCCGTCGCGGTGCGGCGCCATCACCAGCCGGCGGGCGACGGCGGTGGCGACCGCCGAGCCGTGGTCACGGCGAACCAGGTGCAGACAGAGGTCGAGCCCGGCGGTCACCCCGGCCGACGTCAGCAGGTCGCCTTCGTCCAGGTACAGGGTGTCGGTGACGACCTCCACCGCGGGATGCCGCCGGGCCAGCTCCGTGGTGTGGTCCCAGTGGGTCGTGGCCCGGCGCCCGTCGAGTACGCCGGCCGCGGCGAGCGTGAAGGCACCGGTGCAGATCGACGCGATCCGTACGCCGCGCCGGTGTGCCGCGCGGACCAGCTCGACCACCTCCGGCGACGGCTCACCGGCAGCCGGTACGACGAGGGTATCCGCGGTCAGCGCGGCCGCGAGCCCGTACGGCGCCTCGGCGCGCAACACCGGCCGGTCGAAGGCCAGCACGCTGGTCCCGCCGGGATCACCGCACACGCGGACGTCGTACAGGCGCTGCCCGGACGCCGGGTCGGTGGCCGTGGCGAAGATCTGGCAGGCGCCGGTGAGCTCGAGCCCGATGACGCCGTCGAGCGCGAGGACCGCCACGGTGTGCATGGCTCGAATCTAGCGAACCATGTCCTGCCGGCCACTGGGCTCCCGGGTCCGCGCGGGACATCGTGAGCGGATGCGGATCGATGTGTTGATGTTCGAAGGGGTTGCCGAGATCGACGCGCTGGCGACGTACGCCGTGTTCGCCAACGCTCAGCGCCGGGGGCTCGCGGTGGAGCCGTACCTCGTGACGGCGGACGGCGCGACGCAGGTGACCGGGTGCTACGGGACGACGTTCGCCGAGCTGGTGCCCTGGGCCCCGGAATCGGCCCGGGTGCTGGCGGTGTCCGGCGGCTGGGTGCTGGAGGAGATCGAGCGCGGCGTGATTCCCCGTCAGCTCGCCGAGGCGAAGGCCGCCGGCGGCGAGCAGCTGGTTCTGGCGGGGATCGACTCCGGCTCGTTGCTGCTCGGCGCGGCCGGGCTGATCGCCGGCCGGCCGGCGACGACGCACCGGGCGGATCTGGAGCGGTTGGCGGAGTGGGCCGAGGTGATCGACGCACGGGTCGTCGACGACGGGGATCTGGTGACCTGCGGGAGCGGGTGGTTCGCCGGGACCGACCTGGCGTACTGGCTGCTGGAACGCGAGCTCGGGGCGACCGCGGAGGTGGTCGCGCTGGAGCAGTGGATCGGCCGCGACCGGCAGGGCACGGTCTGGCGTCGGTGAATCTCGGCCGGGACGGGTCAGTCCACGGGTGACTGACCCGTCCGCGCGAACCGGCCGGACTACTTGGTGCCGAAGGAGTAGACGGTGGTGGAGCGGTAGGTCTCGCCAGGGCGGAGAACCGTGGACGGGAAGTTGGGGTGGTTGGGGGAGTCCGGGAAGTGCTGGGTCTCGAAGGCGAAGGCGTCGCCCTGGCGGTAGGACTTGTTGCCGATGCCCTGGAACGTGCCGTCGAGGAAGTTGCCGCTGTAGAACTGCGCGCCCGGCTCGGCGGTGTGCACGGTGACGGTGCGGCCGCCCTCGGGCTCCCAGAAGCGGGCGGCGAACCGCAGGCCGTCGCGGTCCGGCTTGCCGCCGAGCACGAAGTTGTGGTCGTAACCACGCCCGATCACCAGCTGCGGGTGGTCGTCCCGGATCCGCGCGCCGATCGCCGTCGGGCGGTTGAAGTCGAACGGCGTACCGGCCACCGGGGCGATCTCGCCGGTCGGGATCAGCCCTTCGTCCACCGGCGTGTACGACGGGGCGTTCAGCTGCAGGACGTGGCCGTCGATCGAGCCGCTGCCCTCACCGGCCAGGTTGAAGTAGACGTGGTTGGTCAGGTTCACCACCGTCGGCTTGCCGGCCACGGTCGCGTGGTAGTCGATGCGCAGGTCGTCCTGCTTGTTCAGCGTGTAGGTGACCGTGGTGGTCAGCTCGCCGGGAAAGCCCATCTCGCCGTCCGGGCTGACGTAGCTGAACGCGACGCCGACGGCCGACGGGGTCTGCACGACCTTGGCCTTCCACACCTTCTTGTCGAAACCGAGCGTGCCGCCGTGCAGGGCGTTCTCGCCGTTGTTGACCGGGATCTGGTAGCTGCGCCCGTCGAGAGTGAAGCGGCCCTTCGCGATCCGGTTGCCGTAGCGGCCGATCGTCGCACCGAAGTACGGGCTGAGGGCGGCGTAGTCGGGCAGGTTGTCGAAGCCCAGGCTGATGTTCTCGGTGCGGCCCCGGCGGTCCGGGGTCTCGACCCGCTGGATGGTGGCGCCCCAGGTCAGCATCGAGACGGTGACCCGTCCGTTGCCGAACGTGTAGACGTCGACGCCGACCCCTTCCGGGGTGGTACCGAACGGGTCCTTGCGGATGGACAGGCGGCCGTGGTGTGAACCCATGGACGCGACTGTAGTAGCCGTCGGCGCGGCGTCGGCCGGGCCGGTCAGCGCGCCGGCCGCGGCCGCTCCCAGGCCGAGCGCGCCGGCGGTGCGCAGAACGTGGCGACGAGGTAGGTGGTCAGGCATGGAGTCCCCTCCGTCGGTGGGCGGTTGGTCGGCGAGAGCGTTCTCACCCCGACCCGGGCACTGTAAGCACCGGCGTCCGGTGTTTGGAACAGTTCGTAACCGTTCGGATTCGTCCGATGACTGGACCGGTTCACGGTGTGAGCGGAGGAAGTGCCGGCCGGCCTGACCGGATCCGTCCGCCCCGGGTCTCGATGGTGCCTTTCGCGGGCGTCGGGCGACCGCCAGGCTGGAGCCATGACCCAGACAGCGCTGATCGTGATCGACGTGCAGGAGTCCTTCCGGGCCCGGCCGAACTGGCAGGCCGTGAACCATCCCGACATCGCCGACCGGGTCGGCCGGCTGGTCCGGGCCGCGCGGGACCGCGGCGACCTGGTCGTCTGGGTCCTGCACACCGAGCCCGGCACCGGCGGCGTCTTCGACCCGGCGAACGGGCACGTCCGCCTGATCGAGGGCCTGCAGCCGGCCGAGGGCGAGCCGGTGCTGACCAAAACCGCGCACAACGCCTTCACCACGACGAACCTTCAGCAGCTGCTCACCCAGCACGGCATCCGGGAACTGGTGATCAGCGGGATCCGGACCGAGCAGTGCTGCGAGACGACGGCCCGGATCGCCTTCGACCTCGGGTACGACGTCGTGTTCGTCACCGAGGCGACCGCGACCACCCCGCTGCCGCACTGGACCCTGCCGGCCGACGCGTCGCTGGAGGAGGTGCTGGCCGATCCGCGGACGCTGATGCCCGCCACGGTGGTCGAGCGCACGGAGTACGCGCTGGCCGGCCGGTTCGCCACCATACGGACGCTGGACGAGCAGGCCGGGCTGAGCCGGATGCCTGTGGCATCCTGACCAGATCATGCCCAAGGTCGCGTTCTTCCTCGTCCCCCGCCTGCACCTGCTCGACCTCGCCGGGCCGGCCCAGGTGTTCTCGACGGCGAACGATCTCGGCTACGCCTACGGGTTGTCCTACGTCGCCGAGTCCGAGGAGATCAGCACCGCCCAGGGCGTCGTACTGAAGGCGCAGCGGGACTGGCCGTCGCTCGGCCGGGACGACCTGATCGTCGTCCCGGGCTGGCGGTCGCCCCGGTTGTCGCCCCGGCCGCCCATCTCGGCCGGCACGCGTCAGGTCCTGCGCAGCCATCACGCGAACGGCGGGTCGGTCGCCAGCGTGTGCTCGGGGGCCGACGCGCTCGGAGCGGCCGGGCTGCTCGACGGGCGGCGGTACACCACACACCACGAGCTGACCGACGAGCTCGCCGCCCGGTACCCGCAGGGCAGCATCGTCCGCGACGTCCTGTACGTCGTGCACGACCGGGTGATCACCTCGGCCGGGATTGCCAGCGGCATCGACCTCGCACTGCACCTGGTCGCGGTCGAGCACGGCGCCGAGGCGGCCGCCCGGGTCGCGCGGGAGATGGTCGTCTACGCCCGCCGCAACGGCGACGAGTTGCAGGAGAGCGCGATGCTGCGGCACCGGGGCCATCTCAGCGACGTGGCGCACCGGGTCCAGGACGTGATCGACACCCGGTACGCCGAGCGGTTGCCGCTGGCCGAGCTGGCCCGCGCGGCCGGCGTCAGCGAGCGCACCCTCACCCGGGTCTTCACCACGGCGACCGGCCTGACACCCCTGCGCTACCAGCAGTTGCTGCGCCTGGAACGCGCCGAGCACCTGATCGGCCACGGCGCCACCGTCGAGGCCGCCGCCCGGCTGGTCGGTTTCGAGGACGCCCGGATGCTGCGCCGGCTCCGCGCGCGCGACCACTTCGCCACCTCGGCCTGAAACTCCTGGCCCTGCCCGACCGCACCGCGCCGGCCTCGACTGGGAGCGAGCCGGCGCAGGCGAAGGACGGGTGGGTCTAGGTCCACCCCTGCTGGGGTGTCACGTCTCCTGAGATTCCCCCCGCTGACTACCAGGCTCTAGGTGCAGCAGGCAGGGTGCCTCGGCGAAGACGGTGAAGGGCAGAACACATGAGCAGGCGATCGATGACCGTGCACGTCGCACGGTGGAGTGCAACCCATCCATGGCGGGCGATCGGCCTCTGGCTGCTGCTCGTCGGCGTCGCGGTCGGACTGATGATCGCGGTCCCCACCCAGAAGACCAAGGCGGCCGACACCTGGATCGGCCAGTCCGGCCAGGCGGCCGAACTGATCCAGCAGGCCGGCCTCGAGAACAAGCCCGGTGAGACCGTCCTGGTGACCGATCCGGACGGCCCGCTGGACCGCCGTGCGGCAACCACCGCACTGGCCCAGCTGAAGCAGAAGATGACCGCCCTCGACGCGGTCGACAACGTCGGCGACGCGGTGTGGGCGGAGAACGGCAAGGCAGTGCTGCTGCCGATCGAGCTCAAGGGCAGTGACGACGACGCGGCCGACAACGTCGACAAGCTGGTGGCGGCGACGGCCGAGGTGCAGCAGGCGCACCAGGGCCTGGCCATCCAGCAGACCGGCAGCCAGTCGCTCGACGCAGGCATCTGGAAGCAGGTCGGCAGCGATCTGGCCCGGGCCGAGAAGCTCAGCCTGCCGATCACCTTCGGCCTGATGCTGCTGGCGTTCGGTGCGCTGATCGCGGCCGGGATCCCGGTGCTGCTGGCGTTCTCCGCCGTCGGCGCGGCGCTCGGCTTCTACGCTCCGCTGTCCTACCTGTTCCCCGACGGCGGCTCGGTGGCGAACGTCGTCCTGCTGATCGGCATGGCGGTCGGCGTCGACTACTCGTTGTTCTACCTCAAGCGGGAACGTGAGGAACGCCGTCGCGGCCACGGCACGGTGGACGCCGTCGAGATCGCCGCGGCCACCTCGGGACACTCGGTGGTCGTCTCGGGCGTCGCGGTGATCGTCTCGATGGCCGGGCTGTACGTTGCGCAGGACCCGGTCTTCTCGTCGATGGCGACGGCAACGATCGTGGTCGTCGCGGTCGCGGTGCTCGGCTCGCTGACCGTGCTGCCGGCCCTGCTGGCGAAGCTGGGCCACCGGGTCGACCGCCCGCGCGTCCCGCTGCTGTGGCGGCTCAACCGGCGGATCGGTCCGGGCGGCATCAGCCGCCGGCTGCTCGCTCCGGTGCTGCGCTTCCCCAAGGCCGCGCTGCTGATCTCCGCCGTCGCGGTGATCGCGCTCGCCGTACCGGCGCTCGGCATGAAGACCGAACCCGGTGGTCTGAACACGCTGCCGCAGAGCATTCCCGAGGTGAAGACGATGCAGCAGCTGCAGGCGAACTTCCCGTCGCAGGGCATGGCGTACGAGGTGGTGGGGCGGACCGACGGCGGCAAGCCGCCGGTGGCGGCGCTGACCGAGCTGCAGCAGGCGGCCGTCGGCAGCGGGCAGTTCGTGGCCCCGCCGGGACAGCAGATCCGGACCGCGGGTGACACCGCGGTGCTCACCTTGGTGTCGGTCCGGCCGGACACCAACGAGGACGCCCGGGTCGCGCTCGAGCAGCTGCGCGGGTCGCTGGTGCCGAGCGCCTTCGCCACGGCGTCCGGGACCACCTGGGCCGTCGGCGGCGAGAACGCGGAGGGCGTCGACTCCGGGCAGAACCAGCGCGACAAGCTGCCGTACGTGATCGCGTTCGTGCTCGGGCTGACGCTGGTGATGATGGCCTTCACCTTCCGCAGCGTCGCGATCGCGCTGGTCACCACGCTGCTCAACCTCGCCTCGGTCGGTGCCTGCTTCGGCGCGCTGACGCTGGTCTTCCAGAACACCTGGGCCGAGGGACTGCTGGACTTCACCTCGCCGGGGTTCATCGTCTCGTGGATCCCGCTGTTCCTGTTCGTGATCCTGGTCGGGTTGTCGATGGACTACCACGTCTTCGTGCTCGGCCGGATCCGCGAGGCCGTGCAGGAGGGGCTCAGCCCGCGGGAGGCGGTCCGCAAGGGCATCACCGAGTCGGCCGGCGTGGTGACCAGCGCGGCGGCGGTGATGGTCTCGGTGTTCGCGGTCTTCGCCACGCTCGGCATGATGGAGATGAAGCAGATGGGCATCGGCCTGGCGGTCGCGGTGCTGATCGACGCGACCCTGGTCCGGATCGTGATCCTGCCGTCGATCCTGGTCCTGCTCGGCCGGAAGGCCTGGTGGCCGAACAAGCTGCCGGCCGCCCGGACGCCGCGGACCGAGGAGGAGCGCGAGCTGGCAGCGGTCTGACCCAGCAGCAGGCGAAGCTGTGGGCCCGGAGCAACCGCTCCGGGCCCACAGCGTTGCGTCACTTCAGCTTGTACGCCGCGGTGAGCTTGGCGATCGCCGTGCTCAGGTCACCGCTGAGGGCCAGGTGCTCGGCGTCGGAGGTGAGCTTCGACACCGCCTGGTCCAGGTCCTGCCCGATCGCGTCCTGCGCGATCCAGCGGGCCGCGCCGACCACCGCGTCGTCCTCGGCGAACCCGTCGACCCGGCTGCGCTGCAGGTACTTGCCGGTCTGACCGAGCGCGGCCAGCGCAATCGTTGCCTGCGGCCCGGACCAGTCCTTCGTCCGGAGCGCGACGTCGATCGAGACGGCCGCGAGCAGTACGTTCGGGTCCAGGAAACCCTTGCGCAGCAGCGCCACCTTGGCGTCGGCCAGCTTCTGCCGCGCGGCCGCCTGGGTGGTCAGCCCCCAGCCGTACGGGTACTGCGGGTCGTACGCCGCGTCGCCGACGTTGATCGGCTGCTGCGCCTCCGACTTCGGCCAGGTGACCGGGAGCCGCCCGCTGAACGGCTTCTTGCCGAACAGCACGTCCGCGACGCCCGCGCCCTCGGTGCCCGGCAGCCAGGAGGCCACCAGCGCGTCGATCTCGCCGAGCTGGTCCGCGACGACCTGCGGCCGGCCGGAGACCACCAGCACGACGCACTTCATCGCCGCGCACACCTTGTCGATCGAAGCCTTGTCGGCGTCGGTCAGCAGCAGGTCGTGCCCGTTGCCGACGTCACCGATTCCCTCGGCGTACGGGCGTTCGCCGACCACCACCACACCGACGTCGTGGCCGTCCAGCGGAGCCGACGCGTCCTGGCTGAACGTGGCCGTCGGCGCCACCTGCTTGATCCCGTCGAGGATCGTGGTGCCGGTGGTGGTCGCGCCGGAGCTGCCCTGCCAGCTGATGCTCCAGCCGCCGAGCTGGTTGCCCAGGTCGTTGGCGTTGCTGCCGGCCACGTACACCTTCGAGGTGCTTGCCAGTGGCAACACGTTGCCGTCGTTCTTCAGCAGCACCTGGGACTTGGCTGCCGCCTCCCGCCCGACGGCCCGGTGCTTGGCGCCGCCGATCTCGCTCAGCTTGCTGGTGTCGGCGTACGGCTGCTCGAACAGGCCGAGCCGGAACTTCTGCACCAGGATCCGGCGGACGGCGTCGTCGACGCGGGCCTGGCTGACCCGGCCGGCGGTGACCTCGTCGGTCAGGCCCTGGGTGAAGCCCTGGTAGTTCGTCGGCACCATGATCATGTCCAGGCCGGCGTTGACCGAGGTGCGGATGTCGCTGGGGTAGTCGCCCGGCAGCTGGTCGATCGCCTGCCAGTCGGAGATCACGAATCCGTCGAAGCCCATCCGGTCCTTGAGCACACCGTTGATCAGCTCGGCGTTGCCGTGCATCTTCACCGGGCCCTTCTCGTCGCCGATGACGTCCACCGACGAGTACGACGGCATCACGGTCCCCACGCCGAGATCGACCGACGTCTTGAACGGGTCCAGGTGGATCGCCTCCAGCTGCTGCCGGGTGACCTCGGTGACCCCCTGGTCGATCTTGTACGCACCCGTCGTCGACGAACCGTACGTCGTACCGCCGTCGCCGACGTAGTGTTTCGCCGAGGCCAGCACCTTGGTGTTCTGCTTGAGCTGGCTGCCGTCGGCCTTGCCCTGCATGCCGGTGATCACCGTCGACATCGCCTTGACCAGGGCCGGGTCCTCGCTGAAGCCCTCGTAGGTGCGGCCCCAGCGGTCGTCGCGCACCACGCACACGCACGGCGCGAAGTCCCACGGGATGCCGGTGGCGCGGACCTCGGTCGCGGTCACCTCGCCGGTCCGCCGGGACAGGTCCGGGTCACGGGTGGCGCCGATGCCGATGTTGTGCGGCAGGATCGTCGCGCCGATCACGTTGTTGTGCCCGTGCACCGCGTCGACGCCGTAGATCAGCGGGATCTGCAGCCGGGTCGCCTGCGCGTTCAGCTGGTACGTGTCGATCATCGCGGCCCAGCTGGCCGGCGTGTTCGGCGTCGGCACCGAGCCGCCGCCGGACAGCAGCGAGCCCAGCGCGTACGACGCGATGTCGGTCCGCGAGCGCAGCGCGTTGCGCTCGGCCTGGGTCATCTGGCCGACCTTCTCCGCCAGCGTCATCCGGCTGAGCAGGTCCTTGACCCGGGTCTTCACCGGGAGCTTGGCGTTCAGGTAGGGCAGGTCGTGCGCGTTGATCACAACCACCGGCTGGGTGGCCGGGGGTTTGGCGCCGGTGACCGTCAGCTCGAGCGGGATCGTCTCCGCGACCTCGGCGGACTTGTCCTTGCGGGTGACCACCTGGACGGTTCGGGACGCGCCGGACGGCGTACCGGCGGGGAAGGTGACGGCGCCGGACACCGGGTTGTAGTCGCCCGCGCTCGCCGTACCGGTGCCGGTGCGGTACTCGACCGTGACCGGCTCCTCCAGCGGTACGCCGCCGGTGGTGGCCAGGGAGACCTTGACCTGGGCGGTGCCGCCCTCCGTGACCGGGTAGACGCCGGCGTCGGTGACCACGCTCGCCTTGAGCGCCGGGTCGGCCTTGCCGTAGACCTCCACCTGGTCGATCTGGAACTCACCGGGAGATCCGGCCGGCAGTGTGAAGGCGTAGCCCCACATCTGGGTCAGGTTGAGGATCTGGTCGATGCCGCCGACCGGCTGGTAGTCGCCGCGGTAGGCGAAGTCGGTGAACGGGATCTCGACCAGGTGCCAGCCCTGCCAGTCGTCGGTGAAGCTGGTGTTCCACAGCTCCGACGCCTCGGCGTTCGCGCCGCCGTCCTTGATCTCGAAGAAGATCCGCTTGCCCGAGCCCGGCGGCAGCGGCGCGGTGTTCTGCCCGTACCACCAGAACCGGATGCCCTTGTGCACCGACCAGTTGCCCGGGTCGGTGTCGAAGGTGACGTCGTGGCTGAAGCCGCCCCAGCCGGAGATGTCGTACTTGCCGTGCAGCACCTTCTCCCCGGCCGGCGCGTCGGCCCGCGCCCGCAGTTCCATCGTCGGCTGGTCGTCGGCGTCACTGCCCCACCCGAAGATGCCCGGGTTCGGCGGCGCCGCGAACGGCTCCGCCCCCTCGAACGCGGCCAGCACCGTCGGCGCCGGATCATCGGCCGCCGCCTGCGAGGCGACCCCGAGCGGCAGCAACCCGGCGAGCACCGCCACCGCCGTGATCACCGCCGTCCGGCGTCGCGGCGTACGAACAACTGGCCACCTGGGCATGGGCGACTCCCTCACACTCCGCGCAGGCCTCACACCCACGTCGGGCCCGATGCTCAGCCCTGCCGAACCCCCGGTCAAGACCTCACCGGTTCCGGAACTAGAGCGCTCTCACACCGCAAGACGCGCTGCCCGCTCCGGTGCGCTGGGGTATGGCGAGGGGGCGAGGTGTGAACGACTCTCCGGTGAAGCGGTCGGAGGGTGGGAAAGCTCCCTAAGCTACCTGGCGTTGGGCCATGCGGGGGTCCAGCGGTGAGGGAAGGGGGCCGACCTATGGGCGGTGCCCGGGGGGAGTCGCGCGGTTTCTGGCTGTTGCTGACTGGTTACGGCGTGTCGTCGTACGGGAACTTCCTCAATCTCATCGCGCTGGGGTTGTTCAGCTACCACCTGACCGGGAGCTCGTGGGCGACCGGTGTGGTGATGGCGGTTCGGCTGGGGGCCGGGTTTCTGGCGGGGCTGGGCGCGGCGCGGGTGCTGGGGCGGATCGCGCGGCGGCCGTTGCTGATCGGCCTGGATCTGGTGCAGGCGGCGGGGATGGTGGCGCTGGTGGTGGCGCCGAGTCTGGCGATGCTGCTGCTGGTCGCGGTGGTGCTCGGGGTGGGCAACACGACGCTGGTCGTCGTACTGCGCAGTGGTGTGCCGGACCTGGTCGGTGAAGAGGCGCGCGGGCGGGCGAACGGGCGGCTGGTGACGGCGCGGTCGCTGGCGACGATCCTCGGGTTCGGCTCGGCGGGGGTGGTGATCGACCTCGGCGGGTACGACGCGGCGTTCCTGCTGAACGGTGGGTCGTTCCTGGTGTCCGCGCTGGCATTGTCGTTCGTCAGGTGGCCCAGTCCCGAGCGCAGAGCGCCAGGGGAAGCGAAGACCGCGGACCCGGTGTCGGCAGCAGGCAGCCCGGAGGCGGACGGCCTGACTCGGTGGCGGGCGGTGTGGCGAGTGCTGCCCGCGCTCGTGGTCGGCATGGTGGTGGTGCGCGGGCTCGACGCGTTGGCGTCGGCGGGGCACAACGTGGCGTTGCCGATCTTCGCGACCGGGGTGGCGCCGGAGAACCCGGCCGCGGTGATGACCCAGTTCATGACGGCCTGGGCGATCGGCAGTCTGTGCGCGCACCAGCTCGTCTCCCGGCTGGTGACGACGATCGACCACCGGGTGTTCGCGGTCGCCACCTGCGTGATGTCGGCGTCGTTCGTGCTCGCGTTCACCGGGCTGCCCACCGGCTGGCTGATCGCTGTCTCGCTGCTGGCGGGAATCGCCGACGGGGTTTCCGAGATCGGCTACGTCTCCACCCTGCAGGCGCTGCCGGCCGCGCAGCGCACCCGGGTTTTCGGCCTGTCCGCGAGCGTCGAGAACTCGGCGTTCGGCGGCGGCATGGTGCTCAGCGCGGGACTGCTCGACGTCCTGCCGGTGCTGGCGGTGGTTGGTGGACTGCACGGGGTCGCGGTGGCCGGCGTACTGGCCTTTCTGTTGCTCTCACAGAGGAGAACACCCGATGGCGAACTCGTCGCTCACCCGCGGCTCGCAGCTGATCCTGACCGGAGCTGACCCTGCCGACGCCGTGCAGGCCCTCACCCGGGCCGCCACGGAATTCCCGGCGGCGGGCGTACGGACCCCCGCCGGCCTGCTCACGTACGCCGACCTGCTCGACCGCGCCCGACGGATCCTGACCGGTCTCCGCGCCACCGGGTTGTCCAGCGGGGATCCGGTGATCGTGCAAGGCCTGTCCCTGGACGACTTCTTCCCGGCGTTCTGGGCCTGCTTGCTCGGTGGCATCCAGCCGGCCGTGATCAGCGAGCAGGTGTCGCCGGGTTCTCCGGTGCTCGACCGGCTCCGCCACACCTGGGCGCTGCTGGACACCCCGCCAGTACTGACCGACCGCACCGGAGCCGTCGTACTGGCGGACCGTGGCTTCCAGCCCGCGGTCGTCGACGAGCTCCAGCAGTCGCTGCCCGCCGACGAGTTGCACCGGCCGGATCCGGCCGAGGTGGCGCTGCTGATGCTCTCGTCCGGCAGCACCGGCGCACCGAAGGCCGCGGCGCTCACCCATCGGGGGCTGGCCGAGTTCGCCGCCGGATCGCGTCGGGTGCTGGACGTGCGACCTGGCGAGACGATGCTCAACTGGTTGCCCGTCGACCACAGCGGCGCGCTGCTGCTGTACCACGTCCTGCCGGTGTTCACCGGGTCGACCAACGTGCACCTACCGACCGCCGACGTGCTGGCGAATCCCTCGCTCTGGTTGGAGAAAGCGGCCCAGTACGGCGTCGCGCACGCGTGGTCGCCGACGTTCGGGCTGCAGCTCGCGGCCGATGCGTTCGCGGCGCGGCAGGACCTCGAGCTGGACCTCAGCTGTGTCCGCTCGGTGGTGTCCGGGGGTGAGCAGATCGTGCTGCCGGTGGTCGACCGGTTCTTCGCCGCGACCGCTCGCGCCGGCCTGGGTCGGGAGCGCTTCCGGCCGGCCTGGGGCATGGCCGAGACGGCTACCGCGATCACGATCGGCGCCTTGACCTCCCAGGGCGGCGTGCTCCGGGTGCTGAAGTCGTCGCTGGCCGGTGACCTGGTGCTCGCCGAACCGTCGGTGCCGGACGCCGACTGTACGACGTTCGTCGCGGTCGGCCCGCCGGCTCCCGGGGCGACGGTGCGGGTGGTCGACGACAACGACGAGGTCCTGCCCGAGCTGCGGATCGGCCGGCTGCAGGTCCGGTCGGCACGCATCACCGCCGGCTACCTGAACAACCCGTCGGCCACTGCGGCCGCGTTGCCCGACGGTGAGTGGTTGCGAACCGGCGACCTCGCGTTCGTGGCCGACGGGCAGGTGGTGATCACCGGCCGGGAAGGCGACAGTGTCGTGCTGAACGGCCACACCGTCTTCTGCCACGAGATCGAGGAGGTCGTCGGCGGGGTCGACGGGTTGAGCCTGCGCGGCGTCGGCGTCTGCGGCGTACCGAACCCGGGGACGGGGACGGAGGACCTGGTTGTCTTCGTCGACGACGCCGGTACGCCGGGGGAGGTGGAGCCGGCGATCCGGGCGGCGCTCTTCCGGCGGTTGCGGCTGACTGCTGCCGAGATCGTTCGGGTTCCGGCTGGGGAGTTCCCTCGCACGGCGAGCGGCAAGGTTCGCCGTACGGAGTTGCGGGCGCGGTACCAGGCCGGCCGGTACTCCCGGGATTCGGCGGCGAGCCAGGGCGGACGGTCGGCCGGCGAGGACCGGATGGCCCCGTCCGTCGGGGAGGTCGGGGCGGTGGTGCGGCGACTGGTGGCGGAGCTGGCGGGGCAGCCGGTCGCGGTCGACGCGCCGTTCTACGAGGTGGGGTTGAGCTCGATCAAGCTGGCGCGCCTCCGCGCGGGTTTGACCGAGCAGCTCGGGATCGACGTGCCGGCGACCACGCCGTTCGAGCACCCGACGGTGGATGCGCTGACTCACTGGCTCACCGAGCAGCTCGCCGCCTCGGGTCCGGCGCAGGTGGAACCAGACGGCCGAGCGGACGAGGCCGGGCGGCGGGTGGTGGATCGGCGGGTGGCAGTGGTCGGAATGGCTGCTCGGTTCCCCGGGGCTCGGACGGTGGAGGAGTTCTGGGCGAACTTGTGGGGCGGGGTGGACAGTGTGTCGACGTTCGCCGCGGCGGGCGGGCCGGATCACGTGCCGGTCGGCGGGGTGCTCGAGGACGCGGAGACCTTCGACGCGGAGTTCTTCGGCATGTCGCCGAAGGAGGCGGCGCTGACCGACGCGGCGCACCGGCAGTTCCTGGAGGTCGCGCACGAGGTGCTGGAGAACGGCGGTTACCCGTCCGCCGAACCCGGCGTCCGCATCGGGGTCTACGCGGGTACGGGGATGAACCTCTACGGCCACCAGGACCAGCCGGCCGGCGCGGCCGCCGCCGACATCCCGACGGCGATGCAGGCGACGATCGGCGCCACCGCGGACTTCCTCGCCACCCGCGTCGCGTACCGGCTCGGGCTGACCGGACCGGCGATCGGGGTCCAGACGGCGTGCTCCACCTCGCTGGTCGCGGTCCACCTCGCCGTGCAGGCGTTGCTGGACGACGACGCGGATCTCGCCGTCGCCGGGGCCGCGGCCGTCCGGCTGCCGCAGGATGCCGGGTACCGGCACGTACCGGGGTCGATCCTGTCGCCGACCGGGCGCTGTCGCCCGTTCGACGCCGCCGCGGACGGCACGGTCGGCGGCAACGGCGTCGCCGCGGTGCTGCTCAAGCGGCTCGACCGCGCGCTGGCCGACGGCGACACCGTGCACGCCGTGATTCTCGGCAGCGCGGTCAACAACGACGGGACCAGCAAGGTCGGGTTCACCGCGCCGAGCGTCTCCGGCCAGGTCGACGTCGTACGCCGGGCGCTGGAGCGGGCCGGCGTCGGCGCCGACACCATCTCGTACGTCGAGGCGCACGGCACTGG
This sequence comes from Kribbella flavida DSM 17836, assembly GCF_000024345.1. Classification (NCBI taxonomy): domain Bacteria; kingdom Bacillati; phylum Actinomycetota; class Actinomycetes; order Propionibacteriales; family Kribbellaceae; genus Kribbella; species Kribbella flavida. The sequence continues at coordinate 6,784,577 of NC_013729.1, read as the reverse complement.
TACGGCTCTGGGGGACCCGGTGGAGTTCGAGGCGTTGTCCCGGGTGTTCGGCGCGGGACAGCGGACGGCGAAGTGCGGCCTGGGGTCGGTGAAGGCCAACGTCGGGCACCTGGACTCGTGCGCGGGCCTGGCCGGGCTGATCAAAACGATCCTGATGCTGCAGCACGGCCGGTTGGTGCCGACGCTCAACCTGACCCAGCCGCACCCTGATCTGCGGGTCGAGCGCAGCCCCTTCGAACTGATCACGGCTTCCGGCCCTTGGCGGACCGACGGCGTCCCGCGGCGGGCGGGCGTCAGCGCCCTCGGTGTCGGCGGGACCAACGCCCACATCGTGCTCGAACAGCCGCCGCTGGAGTCGGGACGGGACGAGACGCCGGTGCCGCAGGCAACCGATGGACAGACGAATGGCTTCCACCCCGTGGTGGTGCCGGTCTCGGCGCAGTCGGTGGAGGCTTTGGGGGAGTTGAGTGCGTCGTTGCGGGCGTACCTGGCGGCTCGTCCTGAGGTGGCGGTGGCCGATGTCGCGACCACGATGGGAGTCGGGCGGCGGCATCACGCTTGTCGCCGGGCCGTTGTCGGCGCCGAGGTGGGCGAGGTGGTGGCCGCCCTGGGCGAGGACCCGGGAGAGGTGGTGACGGGGCCGTTGACGTTCGCGTACTCCGGCCAGGGCAGTGCGTACTCCGGGATGTCGGAGTGGATGTACCGAACGTTCCGGCCGGCCCGGGAGGTGTTCGACGAGATCGAGCGGGTGCTGGGCGTCCCCGTGCTGGAGGGCGAAGGGGAGCTCGGGCAGGTCGCGCTGTTCGCGCATCAGGCGGCGTGGACGGAGGTCTGGCGCGGACTCGGGGTGGTGCCGGACTTCGTTGTGGGGCACAGCTTGGGGGAGTACGCGGCGCTGCACGCGGCGGGGGTTCTGTCGTTGACGGATGGGGCGTTGCTGACGGCTCGGCGGGGGGAGCTGATGCAGGCCGGGATGGAACCGGGCGTGATGGTTGCCGTCGGCGCGGAGCTGGCGGAGGCGGAGCAGATCGCCGCCGAGTGCGGAGTGGAGGTTGCCGCGGTCAACGGTCGCGATCGGGTGGTGCTGTCGGGTGCGGAGGACGCGATGGCGCGAGCGGTCGGCGTACTGGATGGTCGCGGGGTGTCGTGGCGGCGGATGGGAGTGGAGCGCGCGTTTCACTCGGTGATGGTGGAGCCGGTACTGGGGGAGTTGCGGGCGTTTGCGGAGAAGGTGGCGTTCCGGCCGCCGCGGGTGCCGGTTTTCCGTGGGACGGACGGGGCGGTGCTGTCCGGTGTCGATGGGCGGTACTTGGTCGAGCACGCGCGTCGAGCGGTGCGCTTCGACCTGTTGATGCGGGCCGTGCGGGAGCGGGGCGGGAATCGGTTCCTGGACGTGGGTCCGGATGCGGTGCTGAGCGGTCTCGGGCGGAGGGCGTTGCCGGGGAGCGCGTGGGTGGCGAGTCAGCGGAAGGGGGCGGAGGACCAGTTCGCGCAGACGCTGGCGGCGCTGTACCGCGCCGGCGCCGACATCAACTGGTCGATGGTGTCCACCGGACGCCGCATCCCGCTGCCGGGCCATCCACTGGCCAGGCGTCGGTACGACCGACCGAGCACGCCGACGGTGCCGCCGCAGACGGCAGTGCCACCGCAACCAACCGTGCCGGCCAGAACACCCGAGCCGATGCGTGCGACCGAGCCGATGCAAGGGGTGGAGCAGATGCAGGTGCAGTCTGTCGGGGCGGAGCGGGCAGCGGTGCTGCAGCAAGTGAGGCAGTTGGTGGCGCCGTCGTTGGGGATGGAGCCGGACGCCGTTCCGGCTGAGGCCACCTTCCTCAGTCTCGGCGCGGACTCGCTCTCGCTGATGCGCCTCGTCGGTGACCTCGATGAGGTCTTCGGCGTCAAGATCCCCGTCCGCCGCCTCTTCGACGACGCGGACACCCCGAACAGACTCGTCGACCTCCTCAGCCCATCCGCCGCTGTAGTCCCTCAACCACTGCAGCAGGAGTCGCAGCCCGTCCAGCTGCAGGAGGCACCTGCGGCCCAGGCGGTCGATGACGGAGGCCGGCGCGAACTGGTGGACCGCCAACTACGGCTCGCCGAACGCATGGTCGACCGAGTCACCGACCTGATGTCAGAACAACTCGCCTTCCTGAATGGCGCTTCTCCGACAACCCAGCAGGCGTCAACGCCGATGGTCGACAGCAGCACCGCGCCGCCGGCCACCGTGACCCACCCAGAAGCGCCGCCCCAACCCACGCCCGCCCGCCGCAACTCGCCCCATCGCCGCACCGGCTGCGACTTCAGCCTGTACTTCTTCGGCGACTACCCCGACCACGCGGCGCAGGACAAGTACGGCCTGATTCTCAAGGCGACCGAGTACGCGGACGCCCACGGGTTCCACGCTGTCTGGTTGCCGGAGCGGCACTTCCACTCGTTCGGGGCGTTGTTCCCGAATCCGTCCGTGCTGGCCGCGGCCCTCGCGACCAGGACCCAGAGGATCAGGCTGCACGCCGGCTCCGTGGTGCTGCCGTTGCACCATCCGATCCGCGTGGCCGAGGAGTGGTCGGTGGTGGACAACCTGTCCGGTGGCCGGGCGGGGATGTGCGTCGCAAGTGGCTGGCACGCGCGGGACTTCGTGTTCGCGCCGGACAGCTACGGCCGGCACCGCGAGGAGCTGTACGAGCACCTCGACACCGTGCGCAGGTTGTGGGCCGGCGAGGCGATCACCGCGACCGCGGGCAACGGCGAATCGACCGAGGTCCGCCTGCACCCCCGTCCGCTGCAGGACCAGCCGCCGCTGTACGCCGCGGTCGTCGGCAACCCCGAGTCGTACAAACTTGCCGCCCGCAACGACATCGGCGTGGTCACCAACCTGATGGCTCAGTCGGTCGAGGACCTGGCGGCCAACATCGCGCTTTACCGGTCCACTCGCGCCGAGCACGGCCTCGACCCTGACGCGGGCCGGGTCGTCGTGCTGCTGCACACCTACGTCGGCGACGACCTGGAGGCGGTCCGCGCCGCGGCGTACCGGCCGTTCTGCGACTATCTGCGGTCTTCGTTGTCGTTGTTCGGGCAGGTGACCAACAGCCTCGGGTTCCAGATCGACCTGGACAAGACGCCGGCCGACGACGTCGACTTCCTGCTGGGCCAGGCGTACCAGCGGTACTGCGAGTCCCGGGCCCTGATCGGTACGCCCGACAGCTGCGCCACGATCGTCGATGCCCTGCTGGCAGCCGGTGCGGACGAGATCGCCTGCTTCGTCGACTTCGGAGTGGCACCTGAGCAGGTGATGCAGAGTCTGACCGCGGTGGACGCTCTGCGGGCCGAGTACGACGGTGCCGCACCCCCACGTCACGAGGGACGGGAGTTGACGCCGCCGGAGCGGCGGATCTGGTTCCTGGAGCAGCTGAATCCCGGCACGAACAGGTACCACGAGCCGAAGGCGATCGAGCTGCGCGGACCGCTGGATCCGGTCGCGCTGCGGGGTGCGCTGCAGAAGGTGGCCGACCGGCATCCTGCGTTGCGGACGACGTTCAGGGAGATCGACGGGGAGCCGCGCGCGTTCGTCGGCGCTACGGCGCCGATCGACTGTCCGATGGTCGATGCTGAGGGCAAAGACCTGTCATCCGTACTGCGGGACGTGCGGCTGGGCGAGCTCGATCCCGCGACCGGTCCGCTGGTCCGTGCGCAGCTGGTGCGCTTCTCCGAGCGGCATCACGTTCTGCTGCTGGTTGCTCATCACATCGTCTTCGACTCGGCCTCGACGCCCGTGCTCGCCCGCGATCTCGGCGCCTACTACCGGTCTTGGCCGGACGACCCGGACCTCCCAGCCGCCACGGACGGTCTCCACCTGCCGGCCGGCGGCGACCAGGAGCCGGCGGCGCTCGAGGCGAGGAAGAAGGGCGATCTCGATTTCTGGGTCGAGCACTTGTCCGGTGCGCCCGAGTTGCAGCTGCCGGCCGATCGGCCTCGACCTCCGCGGCGCAGCGGTGCGGGCAGCTCACTGACCCACGACCTGGACCGCCGCCTGACCGAGCAGCTCACCGCTTTCGCCGGCCGGACCGGGGTCACCGTCTTCAGTACGCTGCTCGCCGGACTGTCCGTCGTCCTGTCCAGGTTCAGCGGTCAGCGCGACTTCGTTCTCGGCACCGGCGTCTCGGGCCGCGGCAAGCACGCCGGCGACGCGATCGGCATGTTCGTCGACACGCTGCCGCTGCGGGTCCGGATTCCCGCGACCGCCGCGTTCGCCGACGTCACCCGCGACCTCGGCCTCGCGCTGATGGACGCCGTCGACCACCGCGACCTGCCGTTCGAGGACATCGTCGCGGCGCTCAACCCGGAGCGGTCCGCCGGCCGCAACCCCTTGTTCGGCGTCGCGGTCGAGTTCGAGAGCGGCAGTGAGCAGATCTCGTTCGCGCCGCCCACGGTCTCGGCGACTCTGCTCGACCTGCCGAGCGAGCGCGCTCCACTCGACCTCGTGCTCTACCTGACGTACCGGCCCGACGGTGTCCAGTGCGTCGTGGAGTACGACACCGACCTGTACGACGAGTCCACGATCCAGCGCCTGCTGGACTACCTGGGAACCACTCTCGACCTCGCCACTGCCAGTACGCCGGTCGCTGTCCCGGACCTCGCCGTCCTCACCGAGCAGGACAGCCGGCTGCTCGCCCAACTGGAAGGCCGACCGGCCGAGGAGTCGACGCTCTGCCTGCACGAACTGTTCGAGCGTCAGGTCGACCAGCACCCGGAGGCGCTCGCTCTCACCGGCGCGTACGGCGATACGACGTACGCCGAGCTCGACCGGCAGGCCAACCGGATCGCTGCCGAACTGCTCACCCGCGGAGTCCGTCGCGGTGAGCTGGTCGCGCTGTGCCTGCCACGGGGTCCGCAGCAGATCGCGGCGCTGCTGGGCGTGCTCAAGTCCGGCTATGCCTATCTGCCCCTCGATCCGACCGTGCCGGTCGAGCGACTCCGCCTTGTCGTGGACGACGCCGACGCGGCCCTGGTGGTGACTGCCGAGGGGATGCCCGACCTCGGTGACCGCCCGCGGTTGCGCATCGACGACCTCGACGCGGGCCCGGTCGACCGGCCGCGAACAGACGTCACCCCGGACGATCTGGCCTACTGCATCTACACCTCCGGCTCGACCGGCACTCCGAAGGGCGTCTTGGTCCCGCACCGCGGCACGGTCAACCACGTCCTCCAGTACGTCGCTGCCCACCCGCCGACCCGGTTGTTGCAGTGGGCAACTCCCACGTTCGACGGCAGCGTGCACGAAGTCTTCACGACGCTCGCCGCAGGCCAAACCCTGGTACTGATCGACGACGCGTCCCGGTACGACGTCGAGGCGCTCGCCGCGACCATCGACAGGTACCAGGTGCAGCGGATCGTGATGCCCTACAGCGCGGTGCACTCGCTGCTCGCGACCAAGCCGTCGCTGCCGTCGTTGCGGGAGATCCTCACCGCCGGTGAGACAGTCAGGCTGACCGCTGCGGACCTCGAGTTCCTCGCCGCACACCCGAACTGCGTTCTCTACAACGGCTACGGTCCCACCGAGGCGTCCATCGGCGTGACCGAGCACCGGGTCGAGCCGGGCGAGATCGCTCCGCCGGTCGGCCGGCCGATTCCCGGCGTACGGCTTCGGTTGCTCGACGCGGAGCGGCGGCCGGTCCCGATGGGTGCTGTCGGTGAGATCTGTGTCGAGGGTGTGTGCGTGACGGACGGCTACCTGAACAGGTCTGCGGAGACCGCGGCCGCGTTCTTCGCGCCGAACAGCTACGCCACCGGGGACCTCGGGCGTTGGCGGGCGGACGGGGGGCTGGAGTTCCACGGCCGCCGCGACGAGCAGGTGAAGATTCGCGGTGCCCGGATCGAGCCGGGGGAGGTCCGGGCTGCGGTGCTCGATCACCCGCTGGTCACCGACGCCGCAGTGCTGGCCGTCGACGGTGAACTGGTCGGATATGTGGTAGGGACGGTGGGCGGGGACGAGCTCACCGACCACCTGTCGGCACAGCTGCCGCAGTACCTGGTGCCGCGACGGTGGGTCCGGCTGGACCGGTTGCCATTGGCAAGTACCGGCAAGCTGGACCGGGCGGCGTTGCCGGCGCCCGAGAATGCGCGGGGGAGCGCAACACCGAGTACGGCGATGGAACACACGCTGCACGAGGTGTGGTGCAAGGTGCTCGGGGTCACGGCCGTCGGTGTCGACGACTCGTTCTTCGCGCTCGGCGGGCACTCGCTGCTGGCTGTGCGGCTGCTCAACCTGGTGCGTGAGACGGCCGGCGTGGAGCTCACCCTGACCGAGTTCTTCCGTGCCCCCACCCTCCGCGCCGTCGCGGCCAAGGCGCAAGGTGACGTGGTGGTGGAGACCGCGCCGCTGACCTTCGCTCAGCGGCGGGTGCTGGGGCGTCATCGGAGCCGGCGAGACGCGTCGGTCTACAACGGCATCACCCGTGTCGACGTCACCGGCGACCTCAACCCCGCAACCCTGCAAGCAGCGCTGCGGACGCTGGCAAACCGTCACACTGCCCTGCGGACGAGAATCGCTGCCGACCGCCAGGAGGTTTTCGCCGCTGTCCCGATCACCCTCCCCGTGCACGAACTGCCCGACGACGAGTCGCAGATCCAGGCCTGGTGCGTGGCGGCCGCCCAGCCGGCGATGGATCCAGCGCAGGCACCGCTGTGGCGAGTTTGCCTCGGCCGGGTGTCGGCGGAGCACTGGGTGCTGGTCGTCGTCGTCCATCACCTGATCTACGACGGCTGGTCCGCACGGCTCTTCTGGCAGGAGCTGTCCGCCCTGTACACCGGTGCCGAGCTCGCCCCGCCGACCGCCCAGCTCACGGACTACGCCCGCTGGGAGCGCGACACCCTCACCGGGGAGACCAGGACACAGCTGGAGGCGTTCTGGCGCAACGAGCTGGCCGGCGCGTCGCTCCGCCCGAACCTGCCGGTCGACCACCCGCGCCCCGACGTCCTGTCCGGCGACGGAGCCACGCACCATGTCGACCTGCCCCACGAACTGGCCGCCCGCCTCAGAGCACGAGCCGCAGAAGCGGGCACCACGCCGTACGTCGTGATCGCGGCCGCCTTCGCACGCTGGCTCGGGGATCTCTGCGGGGAGGACCAGGTGATCCTGCCCGCGTCCAGCGCACGCCGCAGCCGTCCCGAGCACGACGGCATCATCGGCTACCTCGGCGAAGCAGTCCTGGTCCGGGTCAGGCTCGACGCCCCGGACCTGCTCGGCGAGACGGCCGGCGCCCTGTACGCGGCGTTGGACCACGAGGCGCTGCCGCTCGCTGAGGTGGTCCGCACGGCGCTCCCGGACCAGGCCGACCTGCCGTACCCGGCGGTCCTGTTCACCGTGATCACCACCCCGGGAGCAACGCTGACGCTGCCGTCGGGGGAGTTCCGGACGCGCGGGTTCAGCGTGCCGGGCCAGGCCCGGACCGAGCTCTACGTCGTGTTCACGGTCACCGAGGAGGCGTTCACGCTCGACATCGAGTACTCCACCGACCTTTTCACTTCCACCACGATCGCGGAGTGGGCCATGAGCCTGGTCACCGCGCTGACCGGTCCATGACCTGACGCAGCGGGGCGACGGCCAGCACCTCGGGACGCATGTGCGGACGAGGGCCGTCGACGAGCCGGAAGCGCACGACTTCAGCGGTGTCGACGGTGACCTGGCCGAAGGTGCGGTGGCGACGTGCGGCGACCCAGTCGATCAGAGCGGCTGGGTCGGGGATCGTGGTGGTGAAATGCAGCAGGTTGACGTACCAGATGTCGCGGCGGAAGTAGTGGTCCCGCTCGTACCACGCGTCGGCGCCGAGCTCCTCGGCGTACAGGTCCATGAAGCGGTCGGCCTGGTCGTCGAGGGGGCGGGCGCAGGCCATCACCGTGCCTTGGGTGAGCGTCAGGCCGGTCAGCTCGAAGGTCAGGGCGCCGATCTGAGCGGAGGTCCGGCGGAGCGCGCTCGCGTACCGCTGGATCACCGGCTCGTTGACGGCGACCGCCGCGCGGTACTTCTCCAGCGCCCGGATGGTGAAGTGCGCCGATCCCCGCTGCCCGGTTTGCCAGTGCCCCGCCGGCCCGGATCCGGTCTGCCTGTCCGCGGTCGGTGCGAGGCCGGTCCGCGGTCCAGCGACCTCGGCGGCCTCGGCGGTCAGCTCGTCGAGCCGGCGGCTGATCGGGCTGTCCAGCGGCGGACGGAAGACCGTGCTGACCGGCCAGCGCCCGCCCTCCACCGGCGGGGCGTCGCACGTGTGCCGGCCGGCCATGACCAGCGGTGCCGCCTCGGTGAAGAGCTGCTCGAACCTGTCCGTGCCGATCGTGATCGCCTCCCGGGTCCGCCGGCGTGTTTCGCCCGCCGATCCGGTACGACGCCGCCGCGGCCTCGCGGGTTGGCTCGCCGCCCGCAGCCGCCGGCCCGACCGGGACCGGCGAACCCGCGGAAGCCCGACCGCGACCAGGAACCGCCCGCCGACCGCGGATTGAGAACCCAGGGTGGTCCGATTGAGAAGGAATCCCGTCCGCCGGGTGGTGGACCGGTTCAGCTCGCCGGGAAAGGATGGGGGGTATGAGCACACGTTTCGGGATTTTTGTTCCGCAGGGCTGGAAGATGGACCTCACCGGGATCGCCGACCCGGTGGAGCAGTGGGAGGCGATGACGAACGTCGCGAAGCGGGCCGACGAGGGATCCTGGGACTCGATCTGGCTGTTCGACCACTTCCACACGGTGCCGGAGCCGAGCGACAACACCACGTTCGAGTGCTGGACCACGACGGCGGCGCTGGCCCGCGACACCCGCCGGGTCAACATCGGCCAGATGGTCGGCTGCAACGGGTACCGCAACCCGGCGCTCTACGCCAAGATCGCCTCGACCGTCGACGTGGCCAGCCACGGCCGCCTGTACGCCGGCCTCGGCGCGGGCTGGTACGAGCACGAGTGGAAGGCCTACGGCTACGAGTGGACCGAGGTGCCGGAGCGGATGGCCGCCTTCCGCGAGGCGACCGAGATCATCTACAGGATGTGGACCGAGGACAAGCCGGTCTACCAGGGCAAGCACTACTCGATCGACCAGCCGATCAACGAGCCGAAGGGCGTGCGCAAGCCGCACCCGAGCTTCTGGATCGGCGGTGGCGGCCCGAAGGTCACGCTGAAGCTGGTCGCCCAGTACGCCGACGCGGCGAACATCGGCGGCGGCAACCCGGAGCTGGTCCGGGAGAAGGCGGCCGTTCTCAAGGCGCACTGCGACAGGCTCGGCCGCGACTACGACTCGATCATCAAGTCGACCTCGATGAACGTGTTCCCGATCGACGCCGGTGACGACCCCCGGACGGCGACCGCGCAGGCCCGCGGCCCGCAGGACTGGGACAAGTTCGGCCAGGACAACCTGATCGGCACCGAGGACGAGATCGCGGCCAAGGTCGAGGCGGTGCTCGAGGCCGGCGCGGACTACGTGATCTTCTACGTGCCGGGCGTCGCCTACGACCTGGACCTGGTCGACCGGGTCGAGCAGGTCGCCAAGCGCTTCGCCTGACCCGGGTCCCGATCCGGTACCGATCGCCGGGACCGACCCAACCGGACCGGCCGGGGTCCTGATGATGCGGACTCCGGCTGGCCGGAACCAGCCATGGCGGGTTCAGGTCAGCGGCAACCGTGGACCGTGGCCGAAGGCAACTGACAGGCTCGGCCGCGATGGCCTCGCGCCCGTCGGGGCATCGGGAGGTGCCGCCACGGATGAGACCGTCACGACTCGCCACCAGCATGTTCCGCACCGTGATCGCCGGCGCTGTGGTGGCGTCGGTCCTTCCGTTCGCCGCGACGGCCGGCGCGGCCGGGCGCGAGAGCGCGGTCACCCAGTCCACCGGTGGTGCCGGGGCCCCTCCCGGTTCTCCGCCCGGCACCACCGGTCTCGCCGGCCCGACCCCGGGTGCGGCCACGCACCGGATCACGCTGATCACCGGTGACGTCGCCGAGCTGACCACCTCAGCCGACGGAACCCGTTCCGCCCGGCTGGTGGACGGCGGCAACTACTACCTCGGCGAGTTCGACGGCGCGCTGACGCTGGTCCCGGTCGCGGCGTACCCGCTGTTCACCTCCGGCCGGCTGGATCGCCGGTTGTTCGACCTCGGCCTGCTGGTTGCCCAGGGCTACGACGACGCGGCCACCAGCCGGTTGCCCGTGCTGCTCACCGGTGCCACCGCCCGCGGCGGCGCGCCGGCGGCGCCCGGGAACAGCACCCGGCGGATGACGCTGGCCAGCGTCGGCACCACCGCGGTCTCGGTCGAGAAGTCCCGGGCCAAGCAGTTCTGGCAGGGCATCGCGAGCCCTCGGACCCTGAGCAGCGCCGGCGTCGGCAAGATCTGGCTCGACGGCCGCACCCGCGCGACCCTGGACCGCTCCGCCGCGCAGATCGGCGCTCCGGCCGCCTGGCGTTCGGGGTACGACGGACGTGGCGTCAAGGTCGCCGTGCTCGACACCGGCTACGACGAGTCCCATCCCGACCTGGAGAAGCAGGTCGTCGGGTCGGCCAGCTTCGTGCCCGACCAGCCGGTCCAGGACGGGCACGGCCACGGAACGCACGTTGCATCGACCGTCGCGGGCCTCGGTACGGCGTCCGCCGGCCGGCGCAAAGGCATCGCGCCGGGCGCGCAGCTGCTGGTCGGCAAGGTACTCGACGACCAGGGCGGTGGGCTGGACTCCGAGGCGATCGCCGGGATGGAGTGGGCCGTCCAGCAGGGTGCCAAGGTGGTCAACCTGAGCCTCGGCGGGCTGCCGTCGGACGGCACGGACCCGATGAGCGAGGCAGTCGACCGGCTGTCGAAGTCCAGCGGCGCGCTCTTCGTCGTCGCGGCCGGCAACGCCGGCGCCGAGGAGACCGTCGGTACGCCGGGAGCCGCCGCGGCCGCCCTGACCGTCGGCGCGGTGGACTCCGACGACCGGCTCGCCTCCTTCTCCAGCCGCGGGCCCCGCCTCGGCGACGGCGCCCTCAAGCCCGAGGTGACCGCGCCCGGCGTGGACATCGCCGCCGCCCGCGCGGCCGGCTCCGACCAAGGGCACGGCCTCGGCGAGTACTACACCGCGATGAGCGGTACCTCGATGGCCACCCCGCACGTCGCCGGCGCGGCCGCGATCCTGGCCCAGCGGCACCCGGACTGGTCAGGGGCGCAGCTGAAGGCCGCGCTGGCCGCCACCGCTGTTCCCGGGCGGGACACGACCGTCGCGCAGCAGGGTCTGGGCCGGATCGACCTCGCCCGGGCGCTCGACCCGAAGGTGCTGCCGGACGCAGCGAACCTGTTCTTCGGTGAGCTGTCCTGGACCGGCACCGCCCCGGCGCCGGTGACCCGCACGGTGGCCTACAGCAACAAGTCCGGCCGGCCGGTGACGCTCGACCTGTCGGTCGGCGCCCGGTCGCCCGGCGGCGTGAAGGCCGCGCTCACGGTCAGTCCGGCCCGGCTCACCGTCCCGGCCGGCGGTACGGCGTCCGCGACCGTCCGGCTCGACCTGGCCGCCACCGGCCCGGCCAAGTACGCCGGTGAGCTGGTCGCCCGCGGCGCCGGCACGACGTACCGGACCGGGCTCGGGTTCACCGCCGGCGGGCGGCTGCACGAGGTGACGGTCAAGGCGATCGGCCGGGACGGCAAGCCCGCGGTCGCCACGCCGGAGACCAACAGCGGGGTCCAGCTGTGGAACATCGACACCGGTGACGTGCTCGGCATCACCTTCGACGAGACCGGCAGCCGGGTGCTCAGCGTGCCGACCGGCCGGTACAGCGTGATGGCCTTCGTGATGGGCGGCGACGAGGCCGGCTGGACGAACTCGGTCACCCTGCTCGGCGACCCGGAGGAACGCATCACCGGCGACCGGACCTTCACCTTCGACGCCCGCCGGGCCCACAAGGTGACCGTGAAGACGCCGCAGCGCGCCGACCCCCACAGCGTCGGCATCGCCTGGCACCGCAAGGTGGGCGACCGGCACGCGGTGTCCGGCTTCGGCTTCGGCCGGGACGCCGCCGACGGGATCTACGTGCAGGAGTTCGGCAAGGTCGCCGCCGGCACGTTCCAGGTGGTCCAGCGCTGGGACCTCGAGCAGCCGAAACTGACGGTGGACGTGACCGGCCCCGGCGGGTTCCGGCTGCCGACTCCCGCGGACGGCACCTTCGAGTCGCCGTACGTCGGCCGGGAGAAGCTGCAGCTGGTCGACGCTGGTGACGGCAGCCCGGACGGACTCAAGAACGTGGCAGGCAAGATCGCCCTGCTCCGCTGGCGGGACTACGACCAGACCGCCGGCCAGGTCCAGGCGGCGAAGGACGCGGGCGCTCGGGCCGTCTTCATGGACAACGAGCGGCCGGGGTTCTGGAGCGACAGCGCCGAGGTCGGCGTGCCGTTCTACCTGCTGCGCCGGCCCGAAGGCGCCCGGCTCCGCGCGCTGCTGGCGAAGCGGCCGGTGGAGTTGCAGCTGACCGGGCTGCGGGACAGCAGCTACCGCTACGACCTGGCGATCGGGCCGCAGCAGGTGAAGGGACCGCTGACCTACGACTTCGCCCGGCTGCGGCCGGCCGCGGTGACGACGAACTACCTGCGCAACGACGCCTGGTTCCTGCACCGCGACCAGCGCACGGCTCACCTTCCGGGCCTGAGCGTCGGACTGAGCTCGACCAGGGAGGTGACCGGACCGGTGGCCCGGACCGACTACCTGGCGTCGGATGTGCCCGGAACCACCTGGGAGGAGAGGACGGTGGCGGGCGAGTGGAACCTGTCAGGCGTCGAGTACAGCCTGGCCCGAAGCTACCGGCCGAACGAGCGGGCCAGCCGGGACTGGTGGGCGCCGATCTCCCGGCCGGCGGTTCCCGACGCGGAGGGCAGCGAGGCCGACGGGCTGCCGGCGGCCCGGTTCGAGAACACGCTGCGGGTGGCGATCCCGCAGCACGTCAACGGCGACCGGACGCAGTACGGGTGGAGTGACACTCCAGGCGACCGGACCCAGCTGACGCTCACCAGCGGCGGAAAGGTGGTCGGCAGCAAGAACTGGTCGGTCGCGCAGTTCCCGGTACCGGCGAAGAGCGCGTGGTACGAGCTGACGCTGGACGTCCGGCGCTCTCCGGAGACCTGGGCGAAGACCTCGACGGCGACGCGGACCGAGTGGCGGTTCCGGTCCGGGCCGGTGACGTCGCGGCAGGTGCTGCCGCTCGTTCAGGTCGACTACCGGCTGAACGGACGGCAGCTCGAACTGAAGCCCGGCTACCAGCCGGGCGTGCGCGGCCACGGGTTCTTCCGGACCACCGCCGAGACCAGTGCCGACGGCAAGCACTGGCAGCCGGTCCGGCTGGTGCCGGGCGGGCTGGGCGGCAAGGTGCTCGGCACGGTCCCGGCGGCCGCACCGGCGGCCCTGCGGGTGACGGCGACGGACCTGTTCGGCAACCGGATCACGCAGACCATCGAGCGGCCCTGGTGACGTCCGCGTCTCCGCCCAGCCGCGACGGAACGGCAAAGTGAGAATTACTCAAGTAAGCGCTTGACCACAGTCAAGGGCGACGCCACGAAACCGGGGGGAGGTGTTCCGTGGCGTCGCCGGGGGCGCGCCCAGGGAGGGGTGGGGGCAGGCGCGCCGGTCTGAGGGGTGGTCAGCTGCCGAGCAGCCCTCCACCGAGAACGCCGACCAGGCCCAGCAGCGAGAGCAGGTTGCGGATCACCTGGTCGACGGCGGCGGTGCCACCGGTCTGGTAGGCGGTCACACACTTCTGCAGCTGGTCCTGCGTCGGCTTGGTGATGGTGACCTTGGCCATCTCGTTCTGGCAGTACTGCGTGGCCTTGGTCAGCTCGGTCAGCGTGCTGCCGACCGTGCCGACGATCAGTCCGGCCGCGGTCTTCAGCGTGGCCACGCCGGCCGGCGTGCTCGGCGGCGGGGTGGACGGCTTCGGTGTCGCCGGCTTGGACGGCGTCGGCTTGGCAGTGCTGCGCGGCGGCGTCGACGGCTTGGCCGGCGGCTTCCTGGTCGGGCTGGTGGTGGGCCGGTCCTGGTCGCCGTCGCCGCCGGTCGGCGTCGGCCGCGGCTTGCCCGGCGGGTAGACCGGCAGGTCGATCGCCTCGGGCAGGTTCTCGTCGGCGGGCGCGTCGACGGTCGGGTCGTCGATCGAGCCGTCGGCCCGGACCACGCCCTGGTCGTCGCTCGTGGTGCCGTTGCCGACCACGATCCAACTGCCGCCGGCGTACGCCTTGGCGATGCTGAGCACGAGGTCGACGTAGGCCTGCGAGTGGTTGTAGCGCAGGACCGCCTGGTTCAGGTCGGCGGCCTTGGACAGGTCCGAACCGCCCGAGCACAGGTAGACGCCGGTGGACATCGCCGCGTCGTCGATGTCCTGGGGGTTGCGGGTGCCGTCGCCGTCACCGTCGACGCCCATCGCGTGCCAGGTGGCCGGGATGAACTGCATCGGCCCGACGGCCCGGTCGAAGGCGCCGTCGCCGTCCAGCCGGCCGGCGTCGGAGTCGGAGATCCGGGCCGTGATGGAACCGTCCAGCCGGGGGCCGTAGATGCCGGGTACGGCGATGCCGTCCTTGGTCAGCGAGTTGCCGCCGAAACGGCCGTGGTTCGACTCGACCCGGCCGATCGCGGCCACCAGCGTCCACGGCAGCCGGCAGTCCGCGTCGGCCTGAGCCAGCACCTGCTGGGCCCGCGAGTACGCCTTCAGCGCGGCGGTCGGGATGCCGTTGCGGGACAGTCCGGACACCACCTGGGTGGGCTGCTCGGTCTTGCCCACGCCGTTGCCGACCTTGCCGGGCACCGGGATGTTGGCCGGATCGGCGATCGGCTGCTTGGGCACGACAACCGGGGTGTTGGTCCCGGCGCCCTGCTCGAGGGCCGCGGTCGCCACCGCCGGGTCATCGGTCGCGCTGACGGTGAACGCGCTGGCGAACAACGCCAGCGGAACCAGTGGCGCCACCTGCCGCCACCCGCTGCCCGTGACGCGACGCTTGCCCTTCGCCATCGATGATCCCTCCCGTGACTCATCGAGCTGACCCGCCCCACGCTGCGGACATGTCTCTTCGTCGGTCCCGGTAACCCGCGACACCTCGTACAACGTCCGGCCCGGGCGTGGGTTACGGGCGGACGCGGACAGTGTCCGAGCGGTCACCGGGTACCCATACTGGCGCGTAACAAGGTTCAGCGGAACCCCCTGAGCGCCGCCCGCCCACCAGAGCCGGTGGTCTGTCGGGAAGAATGGCGGCCGTGCCCGACCACACCGCTCGCTCCGCCGCTCTGTTCGACCAAGCCACCGCGGTCACGCCCGGGGGCGTGAACTCCCCGGTCCGCGCGTTCCGTGCCGTCGGCGGGGTCCCCCGCTTCATGACCTCGGGTGACCGATGTCACATCACCGACGTCGACGGCACCACCTACCTGGACCTGGTCTGCTCCTGGGGCCCGATGCTGCTGGGCCACGCCCACCCCGAGGTGACGGCCGCCGTCCAGGCCGCGGTCGCCCGGGGTACGTCGTACGGGACGCCGACCGAGACCGAGGTGCTGCTGGCGCAGGAGATCGTCGGCCGGACCCCGGTCGACAAGGTCCGGCTGGTCTCCTCCGGCACCGAGGCGACGATGTCGGCGCTGCGGCTGGCCCGCGGGTTCACCGGGCGGGACAAGATCGTCAAGTTCGCCGGCTGCTACCACGGGCACGTCGACGCGCTGCTGGCCCAGGCCGGCTCGGGCGTGATCACGCTCGGCATCCCGGGCACGCCCGGCGTCACCGAGGCGACCACCGCGGACACGATCGTGCTGCCCTACAACGACCAGGCCGCGGTCACCGCCGCCTTCGCGCAGTACGGCGACCAGATCGCGGCGGTGATCACCGAGGCCTCGCCCGGCAACATGGGCGTCGTGCCGCCGGCCGACGACTTCAACGGCTTCCTGGCCGGGATCTGCCGGGACAACGGCGCGCTGTTCATCTCCGACGAGGTGATGACCGGCTTCCGGATCACCCGCTCGGGCTGGTACGGCGTCGACGGTGTGCAGCCGGACCTGATGACCTTCGGCAAGGTGATGGGCGGGGGCTTCCCCGCGGCGGCCTTCGGTGGCCGGGCCGACGTCATGTCCCACCTGGCGCCGGAGGGCTCGGTCTACCAGGCCGGCACCCTGTCCGGGAATCCGGTCGCCACCGCGGCCGGCCTGGCCACGCTGCGGCTGGCCACCGACGAGGTCTACGCGCAGCTCGACGAGACCTCCGCCACCATCCAGCGCCTGGTCGGCACCGCGCTGGACAAGGAGGGTGTGCCGTACGTCATCCAGTCCGCCGGGAACCTCTTCAGCGTCTTCTTCGTGGACTCCGAGAAGGGCGGTGGCCCGATCCGCGACTTCGCCGGGGCGAGTGCCCAGGTGCTGCCACGGTTCGCCGCGTTCTTCCATGCCATGCTGGACGCCGGTGTCTACCTGCCGCCGAGCGCGTTCGAGGCGTGGTTCGTGAGCGCCGCGATCGACGACGACGCGCTGGCCCGGCTGGAGTCGGCGCTGGCCCCGGCCGCCCGCGCGGCGGCCGCCGTACCGAA
Organism: Kribbella flavida DSM 17836; assembly: GCF_000024345.1. Taxonomy (NCBI): domain Bacteria; kingdom Bacillati; phylum Actinomycetota; class Actinomycetes; order Propionibacteriales; family Kribbellaceae; genus Kribbella; species Kribbella flavida. Next base: position 6,768,042 of record NC_013729.1, on the reverse strand, counting down.
CTGAGAAGGGCTGCACAGGACTATGGAGGGGCAGCGGTGACCGAAACGACGGTCGTGCACCTGATGCGGCACGGCGAGGTGCACAACCCGACCGGCGTGCTCTACGGCCGGATCCCGGACTTCCACCTGTCCGAGCTGGGCCGCAAGATGGCCGACCGGGTCGCCGAGCACGTGGCCGGCCGCGACGTCGTGCACCTGGTCAGCTCGCCGCTGGAGCGGGCGCAGGAGACGATGGAGCCGATCGCGCGGACCTTCGGCCTCACCCCCGATCTCGACGAGCGGGTGATCGAGGCGGCGAACCTGTTCGAGGGCAGGAAGTTCGGCGTCGGCGACGGCGCGCTGAAGAACCCGGGCACCTGGTGGCTGCTGCGCAACCCGGTCAAGCCGTCCTGGGGCGAGCCGTACCAGCAGATCGTGCGGCGGATGCGGGACGCGATCGAGACCGCCCGGCAGAAGGCCGCCGGGCACGAGGCGCTGATCGTGTCCCACCAGCTGCCGATCTGGACGATCCGGTCCGCGGTCGAGAACCGCCGGCTCTGGCACGACCCGCGGCGCCGGCAGTGCAGCCTGGCCAGCCTGACCACGTTCACCTTCCACGGCGAGTCGATCGTCTCGGTGGGCTACGCCGAACCGGCCAAGGACCTGCTGCCGGTGAAGGACGCCAAGAAGTTCGTGGGCGGTGCCTGATGCGCCGTACCGCGGGTGCGCTGGCCGGCCTGGTCCTGCTGCTGACCGCGGCCTGCAGCTCGGGCGAGGACACCAACCAGAACCGCAGCGGCCAGACCGGCTTCGTCAGCGGCAACGGCCGGGTCTCCACCTTCGGTGCCGACCAGCGCAAGCCGGCGCCCGACTTCGGCGGTGAGACGCTCGACGGCAAGACCTGGCAGTACGCCGACCACAAGGGCAAGGTGGTCGTGCTGAACGTCTGGGGTTCGTGGTGCCCGCCCTGCCGCAAGGAAGCGCCCGCCCTGATCGCGGCGCACAAGCAGCTGGGCGCGGACGTGCAGTTCATCGGGCTGAACACCCGCGACCTGGACAAGGCCCCGGCGCGCAAGTTCGTCCAGGAGTTCGGGGTGACGTTCCCGAGCCTGTACGACCCCAGCGGCAAGCAGCTGCTCGGGTTCCGCGGGCAGATCTCGCCGAGCTCGATCCCGAGCACGCTGGTGATCGACAAGCAGGGCAGGGTGGCGGCCCGGGTGATCGGCGAAGTGACCACCCAGACCCTGGTCGGCATGGTGGCGGACGCCGACTGATGGGCGCCGGCTGATGGGTGAGTGGTTCGCGGAGTCGATGACGGGCTCGATGCTGGTGGCACTGCCGATCGCGGTGCTGGCCGGGACGATCTCGTTCTTCTCGCCCTGCGTCGTGCCGTTGCTGCCCGGCTACCTGTCCTACGTGACCGGGCTGTCCGCGGCCGAGCTCGGCTCCGAGCGCCGCGGCCGGATGCTGGCCGGCACGGGGCTGTTCGTGGCCGGCTTCTCCGCCGTCTTCATCCTGACCGGTGTCGTGTTCGGCGCCATCGGCAACGCGCTGCTGGACCACCAGACGGTGATCACCCGGGTGCTCGGCGGGGCGACCGTCGTGCTCGGACTGGTCTTCCTGGGCGGATTCGGGTTCCTGCAGCGCGACGTCCGGGTGCACCGGGTGCCCGCGGTCGGGATCGCGGCGGCGCCGCTGCTCGGCGTACTGTTCGGCTTCGGCTGGACGCCGTGCATCGGCCCGACGCTGGGCACGGTGATGAACCTGGCGACCACCGAGGGCAGTACCGGCCGGGGCGCGGTGCTGGCTGCGGTGTTCAGCCTCGGGCTGGGCATCCCGTTCATCGTCGCGGCGCTGGCCTTCCGCCGGATGCTCGGTGCGGTGGCCTGGGTCCGCCGGCACCAGCTGCTGGTGATCCGGATCGGTGGCGTGCTGATGATCGCGGTGGGCCTGCTGCTGCTGACAGGAGTGTGGGATGCGATGACCGCCGATCTGCGCCAGTGGGTCAGCAACTTCGGGTCGGCGGTGTGAGATGAGCGACGTGAAGGAACGCGCCGAGGCCACCATGCCCGGCGGCAAGCCCCCGGAGAGCACCGACCCGCCGGCCCTCGGCCTGGTCGGCTGGCTGCGCTGGTCCTGGCGTCAGCTCACCTCGATGCGCACCGCCCTGGTGCTGCTGTTCCTGCTGGCCCTCGGCGCGGTCCCGGGCTCACTGATCCCGCAGATCTCGATCGACCCGGTCAAGGTCTCCGACTTCTTCGAGCAGCACCCGAAGCTCGCGCCGTTCTACGACAAGCTCGGACTGTTCGACGTCTACACGTCGGCCTGGTTCTCGGCGATCTACCTGCTGCTGTTCATCTCGCTGATCGGCTGTGTGGTGCCGCGGCTGCGGGTCTACCTGACCGCGCTCCGGGCCCGTCCGCCGCAGCCTCCCCGCAACCTGCACCGGCTTCCGCAGTACGAGAAGTTCACGCTCGACGCGGCGGACGACGAGGCGGTGCTGGAGCTGGCCCGGCAGGAGTTGCGCCGGCGCCGGTTCCGGGTCGAGACGTACGCCGGTGGCCTGGGCGCCGAGCGCGGCTACCTGCGGGAGGCCGGCAACCTGCTCTTCCACTTCTCCCTGATCCTGGCGCTGGTCGGTGTCGCCTGGGGTGCGCTGTTCGGCTACCGCGGCACCGTGATCGTTGTTGTAGGCAACGAATTCTCGAACTCGGTGGCGCAGTACGACGACTTCACCCCCGGCCGGGTGTTCAGCGCCGACGACCTGCCGCCGTTCTCGCTCGCCGTGCAGGACTTCACGGTGCGGTTCCAGGAGGACGGTCCGCAGCGCGGCGCGGCGCGCGAGTTCAACGCCGGCATCACGTACCAGGAAACCCCGGAGTCGGCGGAGAAGTCCTACGACCTCCGCGTCAACCATCCGCTGAAGGTGGACGGCGCCAGCGTGCACCTGCTCGGCCACGGCTACGCGCCCCGGGTGACGGTGCGCGACGGCAAGGGCGAGGTCGCGTTCTCCGGACCGGCGCCGTTCCTGCCGCAGGACGGCAACTTCTCCTCGTTCGGAGTGATCAAGGCCCCTGACGCCAGGCCGGCCCAGCTCGGCTTCGAGGGCTTCTTCCTGCCGACCGCGGTGATCGACGAGCGCGGCCCGGTCTCGGTCTTCCCCGACGCGCTCAACCCGGCGCTGGTGATGACCGCGTACTACGGCCGGCCGGTCGCCGAGGACGGCAAGCCGCAGTCGGTCTATCAGCTCGACAAGGAAAAGCTCACCCAGTTCGACGACGGCTTGGGCGACAAGCTGCGGTTCCAGTTGGCGCCCGGGCAGAGCATCGACCTGCCGGAGAACCGTGGCTCGCTGACGTTCGAGTCCTACCAGCGCTGGGTGAAGTTGCAGGTCAGCCAGACCCCGGGGCTGAACCTGGCGCTGCTGGGCATCTCGCTCGCGATCCTCGGTCTGATGGGCACGCTGTTCGTGCACCCGCGCCGGACCTGGGTGCGGGTGCGGACCGAGCACGGGCGTACCGTGGTCGAGGTCGCAGGTCTGGACCGTGGTCCCGAGCGGGGACTCGGCGACGAGGTCCACGCCATCGCCCGCGCACTGAACACCGTTGATGCAGGCCCCGCCGGCCCAACCCCGCAGGAGCAGTCATGAGCCCGGAGAGCTTCGCGCAAGTCTCCAACCTGGTCATCCCGACGGCCACCGTCATCTACGCCTTGGCGATGATGGCCCACGCGCTGGAGTGGGCGATGAGCCGTGCCGTGGCCGTCGAGCAGGCAGACGACACCGAGGCCGCGCCGGTCCTGGTCGGCGCCGCCGGTGCGTCCACCGGCAGCACGGTGACGTCCGGTGCCGGGGCCTCGTCGACGGGTTCGGCGTCCGACGTCACCGCGTCCCCGCGCGCGGAGGCCGCCGGCCGCGTGGGGCTGTTGCTGACCTACCTGGCCTTCGTGCTGCACCTGGCCGGCGTGCTGACCCGCGGGCTGGCCGCCGAGCGGGCGCCGTGGGGCAACATGTACGAGTTCACGATCTCGACCTCGCTCGCGGTCACCGCGGTCTACCTGCTCTTCGTGCACCGCTACAAGCTGCAGTGGCTCGGCCTCGGCGTCACCCTCGTCGTCGCGGCCGTGCTCGGCCTGGCGACGCTCGCGCTCTACACCCCGGCCGGTCCGCTCGTCCCCGCCCTGCACTCGTACTGGCTCGTCATCCACGTCGCCGCCGCGGCCATCTCCGGCGGCGCCTTCACCATCGGTGGACTCGCCTCGATCCTCTACCTGGTGAAGTCCCGCGCCGAGCGCAAGGTGCTCGCGGGCGGCACGATGCCGGCGTCGCTGCGCCGGCTGCCGACCGCCGAGGCGATGGACGGTACGGCGTACAAGGTGCTCGCGTTCGCCTTCCCGCTGTGGACCTTCGGCGTGCTGGTGGCCGGCCCGATCTGGGCCGAGTACGCCTGGGGCCGGTACTGGGGCTGGGACCCCAAGGAGGTCTGGTCGCTGGTGACCTGGGTGGTGTACGCCGCCTACCTGCACGCCCGGGCGACCGCCGGGTGGCGCGGCAGCCGGGCCGCGACGATCGCGATCGTGGGCTGGGTGGTCTTCATCTTCAACTTCGTCGGTGTGAACCTGCTGGTCAGCGGTCTGCACTCCTACGCCGGAGTGTGAGATGAAGGAGTTCGCTGTCTACACCGGGCTGCGGCTGGCGCTCTTCGCCGCGTGCTTCGCGGTGCTGTGGTTCGCGCTGAACAGCTGGCTGACCGTCTTTCCGATCGCGCTGCTGGCGCTGATCGTGTCCTCGATCCTGTCGATCTTCGTGCTGCGGGCCGCGCGCGACCGGCTGGCGGCCAACATCGAGCGGCGGGCGGCGCGCATGTCGGCCCGGCTGGAAGCCTCCCGGAAGGCCGAGGACCAGGACTGAAGCCGGTCCCGCGGGCCCCGTCGACGAGCTGTCGGCGGGGCCTGCTGCTTGTGCGTACCAGTGGTGAAGTGGTACGCAGAGTGACCCGGACGGCTGAGGGATTCACGGGAAATTCGCTTGTGCATTCCTTCACATGAGTCGTAGAGTGATCGATGAAACGAAACCGTTTCGTTCTATCCGTTGCGTATCGATCACACAGGGTGATGATGACCGAAGTTGCCGAGGCCGGACCGCGCCAGCGTCCCCGGATCGAGGGCGGGCGCGAGGAGGAGATCCTCGACGCCTGTGTCGACATCGTCGCGGAGCTGGGGTACGACCGGCTGACGATGGACGCGGTGGCCACGGCCGCCAAGGCGAGCAAGGCGACGCTGTACCGGCGCTGGTCGACCAAGGCCGAGCTGGTGGTCGACGCGATCAGCCGGGCCAAGGGGTGTCCGGTGCCGGACGGCGTCGACACCGGCAGCCTGCGCGGCGACCTGATCGCGCTGGCCTGTGACGAGGGCGGCTTCACCGACGAGATGCCGATGTCGGTGACGGCCGGGCTGCTCACTGCCCTGCACCGCGACGACGATCTGCAGCGCGCGTTCCAGGAGCGCTTCCTCAAGCCGCGGTTGGCGGTCGTCAGCCAGGTGTACGAGCGGGCGGTCGAGCGCGGCGAGATCGGCGCCGACGTCGACGTCGAGCTGCTGGCCAGCACGCTGCCGGCCGTCATCATCCACCACGCCTTCGTGCTCGGCGTCGAGCCGACCGAAGACCTGATCCTTCGCGTGATCGATCACGTGATCCTGCCTGCGGCGCGGGGGCCGCAGGCGAGCTGACCGGTTGAGGGGCCGGTCGGCGACCGTCAAGCCAGTAACACCCAAGAGGGGATCTCACCAGCATGTCCGAAGACGTCGTGAAGGCCGAGCCGCCGCAGGAGCGGCCGGTCGACTCCGTGACCGAGCCGCCGGCTCACGGTCACCGCAACCTCGGTATCGCGCTCGCGCTGATCAGCATGGCGCAGCTGATGGTGGTGCTGGACGGCACCATCGTCAACATCGCGTTGCCGCACATCCAGAACGATCTCGGTTTCAGCAACGAGACGCTGCCGTGGGTGGTCAACGCGTACGCGCTGGCCTTCGGTGGCCTGCTGCTGCTCGGGGGCCGGATCGGTGACATCCTCGGCCGCCGCAAGGTGTTCATGTTCGGCGTGGTGCTGTTCGGCATCGCCTCGTTCATCGGCGGCATCGCGCAGAACGAGACGATCCTGCTGGCCAGCCGGATCCTGCAGGGCGTCGCGGCTGCCGCCGCCTCACCGAACGCGCTGGCCCTGATCACCACCACCTTCCCGGCCGGCAAGGAGCGCAACCGCGCGATGGCCGTGTACGCCGCGATGTCCGGCGCGGGTGCCGCGGTCGGCCTGATCCTCGGTGGCGCGCTGACCGAGGCGTCGTGGCGCTGGACGTTCTTCATCAACACCCCGATCGGCCTGATCGTCGCGGTGCTGGCGATCCGGTACCTCGGTGAGTCGGCCCGGCAGAGCGGCAAGTTCGACCTGCCCGGCGCGATCACCGGCACGGTCGGTCTGACCGGCCTGGTCTACGGCCTGACGCACGCGGCCGAGGAGGGCTGGGGCGACCCGGTCACGCTGGCCTTCATCATCGGCGGCGTGGCGCTGATCGCGCTGTTCCTGGCGATCGAGGCCCGGTCCCGGCACGCGCTGATGCCGTTCCGGATCCTGGCCGACCGGACCCGCGGGGTCAGCTTCTTCGTGATGCTGATCGTCGGTGCCGCGATGTTCTCGATGTTCTACTTCCTCGGCATCTACATCCAGAACATCATGGGCTACAGCGCCCTGAAGACCGGCTTCGCGTTCCTGCCGTTCAGCTTCGGCATCGTGGTCGCGGCGCAGGTCGGCTCGACGCTGATCGCCCGGATGGACCCGCGCTGGATCGCGGGGGCGGGTGCCGCACTGGCCGCCGGCGGCATGTACGGCTTCGCCCAGCTCGAGATCGACTCGTCGTACGGGACGCACCTGCTGCCGTACATCCTGCTGCTGTCGTTCGGCATGGGGCTGATCTTCGTGCCGCTCACGCTGACCGCGGTGTCCGGGGTCGCGAACGAGGACTCCGGCGTCGGGTCGGCGGTGCTGAACACGGTCCAGCAGATCGGTGGTGCGATCGGCCTGGCGCTGCTGGGCACGGTCTCCACCAACGCGATCAAGGACCGGTTCGCCGAGCTCGCTCCCGGCCTGCAGAAGGCCGCCGAGTCGGGGCAGTCGCCGACGCAGCTCAAGGAGCTCGAGGGGCAGCTCACCGCGGCGGCCACGACGCACGGTTTCACCCAGGCGTTCATGGTCTCCGGCTTCATCCTGATCGGTGCGGCCCTGATCACCCTGATCGGCCTGTCCGTGAAGGCGAAGGACCTCGCCGGCGACGGCAAGCCGGCCGTACACATCGGCTGACACCGTTGATCTGAAGGGCCGCATCCCGGGGGCGGGGTGCGGCCCTTCGCTGTTGTCGGGGGCTGCTCGGACTCAGGGCGCGTCGTGCTCGTCGGTGAGTTGGCGCAGACCGGTCGTCCACCGGTGCTCACGCTCCTGCTCGGTCTGCTCCCACCAAGGGACTCCGCGTTCTCCGAGAGCGACCTTGGCCGTCTGCACCCGGGTCCTGGCCTGCCGCTCCGCGGCGGAGTCCTTGGCGCGCAGCGCTGCGCCGACGGCCCGGCGGGCTGCCATCAACGCCCGCTGCAGTTCGCTCCGCACGTCCGGCGGGATCGCGGGGTCGGTGGCTCGCCACTTCCGGCCCGCGATGACGACATGGTGGCCGTCGGGCGTCCGCGGCGGTCCGTCGGTCGGCATGCCCACCCGGTGCCCACTCGGTCAGCGCCGTACGCCGAACGGGCCGTCGCCGAAGGCGTGGTGCACGAAGCGCTCGGCGATGCGCTGGTGGGTGGCGGTGTCGGGGTGGAGGCGGTCGGGCAGCGGGAGCTCGGCGTGGTCGGCTTCGCCGTACAGGGCGAGGCCGTCGAGGTGGTGCAGGTTGGGGTCGTCGGCGGCACGGGCTGTGGTGATCCGGGCCAGCTCCTCGCGAATGACGGTGAGGGTGAGCCTGCCGGCGGGCACCTCGGCGGGATCGCCGGTGGCGCGGAACCGGACCTGGCCGTCGGCGAAGTCGGGGGCGCCGGGCCCCGGCGTGTGCTCGTGGATCGGGCAGTAGATCGAGGAGATCACCAGCAGCGGCGTGGCCGGGTGGCCGTCGCGGATGAGGTCGAGGAAGTTGTGCCCGGCCGGGCCCAGAGCGCGCAGCCGCATCAGGTCGGTGTTCACGATGTTGATGCCGAGCTTGACGCTGATCAGGTCGGCCGGCAGGTCGCGGATCGTGCGCGCGGTGAACGGGTCCAGCACGGCGCTGCCGCCGTAGCCGAGGTTGACCAGCTCGACGCCGGCCAGCCGGGCCGCGACGGCGGGCCAGGTCCGGGTCGGGCTGTCGGCGTTGGAACCGTGACTGATCGAGCTGCCGTGGTGCAGCCAGGTCCGGCGGCCGCCGTCCGGCGCCGGCTGGACCGGAGCATCGGTGCGCAGGGCGACGAGCTGGGTGATCTCGTTGTGCGGCAACCAGATCTCGACGTCCTTGTCCCCGGGCCGCAGACCGCAGAACTCGATCGTGGCCGCCGGACCCGGGGTCGTCTCGCGGGTCCCGGCGGTGAAGTCGATCGTGAGCAGGTTGCCGCCGGTCGCGACGGTCTGGGCCGTCAGCTCGCCGTCGACCAGCAGGTCGTAGACGCCGTCCGGCCGGGGCGGCGCGCCGACGTACGCCATCTTCGTCGGCAGCACGTCGAGCTCGATCGCGGTGGCGGTGGTCCGGAACGCGAGCCGCACCCCCGACGGCTGCGCTTCCGCCATCGCCAGCTGGCCGTCGGTGTTCTGCCGCCGGCCCGAGGCCGCCAGCCGATGCGGAAGCAGGCCGTACGGCGTGCGCTCCAGCTCGACGGTGCCGCGGACGAGCTCGGGGCCGAGGGGTGTGCTGATCCAGTCGGGCATACCGGGAATCTACAACTGCTTGCGCAGCACGAGCTCGCGGTGGATGCCGTCGGGCATCGGTCCGCCGGACTTGCCGGTCAGCTGGTAGCCGTGGCGCAGGTAGAGCGCGTGCGCCTTCTCGTTGCCCTCGACAACCGACAGCTCGACGGCCCGGGCGCCGGCCGACCGGGCCCAGGTCTCGACCGCGGTCATCAGCCGGTCGCCGACTCCCCGGCCGCGAGCAGCCGGCGTGATCCACATCGACACCAGTTCGCGTACGTCGGGCTCGTCGTGGGAGGGCAAGCCGCTGGCCATGCCTGCCGGCTCGCCGTCGAGCACAGCGATCAGGTTGTACGAGCCGGGCAGCGCGAGCCGGGCCCGCCAGCGGTCCTCCGCGGCGTCGGCCCAGTCCGCGTACCGGGCGCCGAAGGCGGTCGGGGCGTCGGTCAGTGCCGCGAGCCGGAGCTCGCGCCAGTCTTTCCAGTCGTCCGGTGTCAGTTCCCGTAGCTCGATCACCAGCACAGCATTTCGCATCCGGCGCCGCCGGTCACCCGGTTTGCCGTCGGTCTCAGGCAGTGATCCAGTCCCGGGGCTGGAGCAGGGCAAGGGTGGCCGCTTCGGGGCTGCCGGGGGCGGGGCTGTGGTCGTAGGTCCAGGTGGCGTGCGGCGGCAGGGAGACGAGTACAGCCTCGATGTTGGCGCTGGTCTGCAAGCCGAATCGGGTGCCGCGGTCGTAGCCGAGGTTGAACTCCACGTAGCGGCCGCGGCGGTGCAACTGCCAGGCGCGCTGGTGGTCGCCGTACGGGAGGTGGCAGCGGCGGTCCAGCAGGGGCAGGTAGGCCGGCTCGAGCGTGTCGATGCCGTCGGCAACCACGGCAGGGGCGGCGGGAGTGCTGAGGCGGTCGAAGAAGACGCCGCCCAGACCACGCATCTCGCGCCGGTGCGGGATGGTGAAGTAGCGGTCGCACTCCGCCTTCCACTGCTCGTACGGCGCGTCCGGGTGCCGGGCGCACCAGGCCGCCAGGGTCCGGTGGAAGTGCCGGCCGTCCTCGGCGAAGCCGTACATCGGCGTCAGGTCGAGGCCGCCGCCGAACCACCAGTCGCCGCCGGACTCGAAGTACCGGAAGTTGGCGTGGAACGACGGCGCGTACGGGTTGAGCGGGTGCAGGACCAGCGAGATCCCGGTGGCGCGGAACGGCTGCCCGGCCAGGTGCGGCCGGGTCGCGGTGATCGCCTCCGGGACCACGGGGCGGGCCACGGCGGAGACGTTCACGGCGGCCCGCTCGAAGACCGCGCCGCCCTCCAGGATGCCGACCGTGCCGTGGCCGAGGTCGTCCCGCGCCCACGGCCGCCGGTCGAACCGCCGCCGGCCGTCGTACTGCTCGAACGTCGACAGCAACCGCTCCTGCGCCGCGAAGAATCCCGCCGCCACCTCGTCCACCCGGTTTGTCATCACCCGTCCCCCCGGCCGACCAGTGCGCAGCCTCAGCGCGGGGGAAACTTCGAGTTCACCCAGTCGCGGACTCCGCCGAGGCCGTCGCCGAGGTCGCGCAGCAGCTTGGCCAGCGGGTCCTGGGAGCGGGCGAACGCGTCGGAGTACGACTTGGCCGCGTTCCGGGCCTCCTGCGACATCGAGGCGTTCGCGTCGTCCTGGCGCTTCGGGTAGTCGCCGGAGACGATCGTGGTGTACTCGCCCTCGTCCACCCAGCGGCGCAGCTCGTGCGCGCGGATGACGGCCAGCGGGTGGGTCTGGGCCTCGAGCAGCAGCAGCTTGAGCACGCTGTCGCGCAGGTCGCCGGAGCTCTCGTACTCCGTGCCCTGGGCGAGGAACGCGGTGGTGTCGAGCTGGTCGAGCTGACCGCCGCTGGCGAGCTTCATCTGTACCCGCAGCGCGACCGCCGGGTCCTGGACGGCGAGCAGGCCGGCCCGGTCGCCGGACAGCTCGGCCTTGCGGGACCACTCGTGCAGGGCGGCGATGATCGCGCGCAGCCCGAGCGCGCCGATCGGCATCCAGTTGATCGCGCCGGTGAGCCGCATCAGCCAGAGCAGCAGCGACTGGTACAGCGCGTGACCGCTCTGCGCGTGGCCGAGCTCGTGGCCGAGGATGAACCGGGTCTCTTCGTCGTCCAGGTTCTGCACCAGGGCGCTGTTGAGCACGATGAACGGCCGGTCCATGCCGATCGTCACGGCGTTCCAGACCGGGCTGTTGGTGATGTACAGCTCCGGCAGCTGACGGACGTCGAGCGTGGTGGCGGCCTCGGTGTAGAGCCGGTGCACCTTGGGGAACTGCCGCTCGTCGACCCGGATCGCGGAGCCGAGGAACTGCAGCCGGAAGGCGCGTTGGTTGATCAGCCCGGACATCTTGCGCAGCACGAAGTCGAAGCCCTTGAGCTGCCGCAGCGCGACCAGCGCACCCCGGTCGGCCGGGTGCTCCCAGGCGCGGGAGCTGATGTCGGTCAGCGTGACCCGCGGGCGGGTCGGACGGTCGTCGTTCTCGGGCATCGGTCCCCCACGGGTCGGCGAGCTTTTGTCCAACCTAGCCCTGCGCGGGGTCGGCTCCGCCGTACCGCGGTCTGGGCAACCGGTGGGCAACCTGCCGTCAGGGGTTGCCGGGAGCGGGTGCGGCCTCGATGGTGAGGCGGTCATCTCCACCGCCCAGGAGGAAACGCCATGAAACACGTTCTGACCGGCGGGCTGCTCGCCGCCTTGATCCTCACACCGGCCGCCGCGGCGGCCTCACCCCAGCCGACGCCGACCGATGCGAAGCCCGCGGCGCAGAGCTATCAGGCTCAGCGCGCCGACGTCTCCGCCGAGCGCAAGGCCGCCGCGGAGGCCGCGGCCGACTTCGACACGATGGCCGGCACCCGGCCGGTGCTGCGGGTGCCGTTCCGGTGCGGGGAGAACTGGGTCGGTGCCAGCCGCAGCGGCCACAGCCCGTCGTACTGGTCGCTGGACTTCAACTGGGGTGCCGGCGACGCCGATCTCGGCAAGCCGGTGAAGACCAGCAAGGCCGGCACGGTGGTCCGGTCGGCGTTCGACGCCGGCGGGTACGGCAACTACATCGAGATCGCGCACGGCGAGGGCTGGCACACGCTGTACGCGCACCTGCAGAGCCGCGCCGTCGGAGTCGGGGCACGGGTCAGTGACAGCGCGCAGATCGGCCGGGTCGGCGGCACCGGGAACGTCACCGGGCCGCACCTGCACTACGAGCAGATCCGCGACGGTGTGGTGGTCGAAGCCCGCTTCGGCCAGTCGACCTGGGCGGACTACCCCGGCCCGGCGACGTACAGCCGCGGCGCCGACTGCTGACTACCGCGCCAGGCTCCCGGGAGGCCGCAGCACCCACGCTGCCAGCCATCCCGGGAGCCAGGCGACAGGTACCGCCCACCAGCCAAGCCCCAGCCGGGCGCAACCCAGCATCACGGCCCAGCTCACCGCGGTACCCCACACCCAATACCAGAGCCCGTTGCCCAGCACTCGACCACCGTCGCGCCGAGCGCGCAGTACCCCCACCACCCCCAGCGGCCCACTGGCCGGCACCGCCGCCGCCACCGCAAGCAGTCCCAGCACCAGCAGCAGCACCACCTGCTCCCCACCCGACAATTCGAGCTCGAACCCCAGCGGAATCATGGTTCGATCCTGCCGCCGCGGGAGTTGGTCGCAGAGAGTAGGAATACTCAACCAGCGTCTGTGGCCTAGCCTGACCTCATGAGTGAGCCATACGGGGATGCTGGGCGGGTGTTGGGGTGCCGGGAGGTTGATCGGCGCGATGACAAGCAGCGGGCGTGGGTGTCGGAGGCGGTGCGGATCGTCGACGCGGACGCGAACCGGAGCGCGGACACGCATCTGCACGTGTTCCCGATGCCGGAGATGAGCGGGGTCGACCTGTACCTGAAGGACGAGTCGGTGCATCCGACCGGGTCGCTGAAGCACCGGCTGGCGCGGTCGTTGTTCCTGTACGCGCTGTGCAACGGGTGGATCCACGAGGGCACCACCGTGATCGAGGCGTCCAGCGGGTCGACCGCGGTCAGCGAGGCGTACTTCGCGCGGCTGCTCGGGCTGCCGTTCATCGCGGTGATGCCGGCCTCGACCAGTCCGGAGAAGGTCCAGCTGATCGAGTTCCACGGCGGGCGCTGCCACTTCGTCGAGCGGTCCGGGCAGATCTACGGCGAGGCCAAGCGGCTGGCCGAGGAGACCGGCGGCCACTACATGGACCAGTTCACCTACGCCGAGCGGGCGACGGACTGGCGCGGCAACAACAACATCGCCGAGTCGATCTTCGGCCAGCTCGCGCTCGAGCAGCACCCGGTGCCGACCTGGATCGTGGTCGGCGCCGGCACCGGCGGCACGTCGGCGACGATCGGGCGCTACGTGCGCTACCAGCGGCACGCGACCTCGATCGCGGTGGTGGACCCGGAGGGTTCGGCCTTCTTCCCCGGCTTCGAGGCCGGCGACGGCGACTTCGCCACCGGCCGTCCGTCCCGGATCGAGGGCATCGGCCGGCCGCGGGTGGAGCCGTCGTTCGTGCCGGGCGTGGTGGACCGGATGATCGCGGTCCCGGACGCCGCCTCGATCGCCGCGATGCGGTTCTGCTCCCGGGTGACCGGCCGGCTGGTCGGCGGCTCGACCGGGACCAACCTGTGGGGCTCCCTGCGGCTGGCGGCCGAGATGAAGCGGACCGGCGTGCGCGGCAGCATCGTCACGCTGCTCTGCGACGGCGGCGAGCGTTACACCGACACGTACTACGACGACACCTGGCTGCGCACCAGCGGCGTCGACATCACCCCGTACGACGAGACGCTGCGCGGCTTCGCGGAAACCGGTCGGTGGCACGAGCCGTTCTGATCGGTCCGGCCGTCTCAGCTGCCGGGGAGGGCCTCAGCCGCCGAGAGCGAGACCTGCCGCAAGGCCCACGGCGTACAGGAGTTCGGTGAGCCCGGTCCCCTGCAACACGGGGATCAGGGCCGGCCCGACGGCGTCACTGACGACCGTCCGGACGGCCCGGGCGGCCAGCGGCAGCGCGATGAGTCCCAGCAGCGCCCAGGGCGTCGCCAGCGCGCACAGCACGGCCAGGATGAACGCGAGCGCGATCAGCCCGGCGTACAGCTGCCGCGACCGCGCCGCCCCGATCACCACGGCCAGGGTCCGCTTGCCTGTCTCCCGGTCGGTCGGGATGTCGCGCAGGTTGTTGGCGACCAGCAGCGCGCAGGCGATCGCTCCGATGGCGACAGCCCCGGCCACCGCCGTCCAGTGCAGCCGCTCGGCCTGCACGTACGTCGTACCGAGCACTGCGACCAGTCCGAAGAACACGAACACGCTGACCTCGCCGAGCGCGCGGTACCCGTACGGCGTCTTACCGCCCGTGTAGAACCAAGCACCGACCAGCGAGGCGGCTCCAGCCACCAGCAACCACCAGGTGGACGTCGCACAGAGCACCAGGCCCAGCGCAGCGCCCACACCGAAGCAGGTGAACGCTGCAGTCTTCACAGCGCGCGGGCTAGCGACCTTGGACCCCACCAGGCGGAGCGGGCCGACCCGGTTCTCGTCCGTACCGCGGATGCCGTCGCTGTAGTCGTTGGCGTAGTTCACGCCGACCTGTAGGGCCAGTGCGACGCCCAGAGCCAGCAGCGCCTTCCACCAGACGAAGCCGTCCAGGTACGCCGCGGCGCCGGTTCCGACGAGCACGGGGGCGACGGCGGCGGGCAGCGTGCGCGGACGGGCGCCTTCGATCCACTGGGCAGGGGTGGCCATGAGCAACGATTCTGTCAGCCACCTGGCAAGGGCTTGCAGGCGGCACAGGCTGCGCGCGCCACCGGCTCGGGTCGTACGCTCAGGAGGACATGTCTACCTTGCGCCTGGTCCCCGGTACCCCTGACGCGGTGCTCTCGGCCCTGGCCGCGGTCCTGGACGGCTCGGGTACGCCGTTCGCGCCGCTGCCTGACGATCCGGCCGCTGCAGCACGCGCCAGGCAAGCCATCGCTCCGGATGAGCCGCTGGAGGAAGACTGCGCCGTCGTACTGACCACCTCCGGCTCGACCGGTGAGCCGAAGGGCGTGCTGCTGTCCCGGGAGGCGCTGATCGCCTCCGCGACCGCCACGCACGACAGGTTGGGCGGAGCCGGCCAGTGGCTGCTCCCGATGAAGCCCTACTTCGTCGGCGGCCTGCAGATCCTCACCCGCTCCATTTTGGCCGGTACGACGCCGGTGCTGGCCGGTGACGACTTCGTCACCGCCGCTGCGGCGATGACCGGCGCCCGGCGCTACACGGCGATGGTCCCGACACAGCTGAGCCGCTACCTGGACACCGCCACGGATGCGCTGCGCAGTTTCGACGCGATCGTCCTCGGGGGCGCGCCGATGGGTCCTCAGCTCAAGGCCCGGGCCGCGGACGCGGGCGTGACCGCGATTCCGGCGTACGGGATGACCGAGACGGGCAGCGGCTGCGTGTACGCCGGCCTCCCGCTCGCCGGCACCGAGCTGGCCCTGGACGACGGCCGCATCCTGATCAAGGGGCCGACCCTGTTCTCCGGTTACCGCCTGCAGCCCGCGCTGACCAAGGAGGTGCTGCAGGACGGCTGGTTCCGCACCCAGGACCGTGGCCGCTTCACCGACGGGCGGCTGGAGGTGATCGGCCGCCTCGACGACGTGGTGATCTCCGGTGGCGTGAACGTGACTCTCCCGGCGGTTCAGGCCCGGCTCGTGCAGCATCCCGGCGTACGCGACGCTGCCGTGCTCGGCGTACCGGATCCGGAGTGGGGGAGCCGGGTGGTCGCCTTTGTCGTCGGCGAGGTGGAGCCGGCGGAGCTGCGGGACTTCGTGGCGGAGGCGCTGCCGCGGACCTGGGCGCCGCGGGAGGTCGTCCAGCTGGCCGAGCTGCCGATGCTCGCGTCCGGCAAGGTCGACCGGCAGCGGCTGCTGGACGGTGTCCGGTGATCACCTACTCGCTCGGCCTCAAGAACAAGTTCCGTGGCATCACCGTCCGCGAGGGCATGCTGTTCGAGGGCCCGGCCGGCTGGGCCGAGTGGAGCCCGTTCCTCGACTACGACGACGCGACCTGCGTGGCCTGGCTCCGGGCAGCTCGTGAGGCGGCTGTCGGCGGCTGGCCCGTTCCGGTACGGGACGCGATCCCGGTGAACTGCACTGTGCCTGCTGTAGGTCCCGAGCGAGCTGCCGAGATCGTCCGAGCCTCCGGCTGCCGTACTGCGAAGGTGAAGGTCGCTGAGCCGGGTCAGACCCTGGCGGACGATCTGGAACGCGTGGAAGCCGTCCGGGACGCACTGGGCGCCGACGGCCGGCTCAGGGTGGATGCGAACGGCGGCTGGTCGGTCGATGAGGCGGTGCGGGCTCTGAAGGACCTGTCCCGCTTTCGGCTGGAGTACGTCGAGCAGCCGTGCGCCTCGGTGGAGGACCTGGCCCTCGTACGACGGCGTACCGACGTACTGGTCGCTGCTGACGAGTCCATCCGGCGAGCCGAAGACCCCCTGCGCGTCCGGGAGCTGGAAGCCGCCGACATCGCAGTACTCAAGGTGCAGCCGATTGGTGGAGTCCGGGCGTGCCTGGAGATCGCTGAGCAGATCGGACTGCCGGTGGTGGTGTCCTCCGCGCTGGAGACGTCCGTGGGGATCGCTGCTGGAGTCGCACTGGCCGCTGCGCTACCGGAGCTGCCGTACGCCTGCGGACTGGCGACTGTCGCCATGTTCACTGGGGAGGTGGTCGACGAGCCGCTGCTGCCCGTCGACGGCTTCCTGCCGGTCAAGCGGGTCGTTCCTGATCCGGCGCTGCTGGCTGCTGCCACAGCGTCACCCGAGAGAGCCGCGGTCTGGGAAACCAGGCTGGCCAGAGTCGAAGAACTGAAGGGAAGTGCGGGATGAACCCGTCCACGGCGTTCGCGACTGTGGTGGTCGACGAGCTGATCCGGTCCGGCGTCCGGGAGGCCGTGCTGGCGCCCGGTTCACGCAGCGCTCCACTGGCGATGGCGCTGGCGGCTGCGGACCGAGAGGGCCGGCTCCGCCTGCACGTCCGCGTCGACGAGCGTACGGCGGGCTTTCTGGCGCTCGGGTTGATCCGAGGCACTGGACTGCCGGTGCCAGTGGTCACCACGTCCGGCACTGCGGTGGTCAACCTGCACCCAGCCGTGCTGGAGGCATCGCACAGCGGTCTGCCGCTGATCGTGCTGAGCGCTGACCGGCCGCCGGAGCTCCGGGGGAGCGGGGCGAACCAGACGACCGACCAGCTCAAGGTGTTCGGTGGCGCGGTCCGGATGTTCCACGAGATGGGTGTGCCGCGCCAGGAGGTGGGTCAGGTCGCCTACTGGCGTTCGCAGATCGCCCGGGCGGTCTCCGTCGCCGTCGGCTTCCGCAGCAACGAGCCTGGACCGGTCCAGCTCAACTGCCCGCTCACCGAGCCCCTGGTGCCGACCGACGGGCCTGACTGGCCGGAGCCGCTGGACGGCCGCGCCAGTGGTGCCTGGACGGCGGTGCGAGCGGCCGGTGGTCAGCCATCCGCGATCTCGCCCGGGCCGAAGACCGTCGTGGTCGCCGGCGACGGCGCCTCGCAGGCTGCCCGGTTGACCGCGGAGGCCGGCAACTGGCCGCTGTTCGCCGAGCCGTCGAGCCGGGCCCGGATCGGACCGTCGGTGGTCTCCGCATACCGGTTGTTGCTGGGAGCAATTCCGCTGGCGGACGAGATCGAGCGGGTGGTGGTGTTCGGGCACCCGACGCTGTCCCGCCCGATCACCCGGCTGCTGAGCCGGGCGGACGTCGAGGTGGTCGTGGTCGCGCCGACCGGTTCGTGGCCGGACGCGGCCCGCCGCGCGGCCACCGTGCTCACCGGGGTGGAGGTCACCGCCGCCGACGAGACCGACTGGCTCGCTCGCTGGCAGCACGCGGACCAGCTGGCCCGCCCCGCGATCGACAAGGTGCTGGCCGGGCAGCTCACCGGGCCGGGCATCGCCGCGGTCGTGGGCGAGGCCGTCGGCGCCGACGGGATGCTCGTGGTGGCCTCGTCGAACCCGGTGCGCGACCTGGACCTGGCCCCCGTCGTACCGATCCGGACCGTCGCCAACCGCGGGCTCGCCGGAATCGACGGCACCGTGTCGACGGCCGTCGGCGCGGCGCTGGCGAACGGCGGTGCGACGTACGCGCTGGTCGGCGACCTGGCGTTCCTGCACGACGCCAACGGGCTGGTGATCGGCCCGGCCGAGGCCCGGCCCGACCTGCGCATCGTGGTGGTCAACGACAACGGCGGCGGGATCTTCTCCACCCTGGAGCAGGCCGGCACGACCGACTTCGAGCGGGTCTTCGCAACGCCGCACGACACGGACTTCGCCGCTCTCGCCGCCGCCACCCGTACGCCGTACACGCTGGTGACGACGCTGGACCAGCTGCGGGCCGCGCTGATCCGCACGGTCGCCGGCGTGGACGTCGTCGAGGTGCGGCTGCCGCGACCGACGACCCTGCACACCGAGCTGCAGAGCGCGGTGAACCAGGCAGTCACCCAGCTGTAGCCGGGACCTTCCGCCGGACCTTCTCCGGGACCTGCTTCGAGGCCTCTTCTGGGACCGGCTGGAGGGTGCGGAGGTGGCCCAGCAGTGTGCCGACCACCAGCAGGACCAGTGAGGTCGTGACCAGGATCGGGACGACCGCGCCGCGCAGCGACGAGTTGAGCGGCGCGGCGATGGTGAGGATCAGGCTGACTCCCACCAGCGCGGTGATGAGGCGGCGGCCGGGCCGGGCAACGGCGAGAAACGGCAGGCACCACAGGAAGTACCAGTCGTGCGCGGTCGGTCCGAGCAGCACGACCGCGAGCATGGCGATGCCGACAGCGCGAGCTGCCTGGTGGATGTGCGAGCGCAGACCGAGTACGGCGATCAGGCCGAGGGCGGTGAGGATGCCGAGCAGCCGGACGAGCTGAAGTGCCTGCACGGCCGCGTCCTCAGCGCCCAGCCAGTCCAGCAGACCGGAAGCGCCCATGCCGATCAGATTGGCGATCGACAGTGGGGAGCGGACGAGTCCGGGCACATCGAGGGCGCCCAGCCAGCCTGAGCCCACCCCGGTGAGCTCACCGATGGTCACCAGGGTCAGTACGGAAATAGCTCCGGCTATCGCCAAGCTGGCGAGACGCTGGAAAGCCCGGCCGGCCAAGGGACTCATCACAGCCGCGATGGCGATGACAACGAGGCCACCGGGTGCCTTGACGGCGGCCGCGGCACCGGCGATCACCGCGGCCGTGCCCCAGTGACCCCTGAGGGCCACTGCGAAGGCGGTGCACGCCAGGCCGAGCATCAGCACGTCGTTGTGTGCTGCGCCGAGGCCGTGGGTGATGAGGACCGGGTTCGCCACCACCAGCCAAGTCGCGATCGGCGGGTTGACCCGGCAGGCGACGGCGATCCGCGGTACCGCCCAGGCGATCAGCACGATGCCCAGCACAGCCAGAGCCCGGTGAGCCAGCATCAGCACGTACGGGTCGAGGGTGAGCCGCGCCGCCAGTCCGCCGTACGCGAGCGGCAGCGGACCGTACGGCGCGGGCGTCGCCATCCACATCGGGTCGACCGCCTCGACCACAGGTCCGGTGAGAGCGCCCGGGCCGACGGCGTACGGGTCGAAGCCCTCGGCGACCAGTGCGCCCTGGGCGGCGTAGCTCCACGCGTCCCGGCTGAACAGTGGCGGCGCCAGCAGCAGCGGAACGCTCCACGCGACCGTCAGCGGGATCAGCCGATGCCGGACGCCGCTCAGCACCTCCCGACCGACCGCGAGCCAGGCCCACACCATCAGTCCGAGCCCGAACACCATGAACGCCAGCCCGGTCATCCGCCCGGCCAGCGAGTGCCGCAGCACGCTCGCGACCGGCAACGACGCCACCCACGACGACTGCGGCACCACCGACGTCACCAACGACGACGCCGCGACCACGCAGGCACCGATCAACCCACGCGGCAAGGGCGACGGCACACGCATGCCCGCACGCTAACCACCCAAGACGACCCCCCGATGAACCCCAGAAGAAACCAAACCCCCACCCCCCACCATTTCGGGGGAGAACCGGCCAACTTGCGGGTTCTCCCCCGGTGATCCCGGGGGACAACCCACAAGTTGGCCGGTTCTCCCGGGATATGGGGGAGGGGTCAGGCGGATTCCTTGCGGAAGGTGCGGGCGCCGACGGCCAGGCCGACGGCGGTCAGCAGAACCACCCAGAACAGGCCCCACAGCGACGAGCTGCTGCCGATCTCGCCGCGGAACAGCGCGCGGACTCCGGTCACCACGTGCTTGAGCGGGCTGATGTCGGACAGCCGCTGCAACCAGGTCGGTCCGATCTGCATCGGCAGCAGGATGCCGGACAGCAGCAGCAAGGGCATCGCGATGCCGTTCAGCAGCGGCGCCAGCGCGTCCTCGCTCTTGGTGATCAGCGCCACCGAGTACGACAGCGAGGCGAAGGTCGCGCCGAGCAGAGCCACGATCACCAGCGACAGCAGTACGCCGTCCCACGGTGCCCGCAGCCCCATCGGCACCGCCACCGCGAGCAGCAGGATCGACTGGACCACCAGCACGACGACGTCGCGCAGTACGCGACCCGCCATCAGCGCCATCCGCGAGGCCGGCGTCACCCGGTCGGCCTCGATCACGCCGGCCCGGTACTCCGCGATCAGGCCGAAGCCGACGAACATCGCACCGAACATGCCGAGCTGCACGATCAGGCCGGGAATGAACACCTGGTACGCGTTGCTGGTCGCGCCCTCGCTGATCTGCGCGGTGATCGGCTCCAGCAGCGGGCCGAACAGGAACAGGTACAGCAGCGGCTGGCTGAGCATCAGGATCGACCACATCGGGTTGCGCAGCGAGAGCCGCATCTGCCGGTGGAAGACGATCCAGGTCTCGGTGAGCACGGTCACGCCACGACCTCCTTCTGCTGCTCCGGCGCCAACGCCGGTTCGTCGGTGCCGGCCGGGGTGTCGTCCCGCAGCGAGCGACCGGTCATGGTCAGGAACACGTCGTCCAGCGTCGGGCGGTGCACCTCGACGCCCTGCAGCTCGATGCCCTCGGCATCGATCTGCCGGAGCAGGCCGGGCAGCACCGAACCGCCGCGCGGGACCCGGAAGCCGACCACGTCCGCGTCGGTCTCCACCTCCACGGCGCCGTCCAGGGTCTGCACGATCCGGGTCACCGCCGGGGCGTGGGCGCGGTCGGCCAGGCTGAGCCGGACCGCGTCGCCGGAGACCTGCTGCTTGAGCGCCTCCGGGGTCCCGGCGGCGACGATCCGGCCGTGGTCGATGACCAGGATCCGGTCGCAGAGGGCGTCCGCCTCGTCCAGGTAGTGGGTGGTGAGGAAGATCGTCGCGCCGCGTCGGCGCAGGCCGCGGATGTGCTCCCAGAGGTTGGCCCGCGCCTGCGGGTCCAGGCCGGTGGTCGGCTCGTCCAGGAAGATCAGCTTGGGTTCGTGCACCAGGCCCATCACGATGTCCAGCCGGCGGCGCTGACCGCCGGACAGGGTCTTGCACTGGCGCCGCCACAGGCCCGGCAGGTCCAGCTCGTCGAACAGCCGCTGGCCGTCGGCGGTCGCCTTGGCCTTGCTCACGCCGTACAGCCGGGCGTGGTCGACCACCTCGTCGCCGGCCACCGCCTCGGGCAGGGTGGAACCGCTCTGCGGCACGTAGCCGATCCGGCGGCGGACGCCGACCGGGTCCTTGGCCAGGTCGCAGCCGGCCACCGTCGCGGTGCCGCTGGTCGGCGTGATCAGGGTGGCCAGCATGCGCATGGTGGTGGTCTTGCCGGCGCCGTTCGGGCCGAGAAAGCCGACGATCTCACCGTCGGCGACGTCGAGGTCCACTCCCTGCACGGCCTGGACCGGGCCGCGCTTGGTCTTGAAGGTGCGGACGAGTCCGCGAGCTTCGATCATCATGCCGATCAGGATCGATGATCAAGTTTGAATAGTCAACGTTGATTAAATGCGGGATGAGCTGCCCGGGAGGTCGCGTCGTGGGCTGACCCAGGTGCCGGGCCGGGCACGCGAGCAAGCTCGCAGAAGAAGATGGGGGAGATGGCGGCGGGCGTCGGGCTGCGGCGAGCCCGGCCCTGTTCCGGTTTGCACCCGCCTGGCCTGGCCCGGCCCGGCCCCTGCCTGTCCAGGCAACTTGTGGGTTATCCCCCCGAATACAAGCGGGTGGACCCACAAGTTGGCGGGTTATCCCCTCAGCTGGGGCGGCTCGGTGGGGGGAGAAAGCGGGGGAGGGGTCAGTGGAGGGGGTGTTGGTTCAGGGGCCCTCGTCGGGGAGGGTTCGCCAGTGGGCGGCGACGTTGGGGTCGGGGGTCCAGTCCGGCGGTTCGCCGGCGAAGCCGTAGTCGCCGGCCAGGACGCGGTCGCGGAAGGCGCGGGTCCACTCGAGCTCGCCGCGGTCGCGGGCGTCGGAGATCCGCAGCATCTCGAGCACGTGGTTCGGCGTACCGGGGTCCTGCAGGATCTGGCGCTCGTTGAACGGCTGCGCCTTGGCTCGCTGCTCCAGCTGCGTGATCCGCGACTCCAGCGCCGCGACCACCTCGTCGCGCCGCAGCGACCACAGGAAGCTCAGTGCGGCCTGCATCCGGTCGGGCCGGAACCCTTCCACCGTCCACAGCGCCTGCCGCAGCAGGGCGAAGTACTCCTTCTCGCCGTCCGCGGTCAGCTTGTACGACGTCCGGCCGGGCTTGTGGCCGGCGCCCTCCTCGAGCTCCTGCAGGAGGCCGTGCTTGGCGAGCGTGCGCAACCCGGTGTAGATCGAGCCCGGGTTGATGTTCGCCCAGTGCTGCACCTCCCAGCTGAGCAGCTCACGGCGCAGCTGGTACCCGTAGGCCGGCTGGAAGATCCGCACGACCCCGAGCAGCAGCAACCGCGTGGTGGACATGGACGCAGTGTAAATCTCGCGCCGCTGAACGCCACCCGGGCTAGCGTTGTCCCATGGCGACGCGTGTGACGAACGACCCGGCCGAGTTCCGGACGACGGTGTTTCCCTTTCTGGAAAGGGATCCGGTGCTGCACACGGTCATCCTGAGCAACGTCGACCAGCGCGCCGGGGGCGACCACCAGCCGGAGGCCGGGGAGGGCGTTTACGTCTCGGTGCACGACGACACCGGTCAGGTCGTCGGCGCGGCGATGCGGACGCCGGGCCGCGGGGTCTACCTCGGCGGGCTCGCCGAGCAGTACGCGGCCGAGGTCGCCGAGGCGTACGCCGAGCACGTACCGGACCTGCCCGGCGTCGGCGGCGCCCGGCCCGCGGCCGACGCGTTCGTGCAGCGCTGGACCGAGCTGCGGGGCGCAACGGCCACCGAGTCCCGCAGTACGCGGCTGCACCGGCTCGAAGAGCTGGTCCGGTTGCAGGCCGACGGCGGCCCGCGCCTGGCGACCGAGGACGAGGCGCAGCTTGCCGCCGAGTGGGTCGCGATCGACTTCGGCGACGAGCTCCGCGACACCCTCGCCTGGGCGGAGGGCAAGATCAAGCAGGGCGCGCTGTGGTTCTGGGAGGTCGACGGGATGACGGTGAGCCTGGTCGCGCACCAGCTGCCGGTCTTCGGCGTCTGCCGGGTCGGGCCGGTCTACACACCCGACGAGTTCCGCCGCAACGGCTTCGGCGGCGCGCTGACGGCGTACGTCAGCGGCGAGATCCTGGCCGCCGGGCACCAGGCCTGCCTCTACACCGACCTGGCCAACCCGACCTCGAACAAGATCTACCGGCTGGCCGGCTACCGCCCGGTCGCCGACTTCGTGGAGCTGGAGTTCGGGTGAGTACGCCGTACGTCCGCGTGACCGGTGATCCCGGCGAGTTCAAACAGACGGTTTTCCCTTTCCTGCAACGGGATCCGGTGCTCAACACGGCCCTGCTCAGCAACGTCGAAGGACGCGTCGACGGCCTGATGTACGACCCGGCACCGCCGGTCTTCGTCTCCGTCCACCGCGACGAGGAGGTGATCGGGGCCGTCGTCTGCACCGCCCTGCGCGGGGTGATGCTCGGTGATCTCGCCGTCGAGCTGATCCCGGCCGTGCTGGCCGCCGTCCTGGACTCGTCGGCCGATCCGGTGCTGGTCGACGGTACGCCGGCCGTGGCCGGTGCCTTCGCCGACCAGCTCGCGGCTGAGCTGGGCCGCGACCTCACCGAGGACCGCCGGACCCGCCTGCACGAGCTCGGCGACTTCGTCCCGCTGGAGGCGCCCGGCGAAGCCCGGCCGGCGACCATGGACGACCTCGCCGACGCGGCCCGGATGATCGGCGGCTTCGGCGCGGACATGGGCGGCCGCCTGGGCGTCGAGGAGGAGGAACGCTGGGCCCGCGGCCGGATCGGTCACGGCCAGGTCTGGCTCTGGCAGCACGACGGCCGCGCGGTCAGCATGGCCGGCCACCACGGGGACGTCTTCGGCGCCGACCGGATCGGCCCGGTCTACACCCCGCCGGCCGAGCGCGGGCGCGGATACGCGGGCGCGCTGACGGCCCACCTCAGCCGCCATCTGCGCGCCAACGGCTCCCGGGTGTGCCTGTTCACCGACCTGGCGAACCCGACGTCCAACAAGATCTACGCCCGGATCGGCTACCGGCCCGTCACCGATTTCGTCCGCTACCGCCTGAGCTGAGCGCGGTACAAGGCGATCTGCAGCCACGCGATCGCCACGGCCGGTACGGCGGAACCTGCCAGGATCTCCACGTCGGACAGCTCGCCGGTGAGCAGCATGAGCAGGTTCCGCCGGAGCAGCAGGCCGTCCGCACGCTCCACACCGCGCTCGGCAGCCCAACGCAGTACGGCGGTGAGCGTGGTCTGAAGGTCCTCCGTGGCCAGGTCGACGACGTTTCCATGCACAGTCGCACCTGTCCCTGGCAGGACCGGCATTTGCTCCGGATCGGCGATCCGAAAGGTGATTCGCGCCGGCCGGGTCGCGGCGAGCTGGGCCGGCGTCCCCAGGCCGACCACCCGACCGCGCCGCAGAATCACCAGCCGGTCGGCCCCGGCGGGTGAGCCGCTCGGCGCTGATCACCGCTGACTGATCCATCCCGCCCAGCTTCGCCGCCGAAGCGCCACCCGCGACCCGCCGATGTCACCGGTGCAGATGACAGATGTCAGTTGACCTCGAGGGACTCCCCGGGGGTGAGGCCGTGGTACGGGCGGGACTCGTCGTCGAAGAAGCGCTTCAGCAGGCCCTGGCCGATCGGGCTGAGCAGGGCGTCGTGGATGCCGACGAGCTGGGTCGCGGTGACGGAGCGGGCGTACTCGACGGCCGGCGGCAGGGAGAACCACGGGCCGGAGATCGGCACCAGGTTGGTGTGCACCTGGCGGTCGGGCCGGGTGAACGAGTCACCGGGGTGGTAGACCGCGTCCTCGACCAGGAAGCCGACGTTCTCGCACGGAACACCCAACTCGGGAAGGATGATCGCGTGGTCCTTGCCATAGGCATGGATCGCGAAACCGGCGGCGTCGAAGGCCTGTCCGTGCGCGACCACGTGCACCCGCTCGCCCAGCTCGGTGAGTTGAGCGGCGACTCCGGCGGTGGTGTAGACCGGCGCGTCCAGCGCCTTGATCCGCTGCACGTCCAGGTGGTCCGGGTGCTCGTGGGTGACCAGCACCGCGTCGGCGGCCTCGAACACCGCGTCCTCGCTGAACGAGCCAGGATCGATCAGCAGCACCTTGCCGTCCTTGTCCAGCCGGACACAGGCGTGCGTGTACTTCGTCAGCTTCACGGGCGGATTCCCAACGTCGGCTTCGCGGTCAGACGCCCAGTGCGTCCCGCATCGGCACCAGCTTCGCGTTCGACTCGGCCAGCTCGGCCTCGGGGTCGGAACCGGCGACGATCCCGCAGCCGGCGAACAGCCGCATCCGGGCCGGGTCGTCGGGGTCGGCCTGGCCGCAGCGCAGCGCGATGCCCCACTCGCCGTCGCCGGCGGCGTCCATCCAGCCGACCGGGCCGGCGTACCGGCCGCGGGACATGCCCTCGATCTGCTCGATCAGGTCCCGGGCCACCGCGGTCGGCGTACCGCAGACCGCGGCCGACGGGTGCAGGGCCGCGGCCAGGCCGAGCGCCGAGGCGCCGTTCGCGGCCACGCCGGCGACGTCGGAGGCGAGATGCATCACGTTCGGCAGGTGCAGCACGAACGGGGTCTCCGGCACGTTCATCGACTTGCAGTGCGGCTCGAGCGCGTCGGCCACCGAGCGGACGGCGAACTCGTGCTCCTCCAGGTCCTTGCTGGACCGGGCCAGCGAGGCGGCCAGCGCCAGGTCGTGCGCGTCGTCGCCGGTGCGGCGGATCGTGCCGGCCAGCACCCGCGAGGTGATCAGGCCCTTCTCCCGGCGGACCAGCAGTTCGGGCGTGGCGCCGATCAGCCCGTCGACGGCGAACGTCCAGCAGTTCGGGTACGCCGCCGCCAGCCGCCGCAACGGCCAGCGCAGGTCGATCGGGCCGACCGACTGGGCGATCAGGTCGCGGGCCAGCACCACCTTGTCGACCGCGCCGCCGGTGATCCTGGTCACCGCGTCGGCCACGATCGCCGACCACGCGGTGCCGGACCGGGCGCCGTCGGCGAAGGCGATCTCACCGACCGGGGTCGGCTCGTTCACGGTCAGTTCCGGGGGAGCGGCCAGCGAGCTGGCCGGGGAGACGGTGGTCACCCAGGTGGTGCCGCCGCGCCGGCCGACGATCACCTCGGGCACCACCAGCTCGCTCGGGTCGTCGTCGGTGAAGCCGAACGAGCCGAAGCAGACCAGCCCGGAGCCCGGTACGCCGATGTCGTCGCGCACCACGGCCGCGCCGGTGAGTGCTCTCCACCACTGCTGGGCGGTGGCGAAGCGGTTGCTGCCGGCAACGTCGAGCCGGGCGGCGACCCCCCAGCCGGCCAGCCCGTCGCTGCGGCGTACCCAGGCCAGTCCGCCGTGCTCGGGCAGGTGGTCCAGCAGGTGCTCGGACACGTCCGCGACCGGATGGCTGCGAACCACCAGGTGCGGAACCGCCTCGGCACCGGCGTGCACCGGGTCAGGCAAGCTCACGACGATGCTCCTCGCTGCTCGGCTCCCTCACGGCATGCAAGCGTATGCCTGCTCCCCAGCCGGCGGATTTCGGTGCCGGTCCTGGCCGTGACCAACCAGACAGCGGGCCCGTGACCGCGGACGGCGGGCCCGTGATCAACTAGACAGGTGACCCGCGCTGATCTGACCAAACAGCCCGAGGCCGTCGCCGCGATGTTCGACAACGTGGCCGAGGGCTACGACCGCACGAACGCGGTGGCGACGATGGGGCTGGAGAAGCTGTACTGGCGGCCGCAGGCGCTGGCCGCGATCGCACCGCGCCGGGGGATGCGGATCCTCGACCTGGCCGCCGGCACCGGCGCGTCCAGCGTGAAGCTGCGCGCGGCGGGCGCCGAGGTGGTCTCCTGCGACTTCTCGGTCGGCATGCTCCGGGTCGGCAAGCGCCGTAACCCCGAGCTGGACCTGATCGCCGGTGACGCGCTGCGGCTGCCGTTCGCCGACGAGAGCTTCGACGTGGTCACCATCTCCTGGGCGCTGCGCAACGTGAACGACGTCACGCTGGCCCTGCGGGAGATGCTCCGGGTCACCCGCCCGGGCGGCCGGCTGGTGGTGCTGGAGAACTCGCACCCGACCTGGAAGCCGTTCCGGATCGGTTACCTGGAGTACATGATGCGGGCGGTTCCGGTGGTCGCGAAGGCGGTCTCCACCAACCCCGAGGCGTACGAGTACCTGGCCGAGTCGGTCCGCGCCTGGCCGGCCCAGGCGCCGCTGGCCGAGCTGATCGCGCGGTCCGGCTGGTCGAAGGTGGAATGGCGCAACCTGACCAACGGCCTGGTGGCCGTTCACCGCGCCGTGAAGCCGGTTTAAATACGCAACGAAGATCGCGCGTAAATAGGTAGCGGAGAAGGGATTCCGGGCCGGTTTCGCGTCCTCGTCAGGCAGTCCTAGACTGTCCGTTGACCAGGCCTCGTGAATCCCTTCACTAGGGGATTGCTTCCACGAGGGCCGGAGACCACAGCCCCAACTCCAGGCCGGGATGAGATGAGCCAGAGCGCGCCGCACAGGCAGCAGGCCGAGACCGCTGATGTGATCGTCGTCGGTGCCGGACCCGCAGGCTCGGCTGCCGCGTACCACCTCGCCACCGCGGGGCTGGACGTCCTGCTGCTGGAGAAGACCGCGTTCCCGCGCGAGAAGGTGTGCGGCGACGGTCTGACCCCGCGCGGCACCAAGCAGCTGATCAACATGGGCATCGACATCTCGCCCGAGGCCGGCTGGATCCAGAACTACGGCCTGCGCATCCAGGGCGCCGGGCACGTGCTGCAGCTCGACTGGCCCGACCTGGCCAGCCACCCGAACTACGGGCTGACCCGGAACCGGATGGACTTCGACGACCTGCTCGCCCGGCAGGCGGTGAAGGCCGGCGCCCGGCTCAAGGAGCGGACCAACGTCACCGCCCCGATCCTGGACGACAAGGGCTTCATCGTCGGGGTCACCGCCAAGCCGGTCGACGACAACGGCCGCCGGGCCGGCGCCGACCTCGAGTTCCGCGCGCCGCTGGTGATGGCCGCCGACGGCAACTCCTCGCGGCTGAGCGTCTCGATGGGGCTGCACAAGCGCGACGACCGCCCGATGGGCGTGGCCGTGCGCACCTACTTCACCAGCCCGCGCCACGACGACGACTACCTCGAGTCGTGGCTGGAGCTGTGGACCGACGACCCGCAGAACCCGGGCCGGCGCAACCTGCTGCCGGGTTACGGGTGGATCTTCGGGATGGGTGACGGCACGGTCAACGTCGGCCTCGGCATCCTGAACACCTCCGACGCGTTCGGCAAGGTGGACTACTCCGACCTGCTGAAGCAGTGGCTGAAGAACACGCCGGAAGAGTGGCAGTTCCGCGACGAGTTCCAGACCATCCCGATCCGGGGTGCGGCGCTGCCGATGGGCTTCAACCGGCAGCCGCACTACACCCGCGGCCTGATGCTGCTCGGCGACGCCGGCGGCATGGTCAACCCGTTCAACGGCGAGGGCATCCCGTACGCGATGGAGTCCGGGGCGTTCGCCGCGGAGGTGGCCGCCCAGGCGCTGCGCCGGCAGCCGAACCAGCGCGAGCGCGCGCTCTCGGCGTACCCGAA
The DNA here is from genome assembly GCF_000024345.1 of Kribbella flavida DSM 17836. Taxonomy (NCBI): domain Bacteria; kingdom Bacillati; phylum Actinomycetota; class Actinomycetes; order Propionibacteriales; family Kribbellaceae; genus Kribbella; species Kribbella flavida. The sequence goes on along the minus strand of NC_013729.1, from coordinate 6,739,055 downwards.
GGCGCTGAAGCAGGAGTACGGCGGGTACTACACGCTCGGCCGGGTCTTCGTGAAGCTGATCGGGAACCCGGAGGTGATGCGGCTGTGCACGAAGTACGGGCTGCCGCGCACCACGCTGATGAAGTTCACCTTGAAGTTGCTGGCCAACCTCACCGACCCGCGCGACGGCGACGTGATGGACAAGATCATCAACGGCCTCACCAAGGTCGCCCCCGCGGCCTAGAACGGCGCAGTGCGACGGGGCGAGTGACGTGAGCCACAGCGGTACTGATACCACAGTGCTGACTCGTTACAGGTAAATCAGGCGGCAGGACGACGCAAGAAGGAGGGAGCACCGACCGATGCACCCTTACGTACCGATCCTCGTTCTCGGCGTGCTCGCGGCGATCTTCGTCGCGGGCACCTTGGTGACGAGCGCGCTGGTAGGCCCCAAGCGGTACAACCGGGCCAAGCTCGACTCGTACGAGTGCGGGATCGAGCCGACCCCGCAGCCTGTCGGCGGTGGCCGCTTCCCGGTGAAGTACTACATCACCGCGATGCTGTTCATCGTCTTCGACATCGAGATCATCTTCCTCTACCCGTGGGCGGTCGCCTTCGACCAGATGGCGCTGTTCGGGTTGATCGAGATGGTCATCTTCATCGCAACCGTCTTCGTCGCCTACGCCTACGTCTGGCGTCGCGGCGGACTGGAGTGGGACTGACCTATGGGTGTTGAGGAACAGCTTCCGGCCGGCGTGCTGCTGACCACGATCGAAGGCCTGTCCGGCTACATGCGGAAGGCCTCGTTGTGGCCGGCAACCTTCGGGCTGGCCTGCTGCGCGATCGAGATGATGACCACCGGTGCCCCGCGCTACGACGCGGCCCGGTTCGGCATGGAGGTCTTCCGGGCGTCGCCCCGGCAGGCCGACCTGATGATCGTGGCCGGCCGGGTGAGCCAGAAGATGGCTCCGGTGCTGCGCCAGATCTACGACCAGATGCCGAACCCGAAGTGGGTGCTGGCGATGGGTGTGTGCGCCTCCTCGGGCGGCATGTTCAACAACTACGCGATCGTCCAGGGCGTGGACCACGTCGTCCCGGTCGACATGTACCTGCCCGGCTGCCCGCCGCGGCCGGAGATGCTGCTCGACGCCTTCCTCAAGCTGCACGACGACATCCAGCACGGCAAGCTCGGCGCGCACAAGAAGGCGCTGCAGGCCGAGCAGGAGCAGGCCGCGCTGACCGCCGCCCCGACGCTCGAGATGAAGGGCCTGCTGCGATGAGCGAGCACCAGCCGGAGAACCTTCCGGCCACCGCGCCGGCCGGCGACGCTCAGACGCCGGGCGCCGAGGTGATCGACCAGCGCGAGGGCATGTTCGGCGTCAAGGGCAGTGGTGACACCTCCGGCTTCGGCGGCCTGCGCCGCCAGGTCGCGCTGCCCGGCGGTACGCCGAAGCCGTACGGCTCCTGGTTCGACGGCGCCACCGAGCGCCTGGAGGCCCTGGTCGGCGACGGCGCGATCGAGAAGGTCGTGGTCGACCGGGGCGAGCTGACCCTGCACGTCGTGCCGGAGCGGCTGGTCGAGGTCGCCCAGCACCTGCGTGACGACGAGGCGCTGCGGTTCGAGTTCTGCTCCGGCGTGAACGGCGTGCACTACCCGAACGAGACCGGCCGGGAGCTGCACGCGGTCTACCACCTGCTCTCGATCACCCACAACCGGCGGATCCGGCTGGAGGTGTCGGTGCCCGACGCGGACCCGCACATCCCGTCGATCGTCTCGGTCTACCCGGCCAACGACTGGCACGAGCGCGAGACCTGGGACTTCTTCGGCATCGTCTTCGACGGTCACCCGGCGCTGACCCGGATCCAGATGCCCGACGACTGGCCGGGCCACCCGCAACGCAAGGACTACCCGCTCGGCGGCATCGACGTCGAGTACAAGGGCGCCGTCATCCCGCCGCCCGACACGCGGAGGTCTTACAACTGATGACCACGACAGATCCGTACGCCGACGCGCGCGACACCACCGAGGGCAAGGTCTTCACCGTCACCGGTCAGGACTGGGACTCGGTCGTGGCCGGCCTGGGCGAGGAGCCCGAAGAGCGCATCGTCGTCAACATGGGCCCGCAGCACCCGTCCACCCACGGCGTGCTCCGGCTGATCCTCGAGATCGAGGGCGAGACGGTGACCGAGGCCCGCTGCGGCATCGGCTACCTGCACACCGGCATCGAGAAGAACATGGAGTTCCGTTCCTGGACGCAGGGCGTCACGTTCTGCACCCGGATGGACTACCTGTCGCCGTTCTACAACGAGGCGGCCTACTGCCTGGCGGTCGAGCGGCTGCTCGGCATCGAGGACCAGATCCCCGAGAAGGCCAACGTGATGCGGGTGCTCCTGATGGAGCTCAACCGGATCAGCAGCCACCTGGTCTGCATCGCCACCGGCGGCATGGAGATCGGCGCGCTGACCGTGATGACGATCGGCTTCCGGGAGCGGGAGATGACGCTCGACCTGTTCGAGCTGATCACCGGCCTGCGGATGAACCACGCGTTCATCCGGCCGGGCGGCGTCGCCCAGGACCTGCCGCCGGGTGCGCTGGACAAGATCCGGGACTACATCACCTGGATGAACAAGCACCTGCCGGAGTACGCCGAGCTCTGCAACGCGAACCCGATCTTCAAGTCCCGGCTGCAGGACGTCGGCTACCTGGACCTGACCGGGTGCATGGCGCTGGGCATCTCCGGCCCGCCGCTGCGCGCCACCGGCTACGGCCTGGACCTGCGCAAGACCCAGCCGTACTGCGGCTACGAGACCTACGACTTCGACGTGCCCACCTGGGACACCGCCGACTCGTACGGCCGGTTCCGGGTCCGGCTGCAGGAGATGCACGAGTCGCTCAAAATCGTCGAGCAGTGCGCCGACCGGCTGGCCCGGATGGACGGCGAGCCGGTGATGGTGGCCGACAAGAAGATCGGCTGGCCGAGCCAGCTCGCGGTCGGCAACGACGGCATGGGCAACTCGCTCGACCACATCAAGCACATCATGGGCGAGTCGATGGAAGCGCTGATCCATCACTTCAAGCTGGTCACCGAGGGCTTCCGGGTGCCGGCCGGCCAGGCGTACGTCGCGGTCGAGTCGCCGCGCGGCGAGCTGGGCTGCCACCTGGTCTCCGACGGCGGCACCAAGCCGTACCGGGCGCACTTCCGCGACCCGTCCTTCGCAAACCTGCAGGCGATGCCGATCCTGTGCGAGGGCGCACAGGTCGCCGACGTGATCGTCGCCGTCGCCAGCCTTGACCCGGTGATGGGTGGAGTGGACCGCTAAATGGCCGAGAACCACACGACTGCGACCGACAAGCCCGTGCCCTACAGCACCGGCGACTCGAAGATCAGCGAGACGACGATCGCCGAGATGCGCGAGCTGGCGGCCCGGTACCCGGTCGGCCGGTCGGCGCTGCTGCCGATGCTGCACCTGGTGCAGTCGGTCGAGGGCCGGGTCACCCCGGAGGGCATCGAGGCCTGCGCCGACGTGCTCGGGCTGACCGGCGCCGAGGTGTCCGCGGTGGCCACCTTCTACACGATGTACAAGCGCCGCCCGGTCGGCGACTACCACGTCGGGGTCTGCACCAACACGCTCTGCGCGGTGATGGGCGGCGACCTGATCTTCGAGCGGCTCAAGCAGCACCTGGACGTCGGCAACGACGAGACCACCGAGGACGGCAAGATCACCCTCGAGCACATCGAGTGCAATGCCGCCTGCGACTACGCGCCGGTGATGATGGTGAACTGGGAGTTCTTCGACGACATGACGCCGGAGTCGGCCACCCAGCTGGTGGACGACCTGCGCGACGGCACCGAGGTGAAGTCACCGCGCGGCGCCACGATCTGCACCTGGCGCGAGGCCGAGCGGGTGCTGGCCGGGTTCCCCGACGGCCGCGCCGACGAGGGACCGACCGGCGGCAAGGCGACGCTGGCCGGTCTGCGGCTGGCCCGCGAGCGCAACTGGACGGCTCCGGCCGGCGGCCACACCAGCAGCGGTACGGCGGCCGAGCAGACCGTCTCCCCGGAGGCGGCGGCCGGTCCGCGGCCCGAGGACCAGCCGGGCAAGGAGTCCCAGGCGGTCCACACCGAAGACACCCGGAAGGAGGACTGACCATGCTGACCCCGGTGCTGTCCGACAACTGGGACCAGATCCGTTCCTGGCAGCTGGCGTCGTACCAGCGGTCCGGCGGTTACGAGGCGCTGCGCACCGCGCTGCGGATGCAGCCGGCCGACGTGGTGACCGCGGTGAAGGACTCCGGTCTGCGCGGCCGTGGTGGCGCGGGCTTCCCGACCGGCATGAAGTGGTCCTTCATCCCGCAGGACAACCCCAAGCCGAAGTACCTGGTGGTGAACGCGGACGAGTCCGAGCCGGGCACCTGCAAGGACATCCCGCTGATGCTCGCCTCGCCGCACACGCTGGTCGAGGGCGTCATCATCGCGTCGTACGCGATCCGCGCCTCGACGGCGTTCATCTACGTGCGCGGTGAAGTGCTGCACGTGATCCGCCGGCTGCAGCAGGCGGTCGAGGAGGCCAAGGCCGCCGGGCTGATCGGCACCGACATCCTCGGCAGCGGCTACGACCTCGACGTGATCGTGCACGCCGGCGCCGGCGCGTACATCTGCGGCGAGGAGACCGCGCTGCTCGACTCGCTCGAGGGCCGTCGCGGGCAGCCCCGGCTGCGTCCTCCGTTCCCGGCCGTCGCGGGTCTGTACGGGTGCCCCACGGTGATCAACAACGTCGAGTCGATCGCTTCTGTTCCCGCCATCATCAAGAACGGCGCGGACTGGTTCGGCTCGATGGGCACCGAGAAGTCCAAGGGCATGACGCTGTACTCGCTGTCCGGCCACGTCACCCGGCCTGGCCAGTACGAGGCTCCGCTCGGCATCACCCTGCGCCAGCTGCTCGACCTGGCCGGCGGTGTCCGGGAGGGGCACGAGCTCAAGTTCTGGACTCCGGGCGGCTCGTCGACGCCGCTGCTGACCGCTGAGCACCTCGACGTCCCGCTGGACTACGAGGGCGTCGGGTCGGTCGGCTCGATGCTGGGCACGAAGGCGCTGCAGATCTTCGACGACACCACCTGCGTGGTGCGCGCCGTGCTGCGCTGGACCGAGTTCTACAAGCACGAGTCCTGCGGCAAGTGCACCCCCTGCCGGGAGGGCACCTGGTGGCTGGTCCAGATCCTGGAGCGGCTGGAGGCCGGCAAGGGCACCGAGCAGGACCTCGAGACCCTGCTCGACCTGTGCGACAACATCCTGGGCCGGTCGTTCTGCGCCCTCGGCGACGGCGCCACCAGCCCGATCACCAGCTCGATCCAGTACTTCAAGGACGAGTACCTGGCGCACTTCACCCACGGCGGCTGCCCGTTCGACCCGATGGCGTCCACCGTCTTCGCGACCGCTGGAGCAAGCGCATGACCGCATTGTCTGCCTCGCCTCCGGCTCGGCGGGTCATGGGGCTCGACTCCTGGTCTTCCCTCGTCTCTTCGGTCGCTTCGCTCCCTCCGTTCCTCAGTCCAGACCAGGAGGCCCCATGACCATCCAAGCCAACCCCTCGTCGGGCGCCGAGGTCGCGAAGGTCGACCTGGTCACCGTGACCATCGACGACATCGAGGTCAAGGTCCCGAAGAACAGCCTGGCGATCCGGGCCGCGGAGCAGATCGGGATCCAGATCCCGCGGTTCTGCGACCACCCGCTGCTGGACCCGGTCGGCGCCTGCCGGCAGTGCCTGGTCGAGGTGACCGACGCCGGCAACGGCCGCGGTATGCCGAAGCCGCAGGCCTCCTGCACGCTGACCGTTGCCGACGGCATGGTGATCCGCACCCAGGTGACCTCGCCGGTGGCGGACAAGGCCCAGCAGGGCAACATGGAGTTCCTGCTGATCAACCACCCGCTGGACTGCCCGGTCTGCGACAAGGGCGGCGAGTGCCCGCTGCAGAACCAGGCGATGACCAACGGCGCCGGCGAGTCGCGGTTCCACGAGATCAAGCGGACCTTCCCCAAGCCGATCAACATCTCCGCCGAGGTGCTGCTGGACCGCGAGCGCTGCGTGCTCTGCGCCCGCTGCACCCGGTTCTCCGAGCAGATCGCCGGTGACCCGTTCATCGCGCTGGTCGAGCGGGGCGCGCTGCAGCAGGTCGGCATCTACGAGAAGGAGCCGTTCGAGAGCTACTTCTCCGGCAACACGATCCAGATCTGCCCGGTCGGCGCGCTCACCAGCGCGGCGTACCGGTTCCGGTCCCGGCCGTTCGACCTGGTGTCGGTGTGGAGCGTCGCCGAGCACGACTCCAGCGGCGCCTCGATCCGGGTCGACTACCGCCGCGGCAAGGTGATGCGCCGGCTCGCCGGTGACGACCCCGAGGTGAACGAGGAGTGGATCTCCGACCGCGACCGGTTCGCGTTCAACTACGCGTCCACCGGTGACCGGCTGACCCACCCGCTGATCCGTGAGAACGGCGAGCTGCGGCCGGCGTCCTGGCCGGAGGCGCTGCACTTCGCGGCCGGCAAGCTGACCGCGGCCCGGGGCAACGCCGCCGTGCTGACCGGTGGCCGGCTGACGCTGGAGGACGCCTACGCGTACTCGAAGTTCGCCCGGGTCGCGCTCGGCACCAACGACATCGACTTCCGGGCCCGTCCGCACTCCGCCGAGGAGGCCGACTTCCTGGCCGCCGCGGTGGCCGGCACCGGCCTGGGCACGACGTTCTCCGACCTCGAGCGGGCCGGCTCGGTGCTGCTGGCCGGATTCGAGCCCGAGGAGGAGGCGCCGGCGGTGTTCCTCCGGCTCCGCAAGGGCGTCCGGAAGAACGGCACCAAAATCTTCACGCTGGTGTCCTACGCCTCGCGCGGGGTCGAGAAGCTGTCCGGCGCCGTGGTCCCCACCACGCCGGGCACCGAGGCCGCCGTTCTGGCCGACCTGGGCAACCAGGGCGAGATCGGCGCGGCCGCGAAGGCCGCGCTCGGCGCCGACTCGGTGATCATCGTCGGCGAGCGGCTCGCAGCGGTGCCGGGCGCCCTGTCCGCGGCGCTGCGGCTGGCCCTCGACACCGGCGCCCAGCTGGCCTGGATCCCGCGCCGCGCGGGTGACCGCGGCGCGCTCGAGGCCGGCTGCCTGCCGGGCCTGCTGCCCGGTGGCCGGCTGGTCTCCGACCCGGCCGCCCGGGTCGACCTGCAGGCCGCGTGGGGCGTGGAGAACCTGCCCGCCACCGCCGGCCGGGACACCGGCGAGATCCTGGCCGCGGCCGGCTCGCTGCAGGCGCTGGTCGTGGCCGGCGTCGAGATCGACGACCTGCCGAACCCTGCGGCCGCCCTGGCCGCGCTCGAGGCGGCGCCGTTCGTGGTCAGCTTCGAGGTCCGCAACTCCCAGGTCACCGAGCACGCCGACGTGGTCTTCCCGGTCGTTCCGACGGCCGAGAAGGACGGCACCTTCGTGAACTGGGAGGGCCGCGAGCGCCCGTTCCCGGTGGTGCTGCCGGTGCCGGCCGCGATGCCCGACGTCCGGGCGCTGGCCGCGCTGGCCCAGGAGATGGACCTGTCGCTCGGGTTCAGCACCGCCGCCGGCGCCAAGCGCGAGTACGACGAGCTCGGCCGCTGGGACGGCGACCGCGCGCAGGAGCCGACGTACCAGGCCGGTCCGTCGCTCGGCGCGTTCGACTCGACCCGGCTGGCCACCTGGCGGATGCTGATCGACGAGAGCCGCAGCAACGACGGTGAGCCGCACCTGGTCGCCACCGCGCGCCGGCCGGTCGCCCGGCTGTCGCTGACCACCGCGCACCGGGTCGGCGTGGCCGACGGCGACGAGCTGGTGGTCAGCACCGACGCCGGCTCGATCCGGCTGCCGGTCGTGATCACCCCGATGACCGACAACGTGGTCTGGCTGCCGACGAACTCCGCCGACTCGCACGTCCGCCGTTCGCTGCACGCCGACCATGGCTCGATCGTGACGATCGCCGGAGGGAACTCATGAGTCCCATCGCTGTGACAACGCCGCTGGTGGCGACGGCCGACGTGCCGGACGCGGGCTTCGGCAACGACCCCTGGTGGGTCGTGGGCCTGAAGGTGCTGCTGGTCTTCGTCTTCCTGGTCGTGCTCACCCTGTTCAACATCTGGTGGGAGCGCCGGGTGGTGGCCCGGATGCAGCACCGGGTCGGCCCGAACGTGCACGGCCCGTTCGGTCTGCTCCAGTCGCTGGCCGACGGCATGAAGCTGATGTTCAAGGAAGACCTGATGCCGAAGGGCGTGGACAAGTTCGTCTACGTCGCGGCGCCGGTGATCGTGTCGATCCCGGCCTTCCTGACCTTCGCGGTGATCCCGTTCGGACCGACGGTGAAGATCCCGTTCACCGACACCTACACCCGCCTGCAGATCACCGACCTGCCGGTCTCGGTGCTGTACGTGATGGCGGTCGCCTCGATCGGCATCTACGGCATCGTGCTCGGCGGCTGGTCCTCGAACTCGACGTACTCGCTGCTCGGCGGTCTGCGCTCCAGCGCCCAGATGATCTCCTACGAGGTCGCGATGGGCCTGGCGCTGGTCACCGTGTTCCTGTTCGCCGGCTCGATGTCCACCTCGGAGATCGTCGCCGCCCAGGGCTCGCAGCAGTCGATCGGCCTGTTCGGCGCGGACATCCCGATCCCGGGCTGGTACGCGTTCCTGCTGTTCCCGTCGTTCGTGATCTACGTGATCTCGATGGTCGGCGAGACCAACCGCGCGCCGTTCGACCTGCCGGAGGCCGAGGGCGAGCTGGTCGCCGGCTTCCTGACCGAGTACTCGTCGATGAAGTACGCGATGTTCTTCCTGGCCGAGTACATCAACATGGCGACGGTGTCCGCGCTGGCGACCACGCTGTTCCTGGGCGGCTGGCGGGCGCCCTGGCCGATCTCGATCTGGGACGGCGCGAACTCCGGCTACTGGCCGGTGCTGTGGTTCGTCGGCAAGATGATGTGCTTCATCTTCTTCTACATCTGGCTGCGCGGAACGCTGCCGCGGCTGCGCTACGACCAGTTCATGAAGCTGGGCTGGAAGATCCTGATCCCGGTCTCGCTGGGCTGGATCGTGCTGGTCGCCACCGTGCGCGCCATCGGCCGCGAGGCGGAGACCCCGCGCACCTGGCTGCTGGTCGCCGCCGGCGTGATCGCGCTGATCGCGGTGGCCACCATGTTCCTGCCGCAGAAGAAGACCGAGACCGAACCTGTCGCCGAGGACGCCGAGTTCGACGCGTTCGCCGGCGGGTTCCCGGTGCCACCACCGCTCCCCAGTCAACACACCGAGCCGAAATCGAGGGCAGGCAGCCGTGGCTAGTGTCAAAGAATCCCTCTGGGATCCGGTCGCCGGTTTCGGTGTCACCTTCCGGACGATGTTCCGCAAGGTGTTCACCGAGCAGTACCCGTTCGACAAGAAGCCGACCGCGCCGCGGTTCCACGGCAGGCACCAGCTGAACCGCTGGCCCGACGGCCTGGAGAAGTGCATCGGCTGCGAGCTGTGCGCGTGGGCCTGCCCCGCGGACGCCATCTACGTCGAGGGTGCCGACAACACCGAGGGCGGCCGGATGTCGCCCGGTGAGCGGTACGGCCGGGTGTACCAGATCAACTACCTGCGCTGCATCCTCTGCGGCCTGTGCATCGAGGCCTGCCCGACCCGGGCGCTCACGATGACCAATGAGTACGAGCTGGCCGACCGGTCCCGCGAGTCGCTCATCTACGAGAAGAAGGACCTGCTGGCCCCGCTCCTGCCGGGCATGGAGGAGCCGCCGCACGCGATGCAGCTCGGCACCACGGACAAGGACTACTACCTCGGGCTGACCGGCGCGGCCGTGCCCGCCGAGGGTGGTGGCGAGAAGTGATCGCAATGGTCACCGGCGGCCAGTTCGCGTTCTGGCTGCTGGCACCGGTGATGGTGCTGGCAGCGATCGCGATGATCCTGGTCCGCAAGGCGGTGCACTCGGCGCTGCTGCTGGCCACCGTGATGATCTGCCTGGCCGTGCAGTACGCGGCCCAGGACGCGCCGTTCCTGTTCGCGGTGCAGATCATCGTCTACACCGGCGCGATCCTGATGCTGTTCCTGTTCGTGCTGATGCTGGTCGGTGTCGACGCGTCCGACTCCCTGGTGGAGACGATCCGCGGCCAGCGCCTGCTCGCCGGGCTCGCCTTCCTCGGCTTCGCCGTGCTGGTGGTGTTCGCCGTCGGCAACGCCGTGTACGGCGACCCGATCGGTCTGGGCCAGGCCCAGCCGGACGGCAACCCCAAGGGCATCGCGCAGCTGCTGTTCGGCAAGTACGTCTTCGCCTTCGAGGTGACCTCGGCGCTGCTGATCACCGCGGCGATGGGCGCGATGATGCTGGCCCACCGGGAGCGGCTGACCCGTAAGAAGACCCAGCGCGACCTGGCCGAGGAGCGGATCCGCAAGTACGCCGACACCGGCGTGCACCCCGGCCCGCTGCCGACGCCCGGTGTGCTGGCCCGGCACAACGCCGTCGACACCCCGGCTCTGCTGCCGGACGGGTCGATCGCACCGACCTCGGTGTCGCGGGTCCTGCAGGCTCGTGGCACCGTGTTGCCCGAGTCGGAGGAGCGGGCCGACATCGAGGCCGTCCAGAAGCTCGACGCGGGCTCGTCCACCGGACGGCCGGACAGCAACGCGGCCACGAACGACCCCGCCTCCAGCGAAGGGAGCCAGGCGTGACCACCGAGCCGTACATCGTGCTCTCGGCGATCCTGTTCAGCATCGGCGCGCTCGGCGTGCTGGTGCGCCGCAACGCCATCGTCGTGTTCATGTGCGTCGAACTGATGCTGAACGCGACCAACCTGGCGTTCGTCAGCTTCGCCCGCCAGCACGGCAACCTCGACGGCCAGATCGCCGCCTTCTTCGTGATGGTGGTGGCCGCCGCCGAGGTCGTGATCGGCCTGGCGATCATCATGGCCATCTTCCGCACCCGTCGCTCGGCCTCGGTCGACGACGCCAACCTGCTCAAGTACTGAGGTAATCACCGATGAGTCATGAGCTCGCGTGGCTGCTGGTCGCGATTCCAGCGGTGTCGGCGGCGATCCTCCTGCTCGGTGGCAAGGCCACCAACGCCTGGGGACACCTGCTTGGCACCGCGGCGTCGCTGGCCTCCTTCGTCTGCGGTGCGCTGCTGTTCTTCCAGATGCAGGGGCACGACGCCGAGGAGCGGTCCGAGACGGTCAAGCTGTTCGAGTGGTTCTCGGTCGGCAGCGTCCGGGTGGACGTCACCCTGCTGGTCGACCAGCTGTCGATCCTGTTCGTGCTGCTGATCACGGGTGTCGGGTCGCTGATCCACATCTACTCGATCGGCTACATGTCGCACGACCCACGCCGGCGCCGCTTCTTCGCCTACCTGAACCTGTTCATCGCGGCGATGCTGCTGCTGGTGCTGGCCGCCGACTACCTGCTGGTCTTCGTCGGCTGGGAAGGCGTCGGTCTGGCGTCGTACCTGCTGATCGGGTTCTGGCAGGACCGGCACTCGGCCGCCACCGCCGCCAAGAAGGCGTTCGTGGTGAACCGGGTCGGTGACATCGGCCTGTCGCTCGCGGTGATGAGCATGTGGGCGCTGTTCGGCTCGTCCGCGTTCGCCACCGTGAACGCCGGCGCCGAGGGCCTGTCGTCCACCTGGGCCACGCTGCTCGGCCTGATGCTGCTGCTGGCGGCCTGCGGCAAGTCCGCCCAGGTGCCGCTGCAGTCCTGGCTGCTGGACGCGATGGAGGGCCCGACCCCGGTCTCGGCCCTGATCCACGCCGCGACCATGGTCACCGCCGGCGTCTACCTGGTCACCCGGTCGAGCGCGATCTACGAGCACACCGAGGTGGCTTCCACCGCGGTCGTGATCGTCGGAACGGTGACGGTGCTGGCCGGTGCGATCATCGGGTGCGCCAAGGACGACATCAAGAAGGCGCTCGCCGGTTCGACGATGAGCCAGATCGGTTACATGATGCTCGCCGCCGGCCTCGGCCCGGCGGGCTACGTGTTCGCGATCTTCCACCTGATCACGCACGGCTTCTTCAAGGCCAACATGTTCCTCGGCGCCGGCTCGGTGATGCACGGCATGAACGACGACGTGAACATGCGCCACTACGGCGCGCTGCGCCTGTCGATGAAGGTCACCTTCGTCACCTTCGCGATGGGCTACCTGGCGATCATCGGGTTCCCGGGCTTCGCCGGCTTCTGGAGCAAGGACAAGATCATCGAGGCCGCGTTCGCGGAGAACTTCGTGATCGGTCTGTGCGCTCTGCTGGCCGCCGGCATCACCGCGTTCTACATGACCCGGCTGATGATGATGACGTTCTTCGGCAAGAAGCGCTGGGCCGAGGACGTGCACCCGCACGAGTCGCCGTCGTCGATGACGGTCCCGCTGATCGTGCTGGCGGTGCTGTCGGTCTTCGGTGGTGCGCTGTACTTCCTCGGCGGCCACTGGATCGTGCACTGGCTGGAGCCGGTGGTCGGTCACGAGGAGCACCACCCGCCGGTCAGCGCGCTGGTGATGACGCTGATCACGGTCGCCGTGGTCGCCGTCGGTGCCGCGATCGGTTTCCTGCGGTACCGCCACGAGATCCCGCGCGAGGCGCCGGTCAAGGTCTCGCCGGTCACCACCTTCGCCCGCCGTGACCTGTACGGCGACGCGCTGAACGAGGCGGTCCTGATGCGTCCGGGCCAGTACCTCACCCGGACCCTGGTCTGGCTCGACAACCGGGGCGTCGACGGCCTGGTGAACGGGCTGGCCGCACTCTTCGGCGGGCTGTCCGGCCGGCTCCGCCGGTTCCAGACGGGCTTCGTCCGTTCGTACGCACTCAGCATGGTCTTCGGCGCCGCTTTCGTGGTCGTCGCCCTCCTCGCGGTGAGGTTGTCGTGAACATCGGTTGGCTGACGTTTCTCCTGCTCCTGCCGTTCGTGGGAGCCCTGGTCACGATGGCGGTGCCCAAGGCCAGCGGCCTGCTCGCCAAGCAGGTGTCGCTGGGCTTCTCGCTGGCCACCCTGGCCCTGACCCTGGTGATCACGGTCGGCTACCACCGCAACGGGGCGGCCGACTACGAGGAGACCCACACCTGGATCGAGGCGTTCGGCGCGCACTACGCGCTCGGCCTCGACGGGGTCGGCCTGGTGCTGATCGTGCTGACCGCACTGCTCACCCCGATCGTCCAGCTGGCGTCCTGGAACGACGCCAAGGGCGGGCGCTGGTCGGAGAAGTCCTTCTTCGCCTGGATCCTGGCCCTCGAGGTGCTGTCGCTGGGCGTGTTCGCCGCCACCGACGTGTTCCTGTTCTACGTGCTGTTCGAGGCCACGCTGATCCCGATGTACTTCCTGATCGGCGGCTTCGGTGGCGCGCAGCGGTCGTACGCGGCGGTGAAGTTCCTGCTCTACTCGCTGCTCGGCGGTCTGCTGATGCTGGCGTCGGTGGTCGGCCTGTACGTCGTCTCGGCCAAGAGCGGCGAGCCGTCGTACCTGCTCACCGACCTGATCAAGGTCGACATGAGCCAGAACACCGAGCGCTGGCTGTTCCTCGGCTTCTTCTTCGCCTTCGCGGTGAAGGCGCCGATGGTGCCGTTCCACACCTGGCTGCCGGACGCCGCCGCCGAGGCGACGCCGGGCACGTCGGTGCTGCTGGTCGGCATCCTGGACAAGATCGGCACCTTCGGCATGATCCGGTTCTGCCTGGGGCTGTTCCCGAACGCGTCGGAGTGGGCCACCCCGGTGGTCCTGGTGCTGGCGCTGATCAGCGTGCTGTACGGCGCGCTGGTGGCGATCGGGCAGACCGACATCAAGCGGCTGATCGCCTACACCTCGATCTCGCACTTCGGGTTCATCGTGATGGGCATCTTCGCGCTGACCTCGCAGGGCATGACCGGCTCGACGCTCTACATGTTCAACCACGGACTCTCGACCGCGGCGCTGTTCCTGGTCGCCGGGTACCTGATCTCGCGCCGCGGCTCGGCCCGGATCGCGGACTACGGCGGCGTGGAGAAGGTGGCCCCGGTGCTGGCCGGCACGTTCCTGTTCGCCGGCCTGTCCAGCCTCGCGCTGCCGGGTCTGTCGCCGTTCATCAGCGAGTTCATGGTGCTGGCCGGCACCTTCAGCCGGCACAAGGTGATCGCCGTGGTCGCGGTGCTCGGCATCGTGCTGGCCGCGCTCTACATCCTGATCATGTACCAGCGCCTGATGACCGGGCCGGTCCGCGACGGGATCGAGAAGCTGAAGGACCTGAACGCCCGCGAGGTGCTCGCGATCGCGCCGCTGGCGCTGCTGATCGTCGGTTTCGGGATCTACCCCAAGCCGGTGGTGGACATCATCAAGCCCGCGGTGGAGTCGACGATGCAGCGCGTGGGTGTCACTGACAAGGCCCCGGAGATCCCCGTGACGGAGGGACAGAAGTGAGCTTCAATCTGTCGGCGCAGACTGTGCTGGCGGCGCCGCTGGCGGACTTCGTCGCGCCCAAGATCGAGTACAACGAGCTGATGCCGTTGTTCGTGATCTTCGGTGCGGCGTGCCTCGGCGTGCTCGTCGAGGCGTTCCTGCCGCGGGCCTGGCGGCACCTGGTCCAGGTGGCGATCACGGTCGTCGCCCTGCTGGTGGCCGGCGTACTGACCGTGCTGCTGATGGCCGACGACACCAAGCTGATCGCCGCTCAGGGCGCGATCTCGGTCGACGGCCCGGCGCTGTTCACCTGGGTGATCCTGCTGGCCCTGACGCTGATCAGCGTGCTGCTGTTCGCCGAGCGCTCGATCGACGGTGGCCTGTCGGCGTTCGCCGGCCAGGCGGCCGCGATCCCGGGCAGCGAGGCCGAGCGCGAGGGCACTGCGGCCCGGGTCGAGCACAGCGAGGTCTTCCCGCTGACGCTGTTCGCGATCGGCGGCATGATGCTGTTCGCGGCCTCCAACGACCTGCTGCTGCTGTTCGTCGCGCTCGAGGTCTTCTCGCTGCCGCTGTACCTGCTCTGCGGGCTGGCCCGGCGCCGCCGGCTGATCTCGCAGGAAGCGGCGATGAAGTACTTCCTGCTCGGCTCGTTCGCCTCGGCGTTCCTGCTGTTCGGCATCGCCCTGCTGTACGGGTACGCCGGCACCATGTCGCTCGGCGGCATCGCCGACGCGCTGGCCACCAAGACCGGCGGCGACGCGATCCTGCTGGCCGGAACCGCCCTGCTCGCGGTCGGCCTGTTGTTCAAGGTCGGCGCGGTGCCGTTCCACTCCTGGACGCCGGACGTCTACCAGGGCGCGCCGACCCCGGTCACCGGGTTCATGGCGGCCTGCACCAAGATCGCCGCGTTCATCGGGCTGATGCGGGTCTTCTACGTCGCCCTCGGCGGTACCCGGTGGGACTGGGCGCCGATGATGTGGGTCGTCGCGATCCTCACCATGGTGGTCGGCTCGATCGTCGCGATCACCCAGACCGACGTGAAGCGCATGCTGGCCTACTCGTCGATCGCGCACGCGGGCTTCCTGCTCACCGCGTTCGTCGGCCTGGCGCAGACCGGCAGCGGGGTGACCAACGGGATCACCTCGACCCAGGCGGTGCTGTTCTACCTGGTCACCTACGGCTTCGCGACCGTCGGCGCCTTCGCCGTGGTCACGCTGGTCCGGGACGCGGGCGGCGAGGCCACCCACCTGTCCCGGTGGGCCGGGCTGGGCAAGAAGTCGCCGCTGCTGGCCGGCATCTTCGCCATTTTTCTGCTCGCTTTCGCCGGCATCCCGCTGACCTCGGGCTTCACCGGCAAGTGGGCGGTGTTCACCGCGGCCTGGACCGGTGGCGCCTGGCCGCTGGTCGTGGTGGCGGTGCTGTGCAGCCTGGTCGCCGCGTTCTTCTACGTCCGGGTGATCGTGCTGATGTTCTTCTCGGACCTGCCGGAGGACGCTCCGGACGTGGCCCTGCCCGGGTGGCAGACCACGGCCGCCGTCGCGCTGGGTCTCGCCGCCACGGTGGTGCTCGGTCTGGTTCCCGGACCGGTGCTGGACCTGGCGGCCCGCGCGGGTGAGTTCATCCGTTGAGTCCGACTCCGCTGCCGGCGCAGAGCCTGGGATTCGCGTTCGCCGACGAGGCGCTCGAGTCCCGGGTCCGTGCTGGGCTGGAACGGGTCGAGCAGGCGCTGCGTGACTCCACCCAGTCCGAGGCGCCGTTCGTCACCCAGGCCGCACAGCACGTCATGGTGGCCGGCGGCAAGCGGTTCCGGCCGCTGCTGGTCCTGCTGGCCGCGGAGTTCGGGCCGCGGCCCACGGCCACCGAGGTGGTCGACGCGGCCGTCGTGGTCGAGCTGACCCACGTGGCGACGCTGCACCACGACGACGTGATGGACGAGGCCGCGCTGCGCCGCGGCAGTTCCACGGCGAACGCGGCCTGGGACAACTCGGTCGCGATCCTGGCCGGCGACTGGCTGTTCGCCAAGGCGTCCGACCTGGTCGCCTCGCTCGGCCCGGAGGCGGTCCGGATCCAGGCCCGGACCTTCGGCCGGCTGGTCGAGGGCCAGATCCGGGAGACCCTCGGGGTCGGCGAGGGCCAGGACCCGCTGGCGCACTACCTGTCGGTGGTCGCCGACAAGACCGGTTCGCTGATCGCGACGTCGGCGCTGTTCGGGGCCCGGTTCGCCGGCGCCCCGGCCGAGGTGCAGGAGGCGTTGCGGGCGTTCGGCGAGGAGATCGGCACCGCGTTCCAGCTGGCCGACGACATCCTCGACGTCACCTCGGAGTCCGGCCAGTCCGGCAAGACTCCCGGCACCGACCTACGCGAGGGCGTACCGACCCTGCCGGTGCTGATCTTCCGCGCCCAGGCCGACCCGGCGAAGCCCGAGGACGCCCGGCTGCTGGAGCTGCTCGACTCCGACCTCACCGACGACGCCCGCCTGGCCGAGACGCTGGCCGCCCTGCGCGTGCACCCATCCCTCCAGCAGGCCGAGGAAGACGTTCGCCGCCGCGCCGACGACGCCCGCAAACTGCTCACCGACCTGCCCGAGGGCATCGCCCGCTCCGCCCTGGAATCCCTCTGCGACCTGGTGGTCACCCGCTCCGTCTGACCCCACCCACCCGCCCCCGCCGCCACCTGCACCCGCCCGCCGCCGCACCTCCGCACCCCCCGCATTTTGCGGGGATAACCCCGCAAGTTGTGGGTTCACCCGTCGTCATATCGGGGGATAACCCACAACTTGGCGGTCAGAGGGTGGGGGTGGGGGCGGCGGGGGTGAAGGTGAGGTGGTGGAGGTTGTTGGCCTGGGGGCGGGTGAGGACCACTGCTGAGGCTGCGCCCGGTACGACGTGGCTGGGGTCGACCGAGGCGAGCTCGACGAGTCGGGGCCAACGTCTGCTGTGCTTGGCCATGCTGCCGGCGCGTACGACGCGGTTGCGCGCCCGCTGTCCCAGCCGGGCCACGTCCTCCGGCACGTCCAGCATGATCAGGTGGACGGCCAGCCCGTTGTGCGACGCGGCCCGGCCGATCAACTGCCGCACCCACGGTCTCGTCGCGCAGTCGTGGATGACGAGCGGCCCGCCGTCGCGCATCGCCCGCAGCACCTGCACGTAGTACGCGAGGTGCATCAGTGGGCGCCAGAGCGGGTACGGGATCGCGCCGAGCGCCGGCTTCCACCGTGCGCGGACGGCGGCGGAGTCGAGCACTCGGACGTCGCTGCCGGCCGGGAACAGCCGGGCCAGCAGCGTGCTCTTGCCGGCTCCGGGAATCCCTGCCAGCACCACGAGCGAGTCCGCCGGGTAGCGCAGTTCGCCCGGGTCCGGATGCCCGGCCCGGTGCACCTCCGGCGCGACCATCAACTCTGTCAACGGAACTCCTTTCCTGGCCCGCAGCTCGCCGGTGACACCCGGACGTCCGCGCGGACCTTTCCATCGACAACGGCGGAGACCGCGAGCGGCGTTCCGCGAAACGGCGCGCGGGCGATAAGAAGCTGCTGTGAATCCGCTGAGAGCCACGTCCGATCCGTTCAAGACCGCGGCGGCGACGGCCGGATAGCGTCGCGGTCATGACGTCGATGACCCGGCACCTCAGCACTGTTGTCGATCGCCCGGCGGAGGTCGTGTACGACTACGCCTCCGACCCGGCGAACCTGCCCGCGTGGGCCGCCGGACTGAGCAGCTCGGTCGAGCGCGTCGGCGACCGGTGGTTCGCCGACTCGCCGATGGGCCGGATCGAGCTCAGCTTCGCGCCCCGCAACCCCTTCGGTGTGCTCGACCACACCGTGACGCTGCCGACCGGCGAGGCGACGTACAACCCGATGCGGGTGATTGCCGACGGCACCGGCTGCGAGGTCGTCTTCAGCCTGCGCCGCCGGCCCGGGATGACCGACGCGGAGTTCGAGGCCGACGCCACCGCAGTACAAGCCGACCTCGAAACCCTGAAAACCCTGCTGGAGAAGGACTGACCCGTACGCGCGCCCTGTCTATCCGCGCCGCCCACCGAATCTGAACCCGGCCCCGCCACTACCGCAGCCCACACCCGCCGAGGCCGCGCCCGGCCCGCCACCATCCGAACTCCGTACCCCACCTATCCGAATCCCGCACCCATCCCACCCACCATCCGAATCCCGCACCCCTCGCACCCCTCGCCCGATCGGCCCGCTTTGAGCACGGGCCAGTCGCCGTTTGAAGCTTGTGGTGACTGGCCCGTGCTCAAAGCGGGGTGGGATGGCCGGTGGAGGTGGAGGTCGCGGGCGGGGTTGCGCGGCACGGGCGGGGCCAGTGTTGTCGGGGCAGAGGCGAGGGTGGCCGGGGCCGGGTGGAGGCGAGGGTTGCCGGGATCGGGCGGCGGCAGGGCGGCGGGGGTTTGCCGGAGTGCGGGACTTTGGGCATCGGCTGGTCATCGGTGAAGGCGGTTGGTGGCTGGGTGGTGCTCAAGGTGGGGCGGGGTGGCTCGGGGTTTGCCGGAGTGCGGGACTTTGGGCATCGGCTGGTCATCGGTGAAGGCGGTTGGTGGCTGGGTGGTGCTCAAGGTGGTGCGGGGGTGGCCGCGGGCCTCGGGGGGTCGGCTGGCGGTAGGGGAGTGACGGGGTGCTCATCCGCTCCAGTGCGCCGAAGAAGAGGGCCGGACTGCCTCGCGTCGGCAGCCGCGTCCGAGCGCGACGAGGAAGTCGCGGGCCTGCGAAGGATCTGCTCGAACGTCCGCAGGGCCTGCTCCAGCGGGAGTACGGGGCTCAGCGGTTCTTCCAGGTCGGGCTGTCGACGTAGTGGTTGTCGAACTGGTCGCTGGTGGTGGCGAGTACCGCGGGGTCGGTCTCGCCGCGGTAGACGCCTTCGAGCAGGCGGTAGTAGTCGAAGCGCGGCTTGGCGTGGGTGAGTACGAAGAGCACCTCGGTCTGGTCGCCGCCGGCCGCCTCGAAGGCGTGCGGCGTGTTCGGCGGTACGACGAGGAAGTCGCCCTGGTCGAGCGTGATCAGCTGCTCGCCGGTCAGTACGCGCAGGCTGCCGGACAGGATGTAGAACAGCTCGGACGCCTCGCGGTGCAGGTGCGGGGGAGCACCTTCCTTGCCCGGCTGGAAGACCGACCGGTGGCTGGTCAGGTGGCCGTCGGTGGCGGGGGTGTCGGCGAGCAGCGTGACGCCGCTGGCGCTGAGCACCTCGGCCTGGGCGGCGCGGACGACGATCGGGGTGGTGGTCATGACAGTGCTCCTTAATTGGATATTGGATGTCCAGAATCGAGTCCTGAAACAGCTCAGGACTTCAGGTTGGCGAACCAGGCGCGGGTGCTCTCCGGCGACCGCGGGAACTGCCGCTCGACGTCGGCGACGATGTCGGCGATCGTGCGGGCGGCCAGTTCGCGCCGGTAGACCAGCTCGGCCTGGCGCATCGCCTGGGAGATCAGGCAGGTCGTGCGGTAGTCCTCCCGCGGGTCGGCGCCTGGTCCGGCCTTGAGGATCTCGGTGCAGCGGAACGCCTCGTCGGGTCCGTCGATGGCGACGACGATGTCGAGCAGGGTGATCCGGTCGGTCGGCCGGGCGAGCTGGAAGCCGCCTTTGGGGCCGGAGGTCGAAGAGAGGATTCCGGCCCGGGTGAGCGCTTGCAGCTGCTTGTTCAGGTACGCCGTGGGAAGCTCGTAGAAGGCGGCGAGCTTCTTGGCCGGCAGTGCCTCGCCGGGCATCCAGCTGAGGTTCACGCAGGTGTGCATGCCCCACTCGACGCCCTCGTTCATCTTCATAACCTAGATACTAAATGTCCAGGATCAAACCGTCAAGACCGCGTCGAGCGACCGGCGCTTGCTCCGACGTACCGGGCATGACGCAGCAAACGAGCACAGACGATGTCATCGCCCTGCCGCCGGTCGCCGACCGCGCCGCGTTCGAGGCCGAGGTCGCCCGGTTGCGGGCCCGGGAAAAGGCGCTTACGCGGGAGGAGGTCGCGATCGCGGCGGACCGTCGCCGGCTACCGATGGTCGAGGTGGACGCGACGCTGGAGCTGACCGGCCCGGACGGACCAGTCACCCTGCTCGACGCGTTCGAGGGCCGCAGGCAACTCATCGCCTACTTCTCCATGTGGCATGCCGGTCACCCCGCCCACGAGCAGTGCGCGGGCTGCACCTGGTGCAACACCCAGGTCGCCGAACTGGCCTACCTGCACTCGCGCGACATCACGTACGCCGTGTTCTGCCAGGGTCCGTACGCCGAGAGCAGCCGGTACCGGGACTTCATGGGCTGGACCATGCCGTGGTACTCCGCCGAGCCCTCCACGGAGAAGCTGCTTGTCGGGCGGGTCGTCGGCATGATGCACCTGGTCTGCTACGTCCGTGACGGTGACCGGGTGTTCGAGACGTACTGGACCACCGGTCGCGGCGTCGAGGTGATGGACAACAGCTACGCGCTGATGGACCTCACCGTGTACGGCCGGCAGGAACCGCACGAGGACTCCCCGAGTGGCTGGCCCCAGTCGTGGCGCAACGGCGACGGCGCCCACTACCACCGCATGAACGGCCGCCCCATCGCCCAGTGGTCCCGCGTGGAAGCCGGCCGCTCGGACGACCTCGGCACAGCAGGTCCGGCTCAGGTGAACCTGCACCACTCACCAAAGCCCGCCTAGTGCTCGACACGCCGCCTCCGCGGCGCTCGGGGCGGGTTGGTGAGTGGTGCAGGTCCTGGCTGGGGAGCGACGACGCCGTCGCTCCCCAGCCGGCCAGCGGTTCGGACGTCAGCTGCCGACGCGCCCGTTGTCCTTGCGCCACACGCAGGAGATCGCCGGTCGCGGGAACCGGTCGGTGTGCGGCCAGGTCGACGCCGGCTTCTCGAAGGTCGCGTCGTCGGTCTCACCCGGGTGCTGGACCGCGACGAACGCCGTCTTGTCGTCCTCGCTGATCAGCGGGCCGCAGGCCTCCGCGCCGAACGGCACCGACAGGAACTGCTTGACCTGACCACGCTTCGGGCCGGCGACGGGCACGGTGAAGATGCCGTCGTTGGAGCCGAGCACGTTGCCGTCGGTGGAGATCCACAGGTTGCCGGATCCGTCGAAGGCGACGTTGTCGGGGCAGGAGATCGGGCTGACCTTCGACTTGTCGTAGCCGCCGAAGTAGGTCTCCTGCGCGGCCGGGTCGCCGCAGACCAGGAACAGCGTCCAGAAAAAGCCGGTCTTGGCCGCGTCGTCACCCTCCTCGGTGAGCTCCAGGATGTAGCCGTTGCGGTTGCCGGACTTCTCCACCAGCGGTCCGCCGAAGGTGTCCCGCACGTGCGACTTGGCCAGCGGGTTGGCCTCGTCGACCGCGAACGTGCCGCCGCGGTTGGAGTTGTTGGTCATCGCGGCGTACACCCGGCCGTTGACCGGGTTGCGCTCGATGTCCTCGGGCCGGTCCATCCGGGTGGCGCCCACCTTGTCGGCGGCGATCCGGACGTCGATCAGCACGTCGGCGACCGACATGCCCTCGATGAACGACTTCTTGTCCGAGGTCAGCGGGATCCAGGTGCCGGTGCCGTCGTACAGGCCGTCCTCGGCGCCGTCGCCGGTGAACTTGGCGACGTACAGGGTGCCCTCGTCGAGCAGGCCGAAGTTGCGCTTGCGGTTGTCCGGGTCGTACTTGCCGGTGGAGACGAACTTGTAGACGTACTCGCCGCGCTCGTCGTCACCGAGGTAGACCGCGATCCGGCCGTCGGCGGTGATCGTGGTGGTGGCGCCCTCGTGCTTCATCCGGCCGAGCATGGTGAGCTTGCGCGGCGTCGCCCGCGGCTCGTACGGGTCGACCTCGACGATCCAGCCGGCGCGGAACGCCTCGGTCGGGTTCTTGCTCAGGTCGAAGCGCGGGTCGACGATGCTCCACTGGCGCGAGGACTTGGTCACCGTCGTCGGGACGCCGTACCGCTTGTAGCTGGTCGCGTACTCCGCCGGCACCGTGCCGGTCACGTCGAAGTAGCCGTTGAAGTTCTCCTCGCCGGACAGGATCGTGCCCCACGGGGTGACGCCGCCGGCGCAGTTGCCGAAGGTGCCGTAGGCAACCTTTCCGACGCGCTGGTCGGCGGCGGCCGGGCCGGACACCTCGAACTTGGTGGCGGCGGTGATCCGCCGGTTGTAGCGGCTGCCCTGCTTGTCGCGGCGCCACTGGCCGCTGCGGCCGACGCGCTCGATCTGGACCACCGACATACCGTGCGCGGCGATGCCGATCTTCGCCACCGTCTTGGCGTCGTACCGGCCGGTCGGCAGCATCAGCTTCTCGTCGGTGTACTCGTGGTTGCAGACGAGCAGCGCCTTCCGCTCGTCGCGCAGCGGCACGATCATCGTGTAGTCGTTGTTGTAGCCGAACTGCTTGGCCTGCGCCTCGGGCGTCAGCCGGTTCACGTCGAACCGCGGCGCGCCGTACTCGACCGGGTCGCCCCAGGCGATCATGACGGCCTGCTCGTAGCCCTTGGGCACGACGATGTCGTCCTTGCGGTTCGGCGGGACCACGCTGTGGGTCAGTTCACCCTGCGGGCCACCGAAGCCGGGGAAGGCGCCGTTGCCACGGTCGCCGCTCGCGGCGGTCGAGAAGTCGGCGGCGGCGGGCACGTTCGCGGCCAGTGTGGCGACACCGGCGACAGCGGCTCCGGCGGCACCGGCCTTGAGCATGTTGCGCCGGGAGAAGGCGGTCTGCAGCACGGTCTGGATGTGCTCGTTGCCGGAGGTGTTCGGCTCGGGGTGGTCACACTGGTTCGCGCACTTCAGCTCGCAGGTGCGGAACGACCGGGACCCGTGACGGGTGCCGATCTGGCTGATCAGCGGCAGCAACTTGGGGCTCACTCGCGGTACTCCGGTTCTCGCGTGAAGGGGTTCAGCAGTCGCCGCGAGGCTAGGGATCCGAAGCGGGAACGGGGTGAAGGTCAGGTGAACGTCACAAGGCTTAGGTTGACCTCAGTAGCGAAGCGCTGTGGAACGATCACGCAGCGGTAGCAGCGACCTCGAGCGAGACCGTCCGCCGGCGGCGCGTCAACCCGTCCAAGGTGAACAGCACCAGTGCGATCCAGACCAGCGCGAACCCGGCCCAGCGCATCGACGACATGTGCTCGTGGAACACCAGCACCCCGACCGCGAACTGCATGATCGGCGCGATGTAGTTCAGCAGGCCCAGCGTGGTCATCGAGATCCGGGTCGCGGCCGCACCGAACAGCAGCAGCGGTACGGCGGTGATCGGCCCGGTCAGCAGCACCAGGACCAGGTAGCCGGGTCCTTGCCCGGTCACCGTCGACTGCCCGTGCAGCGCCATCACCACGATCGCGATCAGCGCGACCGGCGCCATCGTGGCCGACTCGACCGCCATGCCCTCCAGCGCCCCGGCGCCGGCCTTCTTCTTCGCCAGCCCGTAGAAGCCGAACGACAAGGTCAGCGCGAGCGCGATCCACGGCGGCTGCCCGGCCTCGATCGTCAGGCCGACGACGGCGACGAAGGCGATCGCCAACGCGGTCCACTGCAGGACGCGCAACCGCTCGCCGAGCACGAAGACACCGAGCAGCACGGTGAACAACGGAGTGATGAAGTAGCCGAGCGAGGTCTCCACGACCCGGTTCTGCTCGACGCCCCAGATGTAGACGCCCCAGTTGACCGAGATCAGCACAGACCCGGCGATCAGCGGCCACCGGCGGCGCGGCTCGGCCAGCAGTGCCCGGACCTGACCGAAGCGACGCAGTACGACGACGAGCAGGGCGATCGTGACCAGCGCCCAGACGATCCGGTGGGCCAGCAGCTCGATCGCGCCGGACTCGTCGAGCAGTCGCCAGTACAGCGGGAAGAGGCCCCACAGCAGATAGGCGCTCAACCCCTGGATGAACCCTCTGCGCTGTTCCGGCACGGTGGCAGTCTAAGCGCGGAGTCAGGGACGTCCAACATTTTTGCTCATGACGTGAGATCGGACCGGGGGCAGCGCTGGTGCGATGGGGTTGGATGGACAGTGAGCACGAGGAGGCGTACGTGAGTGTGAGGACCGGTCTGGTCTCGGTGACGTTCCGGCAGCTGGGCGTCGAGCAGGTCGTCGAGGTCGCGGCACAGGCGGGGCTGGCGGCGATCGAGTGGGGCGGTGACGTGCACGTTCCGCTCGGCGACCTTCCGGCCGCGCGCAAGGCTCGCGCCCTCTGCGAGGACCACGGCCTGGCCGTCGCGGCGTACGGGTCCTACCTGCGGGCCGGCAGCGTCGACCGCGAGGAGATCCGGACGGCGGTGACCACCGCCGCCGAGCTCGGCGCACCCCGGATCCGGGTCTGGGCCGGCACGGTCGGGACCGCCGAGGCGGGCGTCGGCGACCGGATGGCGGTCACCCGCGGCCTGGCCGAGCTGGCGGACGTGGCGGCCGGGGCGGGCCTGGAGATCGCGATGGAGTTCCACCGCGGCACGCTGACCGACGAGGTCGACTCCACGATCACGCTGCTGCTGGACGTCGGCGCGCCCAACCTCACGACGTACTGGCAGCCTCCGGTCGACCTGGACGACGCTGCCTGCCTGGCGCAGCTGGAGTCGCTGATGCCCTGGCTGAGCACGGTCCACGTGTTCTCCTGGTGGCCGTCGAACAACCGCCTCCCGCTGTCCGGCCGGGAGTCCCTGTGGCGCCCGGTCCTGCAGCGCCTGGCCGCCGAGCCCCGGGAGATCAACGCGCTGCTCGAGTTCGTCGCCGACGACTCGGTCACCCAGCTCGCCGCCGACGCCGCCGACCTGCACGCCTGGGTCTGACCGCCTGCCTACTTCACGGGGGTGTAGATCCCGAGGATCAGCTTGCCCTTGGTCGGGCTGCCTCGGGTGATCTTGAGCGTGAGGGTCGTGCGAGGGCCGGGCCAGTGGCCGTCGGTGGACATGTCCCACCGGGGGCTGACGACCCCGCCGTGGTCGGTGCTGAGCATGGCTTGGCTGGACAGTCCGTCGAGCAGGCCGGACACGACTCCGGTGCCGCCCAGTGCGGAGCTCCCGTAGGTCACCAGGAACGGCGTGTCGGCCGGCGTACGGAGGGAGACCTCCCGGGTGCCGGCGGCGTCGACGGCCTTGATCTCGGCGAGTTCGTACGTCGTGCCGAGGTACTCCGTCCGCTCGTCCACGGCGACGTCGTCGTAGACCCGTTGCGGGCCCTTCTCGTAGACGGCGAAGCCGATCCGGGCGCCGGGTACGGTCACCTCGCGCCCGGCCTTGTCGACGAGTGTGACGGTCACGGCCACCGTCTCGCCGGGTGTGCCGACGCCGCCGATGCTGCCACCGGGGACCTTGCCGAGATCGGTCGAGAAGGCCGTGCAACTCGAGATCCGCGTCACGCCGTCGACGAGCACGCGCAGGTCGTAGCGGAAGTCCGGGACGCTGTCGTTCGCGGTGCAGAACTCGTGCACGGCGATCGGTCGGCCGGTGGCCGAGAAGCTGCCGGAGAGCTGGTTGACGCCGGGCTTGCCGCCGGCCGCGGCGAGCAGCGTGTCCCCGCCGACGGTGCCGCGGAACCGGAGTCCGTTCTGCTCGCGATCCCCCGGGCCCGGGGTCGGTGTCGCCTGGGTCGCGCCGGGCAGGTTGCGCTTGGCGGCGCGGTACAGGCCCACGCCGAGCTGCGCGCTGCTCGCCTCGATCACGCGGCCGTCGTCGTCGGTGAGCTGCACGGTCACCGTGGTCGGCTGGTTCAGCGGTACGTCGAGCCAGAGTGGCGAGTCCGGGCGGAACAGGGCGCCGTTGTACGGATCGCTCCCGGCTCCGCCGCACGCACCGGTGGCGGCGTTGCGACCACCGATCTGGACGGCGTACCGGGCGGTGCCTGGCGCGGCGCAGTAGGCGTACACCGCGATGTTCTGGGTCGTCGGCGTCCAGCTGAAGCTGCCTCTGGTCTCACCGAGGTTGCCGACCCAGGCCTTGTCCAGCCGGTCGGCGCCGAGCGTGCCGCTGATCCTCACCGAGTCCTTGACGTAGTCGGGCGGGGTGCTGTCGGCCGGCTCGGGGCCGGTCGTGGTCAGGCCGGGCGCGAGAGCGATGCCCAGGGCAACTACCGCGGCGAGGGCGGTGACCGAGCCGGCCACCCGGCGGCGCCTCGTGGTGCGGATCCGGCGCCGTACGCCGGGCAGCAGGTCGGGTGTCTCGACGGTGCCGGCACGCTGGGAGAGTTCGTCGCGCAGGTCGGTGAGATTCATCGCGAGGTCTCCTCGTCGGCGAGAGCGGCGGGGCGGGCGGCATCGGCGGAGCGGACAGTGGTGCGGCCGGTGGCGGGGCCGGGCTCGACCAGGTTGGGGTCGAGCCGGAGCTTGGCGAAGGCCTTGCTGGTCTGGCTCTTCACCGTGCCGATCGTGCAGCCGAGGATGCGGGCCGTCTCGGCCTCGCTCAAGTCCTCGTAGTAGCGCAGTACGACGACCGCGCGCTGCCGGCGGGGAAGCTGCTGCAAGGCGCGCCACAGATCCGTGCGCTCAGCCGTGCCGGCTCCGTCCGGTCCTACGGACTCGGGCAGGTCCTCGGTCGGCTGCTCCCCGTTCCACCGGCGGCGCCACCAGGTGGCGTAGGTGTTCACCAGCACCTTGCGCACGTACGGCTCCGGGTCGCCACCCTCGATCCGCGACCAGGCGAACCACACCTTGGCCAGCGCGGTCTGCAGCAGGTCCTCTGCCAGCGCGTGGTCCTGGGTGAGCAGGTAGGCGGTCCGCAGCAGTCTGCCGGACCGCGCGAGCACAAACGCGTCGAAGCTGTCCGCACCGGTCACCGATCGCCCCGTTTCACCGGCACGCAGCGTGAGCGTGCTCTCATCGATGGTCACATGATGGCTGACCAGTCGACCCGTGAGATTGGTTGCCTGTTGGGCGAAAAGTTTCCGGTGAGGACTGGTCAAGCGGTAGATAGTGGCGCGAAACTGGCCCGGACAGCGCGATCCGCCCCTACCGCGTCCCGGAGGTCCTCCGATGTCCGTTCGAACGTTCCTGTCCAAGCCACTGCCCAGAGTGCTGGCGATCCTGGCCCTGTTCGCCGCCGTCGCCGGTACGGCGGTCACCACGCAGGTCGTCACCGCCACCAAGGCCCACGCCGACGGCTGCTACACCTGGAGCCGCACGCTCAGCGAGGGTGCCAGCGGCGAAGACGTCCGCCAGCTCCAGGTCCGCGTCGCCGGCTATCCCGGGTACGGCGGCCACCTCGCGGCCGACGGCGCCTTCGGGCCGGCCACCAAGGCCGCGGTGACCCGGTTCCAGCAGGCGTACGGCCTGGCCGCCGACGGCATCGCCGGCTCGGCCACCTTCAGCAAGCTCTACGCGCTGCAGGACGACGACTGCACCCCGATCCACTTCACCTACGCCGAGCTCGACGACGGCTGCGGCGGCTCCGGGTACGACGGCGGCCCGCTGTCCGAAGCCGCCACCCGGGCGAACGCGCTGCAGACCATGTGGCAGCTGGAGGCGCTGCGGCACGCCCTCGGCGACCAGCCGCTGACCGTCACCAGCGGCTTCCGCAGCTACTCGTGCAACAGCTCGGTCGGCGGCGCCAGCAACAGCCAGCACCTGTACGGCCGGTCGGCCGACCTGGTCGGTGTCCACTCGCTGTGCACGCTGGCCAAGCAGGCCCGCTACCACGGCTTCGGTGGCATCTTCGGCCCGGGCTACGCCGGTCACAACGACCACACGCACCTCGACATCCGGACCAGCAACTCCTGGGCCGCCCCGAGCTGCGGGATCTGACCGTACGCCGGACGCGCCGGCTCAGCTGGTCGGTACCAGCTGAGCCAGCGTGACCCCGGCGGCCCGGTCCAGGTGCTCGGCGGCCAGCCCGGCCGCCCGGGCACCGAGCACGTCGAGCTCCAGGTTGTCGCCGATCATCAACGTGTCGGCCGGATCCACCCCGAGCTGCCGGCAGGTCAGCAGGTACGCCTCCGGCGCCGGCTTGCTGCAGCCGAGCGTCTCGGTGGTCGCGACCACGTCCACCAGCGGCGCCAGGCCGATGGCAGCCAGCTTCTTGTTCTGCTGGACCGTGCTCCCGTTCGTCAGCACGCCGACGCGCCAGCCGTTGCTGCGAGCAACTTCCACCGCCGGCCGGGCGTCGGGGAAGGCCGACCAGCTGGCCTCGTAGTGGCGAAGGTAGCCGGCGAAGACGTCGTCCAGTTCCGCGTCCTCGGCGGGGACCTGCTGGCCCAGCAAGGGCAGGAACGCCCGCAGCCGCGCTCGGCGCTGCCCCTGATGCGTCGTACGCCCGCTCAGCCAGCCGTCGTAGGCGATCCGCTCGATGGCGAACCAGTGGGCGATGAGCTCGTCCGACCACGGCACACCCAGTTCAGGGACCCACGCGCGCAGTCCGGTGACGGCCGACGCGCTGTGGTCGAACAGGGTGTCGTCGAGGTCGAAGATGACAGCTTTCACGCCCGGACCACCGAGTCGCGGTTCAGCTCGCGGTGGTTGGCGTAGCCGGACAGAGCGAGCGTGAGGTCGAGCTCGGCCAGCAGGCAGCGCAGGACGTGCTCGACGCCCGCCTGGCCGGCCAGCGCCAGGCCGTACAGGAACGGACGGCCGAGCAGGACGGCCTTCGCGCCCAGGGCCAGTGCCTTGGCGGCGTCGGCGCCGGTCCGGACGCCGGAGTCGAAGAGCACGGTGACCTGCTCGCCGACGGCGTCGGCGATCGCCGGCAACGCGTCCAGCGCCGCGATCGCGCCGTCCACCTGACGGCCGCCGTGGTTCGAGACCACCAGACCGTCGACGCCGTGTTCCGCGGCCAGCTTCGCGTCGTCGACCGAGGTGATGCCCTTCAGCACGATCGGGCCGTCCCAGTTGTCGCGCAGGAAGGACAGCTCGTCCCAGCCCAGCCCGACGTTCGGGAACATCTGCGCCCAGTGCATCACCGCGGCCGCCGGATCCTCGGCGACCGGCTTGGCCAGCTTGGCCCGGAACGCCGGATCGGTGAAGTAGTTCGCCAGCCCGTCACCCTTGAGGAACGGCAGGAACCCGCGGTCCAGGTCGGCCGGACGCCACCCGATGGTGCCGGTGTCCAGCGTCACCACGAGCACGGCGTACCCGTTGGCCCTGGCGCGTTCGAGAAAGCTCAGGCAGACGTCGCGGTCGGTCGGCCAGTACAGCTGGAACCACTTGCTCGCGGCCTCGATCTGCTCGAACGCATGGCTGGCCTGCGTGCTGTGCGTGTAGGTGAGCCCGAGCGCGTCCGCGGCCCGGGCGGTCGCCAGCTCACCGTCGGGATGCGCGAGCGTCTGCACACCGATCGGCGCGATCACCACCGGCGCCGGCATCTTCGTCCCGAGCACGGTGCAGGACAGGTCCCGCTCGGTCGACCCGCGCAGCATCCGCGGCACCAGCCGCCAGCGCTCGAACGCGGCCAGATTGGCCCGCGCCGTCGCGCCGCTGCCGGCACTCGGCACGATGTAGCCCATC
Source organism: Kribbella flavida DSM 17836 (assembly GCF_000024345.1). Lineage (NCBI taxonomy): Bacteria > Bacillati > Actinomycetota > Actinomycetes > Propionibacteriales > Kribbellaceae > Kribbella > Kribbella flavida. The sequence continues at coordinate 6,709,304 of NC_013729.1, read as the reverse complement.
GCTTCCGCGGACAGATTCGCGGCGGCCTGCGACTCCAGCCGGGACAGGTCGGTGGTGATCTCCGGGCGGGTGTCCTGGAACATCCCCTGCACGTAGATCGCAAGCTGGTGGTCACCGAAGTTCGCCATGGCGGGATGTTTTCACGGATCGGTGGTCGGGGGACCGAGTCGGGGGGTGTGGAGGGGGTGAGGGATCAGGTCGCGACCCGCCATCGCGAGCTTGAGGTCGTCCTCGTTCTGCGCCGGCCATGAGCGACGGCGGCGTGCACTGCGATCAGCGGGCCGACGTGCTCGTACTGGTCGGTGAACGCGCCGGTCCGCGGTGACAGCAGTGTGGTCGTGGAAGGTGATGGTTCAGTTTCCGGAGCCGACGATGGCGGTGACACGGATCTCCACGCGCATGGTGGCGAGGCCGAAGACGGTGACGCCGGTCTCGGTCCAGATCGGCGCGCGGCCGCCGAGGCGCCGGCGGAACTGCTCGGCCATGACCGTGTTGTGGTCGTCGCCGATGACGTCGTCTCCCGGGGCGACCTTGTGGTAGGAGTTGACGTGGATGACGTCCTTCCAGGTCGCGCCGACCGTGGCGAGCGTGCGCTCGACGTTGTCGAAAGCCCGGACGATCTCGTCCTCCAGCGAGTCGGGGATGACCAGATCGTCATCCACCCCGGCCTGGCCGGAGATCTCGACCCGGTCGCCGACGCGGACGGCGCCGCTGTAGCCGAGGGCGTCGTGCAGCTTCTGGCCGAAGCCCGGAGTGATGCCGAAGGTGACGGTGCTCATGATGCCTCTTCTTCCTGTCGCGGGTGTCACGTTCGCTCGGCTATGAGTTCACGCGTAAAGTGAGGCTAGCAGGTGATGACTTCAAGCTCAAAGTGATAGCGGCGTCGTCGGAGGGCGGAAAACATTCATGAGCAGCACGGGTGAGTCCAGCAGCGGTACCGGGAAGGGCGAGGGTGGTGAGGACGTGCGCTGGCTCGATGAGCAGGAAAAGGCGGCCTGGACGGGGCTGATCTCCCTCGTCCTGCTGCTCCCCGGCAAGCTCGAGTCGCCGCTGCGGCAGGAGCATGGACTCACCCTGTTCGAGTACCTCGTGCTCAGCCACCTCTCCGAGGCGCCGCAGCGCAAGCTGCGGATGGGAGAGCTGGCATTCCTCGCCAGCGGATCGCTCTCCCGTCTGTCCAACGTCGTCAAACGCTGCGAGCAGCGCGGCTGGGTCGTACGGTCACCCGACCCGGCCGACGGCCGGTACACCCTCGCCGCACTCACCAACGCCGGCTTCGACATGGTGCACCTGGCGGCACCCACCCACCTGCGCTCCGTACGCCGCATCGTCCTCGACTCGCTCACCGCCACCGACCAGAAGAACCTCGCCCGCATCGCGCAGAGACTCCACATCGTCCCCGACGACATCGGCTGACAGTCGTTCCCCCGCGGCGACCCGAGGTGAGCGGGCACCGAGATGCCGGGCCTGTTGCCGGCCAACGTGCGACGAAGCAGGCCGCGTGGGGCGACGTGCCGTCTCCAGCACAGTTTCGGCCCCACCAACCCCGATGCGACAATCAGGCGTGACAACTTCGGTGACTCCTGACACCCGCTCCCGTCACGTCGGGCTGGCTCTGCTGGCGCTGGCGACCGGTGGGTTCGCGATCGGGACGACCGAGTTCGTCACGATGGGTCTGCTGCCGCAGATCGCCGACGGGGTGGACATCTCGATCCCGACCGCCGGGCACGTCATCTCGGCGTACGCGGTCGGGGTGGTGGTCGGGGCGCCGCTGATCGCCGCGCTCGGTGCGCGGACCGGGCGGAAGCGGTTGCTGCTCGGGCTGATGGCCGTGTTCGTGCTCGGCAACCTGCTCTCCGCCGTCGCCGGCAACTATGAGCTGCTGATGGCCGCGCGGTTCCTCACCGGCCTGCCGCACGGCGCGTTCTTCGGCATCGGCGCGGTGGTCGGCGCCTCGCTGGTGGCAGCGAACCGGCGGGCCTGGGCGGTCTCGATGATCATGGTCGGCCTGCCGATCGCCAACATCGTCGGCGTGCCCGCGTCCACGCTGCTCGGGCAACGGTTCGGCTGGCAGATGCCGTTCCTGCTGGTCGGTGTGCTGGGGACGCTGACCCTGGTCGCGGTCTGGTTCTGGGTCGCGCCGCAGCCGGTCGGCAGCGAGGTGAACGTGCGCAGCGAGCTGAGCGCGCTGGCCCGGCCGCAGGTCTGGATGGCGTTGCTGGTCGGCATGGTCGGCTTCGGCGGCATGTTCGCCACCTACACCTTCATCACGCCGACGATGACCGAGCTGGCCGGCTTCAGCGAAGGCGCCGTCACGATCGTGCTGGCCGTGTACGGCGTGGGTATGACCGGCGGCACCCTGGTCGGCGGCCGGCTCGCCGACCGCGCCCTGATGCCCAGCCTGTACGGCGGCCTGGTCGCGGTGACGATCGTGCTCGGCACGTTCGGGTGGCTCGCGCAGAGCAAGCCGGGCGCGCTGCTCGGGGTGTTCGCGATGGGCTTCTCGGCCAGCATCCTGATCCCCGCGCTGCAGACCCGGCTGATGGACGTCGCGCACGAGGGCCAGTCGCTGGCCGCGTCGCTGAACCACTCGACGCTCAACGTCGCCAACGCGCTCGGCGCCTGGCTCGGCAGCGTCGTGCTCTCGGCGGGCTACGGGTACGAGTGGCCGAGCCGGGTCGGCGCGGTCCTCGCCGTCGCGGGTCTCGCGCTGGCGATCGTCTCCGGCGCGATGGACCGCCGGCCGGCCAAGGTCGCCGGCGCGGCCTCGTAGTACCGGCTCGAGGGGCGCGGCGGTACGGCGTACGGCGGAAGCGTCAGGGGGAGACCCGGCGGTTTCCTGACCCGGTCGTCACCGTGTCCTTGGTTGGATAGGGGCATGGCGACGACGATGACCTTGAGCGGGCCCGACCTGGTGCGGCGGCGGGGGCTGCGGCAGATGCGGGCGGTCGCACTCTCGCTGCTCGTGCTCGCGGCGATCGTCTACGTGCTGACTCTGCACCGCGACGGCGCCTGGGGGTACGTGAACGCGGCGTCCGAGGCGGCGATGGTGGGTGCGCTGGCCGACTGGTTCGCGGTCACCGCGCTGTTCCGGCACCCGCTCGGGCTGCCGATCCCGCACACCGCGATCGTGCCGACCCGGAAGAACAGCCTGGCCGAGAGCCTGGAGCAGTTCGTCACCGAGAACTTTCTGGCCGAGTCCGTGGTCGCTGAGAAGATGACGTCCGCGCAGGTGAGCCGCCGGGCCGGGGAGTGGCTGGCCGGCGGCAACCACGCCGAGCGGATCGTCGCCGAAGGCGCTCGCACGGTCGGCGTCGTGCTGCCGAAGCTCGGGGACGCCGACGTCACCGCCTTCGTCCGCAGTTCGCTGCTGCCGCGGTTCGCGCAGGAGCCGTTGAGCCCGATCGCCGGGCACTTCCTGGAGTCGGTCGTCGACGACGGCGCGCACCACGCGTTGTTCGACCTGGTCGTGGACGAGGCGTACGCCTGGCTGCGGGACAACCGCGACACCCTCGCCGACGTGGTCGGGCCGCGGGCGCCGCGCTGGTCGCCGCGCTGGGTCGACTCGCTCGTCATCGACCGCATCCACCGCGAGGCGCTGACCTGGCTGGCCGACGTCCGCGACAACCAGGACCACGCCGCCCGGCAGGCCGTCGACCGGCTGCTCGGCCAGTTCGCCGCGGACCTGCAGCACGACCCGGCGATGATGGAACGCTTCGAGGCGTTCAAGCGCCGGATGCTCGAGCACCCCGACCTCGCCCCCAGCCTCACCGCCGTCTGGGACGCCGTCCGGACCGCCCTCATCGACGCGATCGCGGACCCGTCGAGCACCTTGCAGACCCGCTCGGTCCAGGCGATCCAGGACCTCGGCAAACGCCTGCAGACCGACGACGCCCTCCGGGCCAGGGTCGACACCCGCGCGGCCGAGGCGGTCGGCTACGTCGTCCGCACCTACGGCAGCGAGATCGTCTCGGTCATCTCCGACACCATCGAACGCTGGGACGGCCGCGAGGCCTCCGCCCGGATCGAGCTGCACGTCGGCCGCGACCTCCAGTTCATCCGCATCAACGGCACCGTCGTCGGCGCCCTGGTCGGCCTGGTCATCCACACCGTTAGCGAATTCCTCTGACCAGGTCATAGCACATGTGCTACATTGCGAGCTGTGGACGCCTTGGGACTGCGCGAGCTGCGGCAGAACGCGAGTGACCTGGTCCGCCGGGCGGAAGCCGGGGAACATCTGGTGATCACCGTCTCCGGCCGGCCGGCCGCCGTGCTCGGACCGGCTGAGCGAGACCACTGGCGTCGGTACGACGAGGTCGCGGACGTCCTTCGGGTCCGGTCCGATGACGAGTGGGCCGCCGACCGCGAGCTCGTCGACGACGAACTGCGCGATCCCTGGACGGCGGTGGAGGACACGTGAGGGCGGTGTTGGACACCAGTGTCCTCATCGGCGGCCTTGCGGAACCGGTCGACGCCGAGCTGGCGATCAGTGCGATCAGCCTGGCCGAACTGCACTTCGGTGTTCTGGTGGCGAAGACCCCGCAGCTTCGGGCTGAGCGGCTGCGGCGAGTGGCCGCGATCGAGCGTGCCTTCGAGGCGCTTCCAGTCACTGCCGCTGTCGCCCGGACGTACGGCGCCCTGGCCGCGGCCGTCGTCGCCGCCGGACGGCAGCCCGGAGGCCGGTCCTTCGACCTGCTGATCGCGGCCACGGCCGTCACCCACGAGGCTGTGCTCTACACCTGCAACCCCAAGGATTTCCTGGGGCTCGACGACCATCTTCGGGTCGTCGCCGTCTGATCACCCGTACCTGGTGAGGACGCCGGTATGACGCTCGAGATTCCGCGGACCGAGTTCACCCGCCGGATCGGCAAGGTGGCGAACCGGGAGCTTGCCCTGAACGGGTACACGACGTACCAGGCGCTGACCCGGGTCAGCGCCGAGGAGCTGCTGAAGATCCACGGGATCGGCCCCAAGGCGATCAGGATCCTCGACGAGGAGCTGACCGCCCGGGGGCTGCGCTTCAGGTCCTAGCGGCCGGCGCGGACGGACTCCACGATCCGGCGGGCATGGGCCAGGTGGAGAAGCGCTCCGGACGGTTCCAGCAAGGCGACGGCTTCCCGGGCTGCTTCCTCGGCCGCGTCGGTGAGCTGCGCTGCCCTCCGCACTTCGGCCAGTGCGCTGAGGACCCGGCCACGCAGGACAGGCAGGTCCAGCTCGGCGGCGCGGGCAGCGGCGGCTTCCGCCAGGGGCAGCGCCGTTTCGACATCGGTCAGGCTCAGCCTTGCGGTGGCGTGGCCCAGAAGCGCCCGGACCTCGATCTCGGCCGAGCCGATACGTTCGGCGATCGACCCCGCGACGTCGTACTGCGTGATCGCGGCCTGCGGGCACCCCGCTCCCTGCAGCGTGTCGCCGAGGGTGGCCCGGGCGTGACACTCGACCAGCTGGTCGTTTACGTCGACCGCGGTGTCGACGGCCTCTTGGGCGATCTCCCGGGCCTGCTCGTACTCGCCGCGGTCGCGGTGGATCGCGGCCAGCCGGTCGAGCGACTCGCCCAGCGCCTGCCGTAGCTCGTGACGGCGTAGGGCGGCGACCTCCTCCTGCTGGAGGGCCAGGGCCTCGTCCAGCTCGCCGCGTTCCTGGTGGATGTGGGCGGCGGCGTGCAGGACGTACTGGCCGGGGAGAGGTCCCACCTGCTCGAACAACCGCATGGCTTCGCGCACCGCCGGCAGGGCCTCGTCCAGCCGTCCGGTCTGCCGCAACATCGCGGCCACGTTGAGCCTGGTGGTCGCCGCGTACCGCAGGTCGCCGGCCCGCGTGGCCAGCTCGGCCGCGTGTTGGAAGTAGCCGAGGGCAACAGAGCCGGACGACAGGGTGGCTTCGACGATGCCGAGATGGTTCACCGTGCGGTACTCGCCGACCAGGTCACCGGCTCGCCGGTACTCCTCCAGCGCGAGCAGCGCGGTCTCCCGGGACGACCGCAGGTCGCCGGTGCCGGAGAACATCATCGCCAGGGACCGGTGCATCGCCCCGAGCGCTTGGGTGTGCCCGGCCGCATCGGCGGCCCGCAGCCCGGCCTCGGCCGCCGTCCGCCAGTCCCCGGCGTGGCCTCGTCCGCTGAAGTACCCCATCAGCCGGTCCGCCAGTTGCCAGCCGAGCTCGTACGGCCCGTACCGCGAGGCGTCCGCGGCCGCCGCGACCAGGTTGGCCCGTTCGGCGTCCAGCCAGGCAAGCGCCTCGCCGACAGTACGCCGTACCGGGGGTGTTGGGCGCTGGACCGGCAGGAAGGCCGCCCTGGGTGCTATCACCGCGACTGCAGCCACCAGGTTGTCGAGGTAGTGGTGCAGCAAGCGAAGCCGCGCCGACTCACCGCTGGGGAGCGCCGCGACCTGTTCCTCGGCGTAGCTCCGGAGCAGATCGTGCATCACGTACCGGCCGGGGCGGTACTCGTCGACGAGCGAAGCCTCGGCCAGCTGCTGGAGCACCTCGGCGGCCGTCGCGTCCTTGGTGGCGAGCAGAGCGGCTGCCACGTCGACCGTGAAGTCCGGGCCGGCGACGAGCCCGAGCAGGTTGAAGAGTCGTGCCGCCGACGACCCGAGACTGCGGAAGGAGACGCCGAACGCAGCCCGTACGGCGATGTTCGGATCGTCGTCCAGAACCAGTCCGTCCAGCCTGCTGCCCTGCCGCAGGTCGTGCAGATGCCGGGACACGTCCGTCTCCACCAGCAGACGGGCAGCGGTGATCCGCAGCGCCAGCGGCAGATGGCCGCAGAGCTCGGTGAGCTCGTCCACCTCGGCCGGGTGAAGTCGGCCGGGCCCGACGAGCCCGGTGAGCAGAGTCGCCGACTCCTGGGCGGTCAGCTGGTTCAGATGACGTCCACGGGCACCGAGCAGCGCCGTCAAACCACTCAGCCGCCGACGGCTCGTTACGATCACGGCGGACGACTTCGTCCCCGGCAGCAGCGGTCGGACCTGGTCCGGATCGGCCGCGTCGTCCAGCACGATCAGGACCCGGCGGCGCGCCAGCCGGGCCCGCAGCAGCGCGGCCCGGGCGTCCAAGCCCTGCGGCACCTCGTGCGGACCGATCCCGCCGGCGGTCAGCAGATCGGCCAGCACCGGCCCCGGCTTCCGCGGCTCGCGACCCGCACCGCCCAGCGGCACGTACCACTGACCGTCCGGGAACAGCGGCGCCGCCTGGTGGGCGACCCGGATGGCCAAGGCCGACTTGCCCACTCCCGGTACACCGGACACCACCGCCACCGGGATGTCGCCGTCGGCGCCGGTGATGACGGCCTGCAGCTCTTTCGCCTCGTCCTCACGGCCACTGAAATGCGAAGGTGCCATCGGCAACTGGTTGCACACCTGCCAGTTCGCCGAGGCCGGTAGCTCGGTGCCGCCGGCAGCTTCCGACTCACCCAGCAGCACGGCCTGATGCGCGTCCTGAAGCTCACGCCCCGGCCGGATCCCCAGCTGGTCCGCAAGCAGCCGATCCACCTCCCGGTACGCTGCCAGCGCGTCGGACTGCCGCCCGCTGCGCGACAGTGCGAGCACCAGGTACGTCCACAGCCGTTCCCGCATCGGGTACTTCGCGGTCAGCGATCGAAGCTCGGGCACGATCTCGACGTGCCGCCCCAGGCCGAGGTCGAGGGCGATCCGCCGTTCCAGGGCGGTCAGCCGGCTCTCCCGGAGACCGGCCACCTCCTCCCGCTCCAACACGTCGGAGTCGAAGCCGGTCAGCGCGTCGTCGTCCCAGAGACCGAGGGCCGCCTGCAGCAGCTCCGCCTCGTGCTGCTCGTCACCGCTCGCGCCGGCCGAGGCCAGCAGCCGCTGGTACCGGAGCAGGTCGAGTTGGTCATCGGCCAGGGCGACCAGGTAGCCGCGGTCGGAGCTTCGAACCACCTCGCCGTGGTCGCCGAGCGCCGATCGGAGCCGGGACACGAGAGTCTGCACCGAGGCACGGACGTGCCGCGGCAACCGCTCACCCCACAGGATCTCCGCGAGCCGGCTGACCGGCACCGGCGTACCGGCTCGCAGCAGCAGGCCGAGGAGCAGCACCCGCGGTTTCGCCGCCAGGACGACTTCCGCGCCGTCGACGGTGACCAGCGGCGACCGGAGGACCTGGAAACGCAGCTCGCCTGTCACGAGAACCCCCAGCCACCTCGCCTGCGTGCCGCCGGCTCAGCGCCGGCCCCGAGAAGGGAAGAACCCACTCTAGGGGCACGGCGTCCAGGCCGCAGCCGCCGGCTTCCAGGTCGCGACTACCGCAGGCGGAGCGGTGGGGTCCTCAGGCGACGGTCCAGGTGTCCGAGCCGTTGACCAGGGCCTGCAGGTCGCCGTGGCCCTGGGTCTCCTGCGCGGTCTGCACCTGCTGGCGGACCAGGTCGTCGTACGCCGGGCGGTCGACGGCGCGGAAGACGCCGATCGGGGCCTGGTGCAGCACGCCGCCGTCGGTCAGGCGGGACAGCGCGAAGGCGTACGCCGGGTCGTCGGTGTGCGCGTCGTGCACGACCAGGTCGGCCTCGCCGTTCGGCAGGTCGGCGATCTCCTTCACCGCGAGCGAGGCGAAGCCGTCCCGGACGACGCCGAGCCGGCCGTCGGTGCCGAAACGGATCGGTTCCCCGTGCACCAGCGGGATGATCGCGTCGTCGCGGGTCTCGGGGTTCTTGAACGCGTCGAAGGCGTTGTCGTTGAAGATCGGGCAGTTCTGGTAGATCTCCACGAACGCCGTACCGCGGTGCTCGGCGGCGGCCCGCAGCACCGAGGTCAGGTGCTTGCGGTCGGAGTCGACCGTGCGCGCCACGAACGTCGCCTCCGCGCCGAGCGCCAGGGAGACCGGGTTGAACGGGTTGTCCACCGAGCCCATCGGCGTCGACTTCGTCACCTTGCCCGGCTCCGAGGTCGGCGAGTACTGGCCCTTGGTCAGGCCGTAGATCCGGTTGTTGAACAGCAGGATCTTCAGGTTCACGTTGCGCCGCAGCGTGTGGATCAGGTGGTTGCCACCGATCGACAGCGCGTCGCCGTCACCGGTGACCACCCAGACGCTCAGGTCCGGCCGGGCCACCGCCAGGCCGGTCGCGATCGCCGGCGCGCGGCCGTGGATCGAGTGCATGCCGTACGTCGACAGGTAGTACGGGAACCGCGAGGAGCAGCCGATCCCGGACACCATCGCGACGTTCTCGCGCTTGATCCCGAGCTCGGGCAGGAACCCCTGGAACGCGGCCAGTACGGCGTAGTCCCCGCAGCCGGGGCACCAGCGGACCTCCTGGTCCGACACGTAGTCCTTGCGGCTCTGCGGCTCCGTCGCGGCCGGGACGCCCCGTAGACCGCCCGGCAGGCTCGGCAGGCCGAGGTCGACCGTACTCATCTTGCTCCCTCCGAAGAGAACTGCTTCATTGTGCCCTCGGTTCGCTCGGTTCGTTCCACTACCGGCAGCGTCAGGTCGACCGTGCTCATCGTGCTCACTGTGCTGTCTGCTCCAGTTGTTCGCCGTGCTTGAGGTTGGCGGCGGCCTCGCCCAGGTGCCGGGCGTCGTCGTCGATGCCCTCGGTCTGCTCGACCAGGTTGCCGATCACCTCGGCCAGCTCCGCGGCGCCCAGCGGCATGCCGCGGACCTGCGCGTACGAGACGACGTCGACCAGGTACTTGGCCCGCAGCAGCATCGCCAGCTGGCCGAGGTTCATCTCCGGGACCAGCACCTTGTCGTACGCCTTGAGCACCTCGCCCAGGTTCGCCGGGAACGGGTTGAGGTGCCGCAGGTGCGCCTGCGCGACCTTGCCGCCGACCTTGCGGACCCGGCGCACACCGGCGCCGATCGGCCCGTACGTCGAACCCCAGCCGAGCACCAGCACCTTCGCGTCACCGTCCGGGTCGTCCACGACGATCGGGTCGATGCTGCGCGCGATGCCGTCGACCTTGGCCTGCCGGGTCCGGATCATCAGGTCGTGGTTGGCCGGGTCGTAGGAGATGTTGCCGGTCTTGTCCTCCTTCTCCAGCCCGCCGATGCGGTGGTCCAGTCCGGCCGTGCCGGGCACCGCCCAGGCGCGCGCCAGGGTTTCCGGGTCGCGCAGGTAGGGCAGGTAGACCGGCTCGCCCTTGTCGTTGGTCGCGTTCGGCGCGGTGGTGAAGTTCGGGTCGATCGTGACCAGGTCCTCGATCACCGGGATCCGCCACGGCTCGGAGCCGTTGGCCAGGTAGCCGTCGGACAGCACGATCACCGGGGTCCGGTAGGTGACCGCGATCCGGGTCGCCTCGATCGCGATCGCGAAGCAGTCCGCGGGGGACTGGGCCGCGAGCACCGGCAGCGGCGCCTCGCCGTTGCGGCCGAACATCACCTGCAGCAGGTCGGCCTGCTCGGTCTTGGTCGGCATCCCGGTCGACGGCCCGGCGCGCTGGATGTCGCAGACCACCAGCGGCAGCTCCAGCATCACGCCGAGGCCGATCGTCTCGGACTTCAGGCTGATGCCCGGACCGGACGAGGTGGTCACGCCGAGCGCGCCCGCGAACGACGCGCCCAGCGCCGCGCCGACGCCGGCGATCTCGTCCTCGGCCTGGATCGTGGTGACGTCGAACCGCTTCAGCTTCGACAGCTCGTGCAGCACGTCGGAGGCCGGGGTGATCGGGTACGCGCCGAGGACCAGCGGCAGGCCGGCCCGCCGGGCGCCCGCCACCAGGCCGTACGCCAGCGCGAGGTTGCCGGAGATGTTGCGGTAGGTGCCGACCGCCATCTGGGCCGGCTTCACCTCGTACCGGACGGCGAACTCCTCGGCGGTTTCACCGAAGTTGTAGCCGGCCCGGAACGCGGCGATGTTGGCGTCGCGGATGTCCGGCTTGCCGGCGAACTTGGTCTCCAGGAACTCGATCGTCGACTCGATCGGCCGCTGGAACAGCCAGGAGACCAGGCCCAGCGCGTACATGTTCTTGGCGCGGGAGGCGTCCTTGCGGGACAGCCCGAACTCCTTGACCGACTCGACCGTCATGCCGGTCAGGTTCAGACCGACGACGTGGTACGCCTCCAGCTCGCCGGTCTCCAGCGGGTTCGCGTCGTAGCCGATCCGCTTCAGGTTGCGGGCGGTGAAGTCGGCGGTGTCGACGATCAGCGTCGCGCCGCGCGGCACGTCCGGCAGGTTCGCCTTGAGCGCCGCCGGGTTCATCGCGATCAGCACGTCGGGCGCGTCACCCGGCGTCAGGATGTCGTGGTCGGCGAAGTGGAGCTGGAAGGACGAGACCCCCGGCAGGGTGCCGGCTGGTGCCCGGATCTCGGCCGGGAAGTTGGGCAGGGTCGACAGGTCGTTGCCGAACGACGCCGTTTCCGCTGTGAACCGGTCCCCCGTGAGCTGCATCCCGTCGCCGGAGTCGCCGGCGAAGCGGATCACCACGCGGTCGAGCTGCTTGACCTCGATGGCCATCTGTTCTGTCATCTCCAAGTCGAGCTTGGGCCGGCGGTCCTCCGGGGTCGAAGAAAGGCCGATCCCCCCAAGTCAGGGCGATACCTCAATGTTAGTTCGCCCTTAGTACAGAACCAGCCGCGAGCCCCGATGGTCCACAGCCTGGGACAGGTGGTACCGAAACCCACCAGTGTGACGTAAAGCAGTCGCTCGCTTGCCTTCCGCAGTCATCCCCGGCAGGGTGTCTTCATCAACTTGTGATCCACCCGGGCCATCCGTCCGGTCTCGAGGGAGTTCCACCATGGGCATGCGTCCCTTCCGCGGTCTGACCCTGGCTGTTTCCACCGGTACGACGCTGGCGGTGCTGCTGGTCGCCGGCTGCGCCGGCGCGATCGCACCGGCGCAGAGTGCCCTGATCGCCACCGAGACGGCGAAGACCGCCCAGGCGGCGCAGGCGGCCCCGGTCCGGACGGTCAAGATCACCAGTCTCCGGACCACCGACTACACCAAAGGCACGCTGACCGTGAGCGGCACGCTGACCCCGGCTCCGGCCGCCGGCTCGCGGGTCGCTCTGCAGCGCTGGGACGCCACGAAGGGCTGGCAGGAGATCGGCCACGGCACCCCGTCCGGCACAGCCGTCACGATCTCGTCGAACCAGCCCGGCTCGGTCCGCACCTACCGGCTCGCGATCGGCCCGCAGGCCCCGTACGCCGCGGCCGCGTCGGCGCCCGCGGGGTACTCGCACTACGTCTGGCGGGGCATCTTCAAGAAGCCGCTGCTGGCCTCCGGCGGCACGGGCCACCCGGCCTTCACCGTCGTCCCGCCGGCCGAGAGCCCGCGCCGGGCCGAGGCCGAATTGCTCGCCGACAAGGGCGGCGTGGTCTGGGGCGACGTGAACTCGGCCGGCTGCTCCTGGGTCAAGAACTGGCTCGGCAACCTCACCGACGGCACCGTCCGGACCTCCCTGCTGAACGGCGCGACCGTGCTCGGCAGCGTCGACCAGCCGCAGGAGAGCGAGACCTGGCTGAACCGCCAGATCCCCGGCGTCAACCGGCTCCGGGTTCAGGTCGCCGACCTGAGGTCCGGTTACGGCCCGCAGGTCGCACTCGACGCCATGCTGCTCTGCACCAACTGAGCGCCCGGCTGGCTTACAGTGAGCCACGTGTCGGAGGCCTACGGAGTTGTCGCGGCGATCATCGTGCTGGGTCTCGGCGGCCTGGTCGGCGCCTTCGCGCTGAACCGCGCCCTGACGATCACCTACTCGACGCCGGAGAAGCTCACGACGTACGAGTCGGGTGTCGACCCGGTCGGCGAGGGCTGGGCGCAGATCCACATCCGGTACTACCTGTTCGCCTACCTCTACGTGATCTTCGCCGTCGACGCCGTCTACCTGTTCCCGTGGGCCACCGTCTTCGCCGCCGTCGGCACGTCGTCGCTGATCGAGATGTTCGTCTTCCTCGCCTTCGTCACCGTCGGCCTGCTCTACGCCTGGCGCAAGAAGATCCTCACCTGGACCTGAGCGCCGCCTGACCGTCACCACGCCCTGGTCCCGCGTCCCGGACCGGCTCGCCGCCCACCACCCGGCGACCACCGCGCTGATCCATCCCGCCGGGGTGGCGGGCATCGGCGCCGTCGGAGTTGGACGACGGCTACCTGCGCTGGTTTCACGGTGTACGACTAGCCCTTGCTACAGATCAGTAGATTGCAATCGGCGAGGCTGAGTGGTCGGCTGGGCGGGACCTACGCTGGGGAGGCCGGATGAACGAGTTGCACCGGGCCGCGATCGTGGCCGACGCGCACAACGACCTGCTGATGCTGGTGGCCCGCCGCCCGAAGGAGGTGTGGGCGAGCTACTTCCGCGAGCACTGGGTTCCGCAGTTGCGGGCCGGCAACGTCGACGTGCAGGTGCTGCCGGTATTCATCGACGAAGAGTTCCGGCCCGAGGGCGCGCTGCGGGAGACGCTGCGGATGATCGAGGCGGCGCACCAGGTCGCCGAGGCGAACGCCGACGAGGTCGCGCTGTGCCGGACCGGCGAGGAGATCGACACCGCGGTCGCCGCCGGGAAGATCGCGCTGGTCCTCGCGCTCGAAGGCTGCCCGCAGATTGACAACGACCTCGAGCTGCTGCACACCCTGCACCGGCTCGGCGTCCGGATGATCTCCTTCACCCACTTCGGCCGCAGTGCGCTCGCCGACGGGTCCGGCGAGGACGCGGCCGGCAGCCGGCTGACCCGGGCCGGCGTCGAGGCGGTCGGGTTGCTCGAGCAACTCGGCGTGCTGATCGACGTCTCGCACGTCGGCCGTGGCGGCGTCGAGCACATCCTGGAGCTGGCCACCCGGCCGGTCGTCGCCTCGCACTCCAGCGCGTACGCCCTGCGCCGGCACCACCGCAACCTCACCGACGAGCAGCTCCGCGGCATCGCGGCGACCGGCGGCGTGGTCTGCGCGAACTTCTTCGCCGGCTTCCTGACCGAGGACGAGAAGCCGCAGCTCGGGCACCTGGCCGACCATCTCGAGCACCTGGTCGCGGTGGCCGGCGAGGACCACGTCGGACTCGGCAGCGACTTCGTGCAGGAGCTGTTCGCCGAGAAGATCCCGGTCTGCGACCTGCCGCTGATCATCGAGGGCCTGAACGCGCACGTCTACGTGCCGGGCCTGGAAGGTCCGGCCGGCCTGCCGCTGGTCACCGACGCCCTGCAGGACCGCGGCCTGCCCGAGACCACGATCCGCAAGATCCTGGGCGGCAACCTCGTCCGGGTCCTCGGCGCGATGCGCTGACGGTCGAGCCCTAGCACGGCGGGCACGAGCTCCTGCTGTTCCGGGACCCTCCGCGGTGACTGACAGTAGCGAACGGTGACAACCGCCGGCTTGTTGCTCCGGCCCCCCAAGTGATTGCGCTGGTCAACTGTTGTCGTCGGCAACGCCTGGAAAAGTCACGGATTGCGATGGAGCTATCGCCATCTTGTCAGGACGCGGTTACAGTGACTACTGGGGGGAACGGGGCGAATACGGGGTGGTGAGGTATGTCTTGGCAACTCTGGGTATTGGTTGCGGTGGCAGTCGTCGGAGCGGTGATGCTGCTGGTACTGCGGTTCCGGCGCGCGCAGCAGGTCTTCGACGGGCTGGTCAGCTCGGTCGACCACCGCGTGCACGAGGCCGATCCGCCGCGCGACACCCCGCCTGAGCACGGGCCGCAGATCGCTCCGCGGCCCGGCGACGAACTGTCCCGCCGGCGGGGCCGGCGCCATCCGCGACCGACGCTCAGCCCGCACACGGTGCACAGGCAGCGCACCGGTCACTGACCGGCCGCACCGTGGGCTGACCCGCCCGCCGCCGCAGGAAGGCCCTCAGTCGAGCAGGCCCCTCAGTCGAGCAGGCCGTCGCGGCGGGCCACGGCGGCGGCCTCGGTCCGGGAGCGGACTCCCAACTTGGCCAGGATGTTGGAAACGTGCACGCTCACCGTCTTCTCGCTGATGTAGAGCTCGCGCGCCAGTTGCCGGTTGGTCCGGCCTTCGGCCAGCAGCGCCAGTACTTCGGTTTCCCGGGCGGTCAGCGCGGCGGCCCCGGCCGGCTCGGCGGCGCTGCCGAGCTCTTCGAGCAACGGTTTCGCACCGAGCTCGCGCGCGGTCTCGGCCGCCAGCTGGGCCTGCTCGTTGGCGTCCGCGACCCGGCCGGCGGCCCGCAGCGCGTCCGACAGCCGCAGCCGCGACCAGGCCTGCTCGCTCACGTACCCGAAACCGAACGCGTCGACGGTCCGCTGCCAGGTGGCCACATGCTCCTCCGCGGTCGGCGGGTCGATGCCGGCCAGCCACCGCAGGCGCTCCCACTCCGCCTCCAGCCGCGCCAGCCAGGCGATTCCCTCGACGCCCAGCACCCGGCCCGGCGGCAGGCCCTTCTCCGCGGTCGCGTGGCCGTCGGCGAGCAGGTCCTGGCCGCGCGCCACCAGCTCGGCCGCCGCCGTCGGCTCGCTCACCACCCGCTGCGAGAGCAGCTGCAGCCCGAGCGTCGAGAACCGGATCCGGGCCATGAACCACTCGCTCTGGAACACGTCGGTCAGCAGCGCCGTCACGTCCGCGATCAGCTTCTCGGCCTCCGCGACCTGCCCGAGCTGCCGGTACGCCTCGACCGCGGGCTGCAGCCCGATCAGCGGCACCATCACGTCGAGCGTCCACCACTTGCGCAGCCGCTGCAGGTCCTCGGCGACCGAGGTGTCGCCGCGGCCGCCGCGCACCGTGAGGCCGACCGACCGCAGTCCCGCCTCGGCCGCCGCCGGGGTCATCGCGTCGGGCCGCGCGGTCGCCGCCGCCTCGTCCCACTCGCCGAGCGCGAAGTGGGTCAGCGCCAGCATCCGGCGCGCGTCGAACCCGTACGCCGCCCACTGCCGGCCCAGCTCGCCGGCCCGCCGCGCGGCGTACTGGAGGGCCGTCTTGGCGCTGACCAGGTCGCCGAGATCGTAGTGGTTGGCGCCGAGCAGGTAGCGGCTGCGGACCTCGGCCGCGGCGTCGCCGGACAACTGGGCCCGAACCGCGGCCTCCTCGAGCTGCTTCGCGGCGGCCACCGGGTCGCCGGCCCGTTTGCGCAGCTGGGCGAGCGTGATCCCGGCGTCGCCGGCCGCGGACTCCTGGCCGATCTCGCGGGCGATCTGCAACGCCTCGTGCGCCCACCGCTCCGCCTCCATCGGCCGGCCGAGCGCGTCCGAGACCCGCGCGTACAGCGCGACGACCTGGGCCTTGAAGACGCCGGCCGGTTCGTCGGCCATCAGCCGGAAGGCCTGCGAGATCGCCTCGTGCGCCTCGTTGTCGTGGTCGATGATCAGCGCGATGTCGGCCAGCGGGAGCAGCAGCTGGGCACGCTGCAGCTTCGGCGCGTCCGGACCGAGGTCGGCCAGCGACTTGCGCAGCAGCTTCACCGCCCGCAGGTGCTGCGACGACAGGGTCGCCGCCGTCGCGGTCTGCACAACCAGCCAGGTCTTGTCGATCGGGCTGTCGGCCGCTGCGTTCGGCAGCAGCTCCAGCGCCATCTCGAAGTGCTTGAGCGCCTCCTGCGGCGCCGCGACCGAGATCGCCTCCTGGCCGGCCCGGACCCGCGCCTCGAAGGCGGTGGCCAGGTCGTGCGACCGGGTGGCGTGCCCGGCCAGCTCGGCCGCCGTACCGGCGACGGTCTGGTCCTGCAGGGCCTTCGCGTACGCCGCGTGCTGGCGGACCCGCTCGCCCGGCAGCAGGTCGTCGTACACGGCCTCGGCGAGCAGGGCGTGGCGGAAGTAGTAGCTCGCGTTGCCCGGGTGCTCGATGATGTGCGCGTCGATCAGCTCGCGCAGCGCCGTCTCCAGCTCCCGCTCGGGCAGCCCGGCGACCGCGGTGAGCAACTGGTGCGACACCCGGCGGCCGGCCACCGCGATCACCCGGGCGACCTGCCGCGCGTCGTCGGACAGCGGGTCGAGCCGGACCAGCAGCAGATCGGCCAGGTCGGGCGGTACGGCGTCCGCGTCGCCCATCGAGGCGGCCGCGACCAGCTCCTCGGTGAAGAACGCGTTGCCGCCCGCGCGCTCCAGGATGCGCCGCGCCTCGGCCTCCGGCAGCGGCTCGGTGAGCAGCGCGGTCAGCAGCGCACGCGACTCGTCGGCGTCCAGCGGGTTCAGGCTGACCCGGCGGACCCGCGGGTTGCGGGACCACTCGCCGATCGGGCGACGCAGCGGGTGCCGCCGGTGCAGGTCGTCGCTGCGGTAGGAGACGATCAGCGCGAGGCGCTGCGAGGTGAGCCGGGTGAGCAGGAAACCGATCAGGTCCCGGGTCGAGTCGTCGGCCCAGTGCGCGTCCTCGATGATCACCACCAGCGGCTCACTGGTGGACAGCGCGGTGAAGGCGCCGAGCACCGCGTCGAAGAGCGCGGCCCGGTCGAGCTGGCCCTCCTGGGGCGACGGCTGGGCGCCGATCAGCCGGTGGGTGGGCAGCAGCCGGCCGATCGCCGGGAAGTTGGTGAGCACGCTGTCGACCAGGTCCGGGCGCTCGCCCGCAAGCCGGCCGAAGATCTCGCTGAACGGCAGGTAGGGCAGGCCGGCCTCGCCGAAGTCGGTGCAGTGCCCGACCAGGACGCCGAAGCCGCGCTCGTGCGCGCCGGTGGCCACCTCGTCCAGCAGGCGGGTCTTGCCGACGCCGGCGTCACCGGACAGCAGGATGGCGCCGGCGCGACGGGTCTTCGCGTCGTCGACGGCACTGAGCAGGGCGGCCATCTCGGTCGAGCGGCCGACGAGAGGTGTCGAGGTCCAGGGCACGTCGTCCATCTTCGCCCCTGGAGCCGACACAATTCGACGGCAGCCCGCCCGACGGCCGCCGGCCGCGAGCAGTACGTCCGGATCGCCGCCCGTCCGGCGACCGCCCGGGCGCTGGTCCGCGGACCAGGAAACGCTGTTCGGGGAGCCGTCCCCGGCCTCCGGCCCGGAAGTGCCGGTCACGGGACCTGAACCGCCCACGGCCGGTCCGGAACCGCCGTCCGGGGCAACGGAAACGCCGTCCCTGACCGGAAGCACCGGATCAGGGACGGCGTGCACGGCGGTCACGCCGCGGTGTTGGGTCGCAGGGACCGGCGCGCGTGCCGCGGAGCGGCGTGGTGCTGCCCCGGGGCGGTGCGCTGCTTGCGGGCGAAGGCCCGGAAGTCACGCTTGATCCGCTCCTGCCGGTAGCTGGTCTCCGCCTGGATCGACTGCTGCGAGATGAAGATCGACATGGTGTTTCCTCCTCTCAGGCGTTCCGGGTGAACAGGTGGACGAGGTGCCGGCGGGTCCCGGTGGTCCGGGCGGTCCGGCGGTAGTCCCGGGCGAGGCGCTCCCTGCGGTAGCTGACCTCGGCCTTGACGGACTCGGTGGTGAACATCTGGTGCCTCCTGGCTGGTGTGTCCTCGACTGGTTGTCGATGGCCCTAATCTGCGCGGCTGAGGAGGGCCGGCACATCGGAGTTCCTCCCTATCCCTGACCGGTGGGCTCCCTATCCGGTGCCTAGGGACCTCGTACGGCGGTCTAGGGAGGCCCGAACGCGGCAGCGCGACCGGGTTCCGGAGAACCGCGGTCGCGCTGGGTCGCAGGGGTCAGGGGGTGGCCGGGCCCTCACATCGCGTGCCGGCTCGGGACCAGGTGCAGCTTGGCGACGGGCTTGTCCGCCTTCTCCGCCCGTGAGCGGCGCAGCCAGCCCGGCCGCTGGAAGTCCCGCCTGAGCCGCTCCTGCCGGTAGGTGATCTCGGCCTGGACGGATTCGGTCGTGTGGAACAACATGCTGTCCTCCGGGAGTTCGTCGATGGCTCGACTGTGCTCGCCTGAGCAGTCCCGGCACATCCGCACTACTCCCTAGGCGGCCGCTCCCGACCCCTTAGAAACGACTCCAGCTCCGCCCGAGTGGGTCCGGTCGCCGGACCCCGCCGAGTCACCGCCAGCGCCGCCGCGGCGTTCGCCCACCAGGCCGCCTCCAGCGCGTCTTTGCCGTAGGCAAGTCCGGCCAGGAACGCCCCCGCGTGTGCGTCACCGGCCCCGTTGAGATCCACGGCCTCGACCGCGAACCCGTCGACCAGCCGGACCGGCCGCCCTCGCTCCCCGACCAAGCACCCACCGGCTCCCAACCGAACCAGCACGCCGGCGCCCGTGGGCAGGTCGTGGAGGAGGGTTTCGGCGGCGTCGTGGGGGTCCTGGTGGGTGGCGAGGGCTCGGGCCTCGGGGAGGTTGCAGCTGAGCCAGTTGGTTCGGGTGAGGGCGGTGTTCAGGGCGGCGCGGGGGATGTCGGCGACGAGCGGGCCGGGGTCGAAGAAGACGGTGGCGGGGGTGTGGGCGAGCCAGGGGACGACAGTGGCGCGGTTCGTGGGGTGGAGCAGGCTGTAGCCGGAGAGGTAGACGAGGTCGTCCGGCGTGGTCTCCGGGAGCGCGTCGGGGGTGAGAGTGGCTTCCGCGCCTGGGCTGGTGACGAAGGTGCGCTCGCCGGAGGGTTCCACGAGCGCGACGACGAAGCCGGTGTCGAGGTCGGGGCGGACCGGTCCGGAGGACTCGATGCCCTCCGCCCGGAGTGCCGCCCGGGCCTGGTCCGCGAAGGGCCCGGTGCCGAGCACCCCGCAGTACTGGGTGGGCAGGCCGAGGCGAGCGGCCGCGGCCATCACGTTGAAGCCGCCGCCGACCGCGTGCGTCGTACTGGACGCGAGCACGTCACCGCCGCGCACGGGCAGGGCGTCGACGGTGAGGACGAGGTCGACGACGACGTTGCCCAGGTGCAGCAGCCTCATCCGCGGCGGACCTCCAGCAGGTCGCGGGCCAGGCTCTCCAGGTCGAGGTCGTTGACCTCGGCGACCGTACGCCGTACGTCGGTGGGGAACGCGTCGATCCCGTGGCACGCGCCCGCGACGGCGCCGGCGATCGCGGCGATGGTGTCGGTGTCGCCGCCCAACGACGCGGCCAGCCGGACCACGAGCCAGGGGTCGTCGGGGAACGCGCTCAGTACGGCGAACGCCGCGGGGACGGATTCCTGGCTGGCCAGGCTGGTGCCGACCAAGTCGTGGACCAACACCGCCACAGCTGCCGGATCCGGAGCTGCCGCCGCAGCCGGATCCGGAGCCGCGGCCGCAGCCGGACCGGCGGTCGGAGAGGGAGGGGCGGTCAGGGAGGTGGACCAGGCGATGCGAGTGGCCACGTCGGCGCCCGCGACCCAGTAGCCGCGGGAGGCGGCGAGGCTGGCTGCGTCGATGGCAGCGGCGACTGCTTCCGGAACCGTGGCGCCGTCGACTCCGGCGCTGACGGCTGCGGCTACCGCGGCGGCGGCGGACAGGGCGAGGCCGGTGTTGTGGGTCGGCGCGCTGGCCGTGACGACTCGGTCCAGCAACAGAGCTGGGTCGGAGGAGGGCGTGGCGATGCCGACCGGAGCGATCCGCATAGCAGCGCCGTTGGTGGTGCCGTAGCGGCCGGTCCGGGTGATGTCGCCGCCGGCCAGCAGTTCGTCGAGAGCGCGTTTGGTGGACGGGCCCAGCAAGTCGAGCGAGCCGCGGGCTCGCAGGTCGTCCTCCCAGGCGATCAGCCGGCGGGCCAGCTCGGGCGCGTCGACCGTCCCATTGCCCTCGACAACGAGCCGGGCGAGCAGCAGCGCCTGCTCGGTGTCGTCGGTGACCGCTCCGGCCGGCATCCCGGCCGCCAGTGGCTGGTCCGGGGGAGCGGGGTGCAGGCCGTCGAGCAGTTCGCCGTACAGCTCGACGATGCGCGCCCTGGGCAACGACTGGGTCGGCATCCCCAGCGCGTCGCCGATCGCCAGCCCGTACATCGCCCCCGCCGCCCGCGCCTCAATGCCCGGGGTCACGGGGCGGGCTCGCTGTACGAGAGGCTCAGCTCGAAGTGCTGCGGGTCGAGCAGGCTGTCGACCTGCTCGGCGAAGCGGTCGTCGGCGGTCCAGCTGATCCGGCGGCTGTGCAGGAACCACGTACCGCGGGGGCGGTCCAGCAGTGCCGCCTCGGCGTCGTCCAAGGGCCGCCCTCGCAGGCGCTGCTCGCAGTGGTCGAGATGAAGCCCGGCGCGGCCCAGCGTGACGGTGATCGAGCCGTCGTCCAGCCCACGCTCGGGCAGGTCGCGCAGTACGCCGGTCGCGGGAAGGCAGCTGCGCTCCATCGAGATCGGCTCGCCGCCGACGATCGAGCGCAACCGTTCGACCACGATCACCTCCGGCGAGTCCAGGTCGACCCGCGCGGCCAGTTCGGGGTCCTCGGTGAGCTCCAGGCGCAGGACACGGACCTGCGTCTGGACTCCCTGCTCGGCCAGTGCGTGCGTCCAGCCGAGGTGGTCGTCCAGCGGCCGGCCGTCGAACAGCACGAACGATCCCTTGCCGGTCCGGGTGGTGATCAGCCCCTGCTCGCTGAGGACGGCGAGCGCCGAGCGCACGGTGTTCCGGCTGACCACGAACCGTTTGGCCAGTTCCACCTCGCCGGGTAGCCGGCTGCCGTGGCCGACCTGGCCCGAGCGGATCTCGCGGGCCAGGATCGCGGCGATCCGCTCGTGCTTGAGGGCGATGCCACGCAGCGCGCGGGACATCAGCGGCCGGCGCCCCGGGAGCGCAACTCGTCGACGGTGACGATCTCCAGCATCGGCGCGTACAACCGCATGATGTCGATCGCCTGGCGGTGGGCCTGCTCGTCGACCCCGGCGCAGGCGTCCTCGACGACCTGCACGTGCGCCCCGGCGTCCACCGCCGCGAGGGCCGTGGTGAGCACGCAGCACTCGGTGGTCACACCGGCCAGCACCAGCCGGCGCTCCGGCCCGGCCGCCTCGGCGAGCTCCTGGCCCCACTTGCCGAAGGTCGGTTTGTCGAGCGTCGGCGCGCCGCGGAACTCGTCGACCAGTTGGTACGCGTACGAGTCCGGCGGCTGCAGCGCGAACGGCCACTGCTCGTAGTACGGGACCCAGGAACCGGTCGGTTCCCCGGCCGGGGCGACGAACCGGGTGAAGACCACTCGCGGGGAGAACAGCTCGACCAGGTCCTGCGCCGGCTTCACCACCCGCTGGAAGTCCGGCGTCGCCCAGCCGCTGTCCGGTTCGGCGAAGATCCGCTGCAGGTCGATCAGCGCGAGCACCACCTCAGCTCACCTTCGCCCGCGCCGGCCGGGACGGCTGCGACTCCTGGCGCTCGACCGTCCGGCGGCCGGCCAGCAGCTGGACCAGGAAGCTGCCGACCAGCGCGACCAGGACGCCGAGGTTGGCGAACGCCCAGGCGCCTTCCTTGCCGCCGAGGCCCAACGGCTCCAGCAGGTAGCCCTGCCAGGTCAGCCAGTCGGCGCTGCCGTTCGTGACCAGGCCCCACCCGATGCCGGTGGCAACCAACATGATGCCGATCGGCAGCCACCGGACGTCGCCGTACCGGCCGCGACGGTCGAACAGCTCCGGGTCGGCGTAGTCGCGCCGGCGGCTCGCGACGTCGGCCAGCATGATGCCGCACCAGGCCGCCACCGGGACACCGAGCGTGATCAGAAAGCCCTGGAACTCGCCCAGGAACTCGTCGCCGAAGAACACGACGTACACGGTGCCGGCGATCATCACCAGACCGTCGACGAACGCCGCGACGTACCGCGGGACCGGGACGCCGAGGGACAGCAGCGCGAGGCCGGAGGAGTAGATGTCGAGCACCGCGCCGCCGACCAGGCCGAGCACGGCGACGATCACGAACGGCACCAGGAACCAGGTCGGCAGCGACTGGGCGAGCGCGCCGATCGGGTCGGCGGCGATCGCCGCGCTCAGGTCGGTCGAGGACCCGGCCAGCAGCAGGCCGAAGATCAGCAGCACGATCGGCGCGACCGACGAGCCGAAGGTGGTCCAGCCGACGACGCCGCGGCTGGACGCCGTGCGCGGCAGGTAGCGGGAGTAGTCGGCGGCCGCGTTCACCCAGCCGAGGCCGAAGCCGGTCATCAGGAAGATCAGTGCACCGATCAGTTGCTGGCCGGAACCACCCGGCAGCGCGGAGACCGTGCTCCAGCTGACCTGGTCGGCGACCAGCGCGATGTAGACGACGGTGAGCACGCCGGTCACCACGGTGATGATCGTCTGCATCCGCATGATCAGGTCGAAGCCGAGCACACCGCAGGCGACGATCAGGCTGCCGACCACGGCCAGCGCGACGACCTTGGTGACCGTGCCGCCGCCCCAGCCGAGCCGCTCGAACACGGTCGCGGTGGCGAGGGTGGCCAGGATCGTCAGCACGGTCTCCCAGCCGACCGTCAGCAGCCAGGACACCAGCGAGGGCAGTTTGTTGCCGCGGACACCGAACGCCGCCCGGCTGAGCACCATCGTCGGCGCCGACCCGCGCTTGCCGGCCAGCGCGACCAGGCCGCAGAGCAGGAACGAGAAGACGATGCCGACCAGACCCGCGACCACCGCCTGCCAGAACGAGATGCCGAAACCGAGCGCGAAGGCGCCGTAGCTCAGGCCCAGCACCGAGACGTTCGCCCCGAACCACGGCCAGAACAGCTGGCTCGGCCGGCCTCTGCGCTCGGCGTCGTCGATCACGTTGAGCCCGTTGCTCTCCACCGCCAGCGCCCGTGGTTCCGGCGCCCCCGTCTCCAGCATCTCGGCCATCGCCGTCTCCCGCCGCCAGAATGAACCTGTCCAGTCCTGTCCACTCGACGCTACGTCCGGCGCCCGGACGGGTCAAGGAACGTGCCGTCGCTGATCCGTTCCGCGCGGAAGCGGACCTGCACCACTCAGCAAGGGCGTCCGGAGGGGGCAACTCGCTGACCGCGAGCGTGCACGGTCCGGCGGCGGGTCTCTTGGTGAGTGCTGGACGCTCGCCTGCGACCTGGCCGGAGGCCCTAAGCTGACGTCATGGCTGATCATGCGGTCCATCTGCCGATGCCGACGGTGCGGCCGGCTGTGGGTGCGCTGGCCAAGCTCGCGCCCGAGCCGGTCCGGTACCTGCTGAACTGGGGCCGCAAGTACTCGCTCTGGGTGTTCAACTTCGGGCTGGCCTGCTGCGCGATCGAGTTCATCGCGGCGTCGATGGGCCGGCACGACTTCATCCGGCTCGGGGTGATCCCGTTCGCGCCGGGGCCGCGGCAGGCCGACCTGATGGTGGTGTCGGGCACCGTGACCGACAAGATGGCGCCCGCGATCAAGCGGCTGTACGACCAGATGCCGGAGCCGAAGTACGTGATCTCGTTCGGCTCCTGCTCGAACTCCGGCGGCCCGTACTGGGACTCGTACTGCGTGACCAAGGGCGTCGACCAGATCATCCCGGTCGACGTGTACGTGCCCGGCTGCCCGCCGCGGCCGGAGGCGTTGCTGCAGGGCATTCTCAAGCTGCAGGAGAAGATCGCCGGCGAGAACGTCACCAGCCGCTACGAGCCGTCCGCGCAGGCGCTGACCCGCGGGCTGGTGGAGCCGCGGTGACCGACCAGCCGGCCGCGGACCACCTGCTGACCGCGCTGACCGACGCCGGGATCGCGGCGACCCGGACCGACAGCTTCGGGCCGCCGACCCTCGACGTACCGGTCGAGGCGTGGGTGGTGGCGCACGAGCTGCTGCGCGACGAGGTCGGGATGACGTTCTTCGACTTCCTGTCCGCGAGCGACGAGCTGACCGACGGGTTCCGGGTGGTCACCCACCTGGCCGACTTCTGGGGCGGCGCGCACGTCGAGCACGTGCTGGTCCGGACGCTGGTGCCGCGGGCGAATCCCGAGCTGCCGACGCTGTCGGAGGTGTACGCCGGGGCGAACTGGCACGAGCGCGAGACCCACGAGATGTTCGGCATCGGCTTCGACGGCCACCCGAACCTGCTCCCGCTGCTGCTGCCCGACGAGTTCGAGGGCCATCCGCTGCGCAAGGAGTTCGTGCTCGCCTCCCGCGTCGCCAAGCCGTGGCCGGGCGCGAAGGAACCCGGCGAGTCCGACCACGCCCCCGCCGCCAAGGCCGGCGCCCCGTCCCGCCGCCGTACCCTCCCGCCCGGCGTCCCCGACCCCGAGACCTGGGGCCCCCGCCCACCCGGCTCCCCGGACCCCGACCCCCTCGCTCCGGCCCAAGCCGCCTCCACCCCCGCCCGCCCCCGCCGCGCCCCCGGCGACCGCCGCGCCCGCAAGCAGACTGCGCCTGCACCCGAAGCGGGCGACAGCGCGGCAAGTGGCACGCCGTCGCCCGGACCTTCGCCAGGTGACGAGCCGGGCGACCGTCAGACCTGAGAGAGACGTTCGACCGGTTGCCCGGTGATACCGGCGATCAGCTCGAAGTCCTCGTCGAGGTGCAGGACGGTCAGCCCGGCCAGCTCAGCGGTCGCCGCGATCAGCAGGTCCGGCACCGACGGAGCGCGATGTTGCCCGGTCGCGGCCAGCAACGCCTGCACGGCCACTGCCCGGCTCTCGATCGCCGGGGTCGAGTTGACCACCGGCATCGACGAGAGGGGCGGGAACTGCAGCGTCATCCGGTGCTCCTCGGCCGACCGGGTCGAGAAGCCGACCTCGAGCAACGTGACCGGCGTGATGTGCACCAGGCCGCGATCGATCCGATTCGCCCACTGGTCGATCTGTGGCCCGTCGCCGAGCCGAACGAGCGCGGACTTGTCGATCAGCCAGGTCGTCTCGGTCACGACCAGGCCTGGTCCATCACGTCGGGATCGTCGAGATCCCGGATCGCGTGCGACAACCGCCGCAGATGCGCGGCCGTCACGGTCTCACCGGACCTCTTCGCCTCCTGGCTGAGGCGGCGTCGAAGGTACTCGTTCCTGGACAGACCGAGGTGACGCGCGCGGCTGTCGAGCACCGCCAGTACGTCGTCCGGCACGTCGCGGATCAGCACATCGCTCATGGTGGACCTCCTTGATATCCCACGATATCAACCCAGGTCACGTGCCCGTCGACGCACGCGGAACGCGTCGAGGTGCTCGCGGACCCACGCTTCGTAGGTTCGGCCCGGGCGGCCGGTGAGTTCGGTGTACGTCGTGACGACGGGTTCCGGGTTTTCGACCAGCGACTCCCAGTACTGGATCGCCGAGTCGACGAACGCCGGGTCCGCACCGGCCGCGGACATCGCCTGCCGCGCCTGCTCGGTCGACTGCTCCTGCACGCGGAGCTCCTTGCCGAGCGCCGCGCCGATCGCCGCGATCTGCTCCTCCTGCGTCAGCACCCGCGGCCCGGTCAGCACGTACTTCTTGCCGCTGTGCGCCTCGTCCAGCAACGCGAGCACCGCGACGTCGGCGATGTCCCGCTCGTGGATCAACGACCGCCCCGCCCGCGGCGACGGCATCGTGACCACGGTCCCGGAGCGGATCTCCGCCGCCCACTCCAGCGTGTTCGCCGCGAACCCACCCGGCCGCAGAAACGTCCAGTCGGCGCCGGACTCCACCAGCAGCTGCTCGACCTCGCCCCAGACTCCGTTCAGCTCCGCCGGCTGCGAGTCGTCCACGTTCATCGCCGACAGGTACACAACCCGCGGCACCTGCTCGGTCAGCGCCGCGACGACCGGTGCCGCCCCGTCAGCGCTGTACGACGGCCAGAGCAGGAACGCCGCCTCCGTACCCGCAGCGGCCTTGCGGACCGCCTCCGGGTCGGTGAGGTCGCCGACGACCGGTTCCACGCCGTCGGGCAGCCCCGCCGGCATCGGCTGCCGGACCAGTGCCCGTACTTCGGCGCCTGCCGCCAGCAGCCCGGCGACGACGTTGCGTCCCACCTTCCCGGTGGCTCCGGTGACCAGAATCATGTCCACTCCTTCGCTTGATGGCCCCCAGCCTTCGACCTGAACGGTGGTTGAGGTCAAGCCGGACTCGATAGGGTGCGCACATGGTCGAGTTCGTACTGCGGGTCGCCGGCGTGCTGGTCGCGTTCCTGGTCGCGCCGCTGGTGGTCGGCCAGGCCGAGCACAAGGTGATGGCGCACATGCAGTCCCGGCTCGGCCCGATGTACGCCGGGGGCTTTCACGGCTGGGCGCAGCTGGTCGCCGACGGTGTGAAGTTCGTCCAGAAGGAGAGCGTCACCCCGGCCGCGGCGGACAAGCGGGTGTTCGAGTGGGCGCCGGTGGTCGCGATCCTGCCCTACATGGCCGCGATGGCCGCGATCCCGCTCTCGCCGGCACTGGTCGGCGCCCACCTCGACTCGGGCCTGTTCTTCGTGCTCGCGGTGATGAGCGTCGGAGTGCTCGGCTCGCTGATGGCCGGCTGGGCCAGTGGCAACAAGTACAGCCTGCTCGGTGGCCTGCGGGTCGCCGCCCAGCTGATGAGCTACGAGCTGCCGTTCGTGCTGTCGGCGGCCAGCGTCGCCGTCGCGGCCGGGACGCTGAGCCTGACCGGCATCGTCGACCAGTGGAACCCGTGGTGGCTGCTCTGGCAGCTGCCCGCCCTGGTGGTCTTCTTCATCGCCGGGCTGGCCGAGCTGCAGCGGCCGCCGTTCGACATGCCGGTGGCCGACTCGGAGGTCATCTTCGGCCCCTACACGGAGTACACCGGACTGCGCTTCGCCCTGTTCCTGCTCGCCGAGTACGCCGGCATCGTGGTGCTGGCCGGTCTGGTCACCGTGCTGTTCCTCGGCGGCTGGAGCGGCCCGGGCCCGGACTCGATCGGCTGGATCTGGTCGGTGCTGAAGATCGCGGCGGTGTCCTTCCTGGTGATCTGGGTCCGGGTCGCGTTCCCGCGGCTGCGGGCGGACCAGTTGCAGAAGCTGGCCTGGCAGGGCCTGGTGCCGGTGGCGCTGATCCAGCTCGCACTCACCGGCATCGGCGTCGTCGTCTTCCACTAGGACCTTGGTCCCAGGCCCGCCTACGGCGTGGCCAGCGCCTCGGTCGGGGAGAGCCGTGAGGCCCGGATCGCCGGATAGAGTCCGGCGACTCCACCGATCACCAGCGTCGCCCCGAAACCGCCGGCGACCGCCCAGAGCGGGATGACCGTCAGCCAGCCCTGGTACGCCGCGTAGCCGGCGGTCACCGCACTGCCCAAGGCGGCTCCGCCGAGTCCGCCGAGAGCCGACAGCAGCAGCGACTCGGTCAGGAACTGCGTCCGGATCTGGCCCCTGGTGGCTCCGAGCGAGCGCCGCAGACCGATCTCCGCGCGGCGTTCGAGCACGGAGATCACCATGATGTTGGCGACGCCGACCCCGCCGACCAGCAGGGCGACCGCGCCGAGTCCCAGCAGCAGACCGGTGAAGGCCTCGCCCGCGGCCTGCTGGGCGGCCAGTGCGTCGGACGGGCGCGACACCTCGACCTCGTTCGGCGCCTCCGGGTTGGCGGTCGGCCCCAGCACGGTGCGGACCGACTCGACCTGGCGGTCGGCCGAACGGGTGTAGATCTTGGTCGGGTGCCCGTCGAAGCCGAGCGTCGTACTGGCCGCGGGCCACCCGATCAGCACGGCCGCGTCCAGCTCGGGCGCCAGCGCGGCCGGGGCCAGGATGCCGAGCACGGTGAACCACTCGTCGCCGATCAGCACCTGGACGTCCGGGCCGGCGCGGCTGATCCCGAGGCGTTCGGCCGCACTCGCGCCCAGCACGGCCGCCGGGTAGGTGCCGGTCGCCGCGTCGAGCCACCGACCGCTGCGGACGGTGCCGCCGATGGTGTCCAGCAGGTCGGTCCGGGCCGCGTACGGCACGATGCCGTTGGTCTCCACCTCCGGGATCTTGTCGCTGCGGTAGACGTTCGCGTCGTCGACCCGGCCGATCGCGGACTGCGCCTGGACCGGGCCGATCCGCTCGACCATCGACTCGGCCGCCAGCGGCAGCTCGGCCTCCTCGCCGGTCAGCCGGGTGCCCGGCTGGACCGTCAGCAGGTTGGTGCCGAGGGCATCGAGCGTCGCGTCCAGCTCGGCCCGCGACGACGAGGAGATGCCGACCACCGCCACCATCGCGGCGATCCCGATCGCGATGCCCAGCGCGGACAGGAACGCCCGCATCGGCCGGGTCCGCAACCCGACCGCCCCCACCTTGACCACGTCACCGGGCCACAGCTTGGCCGGTCTCAGCCCGTCGTTCCTCCGCCGGGGCATCAGGCCACCTCGGCGGTGATGCGACCGTCGCGCAGGTGGATCTGCCGGGGCAGCGAGGCGGCGATGTCGCGGTCGTGGGTGATGACGACGACGGTGGTGCCGGCGGCGTTCAGGTCCCGGAACAGCTGCATGACCCCGGCGCCGGACCGGGAGTCGAGGGCGCCGGTGGGTTCGTCCGCGAGCAGGACCGCGGGCTCGCCGGCGACCGCCCGGGCGACGGCGACGCGCTGGCGTTCACCGCCGGACAGTTCGTGCGGCTCGTGGTCCAGCCGATGGGCCAGCCCGACCCGCTCCAGCGCCGCCGCGGCCCGTTTGCGCCGCTGCGCCGCCCGCAGGCCGGAGTACAGCAGGCCGTCGGCGACGTTGTCGACGGCCCGGACGCCGGAGGCCAGGTGGAACTGCTGGAAGACGAACCCGATCCGGCTCGCCCGCAGCGCCGACAAGCCGGCGTCGGACAGCTTCGCCACGTCGTAGGTGTCGATCCGGACGCTGCCCGAACTCGGCCGGTCCAGCGTGCCGAGCACGTTCAGCATCGTCGACTTGCCGGACCCGGAGGGCCCCACGATGGCGACCAGTTCGCCCTGGCAGATGCGCAGCGACACTCCGCCGAGCGCCGTCACCCCACCGGCGTACACCTTCGTCACGTCGGTCAGCTCAATCACTTCGGCACCCCCACCGCGAGGCCGGCCTTGATTCCCGGGCCGGAGATCTCCACCCGGCCGCCGGCGAACAGCCCGGTCTTCACCGGCACGTACTTCGTCCCGGTGTCGTCACTGACCTCGACGCCGAAGCCGCCCTCGCTGAGCGCGAGCAGCGCGGCGACCGGCACGGTCAGCACGTTTTTGCGCTCGGACGCAGTGAAGCTCACGTCGACGGAGGCGGTCGGGTAGCTCGCCAGCGCCTTCTGATTGTCGATGGCAACGATGACCTCGA
Organism: Kribbella flavida DSM 17836; assembly: GCF_000024345.1. Lineage (NCBI taxonomy): Bacteria > Bacillati > Actinomycetota > Actinomycetes > Propionibacteriales > Kribbellaceae > Kribbella > Kribbella flavida. Next base: position 6,679,541 of record NC_013729.1, on the reverse strand, counting down.
GCTCGGTGGTTGCCTCCTCCTGACCGGACGCCGGCACGGCCTGGGTCGACACCTTCTCCACCCGGCCCTTGACCGTGCTGTCGTCGGGCAGGGTGACGTCCACCGCTGCGCCCTTCTTGGCCAGCCGCAGGTCGGCCGCCTCGAGCTTGACGGTGACGGCCTTCTTCGTGCCGCTGTAGCTGAGCACCGGCTGTCCCGGGCCGATCTGGGCGCCTTCCTGGGCCTGCACGCTCTCCACCCGGACGGCGCCGGCCGCAAAGAGCACCTGTCCCAGCTCGACGCTGCCGGTCTCGGCCAGACCGCGATCCTCCTGCCACTGCTCAACGGCTTCGGCGGTGTACAAGGTGTACTCGTCGTCCGCCGTGAACCCGTCGTACCCGAGCGCCTGGAGGTTCTGCTCGAGCTGGAGCACGTCGGGCCCCTCACTGCCGGAGGTGAGCCGCCGGTACGCCGGCAGTGCGCCGTACATCAACGTGGTCGGCTTGTTGTCGATCGAGTACAACGTCTGCCCGCGGTGGAACTGCTGACCGCTCTCGGGCAGTCCGGTGACGGTCCCAGGGCTGCGGCTGGAGGCTTTGCTGGTGGTGCCGTAGCCCAGCTCGCCGTCGGCGTCCTCGGTGTCCTTCAGCGTCTGCTGCGTGACCTTCGCGGTGTTAACCAGAGCGGCCGGACCGGACTGGTCCGTCGCCTCGCTGTTGTCCGTACGGGTGAGCAAAAGGGCAGTGAGCACTCCACCCGCGGCCAGGAGGGCCATGGCGGTCAGAGCGGTTCTGCCGCGACGGCGACGGGGCATCACCGGCCTGCCAGGATGCTCTGGCAGGCAGCCTGCGCCTTGTCCAGGTCCGGATCGCTGCCGGTCTCCTTGTCGATCTGGATGCCGCGCTGCCCGGGCTTGGGGTCTGGGAACTTCTCCACGCCGTTCGCGCGCATGCACTCGGCGTACTTGCGGCCGTTGGCCTCCTGCTCCGGGTTCGGCTTGCTGTCCGCCTGCGGGTTGTACTTGCGGCACGCCTCCATCGCCTGCTCCACCTTCTCGCGGCTCATCCCGGACTCCGGCCCGAACTTGAGCATCACGCCCTTGCCCGGTTCCGGGTCCTTCACGTCCAGCCCGTTCTCCCGCAGGCACTGGGCGAACTTGACGCCCTTCTCGTCCTGGCTCAGGTTCTCCACCGCGGCGTCGCCGCCACCGGTGCTCGCCTCCGGCTGCGCCGTGCCGCCCGAGGCGACCCCCTCGGCCTCGGGCTCGGCGCCGCAGCCGGTCAGCGCCAGGGCGGCCGTCAGGGCGATCGCGGCCAGCAAGGACTGTCGTCTCATGGTGTCTCCTCGAACGGGTTCGGTTTCGTCCCAGCCAAGCCAGCCGGCCGTTTCCGTGCCGTTTCGCCGATCGCAAACAGCACGGAAACACCGCGGTCGGCGATGATGGGTCCAACGGCGGAAGGCGGTGGGCGTGCGGGTGCTGGTGGTCGAGGACGAACCGTTGCTGGCGGCAGCGATCGCCGAGTGGCTCCGGGACCAGACCCATGCGGTCGACGTCGCCGAGCACGGCGCCGCGGCGCTGGAGCGCCTGGACGTCAACGAGTACGACGTGGTGGTGCTGGACCGGGACCTGCCCGTCGTGCACGGCGACGAGGTGTGCCGCCGGCTGGTGGAGTCCGGGTCGCCCACCCGGGTGCTGATGCTGACCGCCGCGGCGGCGGTCACCGACCGGGTCGAAGGGCTCGAGCTGGGCGCCGACGACTACCTGACCAAGCCGTTCGCCTTCGCGGAGCTGGCCGCCCGGGTGCTGGCTCTCGGCCGGCGCAGCCGCCCCGCCGATCCGCCGGTGCTGCGGCGTGCCGGGCTGACGCTGGATCCCGCGCGGCACGAGGTGTTCCGGGACGGGCGGTACGTGCCGCTGTCGAAGAAGGAGTTCGCCGTCCTGGCCGAGCTGCTGAGAGCGGACGGAGCGACCGTGTCGGCGGAGCAGTTGCTGGAGAAGGCGTGGGACGAGCACGTGGACCCGTTCACCGGAGCGGTCCGGCTGACCATTCTCAAGCTGCGCCGGAAGCTGGGCGAGCCGGGCCTGGTCGACACCGTCACCGGCGTCGGGTACCGGATCGCATGAGGCGGCTCACGCGGAAGCTGACGCTCAGGGCCCGGCTGACACTGATCTACGGCGGGCTGTTCATGGTCGCCGGGGTGCTGCTGCTCGGTGTCACGTACGCCCTGTTCAGCCAGCAGCTCGGCAGGGAGCAGCGAGTGCTCGTCCGGGGCACGTGGCAGGCACCGCCGACCGCCGCGCCGCCCGGCTCGCCCCCGACACCTGGGGCGACCGCGGCGCCGAAGACCCAGCGGAGCGGGCCGCCCAACCCGGTGGTCGTGCTCAACCAGAACGGCGACGTGCTGACCGGCCCCGCCGCCGAGCAGGTCTTGGAGGACCAGCGCCGGACCGTGGAGGCGGCGGCGACCAAGTCCCTGCTGGTCCAGGGCGGCATCGCGCTGGTGCTGGTCGGTGGTCTCGCGGCCGGCTTCGGCTGGCTCGTCGCGGGCCGGGTCCTGGCGCCGCTGCACCGGGTCACCGACACCGCTCGCCGGATCGCCGCCGCACCTGCGGCCGGGCGCGGGCTGCACGAGCGGATCGCGCTGGACGGCCCGGACGACGAGGTGAAGAACCTGGCCGACGCGTTCGACACGATGGTCGAGCGGCTGGACCACTCGTTCGACGGTCAGCGCCGGTTCGTCGCCAACGCCTCGCACGAGCTGCGCACACCGCTCACGCTCGGCCGGGCGCTGGTCGAGATCGCCATGCACCGCAAGACCGCGTCGCCGGACGTGCAGCAGCTCGGCGAGAGCTTGCTGGAGATCAACGCGCGGCACGAGCAGTTGATCAGCGGGCTGCTGGTGCTCGCTGACTCGGAGAAGGTGCTCACCGCCGTCTACCCGGTGAACCTGGCCGACGTGATCACCCATGTCGTCGCCCAGCTCGCCGATGAGGCGAGCGCGGCCGGCGTACGGGTGACGGCGGAGGCGGGGGACGCGCCGGCCATCGGTGACGCGCTGCTGCTGGAGCGGCTCGTGCACAACCTGGTCGAGAACGCCGTACGGCACAACGTCGCTGGCGGCGGCTGGGTGCGGGTGACCAGCCGGGCCGGCGCCGGCGACCGGGTCGAGGTGGAGGTGGAGAACACCGGGCCGGACGTTCCGCCGTACGAGGTGGAGGGGCTGTTCAAGCCGTTCCGGCGGCTGGGAGAGGATCGGTTGGTCGGGGCGAAGGGGGCCGGGCTGGGGTTGTCGATCGTCCGGTCGGTGGCGGAAGCTCATGACGGAACGGTGCAGGCGACGCCGCGGGACGGCGGCGGGCTGACGGTGGTGGTGTCGCTACCTGTCGATCCGGGCTGAGCCCGTTCGTGTAGTGGGTGACAGCACTCGCTCTTGGAGGTCGGGATGACGCAGTACCTGCTCAGCATCTACCAGCCGGACGGACCGGTGCCGGACGACGAGTTCCTGGCGCCGGTGATCAAGGAGCTGGCCGCCTGGAACGACGACCTGCGCGCGGCCGGGGCCTGGGTCTTCAGCGCCGGCCTGCACCCGCCGGAGTCGTCCACCGTCCTGCGGCGGCAGGGGGACGAGCTGCTGGTGACGGACGGGCCGTTCACCGAGGGCAAGGAGCACCTCGGCGGCTTCACGGTGATCGAGGTCGACGACCTGGACCAGGCGTTGTCCTGGGCGCGCCGGCTGGCCGAGATCCTGGTCGCGCTGCCGGTGGAGGTCCGGCCCTTTGCCGGCTGACAGCAGCACGCCCGCGGCCGTCTCGGCCGCTGACGTCGCGGCGGTCTTCCGGCGTGAGCACGGCCGGGCCGTGGCGGTGCTGGCCCGTGCCTTCGGCGATCTGGACATCGCCGAGGACGCCGTGCAGGAGGCGTTCGTGGCGGCCGTCGTCCGCTGGCCCGAGCTGGGGCGGCTGCCGCCGAGCCCGGCCGGCTGGATCATCACCACCGCCCGCAACCGGGCGATCGACCGGCTCCGGCGGGAGGCCGCGCGGGAGGACAAGCACGCCCAGGCGGCGCTGCTGCACGCTCAGGACGAACCAGTGGAGGAGGGACCCGTGCGGGACGACCGGCTGCGGCTGATCTTCACCTGCTGCCACCCCGCCCTCGCGCTGAACGTCCGGGTCGCGCTCACCTTGCGGCTGCTGGGCGGGCTGAGCACGGCCGAGATCGCCCGGGCGTTCCTGGTGCCGGAGCCGACGATGGCGCAGCGGCTGGTCCGGGCGAAGACCAAGATCCGGACCGCGGGCATCCCGTACCGGGTGCCGTACGAGGCGGACCTGCCTGAGCGGGTCCGCGGCGTACTGGCCGTCGTGTACCTGGTCTTCAACGAGGGGTACGCCGCGTCGTCCGGCGACGAGCTGATCCGCACCGATTTGTGCGCGGAGGCCATCCGACTCGGGCGACTCCTGGTCGAGCTGATGCCGGACGAGCCGGAGGCGGTCGGCCTGCTCGCGCTGATGCTGCTGCAGGAGTCCCGCCGGGCCGCCCGCACGACGGCTGACGGCTTGCTGGTTCCACTGCCGGAGCAGGACCGCAGCCGCTGGGACCAGCAGCTCGTCGCCGAAGGCCAGCAGCTCGTACGCCGCTGTCTGCGCCGCGACCAACCAGGTCCGTACCAGCTGCAGGCGGCGATCAACGCCGTGCACAGCGACGCCGCCACCGCAGCCGAGACCGACTGGGGTCAGATCGTCCAGCTCTACGACCACCTGATAGCCCTGACCGCGAGCCCGGTGGTCGCCCTCAACCGGGCTGTGGCCGTCGCCGAGTTGCGAGACCCCGCCGAGGCGCTCGAACTGGTCGACGCCCTGGACCTGGACAACTACTACCTTTTCCACGCCATCCGGGCGAACCTGCTCCACCGGCTGAACCGCCCGGCGGAAGCAGCTGCGGCGTACGAGTCAGCGCTGGCCCTCACCACCAACACCGCCGAACGCACCTTCCTGCACCACCGCCTCGCCGAGCTCGCCGACCAGTAAGGTCGTCGGTCATGGACGGCTTCGAGCTCATCTGCGAGGTAGAGCCACCGACCCGGCCGGACCTGACGAAGGTGCGGCACCAGATCGGTGTGCTGAGCCCGATCGCGGACGACTTTCTGATCCCGGACAACCACATCGGCCGCGCGACCGTCTCCAGCGTCGCGGTCGCCAACGAGGTCCAGGCGATGGGTGCGCGGGGAATCGCCTGCCTGAACTCCCGGGACCGCAACCTGCTGGGGCTGCGGCGTGACCTGCTCACCGCCGCGGCGTACGGGGTGGAGCAGTTCCTGTTCGTGCACGGCGACGACCCGAGCGAGGGCGGCCGGACCAGCCAGCTGACCGTCCGCACGATGATCGAGGAGACTCGCGGCACCAGCTTTCCCGGCTGCGGCCCGTTCCAGGTCGGAGCGACGGCCCGGCTCGGCAAGGTCCCGGCCTGGAAGGCGGAGGCCGACTTCCTCTACGTGCAGGTCAGCTTCGACCTGGACGAGCTGCTGCGCTGGCGGGACAGCGTGGACCTGAACATCCCGGTGTACGCCGGGGTGATGGTGCTGGCCAGCGCGAAGATGGCCCAGAACCTGGCCGGGCTGCCGCAGCTGGCGATTCCCGATGCCCTGGTCGAGGCGGTCGAGCGGGACCGGGACGCCGGGGTCGACGCCGCCTGTGAGCAGGTGCTCCGGATTCGCGAGAGCGGGGCGTTCGAGGGAGTTCACCTGGTGCCGGTGAGTCGCTACCGGCAGGTTGCAGCGCGGCTCGAGCGGGAACTGTGACACCGCTGGCTCCGTGCACGGCCGGAACCGGTTAGTGTCAGCGTTCAGAACCCACCGGACGGAGGAGGAGGCGTGGCACTACCTGGCAAGGGTCTGATCGACGGCCTGAAGGTCACCGCCAAGACGCTGTCCCGCCGCGCCGTCACCGAGCAGTACCCCGATGTCCAGCCCGAGCTGCCGCCGCGCAGCCGGGGCGTGATCGCGCTGATGGAGGAGAACTGCACCTCCTGCATGCTCTGCGCCCGGGAGTGCCCGAGCTGGTGCATCTACATCGACTCGCACACCGAGACCGCGCCGTCGGTCGGTGAGCAGGCCCGGGAGCGCAGCCGGAACGTGCTGGACCGGTTCGCGATCGACTTCTCGCTGTGCATGTACTGCGGAATCTGCATCGAGGCCTGCCCGTTCGACGCGCTGTTCTGGTCGCCGGAGTTCGAGTACGCCGAGACCGACCTGCGCAACCTGACCCACGAGAAGGACCGGCTCCGGGACTGGATGTGGACGGTGCCCGCGCCGCAGCCGATCGACCCGGGCCCGAGCGTGGTCGAGCCGATCGCCGCCGACGCGGCCGGAGCCGAGCTGTCGGAACCTGTGCCGCCGTCAGGATCTGTGCCGCCGGCCGGACCTGCGCGGCCGGCCGGACCTGCGCGGCCGGCGGGACGTGCGCGGCCGGCCGGGCCGCAGGCGGGGAGCTCGGCGCCGACCGGGAGCGACGAGTGACCACAGCGCTGTTCTCCGTCGCGGGAGCGGTGGCGCTGGTCGCCGCTGTGCTCGTGGTCACCTCTCGCCGGATCGTGCACGCCGCGCTCTGGCTGGTGGTCGCGCTCGGCGCCGTCGCCGGCTGCTTCGGCGCGCTGCACGCCGAGTTCGTCGCGCTGGTGCAGATCCTCGTCTACGTCGGTGCGATCGTCGTGCTGGTGCTGTTCGCGCTGATGCTGACCAAGGCGCCGACCAACCCGCTGCCCGCGCTGACCACCCGCCGCAGCCCGTTCGCGGCGGTGGTCGCCGGCGCGCTCGCCGTGCTGCTCGGCGCCGGCGTAGTGATTGCCTTTGGCAACGAGAAGATCGGTCCGGTGCCGGCCGGTTCGGCCGAGGCCGTCGGAACCTCGGTCTTCCGGATCTGGGTGCTGCCGTTCGAGGTGCTGTCGGTGCTGTTGCTGGCGGCCCTGATCGGCGCGATCGTGCTGTCCCACCGCAAAGTGTCCGAGCCGGCTGAGAAGGTGTCCTCCCCGGGGAAGGAGGACTGAGATGCCACTGGTTCTCCCGCTGCTGCTGGCCGTCGCACTCTTCTGCCTCGGCGTGTACGGCGTGCTCGCCCGGCGCAACGCGATCACGATGCTGATGTCGTTCGAGCTGATGCTGAACGCGGTCAATCTCAACCTGGTCGCCTTCGACGCCTGGCGGCTGGACGGCCTGGCCACCGGTCAGACGCTGGCGATCTTCGTGATCACGCTGGCGGCGGCCGAGATCGGCCTCGGGCTGGCGATCGTGCTGCTGCTGTTCCGCGGCCACGGGCACGTCGACGCGGACGCGGCCCGCGACCTGGTCGAGCAGGACCCGGCGGCACGGCTCGCCGGCGAGGGCCCGGCCACCGTCGCCGGGTCGACCGCCGGTGCGGATCCGGCCTCCGTCGAGAAGGCGGGCGGCCGGTGATCGCGACGGCCTGGCGGGTGGCCGGGGTCGGCTTCTCGCTGCTGGTGATCCTGAGCGCGATCCTGCTGGCGGGCGCCGATCCGCAGGTGACCTCGTTCCCGGGCACCGGGGCGGGTGACGCCTTCTGGACCTACGACCTGCGCACCGATGACCTGACCGTGCTGCTGCTGGCCGTCGTCGGCGTGGTCTCCGCCTGCGTCCAGGTCTACTCGATCGGCTACCTGCACGAGCGCGCGGCGTCGTACACGGCGCTGGTGACGCTGTTCACCGCCGCGATGGTGACCGTGGTGGTGTCGGACAGCCTCTTCCTGCTGCTGATCGGCTGGGAGGTGATGGGCGCCTGCTCGTACCTGCTGATCAGTCACTACTGGGAGCGACGCGACGCCCGCTCCGGAGCCGTCAAGGCCTTCCTGATCACCCGGCTGGCCGACGTCGCCTTCCTGTTCGGCATCTTCGTGCTCGGCCTCGGCTACGGCACCTTCCGGATCTCCGAGCTCGGCTCGAGCCCGATCTCCCCGGCCGCGCTGACCACCGGGACCGTGCTGCTGCTGGTCGGCGTGGTCGGCAAGTCCGCGCAGGTCCCGCTGCAGACCTGGCTCCCGGACGCGATGCCCGGTCCGAGCCCGGTCAGCGCGCTGATCCACGCCGCCACGATGGTGGCCGCCGGCGTCTTCCTGATCGCCCGCCTGTACGACGTGTTCGTGGCGGCCGGGACCACGTTGACCGTGCTCGCTGTCATCGCCTGCGTGACGATGCTGTTCGCCGCGCTCTGCGCGATGGCCGCGGTCGAGGTGAAGCGGGTGCTCGCCTGGTCGACGGTGAGCCAGCTCGCGATCATGTTCGCCGGTCTCTCGCTCGGCACGGCCGACGGACGGCACGCCGCGCTGTTCCACCTGGTCACGCATGCCGCCTTCAAGGGCTTGCTGTTCCTCTGCGCCGGCGTGCTGCTGCACCAGGTCGGCAGCGCAGCCTTCGTCGTACTGCGGCGCCACACCCGCCTCGGCGCGTCGCGCAAGGCGATGCCGGTGACCTTCGGGACGATGACGATCGGGTTGGCCGCGCTGGCCGGCGTCCCGGGGTTCGCCGGGTTCTTCTCCAAGGACGCGGTGGTGGAAGCTGCCTGGCACCAGGCCCGGGACGGCTCGGCCGTCGGCTGGGTGGTGCTGGTGTCGGTCTGCCTGACCGCCGCGCTGACCGCGTTCTACTGCGTGCGGCTGTGGCTGTGGGTGTTCTTCCGGACGCCCGCGCTGGCCGGGGCCGTCGACGCCTTCGAGGACGACGCGCCGATGGCCGATGTCGACGACCCGGCGACGGCGAAGCTGCGGGACGCCCCCTGGGTGATGCTCGCGCCGCTGATCCTGCTGGCGCTCGGCGCGATCGTGCTCGGGTACGCCGACGGCCTGCACCTGAACTGGGTCGTCGCCGCGCTGACCACCGTGCTGGCCGCGCTCGGCGCCTTGCCGGCGTACTCGCTGTGGCGGCGCGGAGCCGATCCGCGGCCGGCGGTGGTGGAGCGCGAGTTCGGTGTGGACGCGGCGTACGGGAAGGCGGTGGTCGTTCCGGTGCGGTGGTTCGCGAAGCTGGCGGTGCTCGGTGACCGCGACGTGATCGGCACCTACGTTCGCGCCGCCGGACGGACCGGGACGCTTGCCTCCCAGGGGTTCCGGCTGCTGCAGACCGGCAACGTGCAGACATACCTGACCTTCGCGGTCGCCGGAGTGGTCGCACTGGCGATCCTGGCGGGGGTGATCGGCGCGTGAACGGCGTCCTGCTGAGCATCCTCGCGTTGCCGCTGCTGGCGGCGCTGGCGTTGTGGGCGCTGCCGTCGTCCACCGGTGACCGGATCGCGGCGCTCTACGGGTCGGTGATCTCCGGGCTGGTGCTGGCCGGGTCGGTGGTGCTGTGGGTCGGTTATCTGCGGCGGCCCCGTGGAGCCGGCACCCTGGAAGCCGGCGTCATCGACTCCGACTCCGCCGACCGGGGTGAGGTGCCGGGCCGGCTGCAATCCTGGGCCGAGACCGACCTGACCTGGATCCCGGCCCTGGACGTGCGCTTCCACCTCGCGGTCGACGCCATCTCGCTCCCGCTCATCCTGCTGTCCGCGCTGCTGGTCTTTCTCTGCTGCCTGTACTCGCTGCGGATCACCCCGCGGATCGGCCGGACCCGCTCGCTGATCGCGCTGCTGCTGGTGATCGAGACCGGCGTGATCGGGACCTTCGCCGCCGCCGACCTGGTGCTGTTCTTCCTGTTCTTCGAGGTCGTGCTGATCCCGATGTGGCTGATCATCGACGTCTGGGGCGACCACCACGACCGGGCCGGCCGGCGCCGCGCCGCCACCACGTTCGTGCTGATGACCGTGCTCGGCTCGGCCGTCATGCTGGTCGGCTTCCTGCTGGTCTACCGGCAGGCAGGCACGTTCGACCTCGAGCTGCTCGGGCAGGACCCGGTCACCGGCGGGCACGGTGCCGCTCTGGCCGCGGCGATCCTGATCGCGCTGGGCCTGGCGGTGAAGATGCCGCTCTGGCCGTTGCACATCTGGCTTCCGGACGCGCACGCCAAGGCGCCGACGGTCGGCTCGGTGCTGCTCGCCGGGGTGCTGCTGAAGCTGGGCAGCTACGGCCTGGTCCGGATCCTGCTGCCGGTGCTGCCCGACGCGACCGTCACCATCGCGCCGTACCTGGCCGGCTTCTCGACGGTGGCGATCGTGGCCGGCTCGCTGGCCTGCCTCGCGCAGACCGACGTGAAGCGGCTGATCGCGTACTCCAGCGTCGGACACATGGGTTTCATCGGGCTGGGCATCGCGACGCTGTCCCCGGAGGGCGTCGCCGGCGCCCTGTTCGCGAACATCGCGCACGGCCTGATCACCGGCCTGCTGTTCTTCCTGGCCGGCGCGATCAAGGACCGCCACGACACCAGCGAGCTGCGGGCGATCGGCCGCGCCCTGTACGCCCGGCTGCCGCGGATCAGTGTGCTGCTCACCTTCGCCTGTCTCGCCTCGCTCGGCCTGCCCGGGCTGGCCGGGTTCTGGGGCGAGATGCTCGCGCTGATGGGCGCGTTCCGCCCGGCTGACGGACTGCCGCGCACGACGTACCTGGTGCTGATGGTGATCGCCGGTCTCGGCACGGTGCTCACCGCGGCGTACTTCCTCCGGCTCGTCCGCAACCTCTGCCAGGGGGACCCGGCCGAGTACCCGGCGACCGCGTTCGCCGTCGACCTGAGCCGGATCGAGCTGGTCGCCTGGGCGCCGCTGGTCGTGCTGACCGTCGTGCTCGGGCTGTGTCCCTGGCTGCTGCTCGACCACTGGACGTTGCTATGACGATCACCTGGACCGACTGGCAGGCGGTCGCCGTACCGCTGGTGCTCGCGCTCGGCGCGGTCGCCGCGTTGCTGGTCGACGGCTTCTGGGGCGCGGGCGGCAAACGGCTCCGGCACCTGAGCATCTCGCTGGTCAGCACCGGCGCGATCGGCTTCGGGCTGGCGTTCGTGCTCACCCAGCGCAACGCCTACCGGGCCGGTTTCTGCCGTCCGGCCGTCGAGGGACCGGCCGAGTGCAGCCTCATCTTCGAGCCGCTGACCGCCGGGCTCTGGGCCGTCCTGCTGATCGGCGGACTCGGCGTCGTCTGGCTCTCGGCGTACCAGTTGCTCGACCGCGACATCCCGGTGGGGGAGTACCACTTCCTCCTGCTCAGCGCGCTCACCGGCGCCACCGTGCTGGCCGGTGCCCGCGACCTCGGCACGGTTGTCATCGCGCTCGAGGTGGTCTCGCTGCCGAGCTTCGCGATGGTCGCGCTGCGCCGGGACCGCCGTGGCTCGGAGGGCGCGCTGAAGGCGTTCCTGGTCTCGGTGCTGTCGACCGCGGTGATGCTGTTCGGCATCTCCTACCTGTACGGCGTGACCGGCACGCTCTACCTGCAGACCCTCGCGGCCCGGCTGCCGGGGCTTGACCCGGATCTGCGCCGGGTCGCCTTCGCGGCCGGGTTGTTCGTGCTGGTCGGATTCGGCTTCAAGATCGCGGCCGTGCCGTTCCACGGTTGGCTGCCCGACACGTACGCCGGGGCGCCGGTCGAGGTGGCCGCCTTCCTGGCCGTCGTGTCGAAGTCCGCGGGCGTCGCCGGGTTGCTGGTGCTGGTCACCTACGGCGTCGCGCCCAGCGGTTCGGACCTGCGGATCGTGATCGCGATCCTGGCCGCGGTGACGATGACCGTCGGCAACATCGCGGCGCTGCGTCAGGTCGAGGCGGTCCGGCTGCTCGCCTGGTCGTCGATCGGGCAGGTCGGCTTCCTGCTCGCACCGCTGGCGGTCGGGGACGCGCAGGTGGTGGTCGCGTACCTGGCGGCGTACGTGGTGGTCACGTTGGGCGCCTTCGGAGCGGTCGCGGTGGTCCAGCGGCACCGGCCGGCGGGTGTCCTGGCCGACTACCGCGGCATGGTCCGCTCCGAGCCGGGGTTGGCCGTTGCGCTGGTGTTCTTCCTCGTCGTGCTGGCGGGTCTGCCGCCGGGGCTGGCCGGGCTGTTCACCAAGCTCGCGGCGTTCCAGTCGGTGATCGACGCGGACCTGCTCTGGCTGGCGGTCGTGATGGCGCTCAACGTGATGATCGGCCTGGCCGTCTACCTCCGCTGGATCGCCGAGCTCTTCCGGCTCCCCGCCGACAACCCGTTCTCGGTCAACATCGAGAACTCCGCCGTCACGGTCATCACCACCTGCACCGCCGTCGCGGTCGTCTTCTCGATCCTGCCCGCAACCCTCTTCGCGCTGCTCAACTGACGGCCTGGAGCTTCAGCCCCCGCGGATGACGGCGGCTACACCAACCGCCGTCCCGCGCTGGACGCGTACCTGAACCCGTCGACCTGCAGCCCCTCCCAGTCCCGCTACCCCCACCCGACCCGACCCTTGCCCTCCCGTCCCGTCGCAAACCACGCGCGCGGCCGGCCGAACTCTCAAGGGTTAACCCACCGGATGCAGGGTTGGCCAGTGGGAATTCGGTGGGCCAACCCTGCATCTGAGAGGTCAACCCGTCAGAGTTCCGAACCTGAACGAGACGCAGACGCGCAGCATGCTCAAGGGGTTCGGAGCCGAGGGCCGCGGTGGCGCGGGGGAGCTCGTACCTGCGGCAGCCCTGGTCAGCCCTGGTCAGCCCAGGCCGGCGCCTTGCACGGTGATCTCTGGGCCGGCAACGTCCACCTGTGCTCGATGGCGCTTGCCAGCATGGCGCCGTTCCTGTTCCGAACGCGGCGATGTTCGGCGCTTGCAGTGCGCGCATACCCAGTCACGGGGCCGCTGCCCGGGTCAACAAGGAGTCCCTCGTCATCGGCGGGCCGCTGGTCACCCGCCCGGGAGCGGGCGCCGTGCGGCACGGGCTGCTCTGCGGTGAGCGCCCGGGTGAACGTCGACGCGGCGCCCGCTACCCAACCTGCGGCCGGCTCAGCGTTCCTCGTGGAGGGCGGCTTCCTCGGCGGAGAGGCCGCCGCCGGCGGCGCCGGTGTCCTGGGCGATCTCGGTGCCTTCGCGGTCGGGGTGCGCGCCTTCGTCCGGGGCGACCAGGCGGCCGATGTCGGAAGGTTCGTCGTCCCACCGGGCGTCGGTGCCGTCGGCAACGACATCGCCGTCGGCGGGCAGCTCGTCCGCGGCGGGCAGTTCGTCCGCGCCGAGCAGCTCGGTCGGGTCCGGGATGGTCTCCTCGGAGCCGCCCAGCTCGTCGGTGTCGGTCGGGTCCGCCCCGGTCACGTCGACGAGGCCGTCGCTCGGGGCGCCGGTCAACGTGCCGTCCGGGTCCGGGCCGTCGCCAACGGCGTCAGGGCTCTCCGACAGACGACCAGCGCCCGCCGCGTCCACTCCGCCACCGGCCGCTCCGCCGGAACCCCCGCCAGTCCCGCCGGACGCGCCCGTCGTGTCGTCGAGGCCCGGGCTGGCACCAGGGGCGCCGGTGACGGCGATCGCGCCGCCTGCTTCGGGGTCGTAGTCCGGGTCGCTCGGGTCGACCGTGTCGTCGCCGGGATCAGGCCGGTCGGACACGTTTGCCGGGTCGGTCGGGTCCGTGGGGTCGGCCGCCTCGGCGTACGGGTCGGGCTCGGGAACTTCCCGGTCGAGCCGGTCGCTCAGCGGTTCGGCCGTCCGGGCCTCGGCGGGGGTGGTGCCGTAGTCGAGGGACGCGACCGGATGGTCGGCGGGCAGCGCCGCCGGGTCCGGTCCGTCCGCGACCCGGGCCGACTCGGTGTCGTCGTACGCCGTGGAGTCGTCGTCGGCCGTGCTCGGCAGGCCTTCGGCTTCCGGGTCGACGACGGGCGTGGTCTCGTTCTGTGCTTCGGACAACGGAATCTCCTCGTAGGGTCGTGATCGGCCTGGTCGCGGGAAACCGATCAGGTTCGCGGCTGCGACGGGTTCGTCGGGTCACCGTGCGCCGGCGGGTTGATCGCGGGACCGGACTCGGCCCCGACCACCGATCCACTGTCCGGCGGTCCCGCCGTCTCCGGCATGAACGCTGTCGGTGAACCCGAGGTCGGCTCGGCGCCGGCCTTCAGTTCGTCGCGACGGTGTTCGAGCAGCTCCAGGACCAGGATCCGCTGCGCGTGGTTGCGTTCGTACCCGATCAGCTGCTCCAGCTGCTGGATGTCCAGCGTCCGTACGCGTGCCGCCAGCGATCCGAACGGGATGTGGTCGTAGTCCGGCAGCGGCAGTGCGCCCTCGGGCCGGGTGGTCACGACGGTCCACCTCCCGGCCGGGCGTCGTCCGCGCTGCCGATCACACCGGACGCCGCAGCCGACGGTGGCTCACCCGACGGCGGCTCGGCCGGGCCGCCGCCGCTGACCTCTTCCGGCGCCCGAACTCGGTCGCCGTCGTTCTCCTCGTCGACCCGCAGCGTCTCGCCCACGGAGTCGACGATCTCGGTCTCGCTCGGATCGGCGGAAACCCGGACCCTGTCGTCGACGGAGTTCACCGCCAGCGCACTCGGATCGACGTCGTCCACGGTCGGGCGGTAGTCGTCGTTCTCGGACTCGCTCATCGCCTCGTCCTCCTCGGTCTCGTCGGCGTCCACAGGCCCTGGTAGTGCCCACCCGAGGCCCCTGAAAACTTCGCCGAGGCAACCATCGGTGGGTGTGGTTCCCGGCCGGGCCGGATGGGTACCCGCACGCATGACCGCGATGCACGAGAAACCCTGGTCCGTCCGCGCCCGGGCCCAAGCCCGGCGGCTGGCCGACCAGTACGGCGCCGAGCAGTCGCTGCGCGGCTACGCGGGCGCGATGACCGCGTTCACCGCGTACTGCGGGGCGCTGGCCGCCGCGGGACGGGTGGCCGGCCGGAAGCTCCCGGCCCGGGTCGAGCCGCTCGATCTGCTGGTCGGTGCCGCGGCCGTGTTCCGGGCGAGCCGGCTCGCGGCGAAGAACTCGGTGACGGCTCCGGTGCGCGCCCCGTTCACGCAGTACCGGGGGCCCGGTGCGCCGGCCGAGACCAACGAGGAAGCCCGGGGCACGGGCGTGCAGCGCACGATCGGCGAGCTGCTCACCTGTCCGTTCTGCGTGTCCGTGTGGGCCACGGCGACGTACTCGGCCGGACTCGTACTGATGCCGCGGGCCACCAGATTCACGGCGGCGGCGCTGGCCACGCTGGCGGGCGCGGACCTGCTGAACCTGTCCCACGGATACCTGACCCGGTTGGCGAGCGGTGACGACTGACCAACGACTACGACCGACAGTTCTGGTCGCGCCGCTGCGTTCTGTGGTCGGCGCGATCTTTCACACCCTGGCCCGGGTGCGCCGCGCGCCGGCCGTTCACCCGCGGGCGCAGAGCTTCGACGCGACGCTGGTGCTCGACGAGCAGGCGCACCCGTTCCCGACCGGCACCCATCGTGCCCTGGCCAAGCTGTCGAAGGGCGCGGGTACGCCCGGCTCCCGCGCGGACGTGCTCGGCATCGCCGTTCGGGCCGATCTCGGCACCGGCCTGTGGGACATCCTGTTCTCCACGGCCGGCCAGGGCCGTTTGACCCGCTGGCTGCCGCGCCCCGCCCGCAGCTGGGACAGCACGTCGTACTCGACCCTCAGCCCGTACGCCGTGGGTGATCGCCGGCTCTGGATGCGCCTGACGGCGACCGGCTCGGACCTTGGGCACGCCTCGGTGGAAGCGTTGACCAGGGAGGCGCCGAAGGAGTTCACCGTGTCCGTCGCCGGCCGGCGCGACGGCTGGAAACCTGTCGGTGTCCTCCGGCTCAGGTCACCGCGCCCGGACCATCCGGTGATCGACCCGGTGCTCAACCACCCGGCAGGCCTGGACCTGGCTCCCGCCTGGCTGCGGGAACTTCGCGAGCTCGCCTACAGCTCCAGCCGCCACGGCCGCAAAGCCGAGCTCTGACCCGGCTCAGTCCGGGATGAGGATCGTCGACAGCACCCGCCGGGTGCGATCCGGAGCGGGCGAGTGGGCGACGTACGGCGCCAGGAACTCGCCGAAGGCGGTCAGGAACTCGGCGAGCTCCTCGTCCGACAGGTTGAGCGCGGTCTGCCGAAAGGCGATGCCGTCGGCCAGCGGGTCGATCTGCTCGCGCTCCAGGTACTGGTCGAGGTGGCCGCCCACCCCGGCGACGAACACCGTGAACATCGTCCGCAGCCGGTCCGCGTCGACGCCGTCGTGGTCGGCGTCACCGGCCTGCGTGTTCAGGGTGTACGTGCGCTCGACGGCGCCGCGGACCTGGTGCTCGGCGGTCACCATCAGCACGCCGGCCTTCACCAGGATCCCGACCTGGCGGTAGAGCGTCGTCGTCGCGACGTCCGGCAGCAGTTCGGCGAGCTCGCGCGTCGTCAGCGAGCGGCCGATCAGCAGCTGGGTGATCCGCCACCGCAGCGGGTGGTGCAGCAGGTCCACGAGGGAAGAGGTCGCCGGCATCTGGCCTGTGGTTTCCATTCCTGGTAATGTTTCCACTATTGGAAACAATGTAGAGGAGCAGCGGACATGGCGACAGTACGTGTGCACGACCGAACCGTGATCATCCAGCTGGCCTGGTGGGAGCGGTTGTTCGCCGCCGGCCGGTCCCGGTTCGTCGTACCGGCCGACCTGATCGCCACCGTCGGCGTGGTCGACCAGCCGACGCGGTGGACCGCCACGCCGGGGGCTCGGTCGGGCCTCGTGGTGACCGGCGTGCTGAAGGTCGGCCGCTGGGGCATCGGTACCGGCGTCCGCCATTTCGTCAGCGTGCGGCGCGATCGGCCGGCGCTGCGGCTCACGACGACGGCGGAAGGCGCGGACCTGATCGGCTACCACGTGCTGCTCGTCAGTACGCCGGAAGCGCCCACGCTGGCGGCCGACCTGACCTCCGCGACACAGTCCACGTCCTGACCCGAGGATCGATAACCTCGAGACGTGAACCTCGAGGTACTCGACCAAGCAGCGACGTTGGCGGCCGCCGGAGAGCTGCGGCGTGTGTACGCGTCGGCTTTCGGAGCGCCCGGGTACGACGAGGATCCCGCGGCGGCCGACAGGTTCGTCACCGAGCAGTTGCCCCGGCATACCGAGCGGGACGGTTTCAAGCTGGTGGTCAGCCGACGTGCCGCGGACAACGCGATCACTGGATTCGCGTACGGCTACACGGGTGATCGGGGCCAGTGGTGGTCCGACCGGGTCGCCGAGCACGCGCCGCCGGAGATCGTCGCCGAGTGGGTCGGCGGCCACTTCGAGTTCGTCGAGCTGGCCGTCGCCACCGAGGTCCAGGGGCAAGGTGTCGGGGCCGGTCTGCACGACGCCCTGATGACGGACCTGCCGCACGCCCGGGCGCTGCTCACCACCTACACCGACGACCGGCCGGCTCCCCGGCTCTACCTGCGCAAAGGCTGGCAGATCCTGGTTCCCGAGCTCTGGCCCGACTCGGCCCTGTACGGCAAACGGCTGAACGAGTGAACCGCCAGGACCTGCTCGAGCGGATCACCGAGTGGCTCGAGAACGACGAGCGGGTGCGCGGCCTGTGGGTGATCGGCAGTACGGCCCGCGGCACGGACGACGAGTTCAGCGACCTCGATCTGGTGGCGGTGCTCGCTGACCACAAGCTCGAGGAATTCGTGGCCGGCTGGCCTGCGCTGGTTGAGCGGTCGCTGCCGCTGGTCTTCCACCAGACGATGACCTTCGGCCGGACGACCGTCTTCAACCAGGTCGTCGGCGAGGACTGGCTGCGCTTCGACCTGACGGCCGGACCGGAGGACGTGCTGCGCGGCCGCTCCCGGCGTACGGCGCGGGTGGTGTTCGACCGGGACGGCCTGGACGCGACGCTTCCGCCGACCGGGCCGATCGCCGGTCCGTCGCCGGAGGTGGTCGGCCGGCTCGTCCCGGAGTTCCTGCGGGTGGCCGCGTTGCTGCCGGTCGCGCTGGGCCGCCGAGACTACGTCGTCGCCGCATCCGGCTCGACGCTGCTGCGCACGATGCTGATCCAGCTCATGGTCGAGTCGGTCGAGGTGGAGGATCGAGGTGGCGCCCTGCACCTGTCGACGCTGCTCACCCCCGAACACTTCCACCTCGTCGAGTCCCTCCCGCCGATCGCCGCCACTCGCGAGTCCGCGATCGCCGTCCAGCAAGCCTGCCTCGATGCGTTCCTCCCCCTGGCCCGCGACCTCTGCCACCGCACCGCCGTCCCCTGGCCCACCGACTTCGCCAACGCCGTACACCGCCGCCTCGCCCCGTACTTCGCTGAGCAGCCCCCGCGCTGAGCCACCCACCCAGCTGCTCAAGAGACCTCGAACACCAACCGGAGGCCTTGAACAGGTCATGTCTTGGTCAAGGACCCGGCTTGGTGTTCACAGTTCCGCTGAATCGTCCGGATCGCGACCGCCTGCGGGTGCCGAGGACCGGCGGACCTGGCAGGGTGGGGGGATGACTTCGGAGCGGATCTACGTCGGGAGCTACACCAGTCAGGACGGCGGGGGGACCGGGATCGGGGCCGGGACCGTCGAGGCGATGGAGGTGGCGGTCGAGACGACCGATCCGTCGTTCCTGACCCGGTCGGCGGACGGGCGGTTCGTGTACGCGGCGAACGAGCTGGACGCGGGACGGGTGAGCGCGTTCGCGGTCGGGGCGGACGGTGGGCTGACGTTGCTCAACGACCAGCCGACCGGTGGCGCGCACCCGTGCCACCTGCAGATCGACCCCTCCGGCAACTACCTGCTGAGCGCCAACTACGGCTCCGGCTCGGTCGCGGTCCACCCGATCGCGGCCGACGGGTCGCTCGGCGAGGCGACCCAGTTCCTGCAGCGCGAGGGCACCGGCCCGAACGCCGCACGCCAGGAAGGCCCGCACTCCCACCAGGTCACCTTCGACCCGGCCGGGGAGTACGCCTTCGACGTGGATCTCGGCTCGGACTCCGTGCACGTCTCCAGGCTCACCCCGGACGGCCGGTTGGAGGAGGCCGGGCGGCTCGAGGTGCGCCCGGGCGCGGGACCGCGGCATCTGGTCTTCCACCCGAGCGGCGCCGCGGCGTACCTGATCACCGAGCTGGACTCCACCCTGATCGTCTGCAGCTACGCCGACGGCAAGCTGGCCGTCACCCAGACCGTGTCCACCCGCCCGGACGGCGCCGAGGGCGACAATTTCCCGGCCGAGGTGCTGGTCTCGCCCGACGGCCGGTTCGTCTACGGCTCGAACCGCGGCGACGACACGATCGCGGTGTTCGCGGTCGCCGGCGACGGCCTCGGCGTCGAGCTGGTCCAGACGATCGGTTCCGGCGGGAGCTGGCCACGGCACCTCGCGTTCAGCAAGGATGCGACCCAGCTGTACGCCGCGAACGAGCGTTCCGACGCCGTGGCGGTGTTCACCGTCGACCAGTCCAGCGGCGCCCTCACCGCAACGGGGACGCCGCTGTCCTGGCCGAAACCGGTCTGTGTCCTGCCGGTTTAGGCCTGCACCGTGACGAGCTTCTCGAAGAAGAACTCGTGCTTGAGGAACGACACGTCGTACTCGTGACCGGGCTGAGGCGGCAGCAGTTGCGCGGCCTGGAACAGCCGCCAGCCGTCCTTCAGCGCCTCCAGCCCGCTCGCGTACGGCGGAACGTCGGAGTCACCGGTCGTCGGTGCGGTCGCGCCGGTGCCGTCGTACGTCGACCAGCCGACCGTGCGCGAGTCCAATGCGGACGAGGCCAGGTAGAGCACGAGAACCTGCTGGCGGACGGTCTGCTGGCTTGTCTCGGGGGCCTGGACAGTCATGACATCTCCTTCGCCGCGTGCGGGTTGAGGCTGCGCTGGGCGACGACGCGCTGCGGGCGGTTCGACACCCGGGTGACCCAGTAGTCCGGGTCGAAGGTGTCGTCGCCGGTGAGTGCCTGCCAGAGCTTGATCCGGTTGTAGATCTCCAGCCGCCCGGTCGCGTTCTCGTACCAGGGGAAGGTCTGGCCGAGCTCGGCGGCCACCTGCTCGTCGTACAGGTCGTCGGTGTTCCACAGCCGGACCTGCCGGACGGTCGGGTTGAACCGGATCTTGAACATGTACCGGTCGATCGCGCTGTCGTTGCGCCGGCCGCCGTGCCAGATGCCGTGGTGCAGGAAGACCACTGTGCCGGCCGGGCAGGTGAGCCGGGTCTGACCGAGCAGGTTCTGGTACCGGCCGGTGTCGGACTCGTTGGTCCGGCGCAGGTGGCTGCCGGGCACGCTGAGGGTGCCGCCCATCTCGAGCGTCACCTCCTGCGGGTAATACATGAGCTGCACGTCGAAGGCGTCCGGCCGGACGTCGATGATCGCGTCGCCGTGCAGGTTCTGCGCCTCGCCCTCGTGCGCCTTGCGGATGTGCACCGCGTGGTGGTCGACGGTCGGCTCCGGGCCGACCAGGCTGTGAATCGCGCCGGCGACCTCCGGAAGCTGCACCAGCCGCTGGACAAACTCGCTGTCCACG
Organism: Kribbella flavida DSM 17836; assembly: GCF_000024345.1. NCBI lineage: Bacteria > Bacillati > Actinomycetota > Actinomycetes > Propionibacteriales > Kribbellaceae > Kribbella > Kribbella flavida. Next base: position 6,659,268 of record NC_013729.1, on the reverse strand, counting down.
AACGCCTCCGACAGCGGGGTGCCGTAGGGGACGCCGGGGATGCCGGCCTGGAGCACGTCGAGCGCCTGCTGGTTCAGCTCGGCAGGCACGACGGCGTCCATCCGCAGCGCGCCGGTGACGACGAAATGGGCCATCTGAACCGAGGTGAGCAGGTTCTTGCGCTGGGGATGAGGCATGTATCTCCCTGTCGGGGCGCCGGGTCCGTGGTGGTTTCTACTCGTCCAGGCTAGGTTCGGATGTCGTTGTTTCGCGTCGGTTGAGATCACCATTGGTGGTAGCTTTTCACCATGCTTCGGTTGCCGTTGGGCCTTCCGCCGGAGGTGGTCAACCTCGGCGCGGGAGTGCACGGCGTGCGCCACAGCCGCGACGTGTTCCGCCTGCCGGACCTGTGGCAGCTGCATCTGTACAGCTACTCCGCCGACCTCACCGTCGACGGCACGACGTACGCCGTCGCGCCGGGCTACGTCAGCCTGACGCCGGCCGGGGTGCCGGTGCAGTTCGACTACCGGGGCCGCTCGGAGCACCTCTACGTGCACTTTCGCCCGCGCCCGGGCGGCGACCCGTCGTACGTACCGGTCGTGCAGGACGCCGGCCCCGCCGCACCGCTGCTCACCGACCTGCTGCGCTCCGCGATCGAGGCCTCGCCGAGCGGCTCCGCCCGGGTGGCCGCGGAGGTGTGGACGGCGCTCTGGCGGATCGCCGAACTCGGTACCGGCGACGAGGACGGCCGCACCGGCACCCATCCCGCCGTGGCCGCCGCGATCGCGTACGTCGAGGCCAACCTGGCCCGGCCGTTGACCGTCCCGGAGCTGGCCCGGGTGGCCGGGATCTCGCACAACCACCTGACCCGGTTGTTCCACGCCGAGATCGGAACCACGGTGGTCGCCTACATCCGGCGCCGACGCCTGGCCCGCGCCCGGCACCTGCTGGTCGCGTCCACGCTCTCGATCCCGGCCGTCGCCGCCTCGGTCGGCATCCCTGATCTGCAGGCCTTCAACAAAGCCTGCCACCGCGAGCTGGGCGGATCACCGCGGGCGGTCCGAAATGCGGTGGTGGCGGGCGGCGCGTCGGCTTAGCGTCGAGCGCATGGACCAGCTGATCCGCGTCGCCGAGGCGCCAGAACTGCACACGGAGGCCGGTCGGGTGTTTCGTGAGGACTGGCCGGAGTTCATTTTCCACGACGAGGGCGTGCCGCCGTACGCCGATCGCCGGGCCGAGTACTTCGCCGACTGGGAGTTCTACCTGGTCGCGCAGGAGCAGGAGGACGCCGAGCCGGATCCGGCCGACGGGTGGGCTGGGACGCCGGGAGATGCCGACGCGACGGTAGGCCCGGGGACCCGGGGGCCGGATGATGTCCCGGCCGGCCGCCGCCTGATCGCCGGCTGCTGGGGTGTCGCGCTCGCCTGGGACGGCACGGTCGCGGATCTCCCCGGCGGCTACACCGACTCGCTCGCGCGCGCGGTCACGCAGTACGAGCGCGGCGTCGTGCCGAACACCTTCGTCCTGATGGCCGCCGCCGTCCGCACCGACGAACAGGCCAAGGGTCGCGCCGGCCAGCTCATCACCGCCGTCCGCGACCGCGCTGTCGCCGCCGGACTCACGCAGGTCATCGCGCCCGTCCGCCCCACCCTGAAGTCGCGCTACCCCCTCACCGACATCGCGACCTTCATGACCTGGATCCGCGCCGACGGCCTCCCGCTCGACCCCTGGCTCCGCACCCACGTCCGCCTCGGCGCCACCCTGCTGGCCCCTGCTCCGACCAGCCAAACCATGACCGGCACCGTCGCCGACTGGGAATCCTGGACCGGCATGCCGTTCCCCTCGACCGGCACCTACGTCATCCCCGACGGCCTCTCCGTCCTCCACATCAACCACGACCGCAACACCGGCGACTACCAGGAACCCAACATCTGGGTCCGCCACGCGTGACGCCTACAGCTGAGAGCTACACGCCTTCGGAGCAAGGCCGTCCGGGCCGAGTACGCCGCGGAGGATCGTGAGGGAGTCGGCGCGGTCCGGGCCGGTGATCGCCTGTTCGGCCCACAGCGCCACGTCCTCGAGAGCGCGAGCGTGGCGGTAGTACTGGAGGTTGTCCGGGTCGAGCTCCACCGGTCCGTAGCCGGCGAAAAACGCCTCCCGTTGCGCAGGCGACGTCGGGCCGAGCGAGCCCATGCCGCCGAGCAGGAAGAGCAGGTCCTGCTCACGCGGTGCCAGCACGACGTCGTCCCAGTCGATCAGGTGGATCGCTGTGCCGGTCGTGATCACGTTGCCCAGGTGCGGATCCGCGTGGCAGATCACCCGAGTCGTCTGCGGCGGCTGGAGCGTCGCAGCGAGCTCCAGCAGCCTGGCGATGGTGTCGTGGTTGGCGGCCCACACATCAGCCAGCTCAGCTTCGATCTCGTCGGCCGGGGCGGCAGTCGTCAGCCGTTGGTGCAGCTGCCGAGCTAGGGCCGGCATGCGCGCGTTGATCGGGTTCAGTCGGGGGAGTACGCGCTGAAGCTGCTCCGACGGCCCTGTGGAATGCACCTCAGCCAGCAGTACGCCGTACGCGGTCCACTGCTCGTCGCTGAGACCTGTCTCGGCGGCCTGGCGTCCCTTGACCCACGGCGCGACCGTGAGCCGCCGTCCCTCCCGCATGCTCCACAGCTGCCCGTCGCGCGTCCGCACCGGGGCCGGGACACCTTTGACGCCCCGGTCAGCCAGGTACGCCGCCGCGAGTGGCCCCGCGTCCGTGCCGCCGCCGGACCACTTCACGGCGTACAGGCTGTCGGTGGTCAGCGCCTTCCAGACGTCCGCGGCGAGGTCCGCCCCGGTATGCACCGGCGTGAGTTCGACCACAGCGAACCCGAAATCCTCACGCATCCATCGCCGCACCGCCGGGTTCTCCACGGCGCCAGGATGCCCGGCCGAGCGCCGGCGAGCGAGCGGTTTTGCGGCGGCAGGACGCCCGGCCGACGGTGCGGCCGGGCCGGCCCGCGGCCGGGTCAGCGGTAGTTGACGAACTGCACCGCGAAGTCCAGGTCCTGGCCCTTGATCAGCGACTGGACCGCCTGCAGGTCGTCCCGGCTCTTGCTGGACACCCGCAGCTCCTCGCCCTGGATCTGGGCCTTGACGCCCTTCGGCCCCTCGTCGCGGATCAGCTTGGACAGCTTCTTCGCGTTCTCCTGCGTGATGCCCGCGGAGATCGTGGCGACGATCTTGTAGACCTTGCCGGACAGCTTCGGCTCGTCGGCCTCCAGCCCCTTGAGCGAGATCTGCCGCTTGACCAGCTTGTCCTTGAACACGTCGAGCACGGCGTTCACCCGCTCCTCGGTGCTGGCCTGCATCTCGATCGACTCACCGGACCACTTGAGCTGCGCGTCCACGTTCTTGAAGTCGAACCGCTGGCTGATCTCCTTCGCCGCCTGGTTCACGGCGTTGTCCACCTCCTGGCGATCGACCTTGTTCACGATGTCGAAGGAGGACTCCGAAGCCATGGGCAGTTCCTTTCCGATTTGCTGTCAGGGGCACTGTCTGTTGTATCGTCTCTCACGCCGCTCTTCGGAGCAGCACCACCCTGGCAGGTTGCCCGAGCGGCCAAAGGGAGCAGACTGTAAATCTGTCGGCTTATGCCTACGCAGGTTCGAACCCTGCACCTGCCACAGGGCGTCAAACCGCCCCTGACCTGCGGAAACGCGGTCAGGGGCGGTTCTCGTTGTGGCCGGCCCGGTCAGCGACCTGAGTCGCCGGGCAGGCGGTCAGTCGGGGGAGGTTGTAGCCGGGGGCGTCGTGCGGGGTAGGCGTTGGGCCGTCAGGAGGAACAACGCGGTCAGGGCGATCAAGAGTCCGGCGAGGGTGGCGGTCAGGTCGATGATCGCGGTCTGGCGGGTGATGAGGTCCGACATCGGAGCGCGGGCCGCGAGGCTGAAGGTGCGCATCAGGCCCCAGGCGAAGAGTGTTGCGCTGCCGAGCCAGGTGAGGGCGACCGCGTGCCGGAGGCGGGGCAGCAGTCCGGCCAACGCCAGGACGCCGACCCCGGCGGCCAGCGCGAAGGCTCCTTCGGTGGCCTCGCTGAAACGGCTCGCGAAGGTCCAGTCCGACGCACGCCAGTCCGCCGGAGCCGCGATCGCCTCGAACAGCCGTGCCGCGCCGACAGCGCCCGCAGCCAAGGCGCCCCCGATGGCGACCACCCGGGCGCCGGGGACAAGTACAGACGTTCGGGTCTCGGTGAGCAGGTCCGGCCAGCGCCGGCGGGCGTGCAGTGCCAGCCCGATCGACAGGAGAGTTCCCTGAATGGCGAACGAGCTGTAGACGAGTGTGTAGGTCCAGGGTTCCACCAGACCGTCCCGCATGACGACTGGCTGTCCCTCGGTCAGCAGGCCGTGGGCGAACCCGGCCGTGACGATCAGGACCGTCGGTGCCAGCAAGCCCATTCCCGTCCACCCGGGAACGAGCAGCAGCCAAGCCGGCCACCGCCGGGCCCGGTCGGCGGCCAGTGCGAGTGCAGTCGCCACGGCGGCGAGGTCCAAGGCCAGCGTGACCAGGTTCGGGATGACGAAGTCCATCGCCGGCGACGTGTCCGGAATGCCGACCGGGTAGCCGAGAAGCCAGCAGACCTTGAGCACGGCGTACGGCGCAACGGCGACGATCATCCCGTAGCCGCAGCACCATTGCAGCGCGGCGAGACCCGGTCGGCCATGCGTGGCAGTGGGGGTGGCGAGCAGTCGCATGCGGACTCCGAAGTTGGTCGACGATGGGCTTCAGCGTCGCTCAGCCCGGCATGCGGCCGGTTCCCTCGTGCGGGTGAACCGCCTCCCTCGACCGGGTGATCGCGCCGCGGCCACCGGGTGGTCCGACGTTCGCAGGTGGCAGGTCCCGGACAGCGAGGGATGACGGCAAGCCGGTCGTCGGAGACTGGCTGTGACGAGGCCCGCCAGTGCGAGAGAGGGATCGATGAGTTACTCGCCGTACGCCGCCTGGCAGCCGCCGCAGCCGCAGCCGGCTCCCACACCTCCGGCGGACCCGCTTGCCGTTGCGGTCGGCAACGGATCGCTGCTCGGCATCGGCTATCTGATGCTGAGGCGCTGGCGTATGGCGACCGTCAACCTGATCGTGGTCGGCGCCCTGGTCGTCCTGCTGCTGGTCCTGAAGAAGCCGTGGTGCGAGAGCGCCCTGGCCGGATGGTGGGTCCTCGCCATCGCTCACGGCTGGTTCCTCGCGCACACCCAGCCCCGGAAGGCGACCGACGTCACCAAGCGGGTGCTGGCGCTCGGGATCACCGTGCCGCTCCTGCTGGCGGTGGGCCTGATCCGGTACGACGCCGGCCGGGTGGAGGACAGAGTCTCCGCTGCTCGGAAGGCGGGTGATTGCGCGGAGCTGACCGAGGCCCAGCGGGAGTTGTGGTTCGGTCACCGGATCGTCGACGCGCCAGGCACAGCGCAGGGAGCCGAGGAAGTCCGGTTGTGCAAGCGCCTGGAGGACGCCAAGGCCAAGTTGGAGACCGGGCTGCTCGGCGACCAGACCGCGCTGCGGCAAGGGTTCGACGTGCTCGGATCGGTGCTGGCCGCGCCGGGGCATGACAGGACCGTGGAAGTGACGTTGAGGGGCTGGCTCGGCGACCTGCCGGTCAAGGATCCGTGCCGGACCGTGCGGATCACCGACTGGCTGCGGCAGCGGAAGGCGACGAACGACGTTCTGGACCAGTCCCGTGCCGTTGTGCCGCAGTTGGCGCCGGCGGCGATCGCCGGGTGTGCGGGTCGGCTGATGACTCAGAAGAAGTGGGCGGACGCGAGGACGGCGTACCAGCAGCTGGTCGGTCAGTACCCGAAGGACGGGCGGGTCGCGAAGGCCAAGGCGGGGATCCGGCAGGCGACGTTGGCGCTCGAGCTGTTGAAGGTGCGCGACCTGCTCGCTCGCGACGACTACTGCTCGGCACCGGCGAGGTACAGCGGTGCGGCGCCGTACCAGCGCGGGCTGAACCGTGCGGTGTTCGAAGGCAGTGATGAGTACACCGCGCGGCTGCCGGCGAGTTGGCGGGCCGGGGACGTGAGCACCGCGGTTCTGGTGGTCTGCACGGAGCAGTCCACGCAGGGCGCCCCGGTACGCACCTGCCCGTACCACAGCGTGACGAGCCCGATGAACACCAGTGACGTCACGTTCTACAAGATCGCGGCGCCGGTGAAGGCGTACGAGTTGCGCACCGGCCGGCTCGTGTCGAACACCCGCGTGCAGATCAACGGCGCCGCGTGCCCGAGCCGCTTCTCGTACACGACGTACCTCCCCGGCTGGGACTACCCGCCGTCGTCCCAGCCGGTGAAGCCGTCGAACGCGAATGTGCAGGCAGCCTTCCGGTACCTGTTCGTGCGCTGAGCCGACAACCCGGAGGCCTGCCTCGGGGCGAGAGAAATCACCGGTCGGAAGAGACCGACGGAGCGTCGACGCATTGCAGGACGGCGTCGACGACTTCGTCGAGTGGGCGCGCGGTATTGATGATCGTGCCGTGGGGAATGTCTTCTTTGGTGGCGTGCAGGCGGAGTATCTGCGCTCGTTGGTCCTCGGTGCCGCCCCAGTCGTCGGCGGCTCGGGTGGCCAGTCGCTGCGTGAGGGTCTCGGTGTCCACGTCCAGCACGATCACCTGGTCGAACACGTCCAGGAACTGGTGGAAGTTCCGCGAACCGCCGCAGAAGAAGGCGACCTCGTCGTCCTGGTTCCCGGCGATTTCCCTGACCTTGGCGACGTCCCAAAGGTGGTTCTCGTGGCCGCCGACGCCGTGTAGTGGCCGACCGGTCTCCGGGTCGCCCTGATAGGCGAGTTCGTTGTCGCCGTCGACGGCCTGGTAGCCACGTTCGCGCAGCGCACGGAGTACGGAACTCTTGCCGGTTCCGGAACCGCCTTCGACGAGGTAATTGCGTTTCGCCACGGGGTCAGCGTAGTGATGATGCTCAACGAAGCGAGCCGATTTCTCCCCGACGGCCGCTCGTCCGGCGCCATACGGCCGCCTCGGTACGATGCCACCGCGACCTCCACCGCGTGCTGCCTGCGGGGAATAGGCCCGGCACGGCCGGGAGTTGGTGGTTGACGAGCGGGTTGTCGAGTGTGATCGAGGAGAGCGGGCGGATGAAACCCACCGAGTTCGTGAAGGTGAACAGTCAGTTCTGGGGGGAGCACCTCAAGGGTGTGAGTGACCACCTTCCCACCAGTCACCGGCGCGAGCTGCCCGGGCCGCTGCTGTACCCCCGGATGATGGTGCTGACCGAGACGCCGGACTGGAACATCCTCGAGCTGGTCGGGGTGAGCCGGGAGTACCGGTCGCTGGAGGTCAAGCGGCAGAAGGCGGAGAGCATCGACGAGTACTTCGGCGCGGGCGGGTCGTCCGCGGCCGAGGCGGTGGTGGTGCTGCCGGACGAGAGCTTCGTCAAGGACGCGACGATCGCGAGCGAGCGCGGGCGCAGCGTGTTCGGGGACAACTTCGTCGAGGCCGCGCGCCTGATCGGCAACGAGCTGGTCGGGCCGAGCGAGAAACTCCTGCAGTTCGCGCCGGGCAACTACGTGACCCTGCAGCGGGTGCTGCTCGCCCAGAGCGCGGGGTCGGCGGTGCGCCTGCACTGGACCTTCCTGGCGATCGCGATCCACCGGTCGGAGCCGGCCGACAAGTACCGCGAGTTCCTGCAGCGGCTGGTCAACTCGGCGGAGCACCTCGACCCGGTCGGCACGTTCAGCGTGGCGGGTGGTGAGGCCGAGCAGCTGCTCAAGGCCGCGCCGTTCGCGAGCACGTATCTGCACGACCTGCAGAAGCTGACGACGGCCGAGTTCCTCAACCAGCACGAGGAGATCCTGTTGTCGGCGTTCGGCGCGACCCGGGTCATCGCCGAGCCGTTCCTCGAGTGGCAGGACGGTACGCCGGGCGCGGACGAGGTCGCGGTGACGCCGGACTTCATCCTGGAACGTGCTGACGGCAGCCACGTCGTCGGCGACCTGGCCCTGGCGGTGCTCGAAACCTCCGGCGGCAAGAAGCGGCGCCGGTCCCTCGGCCTGCGCGACGGAGCCGAGCGCCTCGCCCGCTTCCAGGAGTACTTCGCCGGCCCCGAGAACCGCGCCTTCGTCCAGGCCAAGTACGGCGTCGAGGTCACCGACCCCCGCACCGTGCTGATCGTCGGCAGCCCGGACCTCCCCGTCGACTTCCACGAGGCAACCCACGCGACCGCCGTCGAGGTCGTCGACTACGACACCCTCCTCCAGATCTACCTCGCGTCGAAGTCCTGACCCTCACCCCACCAACGGCCGGGCACCCGCCCGGCCGTTGGCATGTCAGAAAGCCATTCAAAGCCAAAGCCGCGCCGGTCAGTGGTGGGTGGCGGTCAGGTCGAGGGTTCGCGGGGTGAGGTGGAGGACCAGAGCGGCGACGGCCAGAAGGAGTAGGCCGCCGGCCAGGCCGAACCACGTGAGGGAGTTGGTGAAGGCGGTTTGGGCGGTGGTGGCCAGGGTGGGGTCGCCGAGGGTGAGGGCGCCGGCGAGGGACTCGCGGGCCTGGGTGGGGGCGTCGCCGGGGAGGCCGGCGCGGTAGATGGCGGCGGCGAGGCTGCCGAGGATGGTGATGCCGAGGGCGGCACCGATCTCGTAGCTGCTCTCCTCGATGGCGGCGGCGCTGCCGGCCTGGTCGACGGGGGCGCCGGCCATGATGACGGCCGAGGCGACCGCGAGCGGGGCGGTGCCGATGCCGATCAGCGTGAGGGACGCGGCGATACCGGCGTACGTCAGCGGCTGGGGCAGGACGAAGAGCAGCAGGAAGCCGAGGGCGCCGACGGCCAAGCCGCCGACCAGGACTGTACGAGCGCCGATGCGCTGGGCGAGGGCGGGCGCGAGCGGCGAACCGATGAGCCCGCCGGCGGCCATCGGAAGCAGCGCCACACCGGAGGCCAGCGCCGACCAGCCCTGGACGAGCTGCAGCCACTGGGAGATCAGCAGCAGCGCGGCGACCATCGCGAAGCTGGTGATCAGCGCCGTCAGCACACCGGCGGTGAAGCCGCGACCGCGGAACAGGCGGATCTCCAGCATCGGTTCCGGAGCGCGCAGGCAGCGGCGTACGAAGGCGAACAGCAGAGCCGCCCCCAGTACGCCGACCAGCAGCACTTCCGCGGTGACCCCGTGCTTGCCGAGCTGCTTGATCGCGTAGACCAGGCCGACCATGCCCGCGATCGACAGCACCGTAGCGACCGGGTCGAGCCGGCCCGGGCGCTCCGAGCGGCTCTCGGGCAGCAGCAGGAACGCGGCGACGACCGCGGCGGCCATCACCGGCACGTTGACCAGGAACGCCGAGTGCCAGCTGAAGTTCTGCAGCAGCGCGCCGCCGACGATCGGTCCGAGCGCGCCGCCGACGGCCGCGGTGGCGCCCCAGATGCCGAGCGCGGTGGCGCGTTCGCGGGCGTCCGGAAACAGGGCGCGGATCAGCGACAGCGTCGACGGCATGATCATCGCGCCGCCGACACCGAGCAGCACGCGGACGGCGATCACCGTCGCCGGGCTGTCGGCCAGCAGGACGCCGAGCGAGGCGGCGCCGAAGATGACGAAGCCGGTGATCAGCATCCGGCGACGGCCCAGGCGGTCGCCCAGCGAGCTGGCCGTGACCAGCAGGCCGGCCAGCACCAGCGAGTAGATGTCGACGATCCAGAGCAGTTCGACCGAGCTCGGCCGCAGGTCCTCGGCCATGGCAGGCAGGGCCAGGTTGAGGATCGTCATGTCCATCACGACGAGCAGCAGGCTGGCGGACAGTACGGCGAGACCCGCCCAGCGCCGACGGTCGGCCCTCTGCGCGGTGACACGCTCGGGGGTGGTCCGGGTGGTCATCGGGTCTGCCTTTCGGATGCTGTGGGGGTCGCTCCCGTGCCGGTCAGGAACGTGGACAGGACGAGGCCCTCCAGGTCGCGACGTGCCACGTCGCCTCGGCGGAGGCCTTCGCGGGCGGCGATCATCAGCCCGTAGATGGTGTGCTCGATCCAGCGCGCCGGTACGTCGGACCGCAGGACGCCGGCTCGCTGGGCGGCGGCGTAGAACTCGACCTCACGGTCGGCCAGCACGTCGGCGCGCTCCACCAGTTCCGGCATCGCCTCGAGCCGGTTGTTCGCGAGCGCGTACGCGAACTCCTCCGCGTTCTCGACGAACCAGCGAGTCAGCTCGCGCAGGCAGTCCCGGATCGCCTCCGGGTCGCCGGACTCGGCGGCCTCGGCCATCCCGCTCTCCCGCTGGCTGCGGTCCCAGTGGTCGAGCGACCGCTCGCCGATCTCGCGCAGCAGCGCGTCGCGGCTGGCGAAGTGCCGGTTCAGCGTGGCCCGGCTGATGCCGATGGCGGCGGCGAGGTCGGCCATCGACGTGGTCGGGTCGGAGTTCAGCCGACGGACCGCCGCGTGCAGGACCTGGTCGCGAGTGAGCATGCCACCAGTAGACCAAATTGCCTCAGGTGAGACAAGATCGTCTCAGGTGAGGCATTGATCACTCAGGCGGCCTGGTGATTGTGGCGACGGCGGCGACGATCGCGTTGCGCTGCCCTGCCGGCAGGTTTCCGGTGAGCTCGGCGATGCGGTCCGTGTACGCCGAGTGCGCCTGGTCGGCCAACTCGGTCCCGGGCCCCGTCAGTGCGATCCGGCATGCGCGACGGTCGGCCGGATCCGGCAGCCGCTCGACCAGGGACCGCCGTTCCAGTCGGTCGACCATGCTGGTCAGGCTGGACCGCTCGATGCTCATGATCCGGCTGAGCTCGGTCATGCCGAGCGGGCCGGCCAGCAGTACGCAGAGCAGGTGAGCCTGCTGCGGGGTCAGGCCTAGCGGCCGGCTGGTCTCGGCGTACAGATCTTGCAAAACGTACATCAGCTGGACCAGGGAGCCGACGAGCTCCGTGTCCTGCGTTGTTCCGGCGGCCATGCCCCCATCGTAGTCCGATCAGCGGAATGTCAGCAGGCCGTATAGTCCGGCCTACTACTATTTAGATCTACGAACTAAATTGGAGGCCCTGATGACTGTTCACTTCGGCTACGGATCACCGCTCGACACCCGCTCGTTGCCCGACCTGCTCCGGTTGGCCGGGCAGGCCGACCGGGACGGCTTGGACCACGTGTCAGTGGCCGACCATCCGTACGGCGCGCACGCCCTCGACGCCTACGCGGCGATCGGGTTCGTGCTGGCCCGGACCGAGCGGCTTTCGGCGCTCGTCAACGTGAGCAACCTGCCGTTGCGTCCGGCCCCGATGCTCGCCCGGACGGCGTCCTCGCTGGCGGCGTTGTCCGGCGGCCGGTTCGTGCTCGGCTTGGGCGCCGGCGGCTCGCCCGACCACATCATGGCGATGGGCGGGCGGCGGCAGACTCCGCGGAAAGCGGTGGAGGCGTTCGAGGAAGCCATGGTGCTGATCCGTTCACTGACCACCGCGGGGCCGGCGGTGACGTCGGCGGGTCCGCACTACCCGGTGCAGGGGATTCCGCCGGTCGCGACGCCCGAGCTGCGGATCTGGACCGGCTCGGTCGGTCCGAAGTCGCTGGCCGCGACCGGGCGGCGGGCCGACGGCTGGATCCCCGGGCACGCGGCGGACTGGCTGAGCGAGCCGTACCGGACGTCGCGGGCGATCATCGACGAGGCGGCCGCCGCGGCCGGACGCAAGCCGAGCGAGATCGCCACGCTCTACAACTTCCCGGGCGCGATCACCGAGCACCCCCTCGACCGCCCGCGCGACGCCGAGGGCCGGTGGGTCGGCGGCTCGGTCGGCCAGTGGGCGGAGGAGCTGACCGGCGCGGTGCTCGAGCACGGCGCCGCGGGTTTCACGTACTTCCCCCGCGGCGACGCCTCGTTCGAAACGTCGCTCGCCCGCTGGTCCCGAGAGGTGGTCCCCGCTGTGCGCGCCGCCATCTCCTGAGGTCACGGTCCACGGCCGCCGCCCGCTCGGCGCCGGGGCCGGCCTGCGGCTCAGGCCGGTCCCGGTGAGGCGAGCGTCAGTTCAGGCCGGCGAGTTCTTCCGGCGTGAGCCGGAGGCCGGCCGCGGCGATGTTCTGCTCCAGGTGGGCGGGATTGCCGGTGCCGGGAATGGCCAGCACGTGCGGCCCTTGATGCAGCGTCCACGCGAGCCGGATCTGCTGCTCGGAAACGCCCTTCGCCGCGGCCAGCCGGCGTACGGCGTCGGCGTGGTCGGTGGTGGCCTGGCCTTCACGTGCCGGACCGGCGATGGCGAAGAACGGCACGTACGCGACACCGCGTTCCCCGCAGACCCGCAGGAACGTGTCGTCGTCGCGGTGGGTGTCGAGCGCGTACGAGTTCTGCACGCAGACCACCGGCGCGATCGCCTGCGCCTCGTCGAGGTGGTCGGGCCGCACGTTCGACAACCCGAGGTGCCGGATCAGCCCGGCGTCCCGCAGTTCCGCGAGGGCGCCGAACCGCTCGGCGACCGAGTCCGCGCCGGGCTTCTTCAGGATGCGCAGGTTGACCACGTCGAGGTGGTCCTTGCCGAGCTGGCGCAGGTTCAGCTCGACCTGGGCGCGCAGGTCGGCGGCGGACGTCGCCTGGTAGAAGTCGTGGTCCGGACCGATGCCCGGCCCGACCTTGGTGGTGATCACCAGGCCTTCCGGGTACGGCGAGAGCGCCTCCCGGATCAGCTCGTTGGCGAAGCGGGACGGGCCTTCGCCGATCCCCAGGGTTCCGCCGGGGGAGACGTAGAAGGCGGCGGTGTCGATGTGGTTCACGCCCAGCTCGACCGCGCGGCGCAGTACGCGGACGGCGAGGTCTCGGTCGGGGTTCGCGGTGATGCGCATCGCGCCGAACCCCATGCGGTGGATGGTGGAGTCGCCCAGCTTCCAGGTACCCGCGGCAGCCGCGGAGAGGTTTTCAGGCATCCGGCCACCCTATTCCTCGATCGCGCCACCTCTCGCGCGCAGATGCGCCCGGAAGGTCAGCGACGGATCGGCCGCCCGCGCCGCGAGGTAGTCGTCGAAGCCGACCTGCTCGCGCAACGTCGTACCGGAGGCGATTTGCGCGGCCTGGCGGCGCTCGGTGTCGCGGATCGTCTCGGCGAGCGTGAGCAGCTCGTCCAGCCGCGCGGCCGGTACGAACAGCACGCCGTCGTCGTCGGCCAGCACGACGTCTTCGTTGCTCACGGCCCATTGCCCGACGGTCGCCGTCGTCAGCGCGTCGGCCGGTAGCGGGTCGAGCCGCTGCGGCCCGGGCGGCAGCGCGCCGAGGCTGTAGACGGGCAGGCCGATCGCCCGGATGTCGGCGCTGTCGCGGTGCAGGCCCCAGACCACCACCCCCGCGATCCCGGCCGTCTTCGCCTCGAGCACGACCAGATCGCCGACGCAGGCCTCGTCCCGCCGGCCCGCGTTGTCGACCACCAGCACGTCGCCCGGCTCGGCGCTGCCGAAGGCCTCCAGGAAGATGTCCACGCTGCCGACGTGCCGGGCGGGCAGCACCCGTCCCGCGACCCGCCCGGGCAGGACGGCTGTCAGTCCCACGGCCCGGACCGGCACCTGCAGCCGTACGCAGGCGTCGGCAACGTGCGCCGTCGTCAGGGCGGCGAATCGCCCCGTCAGCTCATCCGGCTTCACCCATGACTCCTCACGTCGACCAGTCAGCCGACCATAGTCAGGTCGCCGGTACGCCGCCAGGGGTCTGCCGTACTGCGTGCTCGGGTCGCTCAGCGGGCGAGGAAGGCGAGAATCTCCGGCAGGTCCGGGCGGTAGCCGCCGGTCGTGTCGACGGTCAGGGTCGGCACCTGCAGCGCGATCGGGTCGAAGGATTCGTGCACCTGGCGGCGACGATCCGCGTCGTACTGCGCGTCCTCGTGCGCGGCCCGGGACGCTGTGCTGCCGGCGCGAAGGGTGATCCGCTTGTAGGCCACCTCGGCGGAGACGGTGCAGTGCACGATCCGGACGTCGGCGCGGCTCATCAGCGGCGTCAGTCCCGGCCGCCAGAGCCGGTCCTGGAACGCGGCCTCCGCGACCACCGACGTACCGCGGCCGACCAGCAGGCCGATCACGTCGAAGAACGTCGCCAGCGTCCGCATCGTCAACGGGTCGGCCGGGCCCGGCACGAAGCCGGGGGTGGCGTGCGCCATGCCTTCCTTGATCTCGTCGCGGCAGATCGCCGGGCAGCCGACGCCGGCGGCGATCCGGTGCGCCAGGGTCGTCTTGCCGGTTCCGGGCGGTCCGCTCACCACGATCAGCATCGGCTTCGTCAGCACCGCCGAACCTTAGCGGTTTCCCGGCGTCCCGTCCTCTTCATTATGATGCCTTAGGCAACAAACTGTCTCACATAGCAATATAAATAGTCTCATTTGTCAAGACGACCCGATAGATTGACTCGATGATCGAGGGACGAAGGAGTCCAGGATGAGCAACGTCTACACGCACGGCCACCACGAGTCGGTCCTGCGGTCGCACCGCTGGCGCACCGCGGAGAACTCGGCCGGGTACCTGCTGCCGAGACTGCGGCCGGGCCTGTCCTTGCTCGACGTCGGCGCCGGTCCCGGCACCATCACGGCCGACCTCGCCGCGCTGGTCGCGCCGGGACGAACCACCGCGCTCGAGGCGAGCGAGTCGGCGCTGGAGATCACCCGCGCGACGTTCGCCGAGCGCGGCGTGAGCTCGGTCGACTTCGTGGTTGGTGATGTGCACCACCTCGACCTGCCCGACGACTCGTACGACGTGGTGCACGCCCACCAGGTGCTCCAGCACGTCAGCGATCCGGTCCAGGCGTTGCGCGAGATGCGGCGGGTCTGCAAACCCGGCGGGATCGTGGCCGCGCGGGACTCCGACTACCACTCCTTCACCTGGTACCCGGAGCTGCCGGAGCTCGACGAGTGGATGGACCTCTACCAGCAGTTCGCCCGCGCCAACCAGGGAGAGCCGGACGCCGGCCGGCGGTTGCTGTCCTGGGCCAGGGCGGCCGGCTTCGAGCAGATCGAGGCGACCGCCGGCAACTGGACCTTCGCGAACCCGCAGGACCGGGCCTGGTGGGGTGGCATGTGGGCCGACCGGGTGCTGCAGTCCGCCCTGGCGACGCAGGCGCGGGCGTCCGGCGTACCGGAGGAGAAGCTGGAGCGGATCTCGGCCGCCTGGCGGGCGTGGTCGCAGGCACCGGACGGTTTCCTCAGTCTGCTGCACGGGGAGATCGTGGCGATCGCCTGACCCGATCAACCTCCGCGGCAGCGTGGTTGAGCGGTGAGCCGATAACTCGGTGTAACGATCGGCGGCGGGTGTCGATATACGGGCGTTGGCGGTACGCCGGCCGGGGGTCCCTGGGGAGGGAAGGGCCGGCGGAAGAGGCCGCCCTACGTTCCGAGGGGGACAACTCCATGCGTTTCAGATCCGCAGCTCTGGGGCTGGCGGTGGCGTCGCTCGCCGCCGTCAGCCTGACCTCGACCGCCCAGGCCGGGCCGGTCGCCGGCACAGCGAGTACGACGGCCGATGCGGTCGCCGCGACGAAGGTGGCCACGGCGGCCATCCGGTGGGGGCAGAATGGCGACGTCGCGGTACCGCGGCAGTACGTCGGCGACAGCAAGCTCGAGCTGGCGGTGTTCCGGCCGAGCAACGGGACCTGGTACATCCGCGGCGGCGCCACGATCAAGTTCGGCCAGGCGGGGGACATCCCCGTCGCGGCGGACTACACCGGTGACGGCCGTGCCGAGCTGGCGGTGTTCCGTCCGTCCAACGGCTACTGGTACATCCGTGGTGTCGGCCAGTTCGTCTGGGGCCAGGCGGGGGACATCCCGGTCGCGTCCAACTACGTCGGGGACGGCCGGGCCGAGGCGGCGGTGTTCCGCCCGTCGCTGGGCCGCTGGTTCATCCGGGGAGCCGCCCAGCTTGCCTGGGGAGTGAGCGGCGACATCCCGGCACCGGCGGACTACGTCGGCGACAGCCACAGCGACCTCGCGGTCTTCCGGCCGTCGCTGGGCCGCTGGTTCATCCGTGGTGGGGCTCAGGTCGCGTGGGGCGTCAACCGGGACGTCCCGGCACCGGCCAACTTCGTCGGCACCGCCAAGGCGGACCTGACCGTGTTCCGCCCGTCCACCGGCGCCTGGTTCATCCGCGGCGGCAGCACCCTCACCTGGGGCCAGAACGGCGACCGCGCCCTCCCCGGCAACTACGCCGGCACCACCGCCACCGACCACGCCGTCTGGCGCCCCAGCAACGGCACCTGGTACATCCGCTACCAGGTCCCGGTGACGCCGCCGCCTCCGCCGCCGAACTGCGACCCGTCGTACCCCGGGGTGTGCATCCCGCCGCCTCCGCCGGACCTGGACTGCGGCGACGTTCCCTACCGCAACTTCCGGGTGGTGGGCACGGACCCGCACAACTTCGACGGCAACAACGACGGGGTCGGCTGTGAGAGCTGAGCTCGCCTGAAGCAACCGGCCCCCGAGTAGCAGATCGGGGGCCGGTTTCCGTTGCGACCGGTCCGAGCTGTCCGGCTAGACGGGACCAGCTGCCGCAGTCTTGACCGCCTGGCCACGCTGCCGCGACGCCTCGTACAGCACCGCAGTCGCCGCGTTGGCCGCGTTCAGCGAGCTCGCCGCCCCGGTCATCGGGATGCGCACCAGCTCATCGGCCAGCTCCTTCCAGGCCGCGCTCAGCCCGGTCGTCTCGTTGCCGACCAGCAGCAGCGTCGGCTGCGTGAAGTCGAAGTCGTAGACGTCCACCGCCCCGTGCTCATCGGTGCCCACGACAACGATCGGTACGCCGGCCGCCCGGCGCGCCGCGACCCACTCCATCACCTCACGCTGCGACGGCACCCGGACGGCGGGCAGTGCGAACAGCGAGCCCGTGCTGGCCCGCACCGCCTTCGGGTCGTACACGTCGGCCGCATGCCCGGTGACGATCAGCCCGTCGGCGCCGAACGCGTCCGCCGACCGGATGATCGAGCCGATGTTGCCCGGCCCGGTCGGCCGGTCGAACACCACGCCGAGAAAGTCCGGCCCCGCCTCGATCCGCTCCAGGTCGTCCGGCGGCATCGCCACCACGGCGAGGATCTCGGCCTCGTCCTTCTCGGTCAGCTCCGCCAGCAGCCCGGGCGCCATCAGCACCCGCTCGGTGCTCTGCTGGTTCTGCAGCAGGTCACGTGCCCACTGCGACAGCGGCCGCTCGGCGTCGTGGATCAGTGTGTTGACCGTCCAGCCGTGCTCGACCGCCAGGCTGATCGGCCGCACTCCCTGCACCAGGAACTCGCCGGCCCGCTGCCGCTTGTTCCGGTTGCTCAGCAGCGCCTGCCACACCTGGAACCGAGCGTTCCGACTACTGACCCGCGTCGCCATTCACATCTCCGCACTCGTCGCCGGACCGGCGGCGTCAGGCCTCCGCCTCGGACCGCACCACAGTACGAGACCGGACCGCCGCCTCAGGCGGGTGTTCAGCTCAGCGACTCGATCAGCCCCAACTGGTTCCCGTCCGGGTCCTGGATGATCGACAGCCGCTGGCGGCCGGCGGAGACGACCTGCGGATCGGTCGAGGCGATGTTGTGGCCGGACAGCTCCGAGCGGGCCGCGTCCAGGTCGTCCACGGTGAAGTTCACCGCGGTCCGCCCGGCCCGGTCGGGCTCCTGGAAGACCTGCACGACTCCCAGTTCGCTCAGGTGCCACTCCGCCAGGCCGTCCATCGGCCGGGTGTCGGGCGGCTGCCCGAAGAACCCTTCGTACCAGGCGCACGACTTCTCGAACTCCGCCACCGGCACCACGGCCAGTACCGTCCGCATCCTCACAAGGCCTCCTCAATGGTCCTTCGGCTGGTGCCCAGATCTCCGAGCGAGCATCCGAATATGTGCCGACTGGCATACGGGCGGCCGCCGCGCAGAGGCCACGGACGAAGCAGGAGGCGGACTCAGAGGACGCGGGTGAGGAAGCCGTCCACCAGCGCGGCGATCTCGGCGGCGTGCGTCTCCAGGGCGAAGTGGCCGGTCGGCAGCAGGTGGATCTCGGCGTCGGGCAGGTCGCGCCGGAAGGCCTTCGCGCCGGCGGGCGGGAAGATCTCGTCGTTTTCGCCCCAGGCCGCGAGCAGCGGCACCTGGCTGGTCCGGAAGTACTCCTGGAACTGCGGGTACATCGCGAAGTTGGTCAGGTAGGTGCGCATCAGGTCGAGCTGGACCTGGCCGGCGCCGGGGCGGCTCAGCAGGGACAGGTCGTGCTGCCAGGTGTCAGGACTGACCAGCGACTCGTCCGGTACGCCGTGCAGGTACTGCCACTTCACCGCGTCCTCGCTCGCCGCTTCCAGGGCGGCCGCGGCCGTCTCCGGGGACGGGTCGGCGTCGTACGCGCGGATGTTCTGCCAAACCTGCTCGACGATGCCGTCCTCGTAGGCGTTGCCGTTCTGGGTGATGACGGCGCGGATGCGCTCGGGGTGCGCCAGGGCCATCCGCCAGCCGATCGGGGCGCCGTAGTCCTGGACGTAGATGGCGTACGCCGACAGGCCGAGCTGCTCGGTGAACTTGGTGGTCAGGTCGGCGAGCGCGGCGAAGCTGTACGCGAACTCGTCGGCGGCCGGCATCGCGGAGGAGCCGAAGCCGAGGTGGTCGGGGGCGATGAGGTGGTACTTGTCCGCGAGGCGGGGGATCAGGTCGCGAAACATGTGCGAGCTGGTCGGGAAGCCGTGCAGGAGCAGCAGGACGGGCGCGTCGGCCGGGCCCGCTTCCCGGTAGAAGATCTGGTGGCCGTCGACCGTGACGGTGCGGTGGTGCACGTTCATGCTGTCTAACTCCTTTGAATCATTTATCTGGTTAGGAGGCCAGCGAACACGATCGAGGGGTAACCTGTCAATATGGTCAATGGGGTTAGAGGGCGCGAGGTCGAGGTTTTGCTGGCGCTGCTCAACTCGAGCCCGATGGTCGACGGGCAGCCCACGGACGCGCTCCGAGGTGCTGGTGCCGAAGGGTGGCTGCGCGCTCAAGGCATTCCGGGCAGCGTGCGGTCGGCCCGCGAGGTGCGGGACGCGATCGCCTTGGTGGTGCGGGGGATGGCGCCGGCGGATTCGTTGCAGCGCTACCTCGCCGCGGTACGGCGGGTTCCTGTGCTCACTGCCGACGGCGAGGTCGAGTGGCGGACCACTGGCGGGGGAGTCGGTGCGCACCTGGTGCTCGCCTGGTCAGGCCTGAGGGATCGGATCAGACCGTGCGAGAACGACACGGAGTGCCGGTTGTTCTTGCTCGACCGCAGCAAGGCCAACGCTCGCCGCTGGTGCTCGATGTCCACCTGCGGCAACCGCCTGAAGGCTCGACGGCACCACCAGAGGATCAAGTCCGCCGAGGAGTAGGCGGCCGAGGTCGCCGGTAGGTCGTCGGCCCCGCTGGTCAACCGGCGAGCACCTCGAGGGCCGTGGGGTGCGGTCAGGTGCCGAGCGTGGATTCTCTCGGGATGAGGGTGGTGGGGATTTCCAGGCGCCCGGGGTGGGGGGTGCCGGCGATGGTGTCGAGCAGGAGTTGGGCGGTGCGGCGGCCCAGTTCTTCCAGTTGCAGGTCGACGGTGGTCAGGGGTGGGCGGCTGGCCAGGGCCATCACGGTCCAGTTGTCGTAGCCGGTGACGGCGATGTCGTCGGGGACGGCGCGGCCGAGCTCGCGAAGGCGGTCGCAGACGCCGCGGGCGATCTGGTCGCTGCCGCAGGAGATGGCGTCGAGGTCGGGGGTGCTGCGGAGCAGGACGTCGACGGCGTGCCGGCCCCAGCGTTCGCTCCACTCGCCGTGCATCGGTTCGCCGGCGATGGCGTCGCCGGCGGTCTCGACCGTCGCGGCCGCGCGGGTGACAGCGCTGAGGTGGGTCGCCGGACCGGTCACGTGCGCGATCCGTCGTCGCCCGAGGCTGAGCAGGTGCCGGGCCGTGGCGGCCGCGCCGCCGCGGTCGTCCATCACCACCGACGTGTCGGCCGGATCGGTCGACGGGCTCAACGCGTAGACCACCGGGATCGGTACGTCGATCGGCGCCCGCGGCTCGGTCCGCCGCCCGGTGACGATGATGCCGTCGACGCGCCGCGACACCAGTGAGCGCAGGTAGTGCGACTCCCGCAGCGGGTCGTCGCGGGTGTCGCACAGCACCAGCGCCATCTCGCCGGCGCTCAACGCGTCCTCCGCCCCGAGCATGATCGGGATGCTGAACCGCCCCGAGCTGTCCGTCGTGATCAGCCCGACCGTGTAGCTGCGACCCGACGACAGCGCCCGGCCGCGGCTGTCGGGAGTGAATCCCAGCTGTTCGGCCGCCCGCCGGACCCGCTCACGGGTCTCCGCGCGCAGCTGGCCGGTGTCGTTGAGCGCCTTCGACGCCGTACTGGTCGAGACCCCCGCGAGCGCGGCCACGTCGGTGATCCGCGGCAGGGCCGGCCCGCGTGCTGTCATCGCCGATTTCCTCTCCGAGCATTTCCGGACTTTCCGAAATCGTAGCTTGCGAGCCGCTCGCATGCCGCGCCGGCTCACGATCAAGCAGCCCCGGAGGGTTGACCAACGAGGGCAACGTCTCTACGTTCAGACAGGAAAACGTGTTCCTACATTTTCCGTCACTCGACCCCTCCAGGAGTCGCCGAATGACCACCTCACAGGAACCGGCGCCCACCTCGGTCAGCCCCGCCGCCACCACGCGCGGACGCCTTCGCCCGATCGGCCTCGGCCGGGCCCGAATCACCGGCGGCTTCTGGGCCCCGCGCCAGGCCCGGAACGCCGAGCGCGCGATCCCCGCCGGCCAGGACCAGCTCGAAGCGGCCGGGAACCTGTACAACCTCCGCCTGGCCGCGGGTATCGACGAGGGCGAGGCGATCGGCCCGATCTTCGCCGACTCCGATGTCTACAAGTGGCTGGAAGCCGTTGCGTGGGAGTACGGCCGCAACCCGTCCGACGACCTGCTCGACCGCCAGCGCAAGCTGACTGCGGTGGTCGCCGCGGCTCAGCGCGAGGACGGCTATCTCGACTCGGTCGTCCAGCTCCGGCAAGGCGTTGTAGGCCGCTACCGAGAGCTGGTCTGGAGCCACGAGCACTACTGCGCGGGTCACCTGATCCAGGCTGCCGTCGCCCAGATCCGCTGCACCGGGGACCGCGCTCTGCTGGACGTCGCGATCAAGCTCGCCGACCACCTGGTGGCGACCTTCGGCGACAGCGGTCAGGGCAAGATCCGCGACGTCGACGGTCACCCGGTGATCGAGATGGCGCTGGTCGAGCTGTACCGCGAGACCGGTACGACGGCGTACCTGGAGCTGGCCCGGTGGTTCGTCGAAGCGCGCGGTCACGGCATCATCGAGGGTCACGGACACCACCCGGCCTACTTCTCCGACCGCGTCCCCGTCCGCGAGGCGACGACGGTCGAGGGCCATGCCGTCCGGGCGGTCTACCTGGCGGCAGGCGCGGCCGACGTGGCCCTGGAGACCGGTGACGACGACCTGCTGCGGGTGCTCGAAGGTCAGTTCGCCCACATGTGGTCGACGAAGACCTATCTCACCGGCGGTCTGGGGTCTCGCTGGGACGGCGAGGCATTCGGCGACGAGTACGAGCTGCCGCCGGACCGGGCGTACGCCGAGACCTGTGCCGCGATCGGCGGCGTCCAGTGGGCCTGGCGGATGCTGCTGGCCACCGGCAACGCCTTCTACGCCGATGCGATCGAGCGCATGCTCTACAACGGCTTCCTGGCCGGCGTCTCGCTCGGCGGTGACGAGTACTTCTACGTCAACCCCCTCCAGCTCCGCGGCGCCGCGGAGCCCGACGGCAACCGGAGCCCGGCGCACGGCAGGCGCGGCTGGTTCGACTGCGCGTGCTGCCCGCCCAACATCATGCGGACCCTGTCCAGCCTCGACGGCTACCTCGCGAGCACCACCGACGGTGCGATCCAGCTCCACCAGTACGCCGAGGGCGCGGTCGCCGCCGACCTGCCCGCCGGTACGGTCGAGCTGCAGGTGGACACGGAGTACCCCTGGAACGGCAGCATCAAGGTGACCGTCCAGCAGACGCCCGACACGCCCTGGGCGCTGGAGCTGCGCATCCCGGGCTGGGCCGAAGGCGCGACGCTCAACGGCAAGCCGGTCGACGCCGGTCGGTACGCCCGCGTCGAACAGACCTGGGCCACCGGTGACACCGTCGAGCTTCAATTGCCGATGGCAACGAGAACGGTTGCGGCGGATCCCCGCATCGACGCCGTCCGCGGCTGCGTGGCGCTCGAACGCGGCCCGCTGGTCTACGCGGTCGAGCAGGTCGACCAGCAGACCGACGTCGACGACCTCCACCTGCTGGTCGGCGCACCCGTCACCGCGACGCACGAACCGGGCTTGCTCGACGGCGTCACCGTCCTCACCACCGAAGGCCGTCCCGGCACAGCACACACGCCGGACCACTGGCCCTACCGACCCGGCCTCGACGACAGCGTCGGTGACGAGGTCCCGGTCCGAGCCGTTCCCTACTACGCCTGGGCCAACCGCGAGATCGGCGCGATGCGGGTCTGGCTCCCGCGTGCCTGACCATCGCTGGGGCTGTGGAGGGGGCGGACCTGGGGTTTCCTCCACGCGGCGGCCACGCCCGCTCCTCCGTCGCGGGCTGCGCGCCGCTCTCGCTCGGTCAGGTGTGCGCGTGCTGGCGCCTGCTGGGGTGCGCGCTGGCGCGCGGGTTCCGCGCTGACGCGAAATGCGCGCTGGCACACGGGTCCGCGCTGACGCGCGAGGTTGGGCGCTCTCGCACGGCGTCTGTCCCGCCCAGTTGGGCCTGGCCTGGGTTGCACCGTCGTCGACAAGCGCGGGAGCGCGCAAACTGAAGCGTGGAAGCGTGTCGCAGCGTGCGGACGCGCGCACCCACCGGGTGCTAGCCCGCCCTGAACCCAAAGGGCGGGAGAAGGCACCGTGCGAGCGTCAGCGAGCGAGTCGCCCGCCTGGGTGGGCGCCTCGATCTACTGCAAGCATGTCCATGAGGGCGTTCTCCCCTCACCCCTGCCGACGAGGCCCCTGCAGCGGCGTCGGGTCCGGTCCCAGCACCGAGTCGTCCGGGTGCCGGCCGCTGGCGAGCGCGGCGTCGTGACTGAGGGCGGCGCGGCCGCAGAGCTCCAGCAGTTCGGGCTCGTTCTTGACGATCTGCTTGGCTTTCGGGCCGAGCTTGACGATGTGGTCGCGGGACTCGATCAACCGGCGGTAGATGCGCTCCCGTTCGACCGGGTCGCTGGTGTACTCCGAGTCCAGGTACGCGATGGCATCGCGGCGGGCGTTCGCCATCGCGGTCTGGGTGCGGCCGCGGGTGCTGAGCAGCGACGCCAGCACGGTGACCACCAGCACGGCCAGGATGACCGTGAGGGACAGGCCGGTGCTGATCTCGGCGACCTCGACGTGTTCGCCGTCGTTGATGAACGGCACGTTGTTCTCGTGCAGCGCGTGCAGCACCAGCTTCACGCCGATGAAGCCGAGGATCGCGGCCAGTCCGAAGGAGAGGTAGATCAGCCGGTCCAGCAGCCCGTCCAGCAGGAAGTACAGCTGGCGCAGACCGAGCAGGCTGAACGCCGTCGCGGTGAACACCACGAACACGTTCTGGGTCAGGCCGAAGATCGCCGGGATCGAGTCCAGCGCGAACATCAGGTCGGTGCCGGCGATCGCCACCATCACCAGCAGCATCGGCGTCATCACCCGGCGGCCGTTCTGGACGGTGAACAGCTTGTCGCCGTCGTAGTTGTCGGTGGTTCGGAACAGCCGGCGGCTCAGCCGGACCACCACGTTCTGCGCCGAGTGCGCTTCCTCGGTCTGCGGCCGCAGCATGTTGCCCGCGGTGATCAGCAGCACCAGGCCGAACAGGTAGAAGACCCAGGCGAAGGTGTTGATCAGCGCCGAGCCGAGCAGGATGAACCCGGTCCGGGCGACCAGCGAGAACATGATGCCGAACAGCAGCACCTTCTGCTGGTCCTCCCGCGGCACCCGGAAGCTGGTCATGATGATCAGGAACACGAACAGGTTGTCGACCGACAGCGCCTTCTCGGTGACGTAGCCGGCGAAGTACTCCGAGCCCATCGCGCCGCCGCCGAAGATCAGCGTGCCGACACCGAACAGCAGCGCCAGCCCGACGTACACGCTGGACCAGATCGCCGCCTCGCGCAGTTGCGGCACGTGCGCGCGGCGGACGTGGAAGAAGTAGTCGAACGCCAGCAGGCCCAGGATGCCGAGGATCGTCAGCGTCCAGACCAGCGGTGATACGTCCATGCGTCCTGAGTCCCCTCGGGAGTGGTCGGCGGGCGGCCGGGCCTACTCAATCACGCGAAAACCCGCCGTGTCGCCGCATCTCGAAAGGTTCCTTGACCAGCGCAACCAGATAGCGACAGGGCGTACCGGAGGGGTTGTGAAACGTGGTCGGCGAGGGCGGTCCGAGCTGCAGACAGTCGCCGGTCGCGAGCTCGTGGACCTGGTCGCCCTCGTGGAAGCGCAGCTGCCCGGCCAGGATCCACAGCTGCTGGTACTTGAAGATGTAGGCGTCGGCCGGGTACGACACCGACGCGCCGGGCGGCAGTTCGACCTCGACCAGCTCCAGCGGACCGCCGGCCGCGGGGGAGACCGCGCGCCGGCGATAGCCCGTCGCCGGGTCCGTCCAGAGCGGCTGGTCCTCGGCCCTGCGCAGCAGCTCGACCGTGCCGTCGGCCTGCTCGGCCCGGGCGACCAGCTCCGACAGGGTGAGGCCGAGAGCGCCCGACAGCCGGCCCAGCAGTACGGCGGTCGGCTGGGCCTCGCCGCGCTCGATCTTGCTGATCATCGCGCGGGAGACGCCGGAGCGCTCGGCCAACGCGTTGATCGAGAGGTTCCGGTCCACCCGGGCGGCCTGCAGCGTCGCGGCGAGCGAGACGGAGAGCGAGTCGGACATGCTTGCCACTATAGCGCTCGGTGTGACTACTATCGTGACATGTTGACGAAGGACCTGCTGATCCGGGATGCGATGCCGGAGCTGGACGCGGCCGCCTGTGCGGCGATCTACGCGCCGTACGTCCGGGAGACCGCGATCAGCTTCGAGCTCGAGCCGCCGACGCCGGCCGAGATGGCGGAGCGGATCACCGCCGCGCAGAGCACTCACGCGTGGCTGGTGCTGGAGGATGCCGGACGAGTCGTCGGGTATGCGTACGGCGGGCCGATGAAGGCCCGGGCGGCGTACCGGTGGTCCTGCGAGGTGAGCGTCTACCTGGAGTCCGGGCGACGGCGGACGGGTGGCGGGCGGCTGCTGTACGAGGCGCTCTTCGAGCGGTTGGCCGAGCGGGGATACCGAACGGCGATCGCCGGGATGACGCTGCCGAACGACGCCAGCGTGGGCCTGCACCGCGCCTTGGGTTTCGAGCCGATCGGCACCTACCGCCGGATCGGCTGGAAGCACAACGCCTGGCACGACGTGGCCTGGGCCCAGCGTGCTCTCGCCACCGGCGACGACCCACCCACCGAGCCCCGCTGACCTCTCAGCGGACGAGGATGGAGAGGTGAGCGACAACCGCGTGACCGTCCGCCGGGCGGTCGACTCCGACGAACCCGCCCTGCTCGAGATCGAGCTGACCGCCTGGGACGCGACGTCCGGCTTTCCGTCCCTGACCGCGGGCGGCCGGACGAACTTCTTCACCGAGCGCAGTGGTCCGGCCGCCCATCTGGTCGCCGAGCAGGACGGCCGGCTGGTGGGCTACATCCGGCTGCAGGACAAGTACCCGTTCGAGGAGGGCGCCGGGGTGCTGGCCGTGAACGGGCTGGCCGTCGCGGTCGACGCCCGCGGACGGGGCATCGGGTCGGTCCTGCTGGACGCCGTCACCGCGGAAGCACAACGCCGTGGCGCCCGCAAGATCGCCTTGCACGTGCACGGTGTGAACACCGTCGCAAGGCGGCTCTACGAGCGCCACGGCTATGTCGTCGAAGGAACCCACCCACGAGAGTTCCTCATCGACGGCCAGTACGTCGACGCGGTCGACCTGGCCTTGTACCTGGACGTCTAGGCGCTGACCCCGTGGTCGCGCAGCCACGGCTCGGGGTTGACCTGGGTGCTGCCGCCGAGCAGGACCTCGAAGTGCAGGTGCGGGCCGGTGGTGTTGCCGGTCACGCCGATCGCGCCGACCTCGGCGCCGGCCTCGACCGTGTCGCCGACGTTGACCGAGAACGACGACATGTGGCTGTACGACGTGACGGTGCCGTCCGCGTGCCGGACCTTGACCTGACGCCCGTACGCGCCGGCGAACTCGGCCTGGATCACCTCGCCGGACAGCACCGAGCGGATCGGCGTACCGATCGGGGCGGCGAAGTCCAGGCCGGTGTGGTTGCGGGCCCAGCGGCTGCCGCCCTGGCCGAAGTGCGCGGTCAGGCGGTACCCGGTGGTCGGCAGGACGACCCGCGGCGTGGCGGCCCGCTCCGCGGCGACGGCCTTGGCTGCACGGGCCTTCGCCTGCGCTGCTGCCTCCGCTTCGGCCTTGGCCTCGGCCTTCGCCTTGGCGAGCGCGGCGGCCTTCGCGGCGGCAGCTGCCCTGGCAGCGGCGGCGGCCTTCTTCGCGGCGGCCTCCTTGGCCGCGGCGAGCGCCAGCGCGCGGCGCTGGGTCAGAGTGGCATTCGCGGCCAGCTGGGCGGCCCGGGCCTTGGCAGCCTGCGCGGCCTTCGCCTCGAGGGCTGCCTTCTGCGACGCGGCCAGCGAGAGCTCGAACCGGGACAGGTCCCGCGACGCCAGGTCGCGCCGCTCGACGCGAGCCGCGGTCAGGGCCTCGGCCTGGCTCGCGCTGAGCGACGTGCCGGCCGTGGCCTCGGTGTTCTGGGTGGTGAGACCGACGGTGGTGGTGCCTGCCGCGGCGGCCAGCGCGGCGGTCAGGCCGACGAGGTGCAGCCCGCGAACCGGACTTCGCCGGGGGGAACGGTGCTTGGCCACCCGACGGGGAGCAGCCGAGCGACGAAGTGCCGGCCGTTCTGCCTCCGGCACGTCATGGTGAGGGGACACAGGGGACCTTCCGAAAGTCGAGTCGCCGCCGCGGTCCTCCGCAGCGGCCAACCGACCATAACGACGAGGTCACGAATGCCTCAAACCCGGTTTGCGAACACAGACCCGAAATCCGGTCACGGAACGTGATGATTCTCTGGCGTGTCGTGGCGGCTCAGGCGTAAACGTGACCGACGAGTAATTGAATATCACTGTGATCGGTATCACGTGCGTCGTGGCCGAAAACGGCCCCGACGAAGCGCTATAGCGCGCCGAGACGCGGCTGAAGGTGGTGCCGGCCCAGTCCGATGGGGAGCCGAAATCTGGTCGGAAGCACTCGCCGGAACCGGTATGCTTCTCTGGTCGGACAGAGGGGGCAGCACCGCCCGGAGCCTCGATTTCACATCGGGGCGAGGGACCGTGTAATCTCTCTCCTCGGCCCGCCCCTTTAGCTCAGTCGGCAGAGCGTCTCCATGGTAAGGAGAAGGTCTACGGTTCGATTCCGTAAAGGGGCTCTGAGAAACGATGTCCCACCCGGTCCGCCGGGTGGGGTGCCGGACTCTCGTGGCGGGGTAGCTCAGGTGGTTAGAGCACACGGCTCATAATCGTGGTGTCGCGGGTTCGACTCCCGCCCCCGCTACCCACCAACCAGCAATTCGAGAGCGTGCGTCACCCAGCACGCTCCTGACAAGAAGAGGCAGCAGTGGCCAAGTCAACGGACATCCGCCCGAAGATCACGCTGGCGTGCACCGTCTGCAAAGAGCGCAACTACATCACCAAGAAGAACCGGCGCAACGACCCGGACCGCCTGGAGATGAAGAAGTACTGCGCTCGCTGCAACGACCACACCGACCACCGCGAGACCCGCTGACCTCAGCAGACTTCCCGGAAGGGCCGCTTCGCACGTCGAAGCGGCCCTTTCGCTGTGCCCGGGACCGGTGTGGACCCGCGCCCGGCGAAACTCGTGCGGGCCCAGTTGTTGCATCGTTGTAGAAGCGGTGGTCAGACTGGCGCGGACGAACCAGGGAGGTCCCGGATGAGCAACGAAACCACGGTCACGCCGGCACCGCTGACGGACGAGCAGCGGGCCGCGGCGGTCGAGCAGATCCACACCGACGGCATCGTCGGGTTCCAGAGCGCGTTCTCCCGCGACTGGGTGCGGCAGCTCGGCGAGGACGTCGAGATCGCCTTCCAGGAGGCACTCGCCCGCCCCGGTGGGGCGGTCGGCCGCGGTCCGCAGCGGTACTACGTCGAGATCCACCCCGAGCAGCTGCGCGGCTTTGCCGAGCTGGCCGGGCACCCGTGGATCACCGCGGTCGCCGAGGCGGTGCTCGGGCCGGAGTACGAGATTGTCGAGGTCGGGTTCGACGTGCCGCAGCCGGGGGCGTTGTACCAGCCGTGGCACCGGGACTTCCCGATGCCGGAGGAGACCCGGACGCAGCAGCGGCTCACCTCGCTGGCGATCAACGTCACCACGGTGGACACCACCGACGAGATGGGCCCGTTCGAGATCGCGCCGGGCACGCAGTGGGAGCCCGGCGACAGCTTCGAGCACGAGATGTTCCCGCCGAAGTCGGAGTACGAGCGGTACCGCGAGCTCGCCGTGCGCAAGTACCCGAAGATGGGCGACATCTCGATCCGCTCGGCCCTGACCATTCACCGCGGCACCGAGAACCGGTCGCAGTTGTCCCGGCCGGTCCTTGTGCTCGGGCTGGACGCGCCGGGCGCCGGCAACGCGGAGCGACACGATCTCGCCGTCACCGAGGCGTACTGGGAGGAGCTGCCCGCGGTCGTGCGCGAGCACCTGCACTGCCCGGTCGTTCCGGAGCTGACGCCGATCACGCAGAAGCACACCATCGAAGGCTTGGTGATGGGCGACGCCGAAGGCTGAGTTCCTCAGACGGTGAGGATCGGCCGGCCCGCCTCGTACGCCGCCAGCCGTTCCTCCCGCGGCGTCAGGCAGCAGGAGCCGCACAGCGTGTTCGCGCCGTTGGTGCTGGAGTAGTAGAGACAGCAGGTGTTGCGGAGGTAGACGAGTTTGCCGCCGGCCTCGGCGACCTCGCCCAGGCGTGCGAGGCCGCCGGGCGCCTGGGCGACGAAGGTCTGCCACCGCTCCAGCAGATGGCGAAGCGGGACCGTCTCCTGTTCGCGGCTGGCGGCGCAGAATCCCATCGCGCAACCAGCCGCGACTCCGCCGTGCAGCTGACGGACACCCGCGCGGGTCCGGCGGTGGAGCTCGGCGGCGAGGGGGAGCAGGTGGTCCGTGAGCACCACGTCGTACAGGGTGCGCAGGCCGCCGGGCAGGAAGCGGGCGGAGCGGATGGCGATCGCGGCGAGGCCGTGGCCGTCGTTCGGTTTCACCCAGAGGTTGTGCGGGCGGACGTCGAGCACGCGGCCTTCGAGGGCCCAGAGCAGCAGTGCTGCCGCGGGGGCGCGCCCGGCGTAGAAGGAGATCAGGCTGAGCGCGTTCGCGTGCGCCGACGTGTGTCCGCTCGCGTCGTGGTCGCGTTTGAGCAACTCGGTCAGCGCAGGGCCGTCCGGCTCCAGGAGGTGATCGGCCCGCAACCACTCCGAGCCGCTCGGTACGCCGATCTGCACCGCGTAACGAGGTGCGTACCGGCTGAGAGCGGCCACTCCCGTGCGTTCTGCCGTCACAAGTCCTGCCCTTCCTGCGTGGATCCCCCAGTGATCTCGGCGGAGTGGGTGGCGGCACTCGGCTGCCCATCCTGCCAGTAGGGTTACTGGACATGACGATCGACGCCACGATGGTCGGCCGGAGCTACACGGCCGCCGAGACCTACCAGGTCGGCCGGGAGAAGATCCGGGAGTTCGCCGCCGCGATCGGCGACCCCAACCCGGCGTACACCGGTGACGACGCGGTCGCTCCGCCGACGTTCGCGTTCGTGCTCGGCAGCCGGGCGCTCGAGCAGCTGCTCGGCGACCCCGAGCTCGGCCTGCGGCTGGACCGGATCGTGCACGGCGCGCAGAAGTTCAGCTGGACCCGCCCGATCAAGGCCGGCGACGAGATCGCCGCGACCGCCACCATCACCACCGTGCGCAAGGCCGGTGACGTCGAGGTGATCATGTACGAGACCGCGCTGACCAGCGTCGCCGGTGAGCCGATCGCCACCTCCACGTCGACCATCTCGCACAACCGGGCGGACGCATGAGCACCGTCGAGGCGGGGCTCGAGCTGCCGGCGCTGACCGTCACGCTGCGCCGCGACGACCTGGTCCGGTACGCCGGGGCCAGTGGCGACTTCAACCCGATCCACTGGAGCGACCGGATGGCCGCGGCGCTCGGCCTGCCCGGCGTGATCGCGCACGGCATGCTGACGATGGCCTCGGCCGCGCGGGTCGTCACCGACTGGATCGAGGACCCGGCCGACCTGGTCGAGTACGGCGTCCGGTTCACCAAGCCGGTCGTGGTCCCGGACGACGACCAGGGCGTGACCGTCACCTTCTCCGCGACGGTGGACAAGGTCGCCGACGGTCTCGCGGAGATCGACATCACCGCGCTGGCCGGCGAGCAGAAGGTCCTCGGCCGGGCTCGGGCGACCGTGCGGGTCCGATGATGAGCAGTCCGGACGTCTCGTCGTCGCAGGGATCGGCCGTCACCCGGTCCGGCGTCGCCGCGCGGACCGACGTACGGCTGGCCGAGCTGACCACGCTGCGGATCGGCGGACCGGCCGACACGCTGGTCGAGGTGACCACCGAGGCCGAGCTGATCGAGACGGTCCGGGACGCCGACGCGGCCAAGCAGCCCGTGCTGCTGCTCAGCGGCGGCAGCAACGTGGTGATCGGCGACGAGGGCTTCCGTGGCACCGTCGTGAAGATCGCCACCACCGGCATCCGGGTCGACGCCGACGCCTGCTCGGGCGCGATGGTCCACGTCGCCGCCGGCGAGGACTGGGACGCGGTCGTGCAGCGCGCGATCGCCGAGCAGTGGAGCGGTCTGGAGTCGATGTCCGGCATTCCCGGCCTCACCGGCTCCACCCCGGTCCAGAACGTCGGCGCCTACGGTCACGAGGTCGCCGAGACGATCGCCTCGGTCCGCGTCTGGGACCGGACGGAGAACGCGGTCCGCACGATCTTCGCCGCCGACTGCGGGTTCGCCTACCGCACGTCGCGCTTCAAGGCCGACCCCAGCCGGTACGTCGTGCTCGAGGTCGCCTTCCAGCTCCGGCTCGGCGACCTCTCCGCCCCGGTCGAGTACGCCGAGCTGGCGCGGGTGCTCGGCGTCGAGCCCGGCGCGCGGGCGCCGATGACCGAGGTCCGCGAGGCCGTGCTCGGCCTGCGCCGCAGCAAGGGCATGGTGCTCGATGACGCCGACCCCGACACCTGGAGCGCCGGGTCCTTCTTCACCAACCCGATTCTCGACGCCGCCGCCGAGGTCCCGGCCGGGGCGCCGCAGTGGCCGCAGCCCGACGGGCGGGTGAAGACGAGTGCCGCCTGGTTGATCGAGCACGCCGGCATCTCGAAGGGCTTCGCGATCGGCAACGCGGCCGTCTCGTCGAAGCACACGCTGGCGCTCACCAACCGCGGCAACGCCACGGCCAAGGAACTGCTGGCCCTGGCCGGGCACGTCCGCGGTCAGGTGAGCCAGGCCTTCGGCATCACGCTGGTGAACGAACCCGTGCTGGTGAACTGCAGCCTCTGACACCTTCTGTTCGCTTCCGCTTCTGTCCTCGGACGGCCGGATGTGAATGAATGACGGCTTCCGCCGTCTTCTTGGAGGTTTCATGCCTAAGGTCTCCACGCCTCAGGTTTCCGGCGCGCTCGGGCGCCGGCACTTTCTCGGTCTGGCCGGCGCCGCGACGGTCGTCGGTGCGGTCGGCACGCTCGGTACGGAGGTGCCGGCCGAGGCGAGCCGCCCGCTCGGTGACGTGTTCACGCTCGGCGTCGCCTCGGGCGACCCGCACCCGGACGGGGTGGTGCTCTGGACCCGGCTCGCGCCCGAGCCGCTCGCGGCCGACGGCAAGGGTGGCATGCCGGACAAGCGGGTCGCGGTTCGCTGGGAGGTCGCGGAGGACCCGCGGTTCGGCAAGGTGGTCCGCCGCGGCGTCGAGCACGCCGTACCGGCGTGGGGGCACTCGGTGCACGCGGAGGTCCGTGGGCTGCGGCCGGACCGCGAGTACTGGTACCGGTTCGCGGTCGGTCACCAGCTCAGCCCGGTCGGGCGGACCCGGACGGCGCCCGCGGCGTACCGGCGGCTCAACGAGCTGACCTTCGCGTTCGCCAGCTGCCAGGCGTACCACGAGGGGTTCTTCACGGCGTACCGGCACATGGCGCAGGACGACCTGGACCTGGTCGTGCACCTCGGCGACTACATCTACGAAGGCAATTCGCAGGGCACGATCGGGCGCGGGCACCTGCCGGTCGCGGAGACGTTCAGCCTGGCCGACTACCGGGTGCGCTACGGGCAGTACAAGTCGGACCCGGACCTGCAGGCCGCTCACGCCGCCGCGCCCTGGGTGGTGGCCCCGGACGACCACGACGTGGAGAACAACTGGGCCGGCGACATCTCGCAGCTCGACAACGAGCCCGACCAGGATCCCGCCGTGTTCCGGCAGCGGCGGGCGGCGGCGTACCAGGCGTACTACGAGAACCTGCCGCTGCGCCGTACGTCGATGCCGCGCGGGCCGGAGATGCAGGTGTTCCGGCGTCTGACCTTCGGCAACCTGCTGCAGCTGAACGTGCTGGACACCCGGCGGTTCCGGACCGACCAGCTGGAGTGTGTGCGGGGCTGCGACGACCGGTTCGACCCGGCCCGCACGATGCTCGGCGCCGAGCAGGAACGCTGGCTGCTGGACGGACTCGGCCGCTCGGACGCCCGGTGGAACGCGCTCGGCAACCAGATCTTCGCCTTCGAGGCCGACCACGACGCGGGCCCGTCGGAACGGTTCGGCATGGACACCTGGGACGGCTACGCCGCCGCCCGGCAGCGGTTGTTCGACGGGGTGGTCGAACGGCGCGTCGACAACTTCGTGATGATCACCGGCGACGCCCACCGCAGTGTCGCCGCCGACCTGAAACTGAACTTCGCCGACCCGTCGTCCCGCACCGTCGGCACCGAGTTCCTCGGCACGTCGATCAGCTCCGGCGGCAACGGAACCGACACCGACGCCCTCGGCCACACCTGGCTCGCGGAGAACCCGCACATGCGCTTCCACAACAGCCAGCGCGGCTACCAGCGCTGCGTCGTCACCCCCACCCACTGGCGCACCGACTACCGGGTGGTCCCCAACGTCACCACCCCCGGCGGCCCCGTGATCACCCGCGCCTCAGTCACCGTCGAGTCCGGCCGCCCCGGCGTCGCCGAAGTCAGCAACTGATTGCCCGCAGCAACAGCCCCCTTGCCGCGGCCGGCTGCCGCTGCCGCTCTTCCCCCAGGCGCCTGCGGCCACTCTGAGGGGTTAACCCACCAGGTGAACGGTTGGCCCATCAGAATTTGGTGGGCCAACCATGGCTCTGATGGGTTAACCCCTCAGAGCACGGGTGTGCTGGTTCGTACGTTCTCAGCGGTTCGGCAGCCGTGCTGGCGCATCGCCGCGGATGGGCAAAGGGCCGGTGGCAGCGGCTCGCCCCCGGGTGCGTTGCCACGGCCTGCGGTCATCAAGCCCTCGCCTGCAGAGTGGTGGAGCGCCGCGGAAATCCGAGGGTGCTGAACGGCGGCGCAGCCGGCGAAAGCCGATGGCTGTTCGCGGACGCTACGAGCGAGGGCGACGGCGCGCATCGGCCGCTTGGGACGGCGAGCCGAAGGATCAGCTGGACTTGCGAAGGGGTGGTTCGGTGCCTGGCCGGGGATTCCTGGGGAAGGGATCGACCTCGGGCCGGCTGCGTCAGTGCGTGGTGGCGGGTTTGCGCCGGCGGCGGGGGGTGGGGCGCCGGACGTAGTCGCGGATGGCGTCGTAGAGGTGTTTGGCTTCCGGGGTGCTGCCGTAGGGGCCGCTGCGGACCTGGGCGGCGACCTCGGTGATGCGGTGCAGCAGCGGACGGACGCGGTACTCCGCGGGCACGGCGAGGACCGGCTCGACGGCGGCGGTGGCGCCGTCGAGCTGGCCCAGTTCGAGGTGCGCCTTGGCGAGCTGCAGCTGGACCATGCGCTCGGAGCCGTAGTTGCGCTGGGCATGCGGTGTCTTGGCGAACTGCTGGAGGCTCTGCTCGGCGAGCTCCAGCGTGAGCTCCGGCTGGCCGAGAGCGAGATGGGCGTCGGACCAGATCCCCTGCGTGCGTTCCGGTGTGCAGAGGAACGGACCGCCGATCTCCGGCGTCCACGGCGAGCCCGTGCGGTTCTTCGCCGTCGACAGCGCGTCGCGGGCCTCGGTCGTGCGGCCGGAGCGGGCCAGGTCGACCACCAGGACCCCCGACAGGAACAGCACCGACGAACCCTCTGCGTACCGCAACCCGTCGCGCGCGAACTCCGCCGCGCCGACGAAGTCGTCCTGCCAGAACGCCGCGGTGTGCTGGGTCGCCCGGACCCATGCTCGCAGCTCGTCGTGGTCGGCGGCGTCGGCGCAGGCCCACGCCGTCCGGGTGTGGCTCTCGGCAACGTCGGGTCGGCCGAGGTCCACCGACATCCAGGCCAGCGTGGTGAGCGACCACCCGGCGACGGCGTACAGCTCGCGGGTCTGCTTCGGTGGCTGCCGGCCGGCCAGCAGCTTGAACGCGCGGTCGCGGATCGCCTTGCTGCGCAGGAACAACGGCCGGGTCGGCACCTTCAGGTAGCTCTGCGCGATCCGGTGGATGTCGGCGTGCAGCTGCTCGACGGTGAGCTCGCCGACGTTCGACTCCTCGGCCAGCATCAGCAGCGACACCGACTCGTCGCCGGCGTCGATCAGGTCGTCGTCCAGCCCGACCGCGGGCGGCGGCGCCGGCTCGAGGTCGAACTGGGCCGGCTCGTTGCTCGGGCTGAAACCGAGTTCGATGTCGGTGGCAACGTTCAGTACGTGCCGCAGACCGGATCGGTACGCCGGCCCCGGCCACCGCACGGCACCGCGTTCCAGCTTGGCGAGGTAGTGGCCGTCCAGGTCGTACTTGACGTGGGTGGTCTCCCACAACCACGCGCACACCCGCTCGGCGAGCTCGCTGCGGGACATGTGCTCACCCGGGGCGCGTACTGACGGGGTCCGCTCCCGGGCGGCGCGGAGCAACTCGTTGGGCTCTGGCATGCCGGTAACTGTAGGTGTGCGAACACGCTCCGCAGCCGGGAAAACCGCCGCTGTGGACGAACTGCCCCGCGATGCCCCGGAATGCCCCGGGATGCCCCACCGATCTGCCCCGATCGGCGGCCCGCGCGGGGTCAGAGCAGCTCGTGACCGGGCTTGCCGGAGGTGGTCCGGTCTCGTTTCATCTCCGCCTCGCGCAGGTGTTTCACGCCGTCGGCCAGCTCCTCGCGGGCCCGGCGTTCGAGCGAGACGAACAGGTCGAAGTAGTTCTCGTCGTAGTCGTCGACGATCTGGAACGTCCAGTGCCGGTCGATCACGTTCCGGCCGAGCAGCTCGCGCTCGATGGTGGCGGCGAACTGCTCGTGACCCGCCGTGCGGAACAGCTCGACCACCTCGTCCAGCTCGTTGTCGGCGCGGCCGGTCAGCTCGTGGAAGCCGTACAGGTAGCCACGGGCGCGGATCACCGTCTCCATCGCGTGGGTGAGCCGGCCGATCGCCTGCACGGTCTCGTCGGTGACGCCCTCCGGGCGGGGACGTGGGGATGGCTTCTCTTCCATGCGGCCCCCGGTACCCGGGCCACTACAGTGAGAACCGTGGCAGAAGAAGCAGTCACGACGCTGCGGGCAGAGCTGGATCGCTTCGAGCGGGCGGAGGTCGCGTTCGCGCTGCTGGAGACGTTTCTCGAGGTGGCGGGCCCATGGCTCGGCTCGGCCGTGCTCGACCCGGAGGCCCTGGTACTGCCGGACGAGATGACCGAGGACCGCGCGGTCGTGCAGGGCCTGATCGAGGAGATCGAACGCGAGCCGCGATCACCGGCGCGACGACTGCTGGCCGTCACCGAACGCGCGTACGACCTGGCGGAGCCGCAGGCCCGCTGGGACTTCACCCGGCTGGCCTACTGCTCGAACCTGGCGACGGTGTGGAGCCCCGGCAGCCGGACCACGTACTTCGAGGTCGCCCACCGGGCCCGAGCGACGTACTGGCTGCCGGACAGTCTCAAGGAGCAGTACTTCGCGACGTTGTCGGCGAAGCGCTGGCAGATCCCGGAGGACTGGCTGGCCGCGGTCCCGAAACAGCCGAAGCCGTGGTGGAAACGCGGCCGCAGCTAGCTCCCAGCCGCAGCTTCCCCTGGCCGCGGCAGCCCCTTTGCCGCGGCCAGCTCCGGGCCGCACCAGCTCTTAGTGGACGGCGGGCAGCCGCTCGAGCGCGCGGGCGACCGAGGCCTGCAGCTCGGCGTCGTCCCAGGCCCGATCGGTGATCGCGCCGGACAGGTAGGCGTCGTACGCGGCCAGGTCGAGGTGGCCGTGGCCGCACAGCGCGGTCAGGATCACCTTCTCCTCGCCCGACTCCTTGCACCGCTGCGCCTCGTCGATCGCGGCGGCCAGCGCATGCGTCGGCTCCGGCGCCGGCACGATGCCCTCGGTCCGGGCGAACAGCACGCCGGCCGCGAAGCACTCCGACTGCGGCTTGGCGATCGCCTCGATCTCGCCGGTCTCGTACAGGTGGCTGATCAGCGGGCTCATGCCGTGGTACCGCAGGCCGCCGGAATGGATCGGGTCCGGCACGAAGTCGTGGCCGAGCGTGTGCATCTTCATCAGTGGCGTCATGCCGGCGGTGTCGCCGAAGTCGTAGGCGTAGGTGCCCTGGGTGAGCGACGGGCACGCCTCCGGCTCGACCGCGCGCACCACCGGCGACTGCCGGCCGGCCCACTTCTCCCGCAGGAACGGGAAGGCCAGACCGCCGAAGTTCGAGCCGCCGCCGGTGCAGCCGACGATCAGGTCCGGGGTCTCGCCGACCATTGCGAGCTGCATCAACGCCTCTTCGCCGATGACCGTCTGGTGCATCAGCACGTGGTTGAGCACCGAGCCGAGCGCGTAGTGCACCGTCTCGTCCTGGACCGCCATCTCGACCGCCTCGCTGATCGCGATGCCGAGCGAGCCGGTGGAACCGGGGTTCTCGGCCAGGATCTTGCGGCCGGCCTCGGTCAGCTCCGACGGGCTCGCGTGCACGGTCGCGCCGAACACCTTCATCATCGCCCGCCGGTAGGGCTTCTGGTCGTACGACGCCCGCACCTGCCAGACCTCGCACTCCAGCCCGTACTGCGCGCACGCGAACGCCAGCGCCGTGCCCCACTGGCCGGCGCCGGTCTCGGTGGTCAGCTTCCGGATCCCGGCCTTGGCGTTGTAGTAGGCCTGCGGCACGGCCGTGTTCGGTTTGTGCGACCCGGCGGGGGAGACGCCTTCGTACTTGTAGTAGATCCGGGCCGGGGTGTCGAGCGCCTTCTCCAGCCGGTGCGCCCGGTAGAGCGGGCTCGGCCGCCAGAGCCGGTACACGTCGAGCACCTCGCCCGGGATGTCGACGTACTGGTCCTGCGAGACCTCCTGCAGGATCAGGTCCATCGGGAACAGCGGCGCCAGGTCGTCCGGCCCGACCGGCTGCCCGGTGCCCGGGTGCAGCACCGGCGGCGGGGGCGTCGGCAGATCGTGCAGCACGTTGTACCAGCGGGTGGGCAGCTCGTCCTCGGGCAGCAGGATCTTCGTCGGCGTCGTCATGCAGCAAAACTAGGCCCGCGTGGGGTTCCCGGCAATGCACTGCGAACGAACCGAGGACGCACTTTCAGCGCACCCCGCCGAGCGGGGCGCAGCGAAGCCGACCGGTCAGTCGGTCGAGGTCGACCGTCCGCTGAGCCGGTCCCGGAGCCGGTCGACCATGCCGACGCCCGGGCCGGCGACCAGGTGGAACAGCTTCGAGTTCGGTGCGCCCGGGTGCGGCCGCGTGGGAGCCGCCTTCTTCGCCGTCTCCACCCTGTCCTTGAGGCTGACGAGCCGGTCGGCGGGGATGTTCGCGCGCAGCAACGGGAACTGCTCGCCCTCCTCGTCCAGCACGTGGTCGCGCAGCACACCCTCCAGCTCGCCGACGACCACCAGGAACTTCGGGTCCGCGGCGTCCAGGCCTTCCAGCCTCTTCATCAGCACCTCGAGCTCGTGGTGCTCCTGCTTGTCGTGCTCGACCACCTGGTCGCCGTTCGGCAGGTGCTCGCGGATCGCGGGGTAGACGAACATCTCCTCGGCCACCGCGTGCCGGACCAGCTCGGCGATCAGCACATCGGCCGTCTCCCGCCGCGCGGTCGGCGTGGGGCCGTCGGTGATCTGCACGATCAGCTGCTCGAACTCCCGGTGGTCCGCGGTCAGGACGTCGATCACGTCGTGGGCGGTGTCGGGCTGGCTGGCGTTCATCAGCTTCTCCTCGCGGGGTGGTCGGGTCGTCCACGCGGTACCCAGCGGCCCGCCTCCGCAAGCCCCGGGTACGCCCCCGCGAAGCTGCTAGTACGCCGGGGCGGTGGCCGGGGTGAGCACCTGCTGGCCCACGCCGAGCCACTCGTCGATCTCCGCCAGCAGTCGCTTGCGGACGTCCTCCGGCGCGGTCGACGCGAGCACCGAACCGCGGGCCAGCCCGGCCAGCTCCTCGTCGGTGAAGCCGTGCACCGCGCGGGCCGCCTCGTACTGCTCCGCAAGCCTCGAACCGAACAGCAGCGGGTCGTCGGCGCCCAGCGCGATCCGCGCGCCCGCCTCGTACAGCTGCCGCAGCGGCACGTCCTCCGGACGCTGGTAGACGCCCAGCGACACGTTGGACGCCGGGCAGACCTCCAGCGCGACCTGCGCGTCGACCACACGCTTCAGCAGCTCCGGGTCCTCGACCGAGCGGACGCCGTGCCCGATCCGGCCGGCGCCGAGCTCGTCCAGGCACGTCCGCACCGTTGCCGGGCCGCACAGCTCGCCGCCGTGCGGGACCGCCAGCAGGCCGGCGTTGCGCGCGATCCGGAAGGCGGGAGCGAACTCCGACGTGGTGCCGCGCCGTTCGTCGTTGGACAGGCCGAAGCCGACGACCCCGCGGCCGACGTACTGCGTGGCCAGCCGGGCCAGCGTCCGCGCGTCGAGCGGATGCCTGGTCCGGTTGGCGGCGATCACCACCTGGACGTCGATCCCGGTCGAGGCGGCCGCGTCGCGGGCCGCGTCCAGCACCAGGTCGGTGAACTCGGTGATGCCGTGGAAGCGGTTCGCGTAGCCGGACGGGTCGACCTGGATCTCCAGCCAGCGTGACCCGTCGGCCTTGTCGTCCTCGGCCGCCTCACGGACCAGCCGGCGGACGTCGTCCTCGGTGCGCAGCACGGACCTGGCGATGTCGTACAACCGCTGGAACCGGAACCAGCCCCGCTCGTCAGCGGCCGACAGGTCCGGCGGCCAGTCCGTGCGCAGCGCGTCCGGCAGCCGCACACCGTGCTTGTCGGCGAGCTCGACCAGGGTGAGGTGCCGCATCGACCCGGAGAAATGCAGGTGCAGATGGGTCTTCGGCAAGAGCCGCAGGTCGCGTTGCGCCATTACAGAAGGTTACCGACAGACCGCCCGGCGGAGGAAACCGGGCGGTCTGTCACCGGCTCAGCGGCCGGTCTTGTAGGCCCGGGTGATCTCCTGCTCGACCGTGTTGCCGCGGGAGTCCGCGGCGCGTGCCCGCAGCGACACGTACGACGCTGCTTGCGGCACGGTGACCACGGCGACGTACCGGCCGGCGCCGGTGGACCGTACGGAGGCGGTTCGCCAGGTCTTGCCGTCGTCGGTGGACGCCTGCACGGAAGGAGCGCGCAGCGTGCCGACGGCCGAACCACTCTGTGCCTGGGCAACGACCGGCACCAGGTGTGTCCGCCCGGTCCGCAGGACGTTGTGGTCGTCCACCGCAGGGGTGAACCGGAGCGCCCACAACGGCAGCGCCCGCACGCCCTCCAGTTCGGTGCCGGACTCGAACGTCCACGACGTGCGGACGGCCGTCGACAGCTCGCTCAGACCGGTGCCGGCCGTCTCCACGTCGACCTGGTACCGGCCCCGGCCAGGGGGAACGTCCAGCCGTGTGTCAGCCGGCCCCTGGAACGGATAGGGCAGGACGCCGACCTTCTCGCCGTCGCGGGACACCGTGATCGTCCCGCTGCCGGTGATGCCCTGGCCGTAGTGGCCATCGCTGTCCGACTGTGGCGGCGCGAGCTCCATCACGTCGTCGCTCCGCGAGGCCCAGTGGGAGTCGGAGCCGTTGCGGGGAAAGCCTGGTCCGAGCACTGCCTTCGCCCAGTCCTGGCGGTGGGTCCGGCCAGGCCGCACCGCAGCAGGACGGTCGTTGATGAACGCGGTGGCGTCGCCGCGGCGCAGGATCGCCATCCCGGCCCACTCGACGCCCTGGGTGGTGACGTGCACGACGGGCCCGGCCGGCAGTTCCTCGTACGGGTAGCCGTAGCCGAAGCCGCCGCCGATGGTCGGCGTCGTCGCCCAGCTGGTCCACACCGCGGTAGTGCCTGCTGCGTGCCGCGCGATCGTCGGCCGGATGGTGGCGAGCTCACCCGGCCGGACCGTCTTGCTGAGCCCGGTGAACCAACCGTCCTGCTTCGGCCACGCGAGAGCGTAGAGGTACGGGGTGTCGTTGAAGAACTCGCCACCGTTCGGGTCGGGCCGGGCCCACTGCGAGGTGGCGACGCTGCTCAGCTCCGGCACTGACTGGCCGACCTGGGCGGTGGACAACTGCTCGCGCGAGCTGGCCAGGAGCCCGCCCGACCAGGCATAGGCCGGAGTGCCCAGTTCGTACTCGACTGCGGTGAAGACATTGCGTGCAGTCGGTTCTGGTGTGCTGACCGAGACGGGCCGGGCCTGCCGGGCGTCCATGGTGACGACCTGATCCCTGGTGAGGTTGAGCTGCGGCTGGACCAGCAGTGCGGCCTCAGTGCGGTCCCGCTCGGTCCCGATGGTGGAGTCGAGCAGGTACCGGCCCTTCGGCAACCGGATGTTGGTGGTGCCGTCCTCCTCGCTCAGGAACAGCGGCATGTCCAGCTCGCCGGCGTCCCGGTTGACCAGGATGTCCAGGTAGTCCGCCGTCGCGGCACCGGCGCGGTCGAGGTGCTTGACGGTGAGGTCGTAGCTCTCCTGCTCGCGGTGGACCGACAGCGTCGTACGGAACGTGGTCGTGCCGGCCGTGGCGACGAGCTCTCCGACGTACCGGCCGTCGGGTCCGTCGTGCCGGGTGTCGGACGTCACCGTGACCGTGGCGGTGCCCCGTGCCGGGATGGTGACCGTCGAGGCGCTCAGCCGTACGGCGCTCGCGGGCGCCGGTTGACCGTCCGGTGCGGTGAAGGCGGCCGACAGCTCGAGGGCGAGTGGGGTCGCGCCGGTGTTGGTGTAAGTGATGTCCTTGCTCTCGGCAACATCATCGGTGCGCGGCCAGCGCTGCATCCCGAACGCCAGTACCCCGGCATCTGCGGTGACCGGCAGCTGGACGGCCTTGGCCGCGTCCACCCGCCCAGAACCCTGCGCCTGCACCCGTACGCCGGTGTCGCGCGCGGCCGATCCCATCAGCGCGGCCTTCAGCCGGTCGGCCTTCCAGTCGGGGTGTCGCTGGGCCAGCAGCGCGGCGACGCCGGCGACGTGCGGCGTCGCCATCGACGTACCGCTGAGCCGCAGGTACTCCGTGCCGACCGGCTCGCCGATCTGGCTGCCGGCCGCCTTCGCCGCGACGATGTCGACGCCCGGCGCGGTGAGATCGGGCTTGGGAGCGCCGTCGTCGACCGTCGGGCCACGGCTGGAGAAGTCGGCCAACTGGTCGTCCCGGTCGACCGCGCCGACGGTGAGTGCCGCCGCCGCGCTGCCCGGGGAGTCGATCGTGCGCTCGCTGGGCCCGCTGTTGCCTGCCGCGACGACGAACAAGGCACCGGACCGCGCGGTCAAGGTGTTCACCGCCTGCTCCAGCGGGTCCAGCCCAGGGGCGTCGTACCCGCCGAGGCTGATATTGACCACCTTCGCGCCTTGCTGGACGGCCCAATCCATCCCGGCCAGGATCCAGGAGTCGGCGCAGCCGTCGGCGACGCAGACCTTGCCGGACAGCAGTTCCGCGTCCGGTGCGACTCCCTTGTACCGGCCGTTCGACGCGGCCCCCGATCCGGCCACGATCGACGCGACGTGGGTGGCGTGCCCGTTCGCGTCCTCCGGTCCTTCGGGGCTGAAGTTGGCCGCCTGCAGCCGGCCGGCGAAGTCCGGGTGGGTGGCGTCGACACCGCTGTCCAGGACGGCGACCTTCACCCCGCGGCCGGTTGCGCCCGCCGCCCAAGCGGCCGGTGCCCCGATCTGCGGGACGCTGTGGTCGAGCCGCAGCGTGCGCTTCCCGTCGAGCCAGACCTTGGCGATGCCGGCGGTGGACCGGCGTCCAGGACCGGTGGGCACCAGATCCGCGAAGAACGAGGACAACTCGGCCTTCGGCAGGTGCGCGGCACGGCCGTTCACGGCGGGCAGGTCCCGCTGGGCCGTGGCTCCGGACTCCTGCAGGGCGGCTCGCGCGGTCGTCGGCGCACCGTCGTACGTGATGATCAGCGGAAGGTCCTTGCGGCGGGTGTCGTCGTAGCCGGCGGCGACCAGTTCGGTGACGTCGAACAGGCGCGGGTCGAGCCGGCCGGTGCCGAGCAGCGCGAGCGCGTCGGACGGGATGACCGAGACGTGACCGCCGGTGCGGTGGATGCTGAACGTGACGGTGCGGCCGGGGCCGGGCTCAGGCTGGACCCGCTGGTCCCCGAGAATCCGGACCCGGTCGCCGGTGATCAGCGTCACCGAACGGCCGGCGGCGGTGGGCGGAGCCGGCGGAGCTGTGCCGGCGGTGGGTGGTACGGCGGAGGACGTGGGCGGGCCGCCCTGGGCGGTCGGCAGCGCGGCGACGGTCAGCGCGACGGCAACCAGACCGATGCCGGCCGCCCGGAGCTGCAGAGGGAAAGGGCTCATGCCCTAGGGACGCCCTGGGGCCGCCGGGAAGTCACGGCCGCCGGGAACGGTCCGCCACCGACCACCAACCGTCCCGGCAACGAACAGCCCACCGACGGCGAACGGCTCACCGGAGGACCGGTGAGCCGTTCGTCTCGACGGAGCAGGAGGGGATCAGCCGAGCAGCTTGGCGATCCGGGAGACGCCTTCGGTCAGGTCGTCGTCACCGAGGGCGTACGACAGCCGCAGGTAGCCGGGGGCGCCGAACGCCTCACCCGGTACGACGGCCACCTCGGCCTCGTCCAGGATGATCTCGGCCAGCTCGGCCGAGGTGGTCGGCGTCCGGCCGTTGATCTCCTTGCCGAGCACGCCCTTGACCGACGGGTACGCGTAGAACGCGCCGGTCGGTTCCGGGCACTCGACGCCGGGGATGTCGTTCAGCATCTGCACCATCAGCTTGCGGCGCCGGTCGAACGCGACCTTCATCTCGTCGACCGCGCTCAGGTCGCCGGCCAGGGCGGCGATCGCGGCGCGCTGGGCGACGTTGTTCACGTTCGAGGTCTGGTGCGACTGCAGGTTGGTCGCGGCCTTGATGACGTCCTTGGGGCCGATCATCCAGCCCACCCGCCAACCGGTCATCGCGTAGGTCTTGGCGACGCCGTTCAGCACGACGGTCTGGTCGGCGATCTCGGGCACGGCCACCGGCAGCGAGGTGAACTTCGTGCCGCCGTAGGTGAGGTGCTCGTAGATCTCGTCGGTGATCACCCAGATGCCGTGCTCCAGCGCCCAGCGGCCGATCGCCTCGATCGCCTCCGGGCTGTCCACCGCGCCGGTCGGGTTCGACGGCGAGCAGAACAGCAGGGCCTTGGTCTTCTCGGTCCGGGCCGCCTCCAGTTGCTCGACCGTGACCAGGTAGTTCTGGCTCTCGTCGGCGAGCACCTCGACCGGGA
This sequence comes from Kribbella flavida DSM 17836, assembly GCF_000024345.1. Lineage (NCBI taxonomy): Bacteria > Bacillati > Actinomycetota > Actinomycetes > Propionibacteriales > Kribbellaceae > Kribbella > Kribbella flavida. The sequence continues at coordinate 6,615,529 of NC_013729.1, read as the reverse complement.
CACCGCCGGCCAGCTGGATGGTCTCCGGGTACGTCGTCCAGTACGGCGCCGGCAGCAGCACCTCGTCGCCCGGGTCGAGCAGCGTCGCGAACGTGTTGTAGACCGCGTGCTTGCCGCCGTTGGTCACCAGGACCTGGGCCGCCTCGATCTCGTAGCCGGAGTCCCGCTTGGTCTTCTCGACGATCGCCTGCTTGAGCTCGGGCAGACCACCGGCCGGGCTGTAGCGGTGGTTCTTCGGATCGCGGGCGGCCGCGACGGCCGCCTCCACGATGTAGTCGGGCGTCGGGAAGTCCGGTTCACCGGCGCCGAAGCCGATCACCGGGCGCCCGGCCGCCTTCAGCGCCTTCGCCTTCGCGTCGACCGCGAGCGTGGCCGATTCGGAGATTGCACCAATCCGTGCAGAGATGCGGGAAGCCATGCCCCCATCCTGGCACCACCACCGCGCGGGTGACATCTCGGTATCGGTTGCTGACACCGCGTGCTCCCGGACCATGAACAACTTGCGGTCTCCGACGACAGGTTCCGCGCTGTTCAGGATGCCGGCTTCGTGTTCACGGTGCCGGGGTGTGACGGGAACGATCGGGGGGTGTGTGGCGTTCGTACCCGGTGAAGGCTGTATGGTTCTGCTCGCGGTACGGCGCCCGGTGGGGGTCGTGGCGGGGCAGGCCTCAGTTCGACCAGGTGGCTTCCACCCCGTACACTCTTCTAGTCCGGGCGTAGATGGCCCTGATCCGGCATGCCCGAGATCAGGTCAGCGGCGTCCGGGAGAGATTGCAGAGGGCACTAGCTCAACTGGCAGAGCATCGGTCTCCAAAACCGAAGGTTGGGGGTTCAAGTCCCTCGTGCCCTGCAACTCCTGACCGGCGCAGGGCCGGTCAGGCCGCCGCTAGCGAAAGAGGTAGGTCGTGACGGAGACGCGCACCCCGGCACCGTCCGGCGCCGGCAAGCCTGCGGAGAGCAGGTCGGGCAACCGCCTGCTGCGCTTCTACCGCCAGGTGGTGGCCGAGCTCCGCAAGGTCGTCTGGCCGACCCGCAAGCAGCTGTCCACCTACTTCGTGGTCGTGCTGACCTTCGTGGTGTTCGTCATCGCGTTCGTGTCGGTGCTCGACCTGGCCTTCGGCTGGGCGATGTTCAAGATCTTCGGCTGACGCCGCCGCCGAGGCGATCCACGGCCGCGGTCCCGGGTCGACGACCTGACCGCTGTTGACAACACCCGATGCACAGATGACGGAGTACAACGTGTCCGAGCGTGACGACGAGGTCCTCGACTTCGAGGACGACTTCGACTTGTCCGCTGACGCCGACGACGACGTCGAGCTCGACCTGGACCTCGACCTCGACGACAGCACCGAGGACGACGACGACCTGTTCGTCGCCGACGACGACGACCCGTTCGTGGACGTCGCCGCCGAGGCGGAGTACTCCGCCGACGACGAGGCCGAGGACGGTGCCGAGGACGCGGACGACTCCGACGACGAGCCGGTCGTGATCGTCGCGGCGGCCAACGCCGCCGAGGACGACGAGGTGGTCACCACCACCGACGTCGAGGACACCACCGACGAGCTCGCCGCCGACGCCCCGGAGTCCGCCGACGAGCAGGCCGACGAGCAGGCCGACGAGGACGAGACCGTCGCCGCCGCGGACGTGGACGCGCCGGACGACGAGGACGACGACGAGGACGAGGCCGACGACGCGGACATGGACGCCTTCGCGGCGACCGCCGCCGCCTCCGCCGCGACCGCCTCCGCCGCGACCGACGACGACACCACCGACGAGGCCGAGCCAGAGGCCGAGCCGGAGGAGCCGGGCGACCCGCTGGAGGAGCTGCGCAGCACGCTGCGCTCGCAGATCGGCGACTGGTACGTGGTGCACACGTACTCAGGGATGGAGAACCGGGTCAAGGGCAACCTGGAGAACCGGATCAACTCCCTGAACATGGAGGACTACATCTTCGAGATCGTCGTGCCGACCGAAGAGGTCGCCGAGATCAAGAACGGGCAGCGCCGGATGGTGAAGCGCACCGTGCTCCCCGGCTACGTGCTGGTCCGGATGGACCTGACCGACGAGTCCTGGTCGACCGTGCGGCACACGCCGTCGGTGACCGGCTTCGTCGGCAACAGCCAGAAGCCAGTACCGCTCAGCCTCGAAGAGGTCGAGAAGATGCTCGCTCCGGCCGTCGTGGCGGCGGCCGAGGCGGCGGCAGCCGAGACCGGTGCCGCACCCACCAAGACCGCGGCCAAGAAGAAGGTCGAGGTCGCCGACTTCGGTGTGGGCGACTCGGTCATGGTCGTCGACGGGCCGTTCGCGACCCTGCACGCCACGATCACGGAGATCAACGCCGACGCCCAGCGGATCAAGGCGCTGGTCGAGATCTTCGGCCGGGAGACCCCGGTGGAACTCAGCTTCAGCCAGATCCAGAAAGTCTAAGGACCCGAAATGCCTCCCAAGAAGAAGATCGCTGCCCTGGTCAAGGTGCAGCTCAACGCAGGTGCCGCGACGCCGGCCCCGCCGGTCGGTACCGCGCTCGGTCCGCACGGCGTCAACATCATGGAGTTCTGCAAGGCGTACAACGCGCAGACAGAGTCCATGCGTGGCAACGTCGTCCCGGTCGAGATCACCATCTACGAAGACCGGTCCTTCACCTTCGTCACCAAGACGCCGCCGGCGCCGGAGATGATCAAGAAGGCCGCCGGTCTGCAGAAGGGCTCGCCGGTCCCGCACAAGGACAAGGTCGGCAAGATCACCAAGGACCAGGTCCGCGAGATCGCCACCACCAAGATGCCGGACCTGAACGCCCGCGACATCGACGCCGCGATGAAGATCATCGAGGGCACCGCCCGTTCGATGGGCGTCACCGTCGACAAGTGAGCCGTCCGGCGCACGCGTAGTACTCAGAACTCAGGCAGTTGTGGAAGGGCAGCGCGAGCTGTCCGCCATAACCACAACGGACGATGAGCCATCGTCCGCACACAGGAGAAAAGCAATGGCACAGCGCAGCAAGGCCTACCGCTCCATCGCGGAGAAGATCGACTTCGACAAGCTGTACACCCCGCTCGAGGCGATCAAGCTCGCCAAAGAGGCGGCCGGCAGCAAGAAGTTCAACTCGACGGTCGACGTCGCGATGCGGCTCGGGGTCGACCCCCGCAAGGCCGACCAGATGGTGCGCGGCACCGTCAACCTTCCGCACGGCACCGGCAAGACGGCACGGGTCCTCGTCTTCGCCACCGGTGAGAAGGCCGAGGCCGCCAAGGCCGCCGGCGCCGACTACGTCGGCGACGACGACATGATCAAGAAGGTGACCGACGGCTGGCTCGACTTCGACGCCGTCGTCGCGACCCCGGACATGATGGGCAAGGTCGGCCGGCTGGGTCGCGTGCTCGGCCCGCGTGGTCTGATGCCGAACCCGAAGACCGGCACCGTCACCCCGGACGTCACCAAGGCCGTCACCGACATCAAGGGCGGCAAGATCGAGTTCCGGGTCGACCGGCACGCGAACCTGCACTTCATCATCGGCAAGGCGTCGTTCGACGAGGCGCAGCTGGTGGAGAACTACGGCGCCGCCCTGGAGGAGATTCTCCGGCTGAAGCCCTCCAGCTCGAAGGGCCGCTACATCAGGAAGGCCGTCTTCTCGACCACGATGGGTCCGGGCGTCCAGGTGGACCCCAACATCACCCGCAACCTGCTCGAGGACGGCAGCGACGCCTGAGCCTCGGCTCCGGTTCACGCAGCACCGAAAGGCCCCGGTCGGCAGACCGGGGCCTTTTGCGTTGCCCGGTGTGCGACCTTGAGCACCGTCCAGCCGTTCTCCGCGGCGGTTGGTGACTGGTGGGTGCTCAAAGAGGGGACGGGACCACGAGGTCGGGGGTGAGGTCGTCGGGGTGGGGGACGCCGACAAGGGTGAGGGCGTGCGCGAGTTCGGCGTACAGGTCGGTGAGCAGGCGGGTGACGCCGGCGGAGCTGTCGGCGGTCAGCGCCCACAGGGCCGGGCGGCCGACGAAGACGGCGCGGGCGCCGAGGGCCAGCGCGGCCAGCACGTGCTCGCCGCGGCGGATACCGCCGTCGACGTAGACCTCGGTGCCGGTGCCGGCGACCGCCTCGACGACCTCGGGCAGCGCGTGCGCGCTGGCGATCGCGCCGTCGAGCTGCCGGCCGCCGTGGTTCGACACGATCAGGCCGGCCGCGCCCGCCGCGACGCAGCGCTGGGCGTCGTCGCCGCGCAGCACGCCCTTGACCACCACGGGAAGCCCGGTGCGTTCGCCGAGCCAGCCGATCACGTCCGGGGTCAGGTCGTCGGCCTTCGCCAGATCCTCGTCGGAGTACAGCTCCGCGTCGAGGTTCGCCCGCAGGTCGCCAGGGCCGACGGCTTGCCAGACCGTCGGCCCGTCGTCTTCCTTGCGTCCGACGACCGGGGTGTCGGCGGTCAGAACGACGGCGCGCGCGCCGGCGGCGACCGCCGCGTCGAGCATGCGCACGGTGATGTCGCGGTTGCGGGTCAGGTAGATCTGCAGCCACCACGGCGCCCCGGTCGCGCCGATCTCGGCGTACGTCGTACCGGCGTTGCTGGACACGCCGAGCAGCGACCGGGCCGTCGCGACGCCGGCGGCCATCGCCGCCTCACCGCCGGGATCGGCCAGGCGCTGCAAGGTGGTCGGGGCGACCAGCACCGGCCCGTCGACGGGCGTGCCGAGCACCGTCGTACTGGTACCGACCGTCGACACGTCGGTCAGCACCCGCGGCCGGAACCGGTACGACGACCAGGCGGTGACCGCCTCGCCCGCGCTGATGCCGCCCGCCGACCCCTGCCGGAAGTACCGGTGCACCGCCGCGGGCAGTCTCTCCGCCGCGGTCGCTTCCAACCCGTCGATCCATCGCATGAGGCCGATCCTCGCACCCTGGGGAAATCTCCGGACGGCGCTGCGCGCGCCGGGTACAGTAGGTCGCATGCAGCAGCACGGGCAGCGATTTCCGCGCCCCGGCCGGCACAGTGGTGCCGACGGGGTGGATCGCTGCCGCGTTCTCTCCCTGAGGTGACCACGACCGGTCGGGGTGTTCTGGCTCCCCGCACCTGCTCATCTCAGGAGATTCCCGATGGCTGTTCTCAGCACCCCGGAACTGCACGCCGCGCTGTCCCTGCGCGACCTCACCGATCCGGCCCAGGGCCCGCACGCCCTGCAGCTGATCGTCGACTCGCTCCGTACGACGCTCGGCCAGGCCTGGCCGTACACGGAGATCTGGACCCGGCGCGACCACCCGGTCGTGCCGCTCGCCGACAACTACGACAACCTCGGGTACGCCGCCGACGCGGTCACCCGGGACGCGCGCTACACCCGCTACGCCTCGGCCGGTGAGGTGCTGCGCAGCCACACGTCCGCGATGATCCCGCCGGCGCTGCGCGAGCTGGCGGCCTCCGGCTCGACCGACGTCCTGATGGTCTGCGCGGGGATCTGCTACCGCCGCGACTCGGTCGACTGGCAGCACACCGGCACCCCGCACCAGCTCGACCTCTGGCGGATCAGCCGCGACATCACCCTCGGCGAGCCCGAACTGGAGGCGATGATCGCGCACCTGGTCGAAACGGTGCTACCGGGTCAGACGTACCGGACGGTGCCCGCCGTCCACCCGTACACGACCCACGGCCGGCAGATCGACGTCCGGCTCGGCGACGACTGGATCGAGATCGGCGAGTGCGGTGTGGCGGCGCCGCACGTCCTGCGCCGAGCGGGCCTCGACGAGCGCTGGACCGGGCTCGCGATGGGCCCCGGCCTCGACCGGCTGCTGATGCTGCGCAAGGGCATCCGCGACATCCGCCTGCTCCGGTCCACCGATCCGCGGGTGGCCGGTCAGATGCTGGATCTGCTGCCCTACAAGGAGGTTTCCGCGATGCCCGCCGTACGCCGTGACCTGTCGGTCGTCGTCGGGCCGGACACCGATCTGTCTCCCGAGCTGCTGGGCGACCGGGTCCGGCAAGCGCTCGGGCCGGACGAGGAGGTGGCCGAGTCCGTCGAAGTGCGCGGCGAAACGGCGTACGACGAACTGCCGGAGGCGGCCCGGGACCGCCTCCAGCTGAGTCCGGGGCAGCGCAACGTGCTGATCAGGCTGGTCCTCCGGTCGGTCGATCGAACGCTGACCGATCCGGAGGCGAACCAGCTGCGGGACAAGGTCTACAAGGCCGTGCACGAAGGCCCGGTCCTGGAACTGATCACCTAGTCCAGGGCCGCGCAGAACGCCTGGGCCTTGGCGGTGATGCCGGACCAGCGGCCGGCCGCGACGTCGGCGGGGGAGACGACGTCGGTGCCGGCGCTGACCGCGAGCGCGCCCGCGTCGAGAAAGGCACGGGCGTTGCCGGCGTTCACCCCGCCGGAGGGAATCAGCGGTACGCCGGGGAACGGCCCGCCCAGGTCCTTGAAGTACTTCGGCCCGAACTGGTGCGCCGGGAAGATCTTCACCGCGTCCGCTCCGAGCGCGACCGCCGTCATCACCTCCGACGGCGTCAGCGCGCCGAGCACGATCGGTACGCCGGCGCCGTGCGCCGCGCCCACCACCTCGGCCGCCTCCGGTCCCTGGCCGGGCGTGACCAGGAACTGAGCCCCGGCCGCGACCGCGGTCCGGGCTTGGTCGGCGGTCTGCACGGTCCCGGCGCCGACCACGGCCCCGGTGTCACCGGACGCGGCCCGTTCCAGGTGCCGCGGCAGGTCCGGGGTGGTGAACGTCAGCTCGATCACGTGAATGCCGCCGGCCACGAGAGCCGCGCACAGGTCGCGCGCGTCGCCGATCTCCGGCGCCCGGACGACGCTCAGCACCCGGTCGGCGCGCAGCAGGTCCAAGGTGTTCATGCGGGGTCCTCTCACTGGGTGGGGGTACGCCGGACGGCGCGTCCCGGCAGGGCGTCGGTACGGTCACCGTTCTCGATCACCGGCACGCCGCCGACCAGGACCCACGGGATGCCTTCGGCCTGCTGCCGGGGGTTCGCGAAGGTGGCGGCGTCCCGCACGGTGGCGGCGTCGAACAGGACCAGGTCGGCGTGGTACCCGGTGCGGACCAGGCCGCGGTCGGTCAGCCGGAGCCGGCGCGCGGGGCGACCGGTCAGGTGGTGCACGCAGTCGGCCAGCTCCAGCACGCCCAGTTCCCGGACGTAGTGCGCGAGGTACCGGGGGAACGTGCCCCACCCGCGCGGGTGCGGCTTGCTGCCGACCAGGATGCCGTCCGAACCGCCGGTGTGGGTGGGGTGCTGCATGATCGCGCGCACGTTCTCCTCGTGGCCGACGTGCTGCAGGATCGTGCTGGCCAGGTCGTCGCGGAGCAGCAGGTCGAAGAACACCCAGGCCGGCGGCTTGCCGAGGTCGGCGGCGATCTGGGCCACGGTGTTGCCGACAGCCCCTTCCAGGGCAGGGTTCTTGACGCCACCGATCTCGATCGTGCGCCAGTCGGTGACGCAGCCGTGGCAGCCGTCGGTGCCGACCTGTTCGAGCTCGTAGGTGATTTGTTCCCGGTCGGCCGGGTCCCGCAGCCGGGCCAGCAGCGCGTCCGGCCCGCCCTCGGCCGTCCAGCTCGGCAGGATCGCGGCGAGCGTGGTTGCCCCCGGCAAGTACGGGTAGGTGTCGGTGGTGAGGTCGACACCGTCGGCCAAGGCTTGGTCGATCATCGCGAGCAGGTCACCGCCGCGGCCGCGGTTCGGCTCGAAGTTCATCGTCGCGTGGGTGAGGTGCAGCGCGCACCCGGACCGGCGCGCGACCTCCACCATCTCGCCGTACGCGTCCAGCGCGCCCTTGCCGTACGAGCGCTGGTGCGGGCTGTAGTAGCCGCCGTACCGGGCGACGACCGTGCACAGCTCGACGAGTTCCTCGGTGGTGGCGAACATGCCCGGGGTGTACGTGAGGCCGCTGCTCATCCCCACCGCCCCCTGCTCCAGGCCCTCGGCGAGCAGCCGCTTCATCTCGGACAGCTCGGTGTCGGTGGCCGGGCGGTTCTCGGTGCCGACGACCATCATCCGCAGCGTGCCCTGCGGCACCAGGTACGCCGCGTTGCAGGCGATGCCCTGGTCGAGCCGGTCCAGGTACCCGGCGACGTCGGACCAGGAGAAGTCGAAGTCGTCCGGTTCGCCGTTCCAGCCGGCGATCTGGCGGCGGATCGCGGCCCGGGTCGGCGTGTCGACCGGCGCGAACGAGAGACCGTCCTGGCCGAGCACCTCCAGCGTGACGCCCTGGCTGACCTTCGCCGTGTGCTCGGGGTTCGCCAGGATCTGCAGGTCGGAGTGCGCGTGCATGTCGATGAACCCGGGCGCCAGCACCAGCCCGTCCGCGTCGATCGTGCGCGCGGCGGCGGGCAGGTGGTCGCCGATGGCAACGATATGGCCGGCGTCGACCGCCACGTCGGCGACGTAGCCGGCAGCGCCCGTGCCGTCGAGCACGGTGCCGCCGGTGATCAGCAGATCGACCATCAGAAGAAGGTCCGGACCAGGTCGACCACGACCGGATCAGCGCCGTCGGGGTCGTCGATCACCGGAATCAGCCCCCACTTGTCGAAGGCCGTGCACGGGTGCGACAGCCCGACCCGCAGCTCGTCGCCGACGACCACCGGCGCGTCGCCGTCGAACCGCAGGAACCCGTGCTGGTCGTTCAGCTTGCTCACCGTCATCCCGGTCAGCGGGACCGGCGACTCACCCTCGCGCCGGGGACGCAGCAGCTGCGGTTCCGGCAGGCCCTCGTCGTACGGCAGGTCGCGCTTGCCCGCGTCGAAGATCGCCAGGCCCGGCTCGGGTTGCGAGGTGATCCGGACCCAGCCGTGCATGGCGGTGACGAGCCGCTCGCCGTCCGTCCGCGGCGCCGAACCCAGCGGGGAGACCTGCCGGTAGTAGCCGTCGTCGTGGGTGATGTACGCGCCGGACCGCAGGACCACCCGCGCCCCGGACCGGCCGAGCGGGGCAAGGACCTCCGCCACCTGCTCGAAGTACGCACTGCCGCCCGCGCTGACCACCGGGACCAGGCCGTCGTCGTACCGGCCGTCCTTCTGCAGCCGGGTGTGGACGCCGGCCAGCTCGCGCAGGTACGCCCGAACGTGTTCCAGCCCCGCCTCGTCGGCGCCGTGCGCGATCGCGCCCTCGTACCCCGCGACGCCCGCGAGCCGCAGCGTCGACGACCGGCCGATCGCGTCCGCGACGGCCAGCGCGGTGTCCGCGTCCCGGGCGCCGGTCCGGCCGTTCGCACCGCCGATCTCCACCAGGACGTCGAGGGGCCGGGCTCCGGGGTCGACGTACGGCGCGCGGGCGGCCTCGAGCTGCTCGACGGTCCGCACCGAGTCGGCCCAGACCATGACCTCGAAGGTCTCGTCGGCGGCCAACTGGTCCGCGATCCAGCGCAGCTGCAGCGGGGAGATGACCGAGTTCGCCACCATCACCCGGCGGACGCCGAACGCCCGGGCGACGCCGAGCTGGAAGGTGTTGGCGAGCGTGATCGCCCACGCGCCGGCGTCGAGCTGAGCTGCCCACAGCGTCGGCGCCATCGTCGTCTTGCCGTGCGGAGCGAGGTCGACGCCGTGGTCACGGCACCACCGGGCCATCGCGTCGAGGTTGTGCCGCATCCCGGCGGCTGACAGCGTGAGCAGGGGAGTCGGCAGCTCGGACAGCCGAGGGCGCTCCGCCACGATCTCGCGGACGGTGCGGCCCCACCACGCAGGCGGCAGGGCCTTGTCCTGCCAGGTGACCTGCCGGTCGGCGAGTGCCGCGACCGTGGCGGCGTCGTACGGGACGGGCATGCCGAGCTCCCTGAGCTGGAAATTGCGCATACTGCAACTCTCGTTGCGCATTCTGACTTGTCGGTTGTAGCATCGCGCCAGATCGTCCGTCAACGCACTGCGAGGGGACTCACGATGCCGCAGCTGCACGCCACCTGTCGTGTGGTCTGCGTCGGTGAGGCGATGATCATGCTCGCCGCCGGCACCGGTGCGCCGCTCGAGGACGTCGAGACGTTCCGGCGGTCCGTCGGCGGTGCCGAGTGCAACGTCGCGGGCGGAGTGGCCGGCCTCGGCATCCCGACCGGCTGGCTGTCCCGGGTCGGCGCGGACGGCTTCGGCCGCCACGTCCTGCGTGACCTGGAGCGACGCGGCGTCGACGTCGGCGGCGTCGAGCAGGATCCGCTGCGGCCGACCGGCCTCTACGTGAAGCACACGGCCGGCGGACGGACGCGGATGCACTACTACCGCACCGGCTCGGCTGCTGCCGCCATGGACGTCTCCTTCCTCGACCGCCCGGCTGTGCGGGACCGGCTGGCCGGTGCTGAGCTCGTGCACACCACCGGGATCACCGCGGCGATCTCCGCCACGGCTGCGGAGATGCTGGACCAGTTGGCGCTGCGCCGGGACACGCTGGGCTTCTCGTTGAGCGTCGACCTCAACTGGCGACCCGCGTTGTGGCGTGACCAGGACCCGGCGCCGCTGTGGCGCTTGCTGCGCGCGGCGGACGTCGTACTGGTCGGAGCTGACGAAGCGATGCTGTTCGCCGGGACGAGCGACCCGGCGCAACTGCGGGAGTTGCTGGGCCCGCGGGCGACGATCGTGCTCAAGTCGGATGCGCACGTGGCACTCGCGCTGGAGCCCGACGGCCGGCGTACGGAGGTGCCGGCGCTGACGGTGGACGTCGTCGAGCCCGTCGGCGCGGGGGACGCTTTTGCGGCCGGGTACCTCGCCGCGACGCTGCAGGGGCTGCCGATGGAGCAGCGGTTGCGGTCGGGACACTTGAGCGCGGCCACTGTGCTCGCCGTGCCGGAGGACCATGCTGAGCCGCCGCCCGGTGCCGTCCGGCAGGTCTTGCTGAGCTGCACGGATGAGCAGTGGGCCGGGACGAGAGTGGGCCCCGACGGCGTCGCGGTGGGAGGCCCGGCGTGAGTCAGAGCTTGGGCAGAGCCCTGCAGATTCTGGTGAGCCTGGGGGAGGGCGATCGGTCGCTGGACCAGCTCGCGACCGAGCTCGACGTGCACAAGACGACAGTGCTGCGGCTGCTGCGCACGATGGAGGCCGAGCGGTTCGTCCGGCGCGACGAGTCGCACCGCTACCGGCTGGGCTCGCGGCTGTTCTCCCTGGCCGACGCGGCGCGCGAGCAGCACGTCGTACGGGGCGTGGCGGCCCCGCATCTGCGGCAGCTGAACCAGCGGACCGGGCAGACCGTGCACCTGGCGGCGTACGAGAACGGGCAGGTCATCTACATCGACAAGCTCGACAGCGTGCAGTCGGTGCGGATGTACTCGCAGGTCGGCGTCCCGGCGGCCCTGCACTGTACGGCGGTCGGCAAGGTGCTGCTGGCCGCGCAGCCGAAGCGGCAGCGGGAGGCGTTGCTGGCGTCGATCGAGTACCACCGGTTCACGCCGAACACGATCCCCGGGCCGGACGAGCTGCGCGACGAGCTGGACAAGGTCCGGGCCCAGGGCTGGGCGCAGGACCGGGCCGAGCACGAGTCGTTCATCAACTGCATCGGCGCGCCGATCACCGAGCGCTCCGGCCGGGTGGTCGGCGCCGTCTCGATCTCGGTGCCGGACGTGCTGCTGAACTACGAGCAGGTCCTGGAGCTGCTGCCGGAACTGCTGGCTACCACCGCCGCCATCGGCGCCGACTACGACCACTGACCGAGAGGAACCCCGAATGTCCGACAAGACTGCCGTCTCCACCCCCGATGCCCCCGCGCCGATGCCTGTCTTCTCCCAGGGAGTGCGCAAGGGCAACCTCCTGCAGGTGTCGGGCCAGGGCTCGGTCGACCCGGCCAGCGGCGAGTTCGTCTTCGCCGGGGACGTGAAGGCGCAGACCACCCGGGTCCTGCAGAACGTCGAGGCGATTCTCGAGGCCGGTGGCGCGAGCTTCGACGACGTGCTGATGCTGCGTGTCTACCTGCCCTCGCGCGACCTGTTCGGCCCGATGAACGAGGCGTACGCCGAGTTCGTCGGCGCCCGCACCCCCAGCGGTGTGCTGCCGTCGCGGACCACCGTGTTCACCGGCCTGCCGCTGGAGCAGATGCTGGTCGAGATCGACGCCCTCGCCGTCCTGTCCTGACCGCCGTCGTCCCAGGTAGTTGAGGATGGGACGATAGCCGGGATGGATGCCCCGGTCAGTCTGTGGAAGATCGCGCCCTCGGTCTACCTGCCGGCGTTGCTCTACGGCATCGGTCAGGGGGCGATCGCTCCCGTGGTCGCCCTGTCGGCCCGTGACCTCGGCGCGTCGTTCGCGGTGGCCGGGCTGGTCGTCGCAGCGGCCGGCGTCGGCCAGGTCCTCGGCGACATCCCGGCCGGCACGCTGACCGCGAGGATCGGCGAACGCCGCGCGATGCTGCTGGCGACCGGCCTGGTCTCCGTCGCCCTGGCCGCCTGCCTGCTGGTGCCGACGGTCTGGGGTCTGGCCATCGCCATCGGTGCGACCGGCCTGGCCGCCTCGGTCTGGGGGCTCGCCCGGCAGGCGTACCTGAGCGAGGCCGTCCCGCTCGAACTGCGGGCCCGGGCGCTGTCCACGCTCGGCGGCGTGCAGCGGATCGGGTCGTTCCTCGGCCCGTTCATCGGCGCCTTCGTGATGCGCTTCCTCGGCACCGACGGCGCCTACTGGGTGCACCTGGTCGCCGCTGCCCTGGCCTGCGTCGTCCTGCTGAGCCTGCCCGACCTCGAGTCCGTACGCCGCAACCGCCGGGCCCGGCCGGTCGTCATGCAGTCCACCCGCGCGGTGATCCGCGAGCATCTCCCCGTGCTGCGGACCCTCGGCGTCGGCGCCCTGCTGGTCGGCGCCGTCCGGGCGTCCCGCCAGGTGGTGATCCCGCTCTGGGCCGAGCACATCGGCCTGGACCCGCAGACGACCAGCATCATCTTCGGCCTGTCCGGCGCGGTCGACATGCTGCTCTTCTATCCGGCCGGCTCGGTGATGGACCGCTTCGGCCGCAAGTGGGTCGCCGTACCGTCCATGCTCGTCCTCGGCCTGGCCCACCTGCTCCTGCCGCTCACGCACTCCGGGACCACGCTGACCGCGGTCGCCCTGCTGATGGGTCTGGGCAACGGCCTCGGCGCCGGCGTGATCATGACGCTCGGCGCGGACGCCTCTCCACCGGCCGGCCGGGCGCAGTTCCTCGGCGCTTTCCGGCTGTTCGCGGACTCCGGCAGCGCGGGCGGGCCGTTCCTGCTGTCGGCGGTCACCGCGGCCACGGCGCTGGGCCCGGCGATCCTGGTGATGGGCCTGACCGGCTGGGCCGCGGCGCTCGCCATGAACCGCTGGATCCCCGCCCGGCCACGACCGGTGGAGTGACCGATTTGGTGGGACCGGTGGCGGCGGTTACTCTTGACCTTGCCGAAGACCGCTGGTTGTCGTCCTGGTGTGAGCCAGGTGACTGAAGGTCCCACAGAGTGGGCGGCCCGCGCAGGTGACTTGGAAGTGAAACAGTTCGACATGTTCACGCCCTTGCGCCTGCGCAGGGGCGTTTTTGTTGTGTGGGTCGGCGGTGTGGCAGACAAGTCCAACTCTGTCGGAAGACAGGGCGGAAGGAGACCCATGGCGAGGCCGGACAAGGCCGCCGACGTCGCAGAGCTCACTGAGAACTTCAGGAACTCCAACGGCGCCGTGCTGACCGAGTACCGCGGACTCACCGTGGCGCAGCTGCGGCAGCTCCGCACTACGCTCGGTGACGACGTGAACTACGCCGTGGTGAAGAACACGCTGACCAAGATCGCGGCCAAGGACGCCGGGGTGGAGTCCTTCGACTCGCTCCTGCAGGGTCCGTCGGCCATCGCCTTCATCAAGGGCGACCCGGTGGTCGCGGCCAAGGGGCTGCGTGACTTCGCCAAGGCCAATCCCCTTCTCGTCATCAAGGGCGGTGTGCTGGACGGAAAGGCACTCGGCTCCGACGAGATCAACAAGCTCGCTGACCTGGAGTCGCGTGAGGTTCTCCTCGCGAAGCTCGCAGGTGCGATGAAGGCGGCTCCGCAGCAGGCGGTGTCGTTGTTCGCTGCTCCGCTGTCGCAGGCCGCGCGCCTGTTCGCGGCGCTGCAGGACAAGCTGCCGGCCGAGGACGCCCCCGCGGCGGCCGAGGCTCCGGCTGCGGAAGCGGTGCAGGACGCACCCGCCGACGCACCTGCCGAGGCGAGCACCGAGGAGACCGCGTCGGCTGACAGCTGACCCGTTCGACTCACGCAACACCCCATTCAGTGATCATCAAGTCAGACGTTCAGGAAGGACCGCCACCATGGCGAAGCTCAGCACCGAAGAGCTGCTCGGCCAGTTCAAGGAACTGACCCTGCTCGAGCTCTCCGAGTTCGTGAAGGCGTTCGAGGAGGAGTTCGGCGTGACCGCCGCCGCTCCCGTCGCCGTCGCCGCCGCCCCGGGCGCCCCCGGCGCCCCGGCCGAAGAGGCTGTCGAGCAGGACGAGTTCGACGTCGTTCTCGAGTCGGCCGGCGAGAAGAAGATCCAGGTCATCAAGGAGGTGCGTGGCCTCACGAGCCTCGGCCTGAAGGAGGCCAAGGACCTCGTCGAGAGCGCGCCGAAGGCCATCCTCGAGAAGGTCGACAAGGCCGCCGCGGAGAAGGCCAAGGAGGCCCTCGAGGGCGCCGGCGCCACCGTCACCCTCAAGTGACCTGTGCGGCGTGAGCCGCACACCCAGCAGTACGCCGAAGGGCGGTCCCGTCAGGGGCCGCCCTTCGTCATGTCACCGCCGCGCCGTCCGGCGGTCGGCGCGGCGGGCCAGGTCGAGCACCGCACGCCGAGCCGGTACGCCGACGTAGCGGTGAGCGCCGTCCGCGGCCAGGACCGTCAGGCCGATCCAGCCGAGGGCGAGCAGGGCGTTCGACACCGTGCCCGCGTGGACCCCACCGAAGCCGTGCACGACCAGCGCCTGCAGCAGGTACAGCGGATACCCGATCACGCCGAGCCGCACCAGGATCGGGGCAGTCAGCCAGCGAGTGGGCGCCGCCGTGAGCAGGCCGGGGGGCCGGGAGGCCAACGCCATCCCGAGCACGAAGACCGGCAACCAGCTGAACGGGACGCGGCCGAAGTCGGTCTCGGTGCTCAGGTGCAGGCCCAGCAGGATCGTGGCAATCACCAGCGCGCAGCCGGCCGCGATCGCGGGGGACGCGGCGATCGGCCGGGCCAGCAGTGGATAGACCAGGTAGCAGAGAGCCAGCGTGCCGACGAACCAGGTCTGCTCGGCGTACACGTCATGGACCCAGTCGCCCCCGTTCAGCTCACCCAGCAGCAGTACGGCCACTCCGACGACCACGAACAGCGGCACGATCCGGGCGATGCGTGCCATCGCGTACCGACCGAGTACCCGGCGCCCGGAGCCGAAGCCGAGCCCGGGGTAGTTGTAGGCCAGCACGAATCCGGACAGCAGGAAAAAGAACGGAAGCGTGACCGCGACCGCGTCCATCAGGTCGTTCAGGTACCACGGTGCCCCCCGCCACATCCCGACCGACGACGCGACCACCGCGAGGCCGGCCAGTCCGCGCAGACCGGTCAAGGCCAGAACCTCCGGCCGGGGATGGGACAGCGCCGCGCCCTCGGAGACCGATGTGAGACCGCTCACGCCGACACCTCCGTGCGGGCACGCTCCGTGATCACGGGAGGCGGTTTCGGGACCAGCCGCAGGACCAGCCGGCGCGCCGGGACCTCGATCAGCCGGTGGGCGCCTTCGCCGATCAGCAGGCACAGCCCGGCGACCACCACCACCCCGGCGTACGGCGCCCAGCCGGCCGGGTCCGCGACCATGCTGCCGCGGTCCTTGCCGAGGAACGACAGCAACGGCCGATGGGTCAGATAGACGGCGTAGCTGGCGGTCCCCAGCGTGACCAGCACCCGGGTCGCGAAGAACCGCGACAACCAGGCGGCCGGCGCCGCGGCCAGCGCCAGCAGCAGAACGGCGAACGGCACGGTCCAGATCGCGCCGTAGAACGCGGGCAGCATCCACCGGGCGTGGCTCGGCCCGAGCGCGGCGAGCACCAGCACCACCGTCACGCACCCGGCCTGCACCCAGCCGGCGACCCGAACGCGCAGCTTGAACCCGCGCAGCAGCAGGAGCGCCAGCGACATCCCGATCACGAACTCCGACAGTCGCGGCAGCGGATTGCGGTACAACCAGCGGTGCCCCGAGGACGGGTCCTTCACCGACAGGAACGCCCATCCCTCGGCGGTGAACAGCGCGACCAGGAACACCTGCACCGCGAACGCGACGGCGATCACGCCGACCAGCCCGGCGGCCCCGAACCGCTTGGAGACCAGCACGATCACCGGGATCAGCAACGGGAACACGGCGTACAGGAAGAGTTCGACGCAGATCGACCAGCCGGGCGGGTTGTAGCTGCCCTGGCCGATCGCGTAGTCGCCCGACCAGGCCTGGATCCCGAGCAGGTGCCGCCACAGCGAGTCCTGCGGTACGCCGTGCGCGGCGCGCTGGGCGACCAGGTACAGCAGGACGACCCAGTACAACGGCATCACGCGCGCGATCCGGGCGATGTAGAACCGCCACAGCCGGCTGCCCGAGGTGACCGTCAAGGTCGAGTAGTTCCAGGCCAGCACCAGCCCGGAGAGCATGAAGAACAGCGGTACGCCGATGTAGCCGGACTGGACCAGGTTGCGCAGCGGCTCCGGCGCCGAGGCCGGTACGCCGATGTGGTGCAGCACGACCGCGAGTGCTGCGGCGGCCCGGACGCCGGTCAGCGCCAGGATCTCCGAGCGCGGGTGGGGGAGCTGGTCCCCGTGCTGCGGCGAGGTGAGGCCTTGGGGCGGCCGGACCCGCAGTCGGCTCAACCAAGTAGCTGACCGCGGCACAAGTTCCTCCGGCGACTGGACTCTTCGTCACCTCGCAGGGCGACGCCAGGACTGTACCCGACCGGGCCTGTCCGGCCCGGGCACCGCGCAGCGTGACCTGCCCACGAGGTGTGACCGAAGCGTGACTCTGCGGTGTTTCATCACTTGACATACGGGGGTTACGTAATAAGTGACTCGTGCGTAACCTAGGGCCTCGCGCCCTCGTTGCACCGGTGAACGTCGTCGGTCGGGGCTGCCTGACAAACCCGTGAGGAGGACCGGTGGGCGTCGAAGTTCGCGTCGAGGGACTGACGAAGTCCTTCGGCAAGCAGCTGATCTGGGGCGACGTGTCGCTCACCCTGCCGGCCGGCGAGATCTGCGTGATGCTGGGCCCTTCCGGTACCGGGAAGTCCGTTTTCCTCAAGACGCTGATCGGCCTGCTCAAGCCCGACCAGGGCCACGTGCACATCGAGGGCACCGACATCGCCACCTGCTCCGAGCGGCAGCTGTACGAGGTGCGCAAGCTGTTCGGCGTGCTGTTCCAGGACGGCGCGATGTTCGGCTCGATGAACCTGTACGACAACGTCGCCTTCCCGCTGCGCGAGCACACCCGCAAGTCCGAGTCCGAGATCCGTTCCATCGTGATGGAGAAGATGGAGATGGTCGGCCTGGTCGGTGCGGAGAAGAAGCTGCCCGGCGAGATCTCCGGCGGGATGCGCAAGCGGGCCGGGCTGGCCCGCGCGCTGGTGCTGGAGCCGGAGATCCTGCTCTTCGACGAGCCCGACTCCGGGCTCGACCCGGTCCGGACGGCGTTCCTGAACCAGCTGATCATCGACCTGAACGAGATGACCCAGGCGACCTGCCTGATCGTCACCCACGACATCAACACCGCCCGGACGGTGCCGGACAACATCGGCCTGCTGTACCACCGGCACCTGGCGATGTTCGGTCCGCGCGAGATGCTGCTGTCCAGCGAGGAGCCGGTGGTCCGCCAGTTCCTGAACGCCCAGCGCGTCGGCCCGATCGGCATGTCCGAGGAGAAGGACGCCGACGAGCTGGCCCGCGAGGCCGACCAGGAACTGCCGCCCCTGCCGCCGATCCCGCTGCAGCAGCTGCCGAGCAGCGGCGTGATCCGGCCGACCCAGCGTCCGCCGGGCGAGTGGTGCGAGCAGAACGGGGTGACTCCGCCTCCGGGCTCCTTCGCCTCGGATGTCGTGGGGGCCACGTGACCGTGCTTTTGGCCGCGCCTCCGGCACGGCGGGTCGTGGGGCTTGAACTCCCGGTCTTCCCTCGTCGCTCCGGTCGCTTCGCTCCCTCCACTCCTCAGTCCAGACCGGGAGGCCCCACGACCTTCGGGGTGCTGCTCGATCGGGACCAGGAGGCCTCGTGACTGTGTCAGCTACTGCCCCGCTCAAACACGCCGGTTCGCTGTTCGCCTTCGCCCTGGACACCGCCCGGGCCTCGGTACGCCGGCCGTTCCAGCTGCGGGAGTTCCTCCAGCAGGCCTGGTTCGTGGCCAGCGTGACGATCATTCCGACCGCGCTGGTGGCGATTCCGTTCGGCGCGGTGATCGCGCTGCAGGTCGGCGGCCTGATCCAGCAGTTCGGTGCGCAGGCGTTCACCGGCTCGGCGGCCGTGCTGGCGGTGGTCCGGGAGGCCTCGCCGATCGCCACCGCGCTGCTGATCGCCGGTGCCGGCGGCTCGGCGATCTGCGCCGATCTCGGCTCGCGCAAGATCCGCGAGGAGCTCGACGCGATGATGGTGCTCGGCATCGACCCGATCCATCGGCTGGTGGTGCCGCGGGTGCTGGCCACGATGCTGGTCGCGTTCTTCCTGAACGGGTTCGTCAGCGTGGTCGGCGTGATGGGCGGCTACGTCTTCAACGTGGTGCTGCAGGACGGCACGCCCGGCGCGTACATCGCCTCGTTCACCGCGCTCGCCCACCTGCCCGACCTGTGGCAGGGCCAGGCCAAGGCGCTGGTCTTCGGCTTCATCGCCGCGGTCGTCGCGTCGTACAAGGGCGTGAACGCCGGCGGCGGCCCGAAGGGGGTCGGCGACGCGGTGAACCAGTCGGTGGTGATCACGTTCATGCTGCTGTTCGTCGCGAACTTCTCGATGACCGCGATCTACTTCCAGCTCGTCCCGCCGAAGGGGGCCTGACGATGGCCGCCCTGGACGTCCTGGTGAAGAAGCCGCTGAACTCGCTGGACCGGCTCGGCGAGCAGTTGGCCTTCTACCTCAAGGCGCTGGCCTGGTCGGGCCGCTCGGTCACCCGCTACCGCAAGGAGATCCTCCGGCTGCTGGCCGAGGTGACGCTCGGCACCGGCGCGCTCGCGGTGATCGGCGGCACCGTCGGCGTGATCACCTTCCTGGCGTTCTTCACCGGCACCGAGGTCGGCCTGCAGGGGTACTCGGCGCTGAACCAGATCGGCACCTCGGCGTTCGCCGGCTTCGTCTCCGCCTACATCAACACCCGCGAGATCGGCCCGCTGATCGCCGGGATCGCGCTCGCCGCGACCGTCGGCTGCGGCTTCACCGCACAGCTCGGCGCCATGCGGATCAGCGAGGAGATCGACGCGCTCGAGGTGATGGCGATCCCGTCGCTGCCGTTCCTGGTCACCACCCGGATCATCGCCGGCCTGATTGCCGTGGTGCCGCTGTACGTCGTCGGCCTGCTGTCGTCGTACTTCGCCACCCGGCTGACGGTGACCACGTTCTACGGCCAGAGCACCGGCACGTACGACCACTACTTCCATCTGTTCCTGCCACCGGGTGACGTGCTCTGGTCCTTCGGCAAGGTGCTGGTCTTCGCCGTGCTGGTGATCCTGGTGCACTGCTACCACGGCTACCACGCCAGCGGCGGCCCGGCCGGCGTCGGTGTCGCGGTCGGTCGCGCGGTCCGGACCTCGATCGTGGTGATCAACGTCGTGGACCTGCTGCTCTCGATGGCGATCTGGGGTACGACGACCACAGTCCGGCTGGCGGGGTGACGACACCATGACCAGACGTGTTCTCGGGGTCGCCTTCATCGGCTTTCTCTGTTTCCTGCTGTGGCTGACCTACGCCTTCTACGCGAAGGTGTTCACCGACACCGTCGACGTGCAGCTGAAGACCAGCCACATCGGCCTGCAGCTGAACCGGCACGCCGACGTCAAGCTGCGCGGCATCATCGTCGGCGAGGTCCGCGCGGTCTCCACCGACGGCGAGGAGGCGACCGTCGAGCTGTCGCTCAAGCCCGAGCAGGTCCAGCAGATCTCCAGCGGGGTCAGTGCCCGGATCCTGCCCAAGACGCTGTTCGGCGAGAAGTACGTCGCGCTGGTGCCGCCGCCGTCCGGCCAGTCCGGCCGGCCGATCCGGGCCGGCGACGTGATCGCCCGGGACAAGACCGCGGTCGGCATCGAGATCGAGAAGGTGCTCAACGACGCGCTGCCGCTGCTGCAGGCGGTCGACCCGGCCGACCTGAACGCGACGCTGAACACGCTGGCCACCGCGCTGGAGGGCCGCGGCACCGACATCGCCGAGACGCTCACCCAGCTGGACGGCTACCTGAAGAAGCTGAACCCGAGCGTGCCGAAGCTGATGGCCGCGCTGACCCGGCTGACCCAGGTCTCCCGGCTGTACGGCGATGTGACGCCCGACCTGGTCCGCGCGCTGCGCAACCTGACCGTCACCGGCAACACGGTGGTGGAGAAGGAGCAGCAGTTGCAGCGGTTCTTCACCGACGTCTCCACCCTGTCCGGTACGGCGAACGGCTTCCTCCGCGAGAACGAGGACCGGGTGATCCGGCTCGGCGAGGTCAGCCGGCCGATTCTCGACCTGCTGGAGCGGTACTCGCCGGAGTTCCCCTGCTTCCTCAAGGTGCTGACCGACACCGCGCCGATCCTCAACGACACGTTCCGCGACGGCGCGCTGCACATCAACCTGGAGCTGATCACCAACCAGCCCACGCCGTACCAGCCGCACGAGACGCCGAAGTACCTGGACAAGCGCGGACCGACCTGTGTCGGCAAGAACTACAGCCACCCGGGTGCGCACCCGGGCCCGTACAGCCAGGACAACCCGGCGCCGTACGTCGTGGCGGAGGACGGCACGGCCGGTGACCACAACAAGTCTGAGCGCTTCCCGCTGAACCTGCAGCTGAACCGCTCGGCTCCCGGCTTCGCCGTCGACGCCGGCTCGGCCGGCAGCCCGGCGGAGCAGGCGGTCGTCAGGTCTGTGGTCGGGCCGGTGATGGGTGTGGCGCCCGGCGACGTGCCGGACCTGACCACGCTGATGGTCGGCCCCCTGATGCGCGGAGGTCAGGTGAACCTCAGATGAAGCTGCTCGACAAGAAGACGTCGTTCGACAGCGTCCGGCTGGCGATCTTCGTGGTCGTCACCACGATCGCGACCGCGTTGCTGGCGGTCACCATCGGCAACATCAGCTTCACGCCGACCACGAAGTACAAGGCGGTCTTCACCGACGTGGTCGGGCTGAACCAGGGCGACGACATCCGGATCGCCGGTGTCCGGGTCGGCCAGGTGGACAAGATCGCGCTGCACGACGACACGCTGGCGATGGTCACCTTCAGCGTCGAATCCCAGCAGGTCCTGGACACCGCGACCCGGGCCACCCTGCGCTACCGGAACCTGGTCGGCAACCGTTACATCGCGCTCACCGAAGGCGTCGGCGGCGGCGAGCGGATGAAGGAGAACGACGTCATCGGCCAGGACCGGACCGCACCGGCGCTGGACCTGTCGGTGCTGTTCAACGGGTTCAAGCCGCTGTTCACCGCGCTCACCCCGGCGGACGTGAACCAGTTCGCGTTCGAGGTGATCAAGGTGCTGCAGGGCGAGGGCGGCACGATCGAGAGCCTGCTGGCCCGGACCGCGTCGCTGACCACCACGCTGGCCGACGCCGACCAGGTGGTCGGCGACCTGATCACCAACCTGACCTCGACGCTGCAGATCGTCTCGCAGCGGCAGCAGAACTTCTCCCAGCTGCTGGTCAACCTGCAGCAGTTCATCACCGGCCTGAGCAAGGACATCCAGCCGATCCTCGGCTCGCTCGGCTCGATCAACTCGCTGAACGGCAAGACGGCCGGCCTGCTGCAGCAGACCCGGGTGCCGATCAAGGCCGACCTGGACCGGCTCCGGCAGGTCTCCAGCACGCTCGACGACACCCAGGCGATCTGGGTGAAGACCCTGCAGAAGATGCCGGACAAGCTGAACACGATGACCCGGACCGCGTCGTACGGCTCCTGGTTCAACTTCTTCCTCTGCGGCTTCGACGGCAACGTCACCCTGCCGCTCGGCACCCGGATCCCGATCTCCTACGACAACAACTCGGCGAGGTGTCACCACTCGTGAAACCCTTCCGCGAGCAGAACCAGTTGACGATCGGCGTCGTCGGCCTGACCGTGATCGGGCTGATCATGCTGGCCGCGTTCAAGGCCCAGGACCTGCCGTTGATCGGCGGTGGCACGAAGTACTCCGCGCAGTTCTCCGAGGCCGGCGGGCTGAAGAAGAACGACGAGATCCGGGTCGCCGGGGTGCGGGTCGGCCAGGTCCGGGCGGTCGAGCTGGAGGGCACGCACGTCCGGGTCGACTTCGTCGTCGACCGCGGCGTGAAGCTGGGCGAGCGGACCGGCGCCGAGATGAAGATCAAGACGCTGCTCGGGCAGAAGTACCTCAAGCTCACCCCGGCCGGCGGCGGCGAGCTCAAGGAGGGCGCGCAGATCCCGCTGGAGCGCACGGTCTCGGCCTACGACGTGGTCGACGCGTTCACCGACCTCGCCACCACCACCGAGCGGATCGACACCGCCCAGCTGGCCCGGGCGCTGGACACGCTGTCCACCACGTTCAAGAACACCCCGGACGAGGTGAAGGCGTCGCTGACCGGCCTGTCCCGGCTGTCCCGGAACGTGGCCAAGCGCGACGAGGAGCTGAAGAAGCTGCTCCAGCACTCCGACACCGTGACCAAGATCCTGGCCGACCGCAACCAGCAGCTGATCACGCTGATGAAGGACGGCAACACCGTGCTGCAGGCGGTGCAGGCCCGCCGGGCGCTGATCCACCAACTGCTGGTCTCGACCCAGAAGCTGTCCGCCCAGGTGACCGCGCTGGTCCGGGAGAACCGCAAGGACCTGGCGCCGACCCTGCAGAAGGTGAACGCGGTGCTCGCGATCCTGCTGCAGAACCAGAAGTCCCTGGACGCCAGCATCCGCGGCCTGGCGCCGTACGCGCGGGTGTTCACCAACACGCTCGGCACCGGCCCGTGGTTCGACACCTACGTGCAGAACCTGGTGCCCGTGCCGGAGATCCCGCTGCCGCCGCTCCTGCCCGGGCTGCCGCCGATCCTGGGGGGTGCGGGCCGGTGAAGCGACCGGGGCGGTGGGGCGGGGAAAGTATCCAGTTGGCTGCGTGGTCCAGGATGATCGCGATCGGTGTGGTGCTGGTCGTGCTCGCGGTCAGCGTCGTCTCGCTGTGGCCGAACCCCGAGCGGGTCAGCGCCACGGCGTACTTCCCGCGCGCGATCAGCGTTTACCCCGGCTCCGACGTCCGGATCCTCGGCATCAAGGTCGGCGAGATCGAGAGCGTGACGCCGGCCGGGCGGACCGTCCGGGTGAAGTTCTGGTGGGACGCCGAGCACAAGGTGCCGGCCGGGGCCAAGGCGGTGATCGCGTCGCCGTCGGTCGTTGCCGACCGCTACATCCAGCTGACCCCGGCGTACTCGCAGGGCGCGGTGATGGCCGACGGCGCCGAGATCCCGGTCGAGCGGACGGCGGTACCGCTGGAGCTCGACCAGATCTACCAGAGCCTGAACGACCTGTCCGTCGCGCTCGGCCCGAAGGGCGCCAACGACCAGGGCGCGCTGTCGCGGCTGCTGGACGTCTCCGCGGCGAACCTGAACGGCCAGGGCGCGAAGCTGAACCAGACCATCACCGACGTCTCCACCCTGACCCAGACGCTCGCCGGCAACTCGAAGAGCCTGTTCGCCACCGTGCGCCAGCTGCAGACGTTCGTGTCCGCGCTGGCGGCGAACGACCGGCTGGTCAAGCAGTTCAACACCAACTTCGCCGCCACCTCGACCACCTTGGCCGGCGAGCGCAAGGACCTGGCCGCCGCGCTGAAGCTGCTGGCCACCGCGCTCGCCGAGGTGTCCTCGTTCGTGAAGGACAACCGGGCGCTGCTGAAGACGACCGTGGCCAGTGCGACCGACCTGTCGCAGATCCTGGTCAAGGAGAAGGCGGCGCTGGCCGAGATCATGGACACCGCACCGCTCGGCCTGGGCAACCTGGCCCGGGTCTACAACCCGCAGTTCGGCACGCTGGACCAGCGGATCAACCTCGCCCAGCTGGACGATCCGGCCACCTTCATCTGCTCGCTGCTCATCCAGGCGAACCAGCCGCTGTCCGCGTGCTCGGCGCTCAAGCCGGTCTTCGACGCCCTGCCGAAGCTGCCGCTGCTCAGCCAGCTCACCGGCGGCGCTCCGGCCGGCGGAGGTCCGGCCGGTACGCCGTGGGCGCCCGCGCCGGCGCCGAAGCTGCCGACCCCCGACCCGGTCGACCCGACCCTGGGTGGCCTCTTCCCGGGAGGGACCCGATGAGGCCTGTGACAAGGCTCAGCCGGACGGCGATCGTGGCCGGGGTGGTCGCGCTGGCCACCCTGGTGTCCGGCTGCGACTTCAGCGTCTACTCGCTGCCGCTGCCCGGCGGCGCGAAGATCAAGGGCCCGTCGTACACGGTCACGGTGGAGTTCACCGACGTGCTCGACCTGGTGCCGAAGTCGACCGTGAAGGTGGACGACGTCACCGTCGGCACGGTCGAGAAGGTCTGGCTCGACGGGTACGTCGCGAAGGTCAAGGTCAAGCTGCCGAAGAGCCTGGAGCTGCCGGACAACGCCCGGGCGACGATCCGGCAGACCAGCCTGCTCGGCGAGAAGTTCGTCTCGCTGGCGCCGCCGGCCGGCGCGGAGAAGCCGCGCGGCCGGCTGGAGAACGGCGAGCTGATCCCGCTGTCGCGGACCACCAGCAACGTCGAGGTCGAACAGGTGCTGTCGGCGCTGTCGCTGCTGCTGAACGGCGGCGGGGTGGCGCAGCTGCAGATCATCACCCAGGAGCTGAACAAAGCGCTGACCGGCAACGAACCGGCCATCCGCAGCGTGCTCACCCAGCTGAACACGTTCGTCGGCACGCTGGACGCGAACAAGCAGAAGATCGTCACCGCGATCACCGCCGTCGACGCGCTGGCGAAGAAGCTGAACGCGCAGAAGGCGACGCTGGCGACCGCGATCGACTCGCTGCCGAAGTCGATCAAGACGCTGGACCAGCAGCGCGCCGCCCTGGTGAAGACGCTGCAGGCGCTGGCCACCCTCGGCAACACCGCGACCCGGGTGATCACCGCCTCGCAGAAGGACCTGGTCGCCAACCTGCGGTCGCTCTACCCGGTGCTGACCAAGCTGGCCGAGGCGGGGGAGAACCTGCCGAAGTCGCTCGAGCTGCTGCTCACCTATCCGTTCCCCGACGCCGCCGCGGACGCCGTACAGGGTGACTTCACCAACCTGGTGATCACGCTGGACGTGAACACGCAGAAGGCGCTGCAGGGACTGCTCCAGCTCGACCTGCCGACCGTCGGCCCGACCGCGCTGCCGACGGCCAACCTCAGCCTGCCGGTGCACAACTCGCCGAAGTTCCCACCGAAGTCGCCGGGCCTGCCGCCGCTGCCGCTACCCACCGGGACGGCGACCACCTGCGTCACGGTGCTCGGCCTTCCGGTCTGCACGCCGACGCTGAACCGGCCCGGGTTCGACCCCGAACTGGCCAAGGTGCTGATGCCGGGGGTGGCCAAGTGATCATCACCAGAACCGTCCGGATCCAGCTGATGGTGTTCCTGCTGATCACCGTCGTCGGCATCGCGTACGTCGGCGGCAAGTACGCCCAGATCGACAAGTTGCTGTTCGACGACGACTACACCGTCAGCGCCAGCTTCGCCGAGTCCGGCGGTATCTTCTCCGGCGCCGAGGTGACCTACCGCGGCCAGCCGGTCGGCCGGGTCGGCGAGCTGCGGCTGCTCGACGACGGCGTCCAGGTCGACCTGGACATCGACCAGGAGGTGAAGATCCCGAACGACCTGGTCGCGGTCGTCGCCAACCGGTCCGCGATCGGCGAGCAGTACGTCGACCTGCAGCCACGCCGCGACACCGGGCCCTACCTGCAGGACCGGTCGACGATCGCCCGGGCCGACACCGCGGTGCCGATCGACACCACCGAGCTGCTGCTCAACCTCGACCAGCTGGTGAACTCGGTCGACAAGGACAGCCTGCGCACCACGGTCAAGGAGCTCGGCGACGCGCTGCGCGGCAAGGGCAGCGACCTGCAGCGCATCATCGACAGCTCCGGCCTGCTGATCGACGACGCGGACGCGAACATCGTGCAGACGGTCAAGCTGATCAACGACGGCAACACCGTGCTGGCCACCCAGGTCGCCAGCGGCGACGCGATCCGCACCTGGGCGAAGAACCTGGCCCTGCTGTCCGACACCCTGGCCGGCTCCGACACGGACCTGCGCACGGTGATCGACCAGGGCTCGGGCGCCTCCCAGCAGCTGACCGGGCTGATCGCGGAGAACCGCGCCGACATCGCCGTCCTGCTCGGCAACCTGCTGACGGTGAACGAGCTGACCGCCGTCCGCCTGGACGCCGTCGAGCAGCTGCTGGTGGTCTACCCCGCGGTGTCGATGGGCGGGTACGTCGTACCGGGCAAGGACGAGGGGACCGGGCACTACGACGCGCACTTCGGCCTGGTGCTCGGCTTCTCGCCGCCGGCCTGCCGGGCGGGCTACGGCAGCACCGGCAAGCGGGTCCCGCAGGACACCACCGACCAGCAGGCCAACACCAAGGCCTCCTGCACGGCCGGACCGGGCAGCGGCGTCAACGTCCGTGGCGCGCAGAACAAGCCGGCCCCGTCCGCACGCAAGGACCTGAACCGCACCGGGTACGGTGTCGGCTACGACCCCGCGACCGGCCAGGCCGGCGGCTCCGGCGGGATGCCCGAGCTGGTGCTCGGCTCGACCGGCGGGCAGGCCGACCTGCTCGGCAAGGACTCCTGGAAAGCCCTCATCCTCGGACCGGTGACCGGCAAGTGATCTCGTTCTCCCGTACGACCAAGGACTCCGCCGCGGCCCGGCCCGGCCGGGGGCCCGTGGCGCTGGCCTGGGCGCTCAGCGTGCTGCTGGTCGTCGCGCTGGCGGCCGCCACGGTGTCGATCCTCGCGCTGCGCCGGCAGGACGTCCGGGCCGAGGACCGGACCGGCGCGATGCAGGCCGCCCGGCAGCTGGCGCTGGACTTCACGACGTACAAGTACGACTCCTGGGACGCCGACGCGCAGCGGGTGCTGGACGACTCCACCGGGCAGTTCAAGGAGGAGTTCCAGTCGGGGGCGAACTCGGTCAAGACCGAGGTGGTGGCGAACAAGGCGACCTCCCGGGGCGACGTGAAGGAGGCCGCGGTGGTGTCGAACGACAAGGACTCGGCGCAGGTGCTGGTGATCGTGAACGCCGTCGTCACCAACACCGCGGCCAAGGACGGCGTCGAGCGCCGGTACCGGATCAAGCTCGACCTGGTCCGCGAGCAGGACCGCTGGCTGACCGCCGACCTCCAGGTGGTGGGCTGATGCCGGACCGCCCACGCAGCCGCCCCCGGATCGCCGGCCAGCGCCGCCGCGACGAGGACACCGGAGTCACCGAGAAGGTGACTCCCGCCACAACCGACGTCCTCGAAGAGCCGGTCGCCGAGCCTGAACCCGAGCCGGCGGTGACAGAAAGTGCTGAAGACACCGCGCCACCGGCGCGCACGAGCCGGGTCAATCTGGTGCTGACGGCGTCGCTCGCGGTGCTGATCGTGCTCGTGCTCGGGCTGGCCGGAGTGCTGGGAGTCAAGGCCTACCGCGGGCAGCAGGCCGAGGAGGCTCGGGCCGAGGCGGCGGCGGCCGGGCGGAAGGCGGCGGAGACGGCGCTGAGCTACGACTACCGGACGCTCGACAAGAGCTTCGCCGACGCGCGCGCCACGATGACGCCGGAGTTCGCGGCCACGTTCGACGAGACCGCCAAGGTGGCCGGCGAGCTGGCGACCAAGACCAAGGCCACCGTGCGGGCGGAGGTCCGCGAGGTCGGCGTCCGCGACGGCGACACCGACCGGGTCACCCTGGTCATCTTCGTCAACCAGACGACCACCAGCACGATCACGCAGGGTAAGCCCCGGGTCGACCTGAACCGGACCCGCTTCACGATGGCCCGCTTCGGCGCGCGATGGCTGGTCCAGGAGATCGTCGGACTGTAGTCTGCTGGTGACTTACGACAGGATGTGCCGGGCACCTCGCGGGTGTTTCCCGCTTGAGACCCCGGGTCGGTCCTTGACTGAGTGGGTGGTCCGACGGCATAGTGTTGGACCCCATTGGACAGCCTTGCCCTGATCGGGTAACCTATTGCTTTGCGCTGCCTTTACTCTTCACCCTGGCTCAGGTCAAGACTTGACTAGGGTGGTTCGGCGTGCGCTCCCAGCACCGAAGTGATTTCTGCGAGCCCGTGGAAGGACGCCCCTTGGTCGCCTCGCGCAACCCCCAGTCCGACAGTTTTACCGACGTTTCCACCTCCCGTCGCATCTCCTTCGCAAAGATCTCCTCACCCATCGAGGTGCCGGATCTGCTTGCGCTGCAGGTGGACAGTTTCGACTGGCTGGTCGGGAACGAAACCTGGCAGGCCCGGGTGGCCGCCGCCGAGGCCGAGGGACGGACCGAGCTGTCCGGCCCCTCCGGCCTGGAGGAGATCTTCGAGGAGATCTCCCCGATCGAGGACTTCAGCGGCACCATGTCGCTGTCGTTCCGCGACCACCGGTTCGAGCCCCCGAAGAACACGGTCGACGAGTGCAAGGAGCGTGACGTCACCTACTCGGCGCCGCTGTTCGTCACCGCCGAGTTCATGAACAACGAGACCGGCGAGATCAAGAGCCAGACCGTCTTCATGGGCGACTTCCCGCTGATGACGCGCAAGGGCACGTTCGTGATCAACGGCACCGAGCGTGTCGTCGTGTCCCAGCTGGTCCGCTCGCCCGGCGTGTACTTCGAGCGCACGCCGGACAAGACGTCGGACAAGGACATCTTCACCGCCAAGATCATCCCGTCGCGCGGCGCGTGGCTGGAGTTCGAGGTCGACAAGCGCGACATGGTCGGCGTACGGCTCGACCGCAAGCGCAAGCAGAACGTCACCGTGCTGCTCAAGGCGCTCGGCTGGACCGACGCGCAGATCCTCGAGGAGTTCGGCGAGTACGAGTCGATCCGGCTCACCCTGGAGAAGGACCACACGTCCGGCCAGGACGACGCGCTGCTCGACATCTACCGCAAGCTGCGCCCCGGCGAACCGCCGACGCGTGAGGCTGCGCAGGCGCTGCTGGACAACTACTACTTCAACGGCAAGCGCTACGACCTCGCCAAGGTCGGCCGGTACAAGATCAACAAGAAGCTCGGCCGCGACGAGATGCACGACACGGCCGTGCTGACGATCAACGACATCGTCGCCACGATCAAGTACCTGGTCGCGCTGCACGAGGGCAAGACCGAGCTGGCCGCCCCGACCGGCGAGATCGTGGTCGAAGAGGACGACATCGACCACTTCGGCAACCGCCGGCTGCGCACGGTCGGCGAGCTGATCCAGAACCAGCTGCGCACCGGCCTGGCCCGGATGGAGCGCGTGGTCCGGGAGCGGATGACGACCCAGGACGTCGAGGCGATCACGCCGCAGACCCTGATCAACATCCGTCCGGTGGTGGCGGCGCTGAAGGAGTTCTTCGGCACCTCCCAGCTGTCGCAGTTCATGGACCAGACCAACCCGATCGCGGGTCTGACCCACAAGCGCCGCCTGTCGGCGCTCGGTCCCGGTGGTCTGAGCCGAGAGCGGGCCGGCTTCGAGGTCCGCGACGTGCACCCGTCCCACTACGGCCGGATGTGCCCGATCGAGACCCCGGAAGGCCCGAACATCGGCCTGATCGGCTCGCTGGCGACCTACGGCCGGGTGAACCCGTTCGGCTTCGTCGAGACGCCGTACCGCAAGGTCGTCGACGGCCAGGTCACCGACGCCGTGGACTACCTGACCGCGGACGAGGAGGACCGGTTCGTCATCGCCCAGGCCAACGCCGCGCTGACCGACGACAACCGGTTCGCCGAGGACCGGGTGCTGGTCCGCCGGCGCCACGGTGAGGTCGAGCTCGTGCTGGTCGAGGACGTGGACTACATGGACGTCTCGCCGCGCCAGATGGTGTCGGTCGCGACGGCGATGATCCCGTTCCTCGAGCACGACGACGCCAACCGCGCGCTGATGGGCTCCAACATGCAGCGCCAGGCGGTGCCGCTGATCACCGCGGACGCCCCCCTGGTCGGTACCGGCATGGAGTTCCGCGGTGCGGTCGACGCCGGCGACGTGCTGGTGTCGGAGAAGGCCGGTGTGATCAAGGAGGTGTCGGCCGACCTGATCGAGGTCGCCGCCGACGACGGCACGTACCAGACCTACCGGCTGGCCAAGTTCCGTCGCTCGAACCAGGGCACCTGCATCAACCAGCGTCCGCTGGTCGACGCCGGGCAGCGGGTCGAGGTCGGCTCGCCGCTGGCCGACGGTCCGTGCACCGACGAGGGCGAGATGGCGCTCGGCCGGAACCTGCTCGTGGCGTTCATGCCGTGGGAGGGTCACAACTACGAGGACGCGATCATCCTCAGCCAGCGCGTCGTGCAGCAGGACCTGCTGACCTCGATCCACATCGAGGAGCACGAGGTCGACGCCCGCGACACCAAGCTGGGCCCGGAGGAGATCACCCGCGACATCCCCAACGTCTCCGACGAGATGCTGGCGGACCTGGACGAGCGGGGCATCATCCGGATCGGCGCCGAGGTCACCACCGGCGACATCCTGGTCGGCAAGGTCACGCCCAAGGGTGAGACCGAGCTGACCCCGGAGGAGCGGCTGCTGCGCGCGATCTTCGGCGAGAAGGCGCGCGAGGTGCGCGACACGTCGCTGAAGGTGCCGCACGGTGAGAACGGCACCGTCATCGGGGTCCGCGTCTTCGACCGCGACAACGGCGACGAGCTGCCGCCGGGCGTGAACCAGCTGGTCCGCGTGTACGTCGCCCAGAAGCGCAAGATCTCCGTCGGCGACAAGCTCGCCGGACGCCACGGCAACAAGGGCGTCATCTCGAAGATCCTGCCGGTCGAGGACATGCCGTTCATGGAGGACGGCACCCAGGTCGACATCATCCTGAACCCGCTGGGCGTGCCCGGCCGGATGAACGTCGGTCAGGTCCTCGAGACGCACCTCGGCTGGGTCGCCAGCCGCGGCTGGAAGGTCGACGAGACCAACACCGAGGAGTGGGCGCAGCGGCTGATCAAGATCGGCGCCGGCGAGGCCCCTCCGATGACGAACGTCGCCACCCCGGTGTTCGACGGCGCCAAGGAGGAGGAGGTCATCGGCCTGCTCGGCTCCACGCTGCCGAACCGCGACGGTGACCGGATGGTCGACCAGACCGGCAAGGCCCGGCTCTTCGACGGCCGCTCCGGCGAGCCGTTCCCCGAGCCGGTGGGCGTCGGCTACATGTACATGCTGAAGCTGCACCACCTGGTCGACGACAAGATCCACGCGCGCTCGACCGGCCCGTACTCGATGATCACGCAGCAGCCGCTGGGTGGTAAGGCGCAGTTCGGTGGTCAGCGGTTCGGCGAGATGGAGGTGTGGGCCCTCGAGGCCTACGGTGCCGCCTTCGCGCTGCAGGAACTGCTGACGATCAAGTCGGACGACGTGGTCGGCCGGGTCAAGGTGTACGAGGCGATCGTCAAGGGCGAGAACATCCCGGAGCCGGGTATCCCGGAGTCCTTCAAGGTTCTGGTCAAGGAAATGCAGTCCCTGTGTCTGAACGTGGAAGTGCTCTCGTCCGACGGAAGCCGGGTCGAGATGCGCGACAGCGAAGAGGACGTCTTCCGTGCCGCGGAGGAACTGGGGATCGACCTGTCCCGGCGTGAGCCGAACAGCGTCGAGGAGGTCTGAGCGGGTTGCCGCTTGAGATCAACAGCCAACTCACTCAGACAGCTTCAACTTTCAGGAGATAACACATCGTGCTCGACGTGAACTTCTTCGACGAGCTTCGGATCGGCCTGGCGACTGCGGACGAAATCCGCCAGTGGTCGCACGGCGAGGTCAAGAAGCCCGAGACGATCAACTACCGGACGCTCAAGCCGGAGCGTGACGGTCTGTTCTGCGAGAAGATCTTCGGTCCCACCCGGGACTGGGAGTGCTACTGCGGCAAGTACAAGCGCGTCCGCTTCAAGGGCATCATCTGCGAGCGGTGTGGCGTCGAGGTCACCCGGCAGAAGGTGCGCCGCGAGCGGATGGGCCACATCGAGCTGGCCGCGCCGGTCACCCACATCTGGTACTTCAAGGGTGTCCCGTCGCGGCTGGGCTACCTGCTCGACCTCGCCCCGAAGGACCTGGAGAAGGTCATCTACTTCGCGGCGTACATGATCACCGACGTCGACGAGGAGGCGCGGCACCGCGACCTCGCGTCGCTGGAGGGCCGGACGGACGTCGAGCGCAAGCAGCTCGAGAACCGGCGCGACAACGACATCGAGACGCGGATGAAGAAGCTCGAGGAGGACCTGGCCCAGCTCGAGGCCGAGGGCGCCAAGGCCGATGTCCGCCGCAAGGTCAAGGAAGGCGCCGAGCGTGAGGTCAAGCAGCTGCGCGACCGCGCGCAGCGCGAGATCGACCGCCTCGACGAGGTCTGGACCCGGTTCAAGAACCTGAAGGTCCAGGACCTCGAGGGCGACGAGATCCTCTACCGCGCCATGAAGGAGCGGTTCGGCAAGTACTTCGAGGGCGCGATGGGCGCCGCCGCGATCCAGCGCCGGCTGGAGACCTTCGACCTCAAGGCCGAGGCCGCCAACCTGCGCGAGACGATCAAGACCGGCAAGGGCCAGCGCAAGACCCGCGCCCTGAAGCGGCTCAAGGTCGTCACCGCGTTCCTGGCGACGAACAACAGCCCGATGGGCATGGTGCTCGACTGCGTCCCGGTGATCCCGCCGGACCTGCGGCCGATGGTCCAGCTCGACGGTGGCCGGTTCGCCACCTCGGACCTGAACGACCTGTACCGCCGGGTGATCAACCGGAACAACCGGCTCAAGCGACTGCTCGACCTGGGCGCGCCGGAAATCATCGTCAACAACGAGAAGCGGATGCTGCAGGAGGCCGTCGACGCGCTGTTCGACAACGGCCGCCGCGGTCGTCCGGTCACCGGCCCGGGCAACCGGCCGCTGAAGTCGCTGTCCGACATGCTCAAGGGCAAGCAGGGCCGGTTCCGTCAGAACCTGCTCGGCAAGCGCGTCGACTACTCCGGCCGTTCGGTCATCGTGGTCGGCCCGCAGCTCAAGCTGCACCAGTGCGGTCTGCCGAAGGCGATGGCGCTGGAGCTGTTCAAGCCGTTCGTGATGAAGCGGCTGGTGGACCTCAACCACGCGCAGAACATCAAGTCCGCCAAGCGGATGGTCGAGCGTCAGCGCGCCCAGGTCTGGGACGTGCTGGAAGAGGTCATCACCGAGCACCCGGTGCTGCTGAACCGTGCGCCCACGCTGCACCGGCTCGGCATCCAGGCGTTCGAGCCGCAGCTGATCGAGGGCAAGGCGATCCAGATCCACCCGCTCGTCTGCTCCGCGTTCAACGCGGACTTCGACGGTGACCAGATGGCGGTGCACCTGCCGCTGTCGGCCGAGGCCCAGGCCGAGGCGCGGATCCTGATGCTGTCGACGAACAACATCCTGAAGCCGGCCGACGGCCGTCCGGTCACGATGCCGACCCAGGACATGATCATCGGCATCTACTTCCTGACCATGCTGAAGGAAGGCGTCAAGGGCGAGGGCCGGGCGTTCAGCTCGGTCGCCGAGGCGCTGATGGCCTTCGACCGCGGCGAGCTGTCGCTGCAGGCGAAGATCACGCTGCGCCTCGACGAGGCGGCCGCGCCGGAGCACGCGCTGGAACTGGCCGACGGCGGCTTCTCGCTGGAGACGACGCTGGGTCGCGCCCTGTTCAACGAGGCGCTGCCGAGCGACTACACCTTCGTGGACGCCGAGGTCGGCAAGAAGCAGCTGGGCTCGATCGTCAACGACCTGGCCGAGCGCTACTCCAAGGTCCAGGTGGCGAACTGCCTGGACGCGCTGAAGGACCTCGGTTTCCGCTGGGCCACCCGGTCCGGTGTGACCGTGTCGATCGACGACTTCAGCACGCCGCCGAGCAAGCCCGAGATCATGGCGCGCTACGAGTCGCAGGCCGAGAAGGTCCAGAAGCAGTTCGAGCGGGGTCTGATCACCTCGTCCGAGCGGCGCCAGGAGCTGATCGAGATCTGGACCGGAGCCAACGCCGAGGTCGGCAAGGCGATGGAGGAGAACTTCGAGAAGGCCAACCCGATCTGGATGATGGTCCACTCGGGTGCCCGAGGCAACATGATGCAGATCCGGCAGATCGCCGGTATGCGTGGCCTGGTGGCCAACCCGAAGGGCGAGATCATCGCCCGGCCGATCAAGTCCAACTTCCGCGAGGGCCTGTCGGTGGTCGAGTACTTCATCGCCACCCACGGTGCGCGGAAGGGCCTGGCCGACACCGCGCTGCGGACCGCCGACTCGGGGTACCTGACCCGTCGTCTGGTGGACGTCTCGCAGGACGTGATCATCCGCGAGGAGGACTGCGGCACCGAGCGGGGCCTGCCGAAGAAGATCGGCGAGCCCGGTCCGGACGGCCGTACCGTGCACGCCGAGAACGTCGAGACCAGCGCCTACGCCCGCACACTGGCGCAGGACGTCACCGGTCGCGACGGGACCGTCGTACTGACCGCGGGCAGCGACCTGGGCGACGTGTCCATCGCCGCCCTGGTCGAGGCCGGGGTCGAGGAGGTCAAGGTCCGCTCCGTGCTGACCTGTGACGCCAAGACCGGGACCTGCGCGAAGTGCTACGGCCGTTCGCTGGCGACCGGCAAGCCGGTCGACATCGGTGAGGCCGTCGGCATCATCGCGGCCCAGTCCATCGGTGAGCCCGGTACGCAGCTGACGATGCGGACCTTCCACACCGGTGGTGTCGCGGGTGATGACATCACCCACGGTCTGCCGCGTGTGGTCGAGCTCTTCGAGGCCCGCCAGCCCAAGGGCAAGGCGCCGATCTCGGAGGCCGCCGGCCGGATCGCGATCGAGGACACCGACAAGACCCGCAAGCTGGTGCTCACCCCGGACGACGGTTCCGAGGAGGTCGCCTACCCGGTGTCGAAGCGTGGCCGGCTGCTGATCGAGGACGGTCAGCACGTCGAGGTCGGTCAGCAGCTGACGCAGGGTACGCCGGACCCGCAGGAGGTTCTGCGGATCCTGGGCATCCGCAAGGCGCAGGAGCACCTGGTGGACGAGGTCCAGGAGGTGTACCGGTCGCAGGGTGTGGCCATTCACGACAAGCACATCGAGATCATCGTCCGGCAGATGCTGCGCCGGGTCACGGTGATCGAGTCGGGCGACGCCCAGCTGCTGCCGGGTGAGCTCGCGGACCGGATCATGTTCGAGGCGGAGAACCGCCGCGTGGTCGCCGAGGGCGGTACGCCGGCCTCGGGTCGTCCGGTGCTGATGGGTATCACCAAGGCGTCGCTCGCGACCGAGTCGTGGCTGTCGGCCGCCTCCTTCCAGGAGACGACCCGCGTGCTCACCGAGGCCGCGATCCACGGCAAGTCCGACTCGCTGGTCGGTCTGAAGGAGAACGTCATCATCGGAAAGCTGATCCCGGCGGGTACCGGCATGGACCGTTACCGCAACATCCGGGTGGAGCCCACCGAGGAGGCGAAGGCCGCGATGTACTCGATGGTCGGCTACGAGTCGTACGACTACGACTTCGGCCCGTCCGCCGGGCAGTCGGTCCCGCTCGACGACTTCGACCTCGGTTCCTACAAGAACTGACCCGAAGCTCCATCCGCCGAGGGCGGCACCCCTACCCGGGGTGCCGCCCTCGCGGCGTTCCGGCGGGTCCTGGCGTGGGACAACTCGCCGGCACCACCGAGCTGCTGCGCCAAAAACCGGGGACGTCGGCACAGTCGCCGTCGTACGGCGAGCGCGCACTGCCGAACCACGAAGCCAACAACCGTTGCCAGCACTATGCCCGCCACCGCAAACACCATGGCCCACCGAGCAGTGCCGCGCCCGACTGGAAACCAGCCCAGCAGTCCGCCAACGAGGCTGACCCCGGCCGCAGTACTGCCGATCAGCAGGTACGCCATGGGGTCGTCGTCGCCCCAGGTCGTTCGGCTCCTGACGAGCAGCTTGGTCAAGGGCCGGGGGGACGGCTCAGCGGGCGTCCTGTCGAGGCCGACGGCCTGCCGGACCGCGATAGTGATCGCCTCGTCGGCGGGTCCGTCGACCGACAGTCTCAGGTTGACCGACAGGCACTCGTCCATCCGGTCGCGCAGTTGTGCCAGGCTTTCGCCGGATCGCCGGCCGGCCAGGACTTCGGCTGCGATCGGAGCAGCGAGCGCACCGGCCATCGGCGAGCGAACCCGCACCACCACCCCCGGCCACGCCAGCCCGGCACGCTCGTAGCGTTCAGCAGCGGCGGCTTCGAAGGAGACCCAATCGGTGTCGGGCAGTTCGTGGGCCACTGTGTGCAGTCTGGCCGCTCGGCCGGACCATCGCGCACCGCTGGCAGGAACTGGCCACTTCGTACCTGCCCACGGTCGAGGTTGAAGAGCGGGTGACCGATTCCTTCTGCCGGTGGCCGGGGTCTGTTCGGGTAAACCCGGTTCTCTGGAGGAACGCATGCGCAAGCTCAAGGTCGGTGCTCTGCTCTCGGTCGACGGGATCCACGGGGAGCCGCGCTCCTGGGTCGGCTCGTACTTCGACGACGAGGCGGCGGCCGAGTCGTTGGCGGAGCTTCGGCGCGCGGACGCGATGCTGATGGGCCGCCACACCTACGAGTACTTCGCCCCCGCCTGGCCGAACACCCCCGGCCCGTACGCCGAACGGGTCAACGCGATCGCGAAGTACGTGTTCTCCTCGACGCTGGCCGGCACCGACTGGAGCAACGCGACCGTCGTCGCGGCCGATCCGGTGAAGAGCGTGGCGGAGTTGAAGACGCAGGGCGACGGGGACCTGGTGATCTACGGCTTCGGCCGGCTCGCGCAGACCCTGCTCGAGCACGACCTGGTCGACGAGCTCAACTTCTGGCTGCACCCGGTCGTCGCCGGCAGCGGTACTCCGGTGTTCCGATCGGGCATCTCCAGCCGGCTGGACCTGGCCGAGGTCAGCCACCGGCCCAACGGCGTCGTCTCCCTGTCGTACACCAAAGCCCCCGCCTAACCCCCGAACCCGCACCCCCCTGCCTTTTCAGGGGATAACCCGCCAAATGCTGGGTCTACCCGTCCGTATGCGGTGGGAGAACCCAGCATTTGGCGGGTTATCCCCCGGAATGGCGTGGGGGTGGGGCGGGGGGTGTGGCGCGGGTGGGTGGGGTGGTTCAAACGCTTGGTGGGTAGGGAATGTGCGTTGTGACGGACAGTCTCGGGACGTGGCGCGGGGTGGCGGCTGCAAGTGTCCCCGGGATAGGCCAAGATTGCTCCATGACGGATCTCCCGCCCTCCCTGCGACCGTTCGTGCTACCGGTCGAGGACGCCGGACAGGTGCGGGTGGAAAGGGTCGGCCACGTCGACCTGTACCACCCGGCCGGCACCGCCAGGACGGGCGCGATCCTCTTCGTGCACGGGGGTCCGGGCCCGGACGGCCTCGAGGTGAGTCCTCGGGACTGGCCGGTCTTCACCGGGTACGCGACCGTCGCCGCCCAGCGCGGTCTGGTGGCCGCGGTCGTGGACCACGGGTTGATCCGTGGCTTCGACCAGCTGTCCACCGCAGCCGACGACGTGGAGGCCGCCGTCGGTGTACTGCGGGCCGATCCGCGGGTGGATCCGGGGCGCGTCGCGCTCTGGTTCTTCTCCGGGGCCGGCCTGCTCGCGGGGGAGTGGCTGGACAGCCGGCCGGACTGGCTGCGCTGCCTGCTGCTGACCTATCCCCAACTCGCCACCCCGCCCGGTGTCGACGAGCTGGTCAACGCTGCCGAAGTGATCGGCAGACACGACCGGGCCGGTGGGATGGGAAAGGTTTCACCTACAGACCTGCCGGTGCTGCTGACGAGGGTCGGCCGCGAGCGCGCCGAGCTCGCCGGTCCGGTGGCGGAGTTCGTCTCCGCCGGCGGCGCCGCACTGGACATCATCGACGTTCCGAAAGGGCAACACGGCTTCGACATGCTCGACCACACCGAAGAATCCCGCGCCGCGGTGACCAAGGCGCTGGACTGGGCCATCGCGCACCTGGGTGAGGAACCCGCCGGCCAGCTTCCTCTCCCGGCCGCCTCTGCCGCGACCGCCACCAGCACCCTGCCTCCCCGACCCTCTACCTCCACTCCTTCGACTTCCACCCCGGCCCGTCCGGCGACGTCCGCCGGCTCGCCGGCGAAGCGCGCCGAGCCGGCTTCCACCATGTCGGCACCTGCCGATCAGCCGACGGAAGCCGTAACAGCAACGCCGGCTGCCGCCGACTCCACTGCACCCGCGGAGCCGGCGCCGCTGCCGGCCGCGGTGGCGGACCTGACGGCCGCCGTCGCCGCCGCGTTCGCCGCCGAGACCCCCGCGTCGCGAGTGGTCGACCGCGAGCACGCGATGTACGCGGCGCACGACCTGGAGGCCTTCCTCGCGCTCTACTCGCCGACCGCTCAGCTGCAGCTGGCCGACGGCGCGGTACTGCGGGGCCGCCGGTCGCTGCGCGAGCACTACCGGCCGCAGTTCGAGGCCGGCCGGTGCAAGACCGAGCTGCAGCAGCGGATGACGCTCGGCGACTGGGTGGTGGAGCAGTCGATCCGGCACGACTCCGACCAGGGGCCGGTGCCGACGATCGTGCTGTACCGCGTCCAGGACGGCCTGGTCGTCGAGGTCCGTTTCCTTGCCTGACCGCCCGATGCTCGACTACCTGGCGGAGCTCGACCGCACCGCGGCGGAACTGGCGACGGTGCTCGACACCGTCGACCCGTCCGCCGCGGTGCCGAGCTGCCCCGGGTGGACGGTCGCCGATCTGGCCCTGCACATCGGCGCCGGTCAGCGCTGGTCCGCCGCCATCCTGCTCAGCGGCGTCGAGCAGCGCCGTCCCGACGTCCTGCGGACGACCATCTCCTGGTCCGACTGGTACGCCGGCACGACCGCGGCGCTGGTCGCCGCCATCCGGGCCGTCGATCCGGACGAACCGTGCTGGAACTTCGCCCCGGTCGAGCAGCGCGCGGGCTTTTGGGTCCGGCGGCGGCTGCACGAGACCGCCGTGCACCTGGTCGACGCGGTCCAGGCCGCCGTCGGACCGCAGACCGGGCCGGACACTGGTCTGGAAGTGATACCTGCCCCGGTCGCGGCGGACGGCGTCGACGAGGTTTTCGGGGTGTTCCTGCCCCGGCTGCTGGCCCGCGGCTTCGCGCCGGCGGTCACCCGGCCGATCGGCGTACGGGCGGTGGACACCGGGGACGCGTGGTCACTGGCGCCGGCCGGCGACAGCGAGCCGCCGAAGGTCGAGCGAGGCCGAGCCGACGGGGAGGCGGTGCTGACCGGCACGGCTGCGGAGCTTCTGCTCTGCCTCTGGAAGCGCCTGCCGACCGAGCGGCTGACCGTCGAGGGCGATGCGCAGGTCGCGGCTCGTTTCCTCGCCGAACGCTCGACCTCCTAGCGGAGACCTAGGCCATCACGCCCAGCGGAGTGGGCTTCCAGCCCGGGAAGACCTTGCCGGCCTGCGCCTGGCTGAGCCCGAGCCGGCTCATCACGACCTCGGACAGCACGTCGCGGTAGTCGTTGGTGCCCGGCACGTCGCCCTGGTCCAGGACCTTCGGGGCGAGCCCTTCCCAGCGCCCGTGCACGCCGCCCTTCACCTTGCCGCCGAGCACCAGCGCCACGCCGCCGTGGCCGTGGTCCGCGCCGCTGTTCCCGTTCTGCTCCACTCGCCGACCGAACTCGCTCATCGTCACCACCGTGGTGTTGTCGAGCTCCGGCCCGAGCTCGGCGGTGAACGCCGCGAGCCCTTCCGCCACGGTCTTCAGCGACCGGGTCAGGTCACCGTTGTCGACTGTGCCGATGTCGGTGTGCATGTCCCAGCCGCCCAGGTCCACCGCCGCGACCCGGACGCCGGCCTTGTTCTTGATCAGCTGGGCGAGCGTGGCCAGCGCCGACCCGAAGTCCCCCTCGGGATAGCCGCGATCCTTGGGCTGTCCCTGGGACTCCTGGTGGTAGCTCTGCGCCTTCGCCGACGCCTGCAGGGCCGCGAGCCCTTGCACGCCGAGCGGATGGTCGATCCCGGTGTAGAGGGTCTCCAGCGCGGCGAGCGTCTGCGGTGCGACACCGTCGATGCCCTTGACGGTGAAGTCCTTCAGCGACGTCAGCATGATCGGGTTCGTCGGCCCGAGCAGCGAACGGGTCATCCGCGCGCCGACCCCCAGCCCGCGGAACGTCGTACCGGGACCTAGCTGGCTCAGCACCCGGTCGAGCCAGCCGGACTGCACCGACGACCGCGCGGCGCCGCCACGTTCCAGACAGTCCTGCGCCTGGAAGTGACTGCGGGACAGGTCCGGCGTGGACACCGCCGGTACGGCGGCCAGCCGGCCCGAGGTGATCAGCGGCGTCAACGGAGCCAACGACGGGTGCAGCCCGAAGTCGCGGCCGAACGTGATCAGCGACGACGCCCGGACGGCGATGCCCGGCCGCGCCTTCAGCAGCTCCGGGTCGTCGGCCGGAACCAGGACGGACAACCCGTCCATGCCGCCGCGCAGGAAGATCACCACCAGCGTCCCGGTCGGATCGGCTCCCGGCGCGGCCCAGGAGATGCGGGTCGTCACCAGCTGGCCGGCCACCGCGGCGACGCCGACTCCGAGGCCGCCGGCGAGCAGCCGGCGCCGGGTGAAGCCGTGGCTCCACCGCTCCTGGCGGTCGTCGGTCTCGGTCGCCACAGCGGCGGCCTCGGCCCGGACGGCCGCATCGGCGGCGGTCGGTCCGAGCCGTTGCCAATCGGGGCAGTCGGGGTGCAGGGAGGAGAGGACGTCCTGATCGGGGCGGTTCATGTTCGCGGGAACTCCTGCCGGTAGTGCGAGGGGATCGGCCGGGTCACCGGCCGGAGTGGATTCGGTGGCGACGCGTCAGCGGGCCAGGAACTGCGGCGAGTCGAGGACCAGAGCGACGACGTGCCCGGCCTGCCACTGCATCCGGCCCTGGTCGACCCGCGCACTGGTCTTGGCGCCGACGAAGGTGGCGAGTGCGCTGCGCTGCCGGGCGTTCGGGCGCTGGCCGATCAGACGTTCGCCGAGCCGGTCGAACCACGCCCGGTAGGTGTCACCCGGGCGGGGACGGAGCTCGGCCGGGAGCTTCTCCCGCTTCAGGCCCTCCCACCAACCGTGCGACAGCGCCCGGTGGCTCGACCAGCGCTCCAGCATCTGGCCCGCCGACGACCAGGCGGGCGCCACGTCGGGATAGCCGTTCGGCGACGGCCAGGCCAGCGGAGCGTGGCCGAGGTTGTTGAGTTGCCAGTACATGGCTTCCAGGCCCTTGCCGGTACTCGGACCGAAGGGCAGGTCGAGCGCGCGGGCGGTCGAGACCACGTCCTCCAGCGGGCGCTTGGTCTTGCAGCCGAGCGAGTTCCAGAACTCCCCGCTGCGGAACAGCGCGGTCAGCACCGGCAGGATCGCGGTGTCGCTGCGCAGGTAGACGTCGGCCAGCCGGGCCACCAGGGCCGGCGGCGGGACGTCGTCGACGAAGCGGACCACCAGTTTGCGGGCGATCGTCCGGGCGGTGGCCGGGTGCTTGGCGAGGTAGTCGAGGTACCGGTCGCCCATCCGCAGACCGTCCTTGCCGGAGGTGTTCGCGGCGGACCAGTCGAGCACCTTCACCCGGCCGGTCCGGTGCCGCTCCGGCTTGTACTCGAACCGGCCCTGCTCGTTCGCGCCGCGCCCGCTCAGGACGTACGCGCTGCTGCGCATGTCCTTCTCGGTGTAGCCGGAGGAGACCCCGACGGTGTGCAGCTCGAGCAGTTCCCGGCCGAGGTTCTCGTTGACGCTCTCGCGGGTCGACGCGTCGTTGTCGAGGTAGCGCAGCATCGCCGGGTGCCGCATCGCCGCCTTCAGCATGTCGGCGTACCGGCCGAAGGCGTGCTTGCGGATCACGTCGGTCGCGTAGCCGGGGGCGACGTCCCAGCCGCGGTCCGACGGCGTCGCGACGTGCAGGTGGTTGGCGAACACGTCCACGACGACCTCGAACAGCTGCCGGCGGCCGAACACCTGCCGGCCCAGCGTGCCGAAGCCGGTCTGGAACATCGCGTCCCACGAGTACTTCGTGATCGAGCGCTGGATCGTGCCCGGGTCGGCGCCCGCCAGCTTGAACGCCCGCCAGGCCTGGTCTCCCGACGGGTCCTTCGCCGTCGGTGACAGCTGGGCGGCGAGCCAGCGATCGACGCCGAGCTCACGCAGGCTCTCCACGTCGGCCGGCCGAGGGCCGAAGGTGACCCGGTTGAGCAGGTGCCGCTGGGCCTGGGCGGTGCTGAGCGGTCCCGCCTTGGCGACGAGCAGGCCCGGTTCGGTGCGCCCGGCCTTGGCCGCCTGGGCGAATCCGGCGTAGTCGCGGGTGACGCCGGACTTGGCCGTGGTCGTCTTGGGCCGACGCTTCTCACCGGCGACGAAGCTGGAGTCGCGGTCGTCGTCGGGCGCCGCGAGCCCGGGCCGCTGGGCGACCGCCGCGCGGCTGGTCGGCGTACTGGGGCGAAGCGGAGCGCCAGGGGCGGCGGCGACCCGGTTCGCGAGGCTGTCCGGCCGGGACAGGAGTTCCACGGCCGTTCCGCCGGCAGCCAGTACGCCGGCCACCGCGCCGACCGCGGCCCGGCGGGTCACCGGAGACTTCGGGTCCTCCGGCGGCGGGCCGGGCGGGCCGGACCTGGCAACGGCGCGATGTCGAGGGGGACGGGGGACAGGGGGGTGATCCACGAAGGTGCTCCCGAGCGTGACGCGGTACGACAGGCTCCCCGTTATCGAGTCGTTACTCCCGATGGGCGTGACTATGCCGCAGCGGCCGCGCGGCCCCAACGGTCCGGGCCGGAGATTTACCGCGATCACACATTCACGTTCGTGATGGCCCGGGCCCGGTGTGGCGTGAGTGCGGCGGCAAGTCCGGTAGACTGGCGGTGCGGCCGCGTCCCGTCGTACTCACGGTGTTCTGTTTTGACCGTGCTTGGGGCAGCCGCTAGTCTTAACGATCGTGCCCGGGTCATCCTGGGCCGTCATGCGTGCCCCTCGCTCCACGGGTCAGCGCGCGTGGCACGGGACATCTGCCGACAGTCAGAGATTACGGCTCCGGTACACCCGTGCGCACGCGACACACCCGACTGCGGGGGTCGGGCGCGCAGCAACCGACCGGACGACAGAAAGAGACCTACGCGGTGCCCACCATTCAGCAGCTG
This sequence comes from Kribbella flavida DSM 17836, assembly GCF_000024345.1. NCBI lineage: Bacteria > Bacillati > Actinomycetota > Actinomycetes > Propionibacteriales > Kribbellaceae > Kribbella > Kribbella flavida. The sequence goes on along the minus strand of NC_013729.1, from coordinate 6,572,239 downwards.
GTCCGCAAGGGCCGCCAGGACAAGGTGTCCAAGAACAAGACGCCGGCCCTGAAGGGTTCCCCTCAGCGTCGTGGTGTGTGCACGCGCGTCTACACGACCACACCGAAGAAGCCGAACTCGGCGCTTCGCAAGGTCGCGCGTGTCCGCCTCACCAGCGGCATCGAGGTCACCGCCTACATCCCGGGTGTCGGCCACAACCTGCAGGAGCACTCGATCGTGCTCGTGCGTGGCGGCCGTGTGAAGGACCTGCCCGGTGTCCGGTACAAGATCATCCGCGGTTCGCTCGACACCCAGGGTGTGAAGAACCGGAAGCAGGCTCGCAGCCGGTACGGCGCGAAGAAGGAGAAGAGCTAATGCCGCGCAAGGGTCCCGCCCCGAAGCGGCCGGTCATCATCGACCCGGTCTACAGTTCGCCGCTGGTCACCCAGTTGATCTCCAAGATCCTGGTGGACGGCAAGAAGCAGATCGCGCAGAGCATCGTCTACACGGCCCTCGAGGGCACCCGGACGAAGACCGGCACCGACCCGGTCATCACGCTGAAGCGCGCTCTGGACAACGTGAAGCCCAGCATCGAGGTGAAGAGCCGCCGTGTCGGTGGCGCCACCTACCAGGTGCCGATCGAGGTCAAGCCCGGTCGCTCGACCACGCTCGCCCTGCGCTGGCTCACGTCGTACTCCCGTGCGCGTCGCGAGAAGACCATGGCCGAGCGTCTGATGAACGAGATCCTGGACGCGTCCAACGGTCTCGGTGCGTCGGTGAAGCGCCGTGAGGACACGCACAAGATGGCCGAAGCCAACAAGGCTTTCGCCCACTACCGCTGGTGAACCGGGGTCCGAACAGGACCCCAGGCCCACCCCTTTTTACGCACCACAGAAGCGAGAGGTAGACCACCGAGGTGGCCGTACAAATCACCACCGACCTGGCCAAGGTCCGCAACATCGGGATCATGGCGCACATCGACGCGGGCAAGACGACGACGACCGAGCGGATTCTCTTCTACACCGGTATCACCTACAAGATCGGTGAGGTCCACGAGGGCGCTGCCACGATGGACTGGATGGAGCAGGAGCAGGAGCGCGGCATCACCATCACGTCCGCCGCGACGACCTGCACCTGGAAAGACCACACCATCAACATCATCGACACCCCGGGTCACGTCGACTTCACCGTCGAGGTGGAGCGTTCGCTGCGCGTCCTGGACGGCGCCGTCGCCGTGTTCGACGGTGTCGCCGGCGTCGAGCCGCAGTCCGAGACGGTCTGGCGGCAGGCGGACCGGTACGGCGTACCGCGGATCTGCTTCGTCAACAAGCTGGACCGCACCGGCGCGGAGTTCATGCGCTGCGTCGACATGATCCGGGACCGGCTGGCCGCCGTGGCGCTGGTCATGCAGTTGCCGATCGGTGCCGAGTCGGACTTCATCGGCGTCGTCGACCTGGTCGAGATGCGGGCCCTGACCTGGCGTGGCGAGACCGTGATCGGTGAGGACTACACGGTCGAGGAGATCCCCGCCAGCCACACCGAGCTGGCCGCCGAGTGGCGCGACAAGCTGATCGAGACGCTGGCCGAGGCCGACGACGAGATCATGGAGATGTACCTCGAGGGCGAGCAGCCGACGGTGCCGCAGCTGAAGGCGGCCATCCGGCGGGCGACCCTGGGCAGCAAGCTGACCCCGGTGCTGACCGGTACCGCGTTCAAGAACAAGGGCGTCCAGCCCCTGCTCGACGCGGTCAACGACTACCTGCCGAGCCCGCTCGACGTGCCGGCCATCGAGGGTCACGACGTCAAGGACGCCGAGCAGGTCGTGCTGCGCAAGCCCGACGACAGCGAGCCGTTCTCCGCGCTGGCCTTCAAGATCGCGGCCGACCCGCACCTGGGCAAGCTGACCTTCATCCGGGTCTACTCCGGCAAGCTCGAGGCGGGTTCGCAGGTGCTGAACCCGACCAAGGGCCGCAAGGAGCGGATCGGCAAGATCTACCGCATGCACGCGAACAAGCGTGAGGAGATCGCGTCGATCGGCGCCGGCCACATCGTCGCGGTGATGGGTCTGAAGGACACCACCACCGGTGAGACGCTGAGCGACCCGGGCAACCCGGTCGTGCTCGAGTCGATGCAGTTCCCGGCCCCGGTCATCTCGGTCGCCATCGAGCCCAAGTCGAAGGGCGACCAGGAGAAGCTGGGCGTCGCGATCCAGCGGCTCGCCGAGGAGGACCCGACCTTCCAGGTCCGGACCGACGAGGACACCGGCCAGACGATCATCGCGGGCATGGGCGAGCTGCACCTCGAGGTGCTGGTCGACCGGATGAAGCGCGAGTTCCGGGTCGAGGCGAACGTCGGCAAGCCGCAGGTCGCCTACCGCGAGACCATCAAGAAGAAGGTCGAGAAGGTCGACTACACGCACAAGAAGCAGACCGGTGGTTCGGGTCAGTTCGCGCGTGTGATCATCAACATCGAGCCGACCTCGGCCGAGGCCGGTGGCGAGGGCGGGTACGAGTTCGTCAACGCCGTCACCGGTGGCCGGATCCCGCGGGAGTACATCCCGTCGGTGGACGAGGGTGCCCAGGAAGCGATGGAGTTCGGCGTCCTGGCCGGCTACCCGATGGTGGATGTCAAGGTCACCCTGACCGACGGCGCCTACCACGATGTCGACTCGTCCGAGCTCGCGTTCAAGATCGCCGGTTCGATGGCGTTCAAGGACGCCGCCCGGCGGGCGAACCCGGTCATTCTCGAGCCGATGTTCGCGGTCGAGGTCACCACGCCCGAGGACTACATGGGTGAAGTGATCGGCGACCTCAACTCACGCCGCGGCCAGATCCAGTCGATGGACGAGGGCCCCGGTGGCAGCCGGGTCGTGAAGGCCCTGGTGCCGTTGTCCGAGATGTTCGGGTATGTCGGCGACCTGCGGTCGAAGACCCAGGGCCGCGCGTCCTACTCGATGCAGTTCGATTCCTACGCCGAGGTTCCGAAGAACGTGGCGGAAGAGATCATCAAGAAGGCTCGCGGCGAGTAATCTCGCCCCGGACCAACCCACCCACAGCGCGTCGGCGTACGGCGTAAGTCAACATTTTCCAGGAGGGCCCCAGTGGCTAAGGCGAAGTTCGAGCGGACTAAGCCGCACGTCAACATCGGCACCATCGGTCACATCGACCACGGTAAGACCACTCTTACCGCGGCGATCACCAAGGTGCTGCACGACAAGTACCCGGACCTGAACGAGGCGTCGGCCTTCGATCAGATCGACAAGGCGCCGGAAGAGCGCCAGCGCGGTATCACCATCTCGATCGCGCACGTCGAGTACCAGACCGAGGCCCGGCACTACGCCCACGTCGACTGCCCGGGGCACGCGGACTACATCAAGAACATGATCACCGGTGCGGCTCAGATGGACGGCGCGATCCTGGTCGTCGCCGCCACCGACGGCCCGATGCCGCAGACGCGTGAGCACGTGCTGCTCGCCCGTCAGGTCGGCGTGCCGGCGATGGTCGTCGCCCTGAACAAGTGCGACATGGTCGACGACGAGGAGATCCTGGAGCTCGTCGAGCTCGAGGTCCGCGAGCTGCTCTCCGAGCAGGAGTTCGACGGCGACAACGCGCCGATCGTCCGCGTCGCCGCTCACCCGGCGCTGCAGGGCGACGCCAAGTGGGGCGAGTCGATCATCGAGCTGATGAACGCGGTCGACGAGTACATCCCGCAGCCGGAGCGCGAGATCGACAAGCCGTTCCTGATGCCGGTGGAGGACGTCTTCACCATCACGGGTCGCGGCACGGTCATCACCGGCCGGATCGAGCGCGGTGTCATCAAGGTCAACGAGACCGTCGACATCGTCGGCATCCGTCCGGAGAAGCAGACCACCACGGTCACCGGTATCGAGATGTTCCGCAAGCTGCTCGACGAGGGCCAGGCCGGTGAGAACGTCGGTCTGCTGCTTCGTGGCACCAAGCGCGAGGACGTCGAGCGCGGCATGGTCGTGATCAAGCCGGGTACGACCACCCCGCACACCAACTTCGACGCCTCGGTCTACATCCTGTCGAAGGAGGAGGGCGGCCGTCACACGCCGTTCTTCCAGAACTACCGGCCCCAGTTCTACTTCCGCACCACGGACGTCACCGGCGTCGTCACGCTGCCCGAGGGCACCGAGATGGTCATGCCGGGCGACAACACCGACATGTCGGTCGAGCTGATCCAGCCGATCGCCATGGAAGAGGGCCTGAAGTTCGCGATCCGGGAGGGTGGCCGCACCGTCGGCGCCGGCCGGGTCACCAAGATCGTCAAGTGATCTCACGAGGTCCGCGAGGGCTCGCTCTCTGAGCCCCCGCGGACCTCTGCTTTGCGCCAGGTCCGGCGCCCCTGAGGCACCGGATCCGGCGTGGAGCCACCCGATTGGCATTCCGATGCCGATCTCTGGCACAATATTCAGGTTGCTCAGGCGAGGCCGCCGGGGCGCGCCCCAGGACCGTTTTCCGGTCTGGCTGGTGCGCCGGACCGGAGACCATGCCGAGGTTCCGGTCCGAGACCGGGCCCCGATCACCATCCCAGGATCGAAGAGTTGCTGCTGGCGCACGTATGTGCCCCGGACGCGACACACCCGACCTCGGGGGTCGGAGCAACAAACGAAGACGATAGAGAAGGACGAAGCGAAGCGATGGCGGGACAGAAGATCCGCATCCGGCTGAAGGCCTACGACCACGAGGTCATCGACAGCTCGGCGCGCAAGATTGTCGACACGGTGACGCGTACTGGTGCGAAGGTTGCTGGCCCGGTGCCGTTGCCGACGGAAAAGAACGTGTTCTGCGTCATCCGCTCGCCGCACAAGTACAAGGACAGCCGCGAGCACTTCGAGATGCGCACCCACAAGCGGCTCATCGACATCATCGACCCCACGCCGAAGACCGTCGACTCGCTGATGCGGCTCGACCTCCCGGCCGGTGTCGACATCGAGATCAAGCTCTGAGGGAACGCAGACCTATGAGCAATCAGAAGAACACGCGAGGGCTGCTGGGCACCAAGCTCGGCATGACCCAGACCTGGGACGAGAACAACCGAGTCGTTCCCGTCACCGTGATCCAGGCCGGTCCGTGCGTGGTGACCGAGGTTCGCACCTCGGCCAGCCACGGCTACGACGGCGTCCAGATCGCGTTCGGCGACATCGACCCGCGCAAGGTGACCAAGCCCCTGCGCGGCCACTTCGAGAAGGCCGGTGTGACCCCGCGCCGGCACCTGCTGGAGCTGCGCACCGCCGACGCGAGCGAGTACACGCTCGGCCAGGAGATCAAGGCCGAGGCCTTCGCGGCCGGCGAGGTCGTCGACGTCTCCGCCACCAGCAAGGGCAAGGGCTTCGCCGGTGTGATGAAGCGGCACGGCTTCCACGGTCTGCGCGCCACCCACGGTGTGCACAAGAAGCACCGGTCGCCGGGCTCCATCGGCGGTTGCGCCACCCCCGGACGGGTCTTCAAGGGCCTCCGGATGGCCGGCCGGATGGGCAACGAGCAGGTCACCACGCAGAACGTGAAGGTGCACGCGATCGACGCCGAGCGCGGCCTGATCCTGATCAAGGGTGCGGTTCCCGGTCCCAAGGGCGGCCTCGTGCTGATCCGCAACGCCGCGAAGGGAGCCAGCAAGTGAGCACCGTCGACGTAGTCGTCGTCAAGGGCGACAAGGTGAGCAAGAAGGGCTCTGCCGAGCTCCCCGCCGAGCTGTTCGACGTCCAGGTCAACATTCCGTTGATCCACCAGGTCGTGGTGGCCCAGCTGGCCGCCGCCCGCCAGGGCACGCACAAGGTGAAGTCCCGCGGTGAGGTCTCCGGCGGTGGCGCCAAGCCGTACCGCCAGAAGGGCACCGGCCGCGCCCGCCAGGGGTCGACCCGGGCGCCGCAGTTCACCGGTGGTGGCGTCGTGCACGGCCCGACCCCGCGCAACTACAGCCAGCGGACCCCGAAGAAGATGATCGCCGCCGCGCTCCGCGGTGCGCTGTCCGACCGGGCCCGCGACGGCCGCGTGTTCGTCGTCGAGAACTTCGTCGACGGTGACACCCCGTCCACCAAGGCGGCCGTCAAGGCGCTGACCGAGATCACCGGCCTGGTCAAGGCGCTGGTGGTCATCGACCGCGACGACGAGCTGACCTGGCTGAGCCTGCGCAACGTGCCGACCGTGCACCTGATCGCGTACGACCAGCTGAACGCCTACGACGTGCTGTGCAGCGACGCGGTGGTCTTCACCCGCGCCGCGCTCGACGGCTTCGTCGCCGGCGCGCCGAAGGGCAAGTCCGTCAAGGCTGTCGCGACGTCGACCGAAGCCGAGCAGGAGACTGCGCTGAACGAGGAGGCGGGAGCATGAGCCACGGAGTCAACAAGGACCCGCGGGACGTGCTGCTGCGGCCGGTCGTGAGCGAGAAGAGCTACGGCCTGCTGGACGAGCAGAAGTACACGTTCGAGGTCGCGCCGGACGCCAACAAGACCGAGATCAAGCTCGCGGTCGAGAAGGTGTTCTCCGTCCGGGTCAAGGACGTCAACACGATCAACCGCAAGGGCAAGCGCCGTCGGACCCGTTCCGGCTGGGGCAAGCGCCCTGACACCAAGCGAGCGATCGTCAGCCTGTCCGGCGACGACCGCATCGACATCTTCGGAGGCCAGTCGTAATGGGTATCCGCAAATACAAGCCGACGACGCCGGGCCGCCGTGGCTCGAGCGTGGCCGACTTCGTCGAGCTCACCCGATCGACGCCCGAGAAGTCGCTGCTGCGTCCGCTGCCCAAGAAGGGCGGCCGGAACAACTCCGGCAAGATCACCACCCGGCACCACGGTGGCGGTCACAAGCGGGCGTACCGGCTGATCGACTTCAAGCGGTACGACAAGGACGGCGTGCCGGCCAAGGTCGCCGAGATCGAGTACGACCCGAACCGCACCGCGCGGATCGCACTGCTGCACTACGTCGACGGCGAGAAGCGCTACATCCTCGCCCCGTCGAACCTGAAGCAGGGCACGATCGTCGAGAACGGTCCGGCCGCCGACATCAAGGTGGGCAACAACCTGCCGCTGCGCAACATCCCGGTCGGTTCCACGGTCCACGCGGTCGAGCTGCGGCCGGGCGGTGGCGCCAAGATGGCCCGCTCCGCCGGTTCCAGCATCCAGCTGGTCGCGAAGGAAGGCCGGATGGCCACCCTGCGGATGCCGTCGGGCGAGGTCCGGATGGTCGACGTGCGCTGCCGCGCCACCCTCGGTGAGGTCGGCAACGGCGAGCAGTCGAACATCAACTGGGGCAAGGCGGGCCGGATGCGCTGGAAGGGCAAGCGCCCGACCGTCCGTGGTGTCGCGATGAACCCGGTCGACCACCCGCACGGTGGTGGTGAGGGTAAGACCTCGGGTGGACGTCACCCGGTGTCCCCGTGGGGCCAGCCGGAGGGCCGGACCCGCACCCGCAAGGAAAGCGACCGCATGATCGTCCGGCGCCGCAAGGCCGGCAAGAAGCGCTGATAGGGAGCCGGACAGATGCCACGCAGCCTCAAGAAGGGCCCGTTCGTCGACCACCACCTGATGAAGAAGGTGGAGGTGCAGAACGAGAAGGGCACCAAGAACGTCATCAAGACCTGGTCCCGCCGATCGATGATCGTGCCGGACATGATCGGCCACACGCTCGCGGTGCACGACGGCCGTAAGCACGTGCCGGTGTTCGTGACGGACGCGATGGTCGGGCACAAGCTCGGCGAGTTCGCTCCGACCCGGACGTTCAAGGGTCACGAGAAGGACGACCGCAAGGCACGGCGTCGCTGACCTCGGTCGACGACGAAGCGCAGAGCAGAAACCTACGGAGAGATTCGAACATCATGAGCGTTCAAGAGCGTAGGGCCGTCAGTGCCCGTCGCGAGAGCCTGCTGGGCGACGAGCCCGGGGCCTTCGCGGTCGCGCGCTTCGTCCGCGTGACGCCGATGAAGGCGCGCCGCGTGGTCGACCTGGTGCGCGGCATGGGCGTCGACGACGCACTCGCCACTCTGAAGTTCGCCCCGCAGGCCGCTGCCGCGACCGTGTACAAGGTCGTCGACAGCGCCGCGGCGAACGCCGAGGGCACCGAGCACCTGAGCCGGGCCGACCTGGTCGTGGTGAAGGCCTACGTGGACGAGGGCCCGACGCTGAAGCGTCACCGCCCCCGTGCGCAGGGCCGCGCCACCCGGATCGACAAGCGGACCAGCCACATCACCGTGGTCGTGGGCCCGCGTGCCGACGAGGAGCCAGCCAAGAAGGCCGACGGCAAGAAGGCCGCTGACAAGAAGGGCAGGACCCGCTAGTGGGCCAGAAGGTAAACCCGCACGGGTTCCGCCTCGGTATCAGCACGGACCACAAGAGCCGCTGGTACGCCGACAAGCTGTACAAGGACTACGTCGGCGAGGACGTCAAGATCCGCCGTCTGCTGAGCAAGGGCATGGAGCGCGCCGGCATCTCCCGCGTGGAGATCGAGCGCACCCGTGACCGGGTCCGGGTCGACATCCACACCGCCCGTCCGGGCATCGTCATCGGTCGCCGTGGCGCCGAGGCGGACCGGATCCGGGGCAGCCTCGAGGAGCTCACCGGCAAGCAGGTGCAGCTGAACATCCTCGAGGTCAAGAACGCCGAGGTCGACGCGCAGCTGGTCGCCCAGGGCGTGGCCGAGCAGCTGTCCGGCCGCGTGGCGTTCCGCCGCGCGATGCGCAAGGCGATGCAGACCACCATGCGTGGCGGCGCCCTGGGCATCCGGATCCAGTGCTCCGGCCGGCTCGGTGGCGCGGAGATGTCGCGCTCGGAGTTCTACCGCGAGGGCCGGGTGCCGCTGCACACGCTGCGCGCGGACGTGGACTACGGCTTCTACGAGGCCCGTACGACCTTCGGCCGGATCGGCGTGAAGGTCTGGATCTACAAGGGCGACGTCGCCGGCTCCCGGGCCGAGCGCGAGGCGCAGGCCGCGGCCCGCGCCGCGACGCAGCAGCGCCGTCCGGCCCGCCGGGACGACCGCGGTGGCCGCGGTGGTGAGCGCGGTGACCGTGGTGGCCGTCGCGACGACCGCCGGGACAACGCCCGCACCGAGGCCCCCAAGGCCGAGGCCGCGACCGCGCCGGCAGCCGACAAGCCCGCCGAGACGACCGGAACGGAGAGCTGAACCATGCTCATCCCCCGCAAGGTCAAGCACCGCAAGCAGCACCACCCGAAGCGCTCCGGCGCTGCCAAGGGTGGGACCACGCTGGCCTTCGGTGACTTCGGCATCCAGGCGCTGGAGAGCCACTACGTCACCAACCGGCAGATCGAGTCCGCTCGTATCGCGATGACCCGGCACATCAAGCGTGGCGGAAAGGTCTGGATCAACATCTACCCGGACCGCCCGCTGACCAAGAAGCCGGCCGAGACCCGGATGGGTTCCGGTAAGGGTTCGCCGGAGTGGTGGATCGCCAACGTGAAGGCCGGCCGGGTCATGTTCGAGCTCTCGGGCGTGCCCGAGGACATCGCTCGCGAGGCCATGCGCCGCGCGATCCACAAGTTGCCGATGAAGTGCCGCTTCATCTCCCGAGAGGCAGGTGAGAACTGATGGCTACCCTGACCGCCGCCGAACTGCGGAACCTCGGAAAGGACGAGCTTCTGGAGAAGCTCGGTAACGCCAAGGAGGAGCTGTTCAACCTCCGGTTCCAGGCTGCCACGGGTCAGCTGGAGTCCCACGGCCGGCTGCGCGCCGTCCGGAAGGACATCGCTCGCATCTACACGGTGCTGACCGAGCGCGCGCTCGGCATCACCGAAGAGGTGGACGCGCCGGCCGCCACCGAGGCTGAGGTAGAGGCCGAGGAGACCGCGGACGACAGCGAGAAGGCTGGGAGCAAGGCATGACCGAGAACGTAGCAAAGGACGAGACCGTGAGCACGACCCAGGCGCGAGGCCGCCGCAAGACCCGTGAGGGTCTGGTGCTGAGCGACAAGATGGACAAGACCGTCACCGTCGAGGTCGAGGACCGGGTCAAGCACAAGCTGTACGGCAAGGTCATCCGCCGTACCAGCAAGCTCAAGGCGCACGACGAGCAGAACGCCGCCGGCATCGGCGACCGCGTCCTCCTGATGGAGACCCGGCCGCTGTCGGCCACCAAGCGGTGGCGCATCGTCGAGATCCTCGAGAAGGCCAAGTAGGCCCGGCCACGAGGTCTCGGTCACGCCCAGCTGTACCCAATCGAAATCATTCGTTCCGCAAGGCTCACGTGAGTGAGAACCAGCGAGACAACCAGGAGATCAACAGATGATCCAGCAGGAGTCGCGACTGAAGGTCGCCGACAACACGGGTGCGAAGGAGATCCTTTGCATCCGCGTGCTCGGTGGCTCCGGTCGGCGCTACGCCGGTGTCGGCGACACGATCGTCGCCACCGTCAAGGACGCGATCCCGGGTGGTGGTGTGAAGAAGGGTGACGTCGTCAAGGCGGTCGTCGTGCGGACCGTGAAGGAGCGCCGGCGTCCGGACGGCTCCTACATCCGGTTCGACGAGAACGCCGCCGTCATCCTCAAGGCCGACGGCGAGCCGCGCGGCACCCGCATCTTCGGGCCGGTCGGCCGGGAGCTGCGCGAGAAGCGCTTCATGAAGATCATCTCGCTCGCTCCGGAGGTGCTCTGACCATGGCAGACCAGGCAGCCAACAAGTCGCAGCGCAAGCTGCACGTGAAGAAGGGTGATCTCGTTCGCGTGATCACCGGCAAGTCCAAGGGCCTCGAGGGCAAGATCATCTCGGTACAGCCCGACGCGGAGCTCGTCGTCGTCGAAGGCGTGAACCGGGTCAAGAAGCACACCAAGGTGCAGCAGGCCCAGCGCGGCGGCACCACGGGCGGCATCGTCACCCAGGAGGCACCGATCCACGTCTCCAACGTGATGCTGCTGGTCGAGGTCGAGAAGGACGGCAAGAAGCAGAAGGTGACCACCCGCGTCGGGTACAACCGCGTCGAGGTGCAGAAGCGGCGCCCCGACGGTTCGACGTACACCGGTTACCGGAGCGTCCGGATCGCGCGGCGTACCGGCGAGGAGATCTGATGACCACCGCAGTGACCGAGGCGAAGACACAGCCCCGGCTGAAGACCAAGTACCGCGAAGAGATCGTCGGCCAGCTGCAGGAGCAGTTCCAGTTCGAGAACGTCATGCAGGTGCCCGGGCTCATCAAGATCGTGGTGAACATGGGTGTCGGCGAGGCGGCGCGTGACTCGAAGCTGATCGACGGCGCGATCAAGGACCTGGCCGCGATCACCGGGCAGAAGCCCCAGGTGACCAAGGCCCGCAAGTCGATCGCGCAGTTCAAGCTGCGCGAGGGCATGCCGATCGGCGCGCACGTGACCCTGCGCGGCGACCGGATGTGGGAGTTCCTGGACCGGCTGCTGGCGCTCGCGCTGCCCCGGATCCGCGACTTCCGCGGTCTGTCGCCGAAGCAGTTCGACGGCAACGGGAACTACACCTTCGGCCTGACCGAGCAGGTGATGTTCCACGAGATCAACCAGGACCGGATCGACCGGGTCCGGGGCATGGACATCACCGTGGTGACCAGCGCCAAGAACGACGACGAGGGGCGGGCGCTGCTGCGGCAGCTCGGCTTCCCGTTCAAGGAGAACTGACGTGGCGAAGACAGCACTCAAGGTCAAGCAGGCCCGGAAGCCCAAGTTCGCGGTGCGCGGTTACACGCGCTGCCAGCGGTGCGGCCGGCCGAAGGCGGTCTTCCGCAAGTTCGGCCTGTGCCGGATCTGCCTGCGGGAGATGGCGCACCGGGGCGAGCTGCCCGGCGTGACCAAGTCCAGCTGGTGACCGACCTGTTCAGCACCGCACTTTTCTCCACCCACCATCTAGTCACCGTAGGTCGCCGGCCGGCGAAACCACGGCGGGAAAGAGGCCCCAGGCCATGACGATGACCGACCCGATCGCAGACATGCTGACGCGTCTGCGCAACGCCAACCAGGCGTACCACGAGTCGACCTCGATGCCGTACAGCAAGATCAAGCAGGGCATCGCCGACATCCTCCAGCAGGAGGGCTACATCTCCTCCTACAAGGTGGAGGAGCCCAAGGAGGGCACCGTCGGCAAGACCCTGATCGTCGACCTCAAGTTCGGGCCGAGCCGGGAGCGCTCCATCGCGGGCGTGCGCCGGATCAGCAAGCCCGGGCTGCGCGTGTACGCGAAGTCGACGAACCTGCCGAAGGTGCTCGGTGGCCTCGGCGTCGCGATCATCTCGACGTCGCAGGGACTGCTGACCGACCGACAGGCCAAGAACAAGGGCGTTGGCGGGGAAGTCCTCGCCTACGTCTGGTGACGAAGAACCGGAAGGAGGACCACATTCATGTCTCGCATCGGTAAGCTCCCGATCACGGTCCCGTCCGGCGTCGACGTCACGATCGACGGCCAGACGGTCACCGTGAAGGGTCCCAAGGGTCAGCTCTCGCACGTTGTTGCGGAGCCCATCGTGGTCAACCGGGACGAGGACGGCACGATCGCCGTCGTCCGCCCGGACGACCAGCGCAAGAGCAAGGAACTGCACGGCCTGTCCCGGACGCTGCTCGCCAACCTGGTGACCGGCGTGACGGACGGCTACGAGAAGAAGCTCGAGATCGTCGGCGTCGGCTACCGGGTCCTGGCCAAGGGCCCGACCCAGCTGGAGTTCTCGCTGGGCTACAGCCACACCATCACGGTGGACGCGCCGGAAGGCATCACCTTCGCGGTGGAGTCGCCGACCAAGTTCTCGGTGCAGGGAATCGACAAGCAGTCCGTCGGTGAGGTCGCCGCGAACATCCGCAAGCTGCGCAAGCCCGAGCCGTACAAGGGCAAGGGCGTGCGGTACGCGGGCGAGCAGGTCCGCCGCAAGGTCGGAAAGGCTGGTAAGTAACCATGGCGATCGGACTGCGTCACAACAAGCACGCGGCGAAGAAGACGGCCTCCCGGCTGCGTCGCCAGATCCGGGTCCGCAAGAAGGTCAACGGCACGGCCGACCGGCCGCGCCTGGTGGTCACCAAGTCGTCGAAGCACCTGTTCGCTCAGGTCATCGACGACGTGGCCGGCGTGACGCTGGTGTCGGCCTCCACGATGGAGGCGGACCTGCGCGGCGCGGAAGCGAACAAGACCGACAAGGCCAAGACGGTGGGCGGCCTGCTCGCCGACCGTGCCAAGGCCGCCGGTATCGACTCGGTCGTGTTCGACCGGGCCGGGAACAAGTACCACGGCCGCATCGCGGCACTGGCCGACGCCGCCCGCGAGGGCGGGCTCGGCTTCTGATGACGGCGACAAGGGAAGAAGGTAGTTCGAAATGAGCGGAGGCCAGCAGCGTCGCGGAGGCGGCGCCGGTGGTGAGCGCCGTGGCCGCGACGGTGGTCGCGGTCAGGCAGCTGACAAGACCGCCTACATCGAGCGCGTGGTTGCCATCAACCGGGTCGCCAAGGTCGTGAAGGGTGGTCGTCGCTTCAGCTTCACCGCCCTCGTGGTCGTCGGCGACGGTGACGGCACCGTCGGTGTGGGTTACGGCAAGGCCAAGGAGGTGCCCGCGGCGATCGCCAAGGGCGTCGAGGAGGCCAAGAAGGCGTTCTTCAAGGTGCCGAGGATCCAGGGCACCATCCCGCACCCGGTCCAGGGCGAGAAGGCGGCCGGCGTGGTCATGCTGCGCCCGGCTGCTCCTGGTACCGGTGTGATCGCGGGTGGTTCGGCGCGTGCGGTACTGGAGTGCGCCGGGATCCACGACATCCTCAGCAAGTCGCTGGGTTCGTCCAACGCCATCAACGTGGTGCACGCCACCGTCGAGGCGCTGCGCAGCCTGGAGACCCCGGAGGCGGTGGCCGCGCGTCGTGGCCTGCCGGTGGAGCACGTCGCCCCGGCGGCGCTGCTGAAGGCGCGGGCGGAGGTGGCTTCCTGATGGCTCGCCTGAAGGTGACCCAGACCCGTTCCGGCATCGGTGGCAAGCAGAACCAGCGCGACACCCTGCGGACCCTGGGCGTGAAGCGGATCGGCGACGTCGCCGTTCACGACGACCGTCCGGAGATCCGCGGCATGGTCCGCACGGTTCGCCACCTCATCACCGTCGAGGAGGTCGACTGACATGGCGCTGAAGGTTCATCACCTGCGTCCGGCGCCTGGCGCCAAGACCGCCAAGACCCGGGTGGGTCGTGGTGAAGGCAGCAAGGGCAAGACTGCCGGCCGCGGTACCAAGGGGTCGCAGGCCCGCAACAACATCCCCGAGTGGTTCGAGGGTGGCCAGATGCCGCTGCACATGCGGCTGCCGAAGCTCAAGGGCTTCAAGAGCAGGAACCGAGTCGAGTTCCAGGTCGTTAACCTGGACAAGCTCGGTCAGCTGTTCCCCGAGGGTGGTGAGGTCGGCGTGGCCGAGCTCGTCGCCAAGGGAGCGGTCCGGGCCAGTCAGCCGGTGAAGGTGCTGGGTGACGGCGAACTGACCGTGGCACTGCAGGTTTCGGCGCACAAGTTCTCGAAGTCCGCCAAGGAGAAGATCCAGGCGGCCGGAGGAACCACCACCGAGGTGTGAGTGCCAGGGCTCGTGCGAGCCAGCGCTGATAGTCTGCGCTGAGTTCGGGCGAGCCCTGGTTCGTCTTTTGCCCAGCTGCTTTGCTAGGCCCCTGCCCTGCCCGGGGCAAGGGAAACTTGTGGGAGGACAGGGTGTTAGGCGCCTTTGCCAACGCGTTCAAGACTCCGGACCTGCGCCGGAAGATCTTGTTCGTGCTCTTCATCGTCGTGATCTTCCGGATCGGCTCGGTCGTTCCGGCGCCTGGCGTCAACGTCCAGTCGCTGGACGTCTGTCTGCGGCAGTCCCAGACGGGGGCCAATGCCAACCTCTACAACCTGATCAACCTGTTCTCCGGCGGCGCGCTGCTGCAGCTCGCGATCTTCGCGCTCGGCATCATGCCGTACATCACCGCCAGCATCATCCTGCAGCTGCTCACCGTGGTCATCCCGCGGCTGGAGTCGCTGAAGAAGGAAGGCCAGGCGGGCCAGGGCAAGATCACCCAGTACACCCGGTTCCTGACCGTCGGCCTGGCGATCCTGCAGGCGACCGCGTTCGTCGCGCTCGCCCGGACCCCCGGCCGGCTGTTCCAGGGCTGTGACCTGCCGCTGCTGCACAGCGACAAGGTGTTCCCGGTCGTCGTGATGGTGCTCACCATGACCGCCGGCACCGGCGTCGTGATGTGGCTCGGTGAGCTGATCACCGACCGCGGCGTCGGCAACGGCATGTCGATCCTGATCTTCACCCAGATCGTCGCCACCTTCCCGACCCAGCTGTGGGCGATCCGCAAGGACCGCGGCGTCGGCACGTTCCTGGTCGTGATCGCGATCGGTCTGGTCATCGTGGCCGCGGTGATCTTCATCGAGCAGGCGCAGCGCCGGATCCCGGTGCAGTACGCCAAGCGCATGGTCGGCCGGAAGATGTTCGGCGGCACGTCGACCTACATCCCGCTGAAGGTGAACCAGGCCGGTGTGATCCCGGTCATCTTCGCCTCCAGCCTGATGTACCTCCCGGTGCTGGTCAGCCAGTTCCGCCAGGAGGAGAAGTGGGCCCAGTGGATCCAGGCGAACCTGGTCCGGGGCGACCACTGGATCTACATGGTGACGTACGTCGCGCTGATCATCTTCTTCACGTACTTCTACGTCTCGATTACCTTCAACCCGAAGGAAGTTGCAGACAACATGAAGAAGTACGGCGGCTTCATCCCGGGCATCCGGGCGGGCCGGCCGACCGAGGAGTACCTGTCCTACGTCCTGTCCCGCATCACGCTGCCGGGCGCGATCTACCTGGCGATCGTCTCGATGATCCCGCTGATCGCGCTGGTGCTCTTGAACGCCAGCCAGAACTTCCCGTTCGGTGGAACGTCGATCCTGATCATGGTCGGCGTCGGTCTGGACACGGTGAAGCAGATCGAGAGTCAGCTGCAGCAGCGTAACTACGAAGGGTTCCTGCGCTGATGAGAATGTTGCTGATGGGTCCGCCCGGGGCGGGCAAGGGCACGCAGGCAAAGGTGCTTGCGGAGCGGCTCGGCATCCCCGCGGTCTCCACCGGCGACATCTTCCGGCAGAACGTGAAAGACGAGACGGAGCTGGGTCTCGAGGCGAAGCGGTACATGGACGCGGGCAACTACGTCCCCGACGAGGTCACCAACGCGATGGTCCGGGACCGGCTGTCCGAGGCGGACGCCGGAGCCGGCTTCCTGCTGGACGGCTACCCCCGGACCCTGCCGCAGGTCGGCACGCTGGACGACCTGCTCGCCGAGCACGGGCACAAGCTGGACGCGGTGGTGGCGCTGGTCGCCGACACCGACGTGCTGGTGGACCGGATGCTGCGGCGGGCCAAGATCGACGGCCGGTCCGACGACTCCGAAGAGGTCATCCGGCACCGGCAGGACGTCTACACCGCAGAGACCAAGCCGCTGCTGCAGGTGTACGCGCAGCGTGGCCTGCTGGTCGAGGTGGACGGCGTCGGCGAGATCGACGAGGTCAGCGAGCGGGTTCTCGCGGCGCTGAAGACCGTCACCGAGTAGTTTCCCGGCCCGTCCGGTGCCCTCCGGGGTGCCGGGCGGGCCAGCCATTGTCCCGCCCGGCGCGACCGCCGGCCGGCGAGCCGGAGTACGGAGCCGATGATCTTCAAGGACCGCGGGATCGAGATCAAGACCCGCGAGCAGATCCTGGCCATGCGCAAGGCCGGCCTGGTGGTCGGCCGCACGCTGGAGCTGCTGCGCGGCGAGGTGAAGGCCGGCGTCAGCACCGGCGAGCTGGACGCGATCGCCGAGGACCACATCCGGTCCGCCGGCGCGACGCCGTCGTTCAAGGGCTACCACGGCTTCACCGGCTCGATCTGCGCGTCGGTCAACGACGAGATCGTGCACGGCATCCCCGGTGACCGGGTGCTGGCCGACGGCGACCTGATCTCGATCGACTGCGGCGCGATTGTCGACGGCTGGCACGGCGACGCCGCGATCACGGTCGGCGTCGGCGACGTCGCGCCCGAGCTGCTGGAGCTGGCCCGGATCTGCGAGGAGTCGATGTGGCGCGGCTTCGCGGCCGCGAAGCTGGGTGGCCGGCTGACCGACATCTCGGCCGCGGTCGAGGCGCACGTGCGAGCCAACTCGTCGTACGGGATCGTCGAGGACTTCGTCGGGCACGGCATCGGGTCGGCGATGCACCAGCCGCCGAACGTGCCGAACTTCGGCCGTCCCGGCAAGGGACCCAAGCTGGTCGAGGGGCTGGCGCTCGCGGTCGAGCCGATGCTGACGCTGGGCAAGCAGGACAACCACACGCTCGAGGACGACTGGACCGTGGTCACCGACGACGGGTCGGCTGCCGCGCACACCGAGCACACGTTCACGCTGACCCCGCAGGGTCCGTGGATCCTGACCGCGCTGGACGGCGGCGAGGCCAAGCTCGCCGAGCTCGGCGTCACCTTCGGCCCGCTGGCCGACTGAGCCGCACCGCCGGACCGTCGGTGGCCCGGTGAAGGCCGGGGTCCACCCCTCGGGGGACGCCGCTCAGGCCCGGGCTGAGGCACACTTGAGACATGCCCAGTCCGTACCAGCCACACCAGCGTTTCACCGAGGCCGACCGCGACAAGATCGCCGGGCGACTGCGGGACGCGTTCGCGGACGGCCGGCTGGACCAGCCCGAGTTCACCGCCCGGCTCGACCGGCTGTACGGCGCGCAGACCTACGGCGAGCTGGAGCCGCTGGTGCGTGACCTGCCGCCGGTGCGGACGTACCAGACGCCCGCCATGGTGGAGAACGTCAAGCCGGCCCCTGAGCCCGGCACCTTCCCGGAGCGGAAGAAGCCGAACCAGCCGCAGAACAAGGCGCTGCAGCACCTGACCGGCGGTTTCACCGGCGTGGTGCTGCTGAACGTGGTGATCTGGTTCGTCATCGGCCTGGGCAACGGCGGCGACTGGCCGGCGTTCTGGCCGGTCTGGCTGCTGATCCCGTGGGCGCTCTTCGCGTTCAGCAACCTCGGAAAGCGGCGGTGAGCGCGACCCCCGCCGGCGGCCACGTGCCCGGCCCCCGGCTGCGCCCGGACTGGGCGTGGCAGCTGCGCCAGGGGTCGGCGCTGGTCTACGTGCTCTGGTTCCTGGTCGCGGTTCCGCTGGTCGTCGTGGGCCTGCTGGTGGAGCCGCGCTGGGTGGGCTGGCTGGTCCTCGCGTGGTTCCTGGTGCTGGTCGCGCTGACCGCCGGGTTCCGGATCGCCGAAGGGCGGCAGCGCCGGGCCTGGAGCGACGCGGTCCGGCAGCTCGGCTGGCAGTTCAGCGCCGGTGATCCCGACCTGGTCGACCGCTGGCCGTTCCCGCCGTTCGACGTGGACCCGGCGGCCGAGGTGTACGACGTCACCACCGGCCGGCACCGGGGCCGCGAGCTGCTCACCGGCCGGTTCCGGCACAAGGTGCGGCACCGGCAGCTGGGCTTCGACTTCCTGGACCTGGAGGTGGACCGGCCGCTGCCCCCGCTGCAGCTGCTGCCCACTTCGCTGGCCCCGGTCGCGGCAGCCAGTCTGGTGCCGCTGAAGCTGACGGTGACCGGGCTCAGCGAGAAGTACTGCCTGTTCAACGGCCGCGAGGACCTGGCGCTGGAGGTGCTGAACCGGCGGGCCGTCGACGTGCTCGCCAAGGTGCCGCCGTTCGGCTTCAGCTGCGAAGGGCGGCGGTTCGTCGCGATCCTGCCGGCCTACCGCGACTCCGGCACCGCGCTGGCCCACCTGGACGCGGCCTGCGACCTGCTCGACCTGATGCCGGAACGGGTTTGGCAGGCCGGGGAGCAGTGGGCCGCCACCCACCACTCCTGACCGGCTCCGCCCTTCAGCGCAAGGTGGTTCAGCGCTCGGACAGCAGGCGGACGAGGGCGGCCAGGTCCTCGTCGCCGTGCCCCTGCTCGACCGCGCGCTTGAGCAGGTCACCCATCGGTGTCAGCAGCCCGGGGTCGACTCCCTGGCCCCGGGAGGCGTCGATGAGGTTGCCGAAAGCGGCCGCCTGCATCGCGAGGTTCGAGCCGGCGGCTCCCGGCTCCGCGCCGTACTCGAGATCCTTGGCGATCTGCTGGACCGTGCCGAGCATGGCGGTGAGCCAGGGGACCAGCAGGTCCTGGGTGAACGCGGTGGGGGAGACCTTCTCGCTCGACACCAGTGCGAGCGCGTGCGTGACGCCGGCGAACATGCCGTACATCCCGGTCAGCAGCGACAGGTCCTGCAGGGCCGCCAGTCCCGCGTCGCTGCCGACGAACAGCGGACGGGCCAGGACGGCGAGGGCCGGCTGGTACTTCTCGAAGGCGACGGGGGAGCCGCTGTAGAGGATGAACGCGGCCGGTCCGCCGATCATGTCCGGCACGGCCATGATCCCGCCGTCGAGGTAGTCCACGCCCTGTTGCGCGGCCCAGTCGGCCATCCGGCGGGCCTGCTCGGGGGTGCCGTTGGTGAGGTTCACCACGGAGCGGCCGGCGAGTTCCGGTGCGATGGGTTCCAGGGTGTCGTGCACCGTGTCGTTGGTGAGCAGGCAAACGACAACGAGCGGGCTGGCCGCGATCGCGTCGCCGATGCTCTTCGCGCGGGTCACGTCGGTGAGGTCGGGGGCCCGGCCCGGGGTCCGGTTCCAGACGGTGGTCGGGTGGCCGGCGGCGGCGAAGGCCCGGGCGAGGGCGGCGCCCATCGCGCCGAGGCCGAGAACGGTGACTGGTGTCTTCATGCCGTCCAGCCTGGCCCGGGCGCTTCAGGGCCGACAAGTACGGATTATAAAGTGGGGTACTCACCAAAAGGTAAGTGTCCAGGCCGGCCGTCCGGGAGCCGATTGGGTTTCCCGGCGGTAGGTGGCGTACACTCTTTCCTTGGCTCTTTGTAGCCTCTGGTTGTGCTGCCCGCGGCTGCTCGACGAGCACGGTTTCGTGCGTTCGTCGGGAGGGTGGCGTTCGGCCGGGGGTGTGTGGCGAGCCTGCACCATCAACCATTCAGTACGTCGTCTACAGAAGTGCGAGGACATGCCCAAAAAAGAGGGAGTCATCGAACTCGAGGGCACCATCGTGGAGGCCCTGCCGAACGCGATGTTCCGTGTTGAGCTGTCCAACGGGCACAAGGTGCTCGCGCACATCAGCGGCAAGATGAGGCAGCACTACATCCGGATCCTCCCCGAGGACCGGGTCGTCGTGGAGCTGTCGCCGTACGACCTCACCCGGGGTCGCATCGTCTACCGGTACAAGTAACCACCACCACCTGTCGAAGAAAGAAGCTCGATGAAGGTCAATCCGAGCGTCAAGAAGATCTGCGACAAGTGCAAGGTGATCCGCCGCCACGGCCGGGTCATGGTGATCTGCGAGAACCCGCGGCACAAGCAGCGGCAGGGCTGATCCAGCCCTACCTCGCGACACGGCACTGTCGCACCACAGCGCGCACGCTCGTCCGGCACCAGCACCTCGCCGGACGTCGCCCCCGGAACAGAGGCCGGGGCCTTGCCGGTGAAGCACAACGACTCACCGAGGCGGGCAAGGACGCGGCGCGCCACCACACCTCTGCCGACGAAAGGAACACCGCCACATGGCACGCCTCGTAGGGGTCGACCTGCCGCGCGACAAGCGCATCGAGGTCGCACTCACCTACATCTTCGGTGTAGGACGTACTCGCGCCCTGAAGACGCTCGAAGCCACCGGCATCTCCGGTGACAAGCGCGTCCACGAGCTGGGCGACGAGGAGCTGGTGAAGCTCCGGGACTGGATCGAAGGCAACTACAAGATCGAAGGTGACCTCCGTCGCGAGGTGACCGCGGACATCCGCCGCAAGATCGAGATCGGGTCGTACCAGGGTCGCCGGCACCGCAGCGGCCTGCCGGTGCGTGGTCAGCGCACGCGGACCAACGCCCGCAGCCGCAAGGGTCGTCGCAAGGCGATCGCCGGCAAGAAGAAGAAGTGACCCGGATGACTCGCAGCCTCGACCTTTCCAGGAGTAACTGACTTATGCCTCCCAAGAGCCGCACAGCGGCCGGCGCGAAGAAGGTGCGCCGCAAGGAGAAGAAGAACGTGGCCGCCGGCCACGCGCACATCAAGAGCACGTTCAACAACACGATCGTGACGATCACCGACCCGACCGGCGCGGTCATCTCGTGGGCTTCCGCGGGCACCGTCGGCTTCAAGGGTTCGCGCAAGTCCACCCCGTTCGCCGCGCAGATGGCCGCCGAGGCCGCCGGCCGGCGGGCGATGGAGCACGGCATGCGCAAGATCGACGTGTTCGTCAAGGGTCCCGGCTCCGGCCGGGAGACCGCGATCCGTTCGCTGGGTGCGGTCGGCCTCGAGGTCGGCACCATCCAGGACGTCACCCCGACCGCCCACAACGGTTGCCGCCCGCCCAAGCGGCGCCGGGTCTGACCCAGAGAAAGGTAGGCAGCGAAAATGGCCCGTTACACCGGACCCATGACCAAGAAGTCGCGCCGTCTCGGGGTCGACCTCGTCGGTGGCGACAAGGCGTTCGAGCGTCGTCCGTACCCGCCGGGTATGCACGGCCGCGGCCGTCCCAAGGAGAGCGAGTACCTGCTCCAGCTCCGTGAGAAGCAGAAGGCCCGCTACGCCTACGGCGTGCTGGAGAAGCAGTTCAGCCTGTACTACAAGGAGGCCTCGCGGCGTCCGGGTAAGACCGGTGACAACCTGCTGATCATTCTGGAGTCCCGCCTCGACAACGTCGTGTACCGCGCCGGTCTGGCCCGGACCCGTCGTCAGGCGCGTCAGCTCGTCGTGCACGGCCACTTCACCGTGAACGGCATCAAGGTGAACATCCCGTCGTACCGGGTCGCGGCCCACGACGTGATCGACGTCCGGCCGAAGTCGGCCGAGATGACGCCGTTCATCATCGCGCGGGAGACCCACTCCGAGCGGGTCGTGCCGGCGTGGCTCGAGGCCCTGCCGGAGCGGCTGCGGATCCTCGTGCACCAGCTGCCCACCCGGGCACAGATCGACACCCAGGTCGCCGAGCACCTGATCGTCGAGCTCTACTCGAAGAACTGATCCGGCTCCCGCCGGCGGCGTCCGCGCCGCCGGCGGGATCGGTCGTTCTTCGCCTCGCGACCTCAAATAGTGGTCGTCGCGAAATCGAAGAAGGAAGAAAACAGTGCTTATCGCGCAGCGCCCCACCCTGACCGAAGAGGTCGTCGGCGAGCACCGCTCGCGGTTCGTGATCGAGCCGCTCGAGCCGGGCTTCGGCTACACCCTCGGCAACTCCATCCGCCGTACCCTGCTGTCGTCCATCCCGGGCGCCGCCGTGACCAGCATCAAGGTCGACGGCGTGCTGCACGAGTTCTCGACGGTCGCCGGGGTCAAGGAGGACGCCACCCAGCTGATCCTGAACCTCAAGGACCTGGTCGTCTCCTCCGAGCACGACGAGCCGGTCACCATGTACCTGCGCAAGCAGGGCCCCGGTGACGTCACCGCCGCCGACATCGCGCCGCCGGCCGGTGTCGAGGTGCACAACCCGGACCTGAAGATCGCCACCCTGAACGAGAAGGGCCGGCTCGAGATGGAGCTGGTCGTCGAGCGGGGCCGCGGCTACGTGTCCGCGATCCAGAACAAGTCCGCCGACGCCGAGATCGGCCGGATGCCGGTCGACTCGATCTACTCGCCGGTCCTCAAGGTCACCTACAAGGTCGAGGCGACCCGTGTCGAGCAGCGCACGGACTTCGACCGGCTGGTCGTCGACGTCGAGACCAAGCCGTCGATGCTGCCCCGCGACGCCGTCGCGTCGGCCGGCAAGACGCTGGTCGAGCTGTTCGGCCTGGCCCGCGAGCTGAACGTCGAGGCCGAGGGCATCGACATCGGCCCGTCGCCGGTCGACGAGCAGATGGCGGCCGACCTGGCCCTGCCGGTCGAGGACCTGCAGCTGACCGTCCGGTCCTACAACTGCCTCAAGCGCGAGGGCATCCACACCGTGGGTGAGCTGATCTCGCGCAGCGAGCAGGACCTGCTGGACATCCGCAACTTCGGCTCCAAGTCGATCGACGAGGTCAAGCTGAAGCTGGCCGAGATGGGCCTGTCGCTGAAGGACTCGCCTCCTGGCTTCGACCTGCGTGCCGCCGCCGAGGCCTACGGCGACGACGCCGAGGACGAGGACGAGAGTTTCGCCGAGACCGAGCAGTACTGACCTTTCGACGGCCCTACGGCCCGATTTCCCCAAGGTCCGCACCCGGGCCTGAGATTTCTGGAGTTGGACAATGCCTACCCCTACCAAGGGTTCTCGCCTCGGCGGCAGCCCGGCGCACGAGAAGCTGATGCTCAGCAACCTCGCGACGTCGCTGTTCGAGCACGGCGCGATCACCACCACCGCGGCCAAGGCCAAGCGCCTGCAGCCGCTGGCGGAGTCGATGATCACCAAGGCCAAGCGCGGTGACCTGAACTCCCGCCGCCAGGTGATGAAGCGGATCCGGGACAAGAGCGTCGTGCACGTGCTCTTCACCGAGATCGGCGAGCGGTACGCCGACCGTTCGGGCGGCTACACCCGGATCATCAAGCTCGGCCCGCGCAAGGGCGACAACGCCCCGATGGTGAAGATCGAGCTGGTCGAGGCGCTGGCCGACGCGCCGGCCGCGAAGAAGGCTCCGGCCAAGAAGGCCCCGGCGAAGAAGGCGGCCGCGGCCGACGACGCGCCGGCCGCCGAGGCCACCGACGAGGTCAAGGACGAGGCCGTCCAGGACGTCGTCGCGGGCAAGTACGAGGGCTCCGCCGCCCCGACCGCCGACGGCTCCGCGCCGGAGGGCTTCGACATCAAGGGCAACGAGAACTCGATGAAGTACCACACCCCCGACTCGCCGTGGTACGAGC
This sequence comes from Kribbella flavida DSM 17836, assembly GCF_000024345.1. Lineage (NCBI taxonomy): Bacteria > Bacillati > Actinomycetota > Actinomycetes > Propionibacteriales > Kribbellaceae > Kribbella > Kribbella flavida. The sequence continues at coordinate 6,548,475 of NC_013729.1, read as the reverse complement.
AGACCGAGGCCGAGGTCTGGTTCTCCACCGAGGACGCGGCCACGGCCGCCGGCTTCACCAAGGCCGGCGAGACCGAGGACAAGTAACACCTTTGCTCCGCAGCGCCCCGCCACCTCTTTCGGGTGGCGGGGCGCTGCTGCGTTAGATTGCCCTGTGCGCTGGCGGATAGACCTGAGGTACGACGGGACCGAATTCCACGGCTGGGCCCGTCAGGACGGCCTCAGGACCGTGCAGGGGGCCCTGGAGGAAGCGCTGGGCACCGTACTGCGCCTCCCGGACCGCCCGGCGGTCACCTGCGCGGGCCGGACCGACACCGGCGTGCACGCCCGCGGCCAGGTGACCCACGTCGACCTGGACGTCCCCGTCACGGGCAGGGACCTGCTGCGCCGGCTCAACGGCGTACTGCCTGATGATGTGGCCGTCACAGCGGTGGCGGAGGCGGCCGACGGGTTCGACGCCAGGTTCTCCGCGCTGGCCCGGCGCTACGTCTACCGGCTCTGCGACGACGCGGTCGGCTGGGATCCGCTGCGCCGCCGGGAGGTGCTGCGGGTCGTCCGCCCGCTGGACGTGGACCGGATGAACGCGGCCGCCGCCCAGTTGCTGGGGGAGCACGACTTCGCGGCGTTCTGCAAGAAGCGCGAAGGGGCGAGCACGGTCCGCGCCCTGCTGGAGTACTCGTGGGTCCGCGTCGGTCCCGGTCTGCTGGACGGCACCGTGATCGCCGACGCCTTCTGCCACTCGATGGTCCGTGCCCTGGTCGGCGCGCTGATCCCGGTCGGTGACGGGCGGCGGGACGTCGACTGGCCTGCCGCGGTCCTGGCCGGCAAGATGCGGGACTCCGCCGTCGCCGTGCTGCCGGCGCACGGGCTGACCCTGGAGGAAGTGCGCTACCCCGCGGACGAGGACCTGGCCGCGCGGGCTCTGCTGGCCCGGCAGGTCCGGGGCGAGGTGCACCGCCGTGGCTGACCACTTCTTCTCCGCGGACCCGGCCTCGGCCGACGTACGCCGTACCGTGCAGGCGCGGATCTGGGACCGCGACTACGAGTTCACCACCGCGAGCGGCGTCTTCTCCCGCGACCGCCTGGACATCGGTACGGCGGTGCTGCTGCGCGAGGTCCGGCCGACGCCCGGGCGCAAGGTGGTGCTGGACCTCGGTGCCGGCTACGGGCCGATCGCCTGCGGCCTGGCGGTCGAGAACCCCGACGCCGTCGTCTGGGCCGTCGACGTGAACAACCGCGCGCTGGAACTGACCGCGATCAACGCGGCCGCGGCGGGCGTCGGCGATCGGGTCCATCCGGCGCTGCCCGACGACGTCCCGGACGATGTCCGGTTCGACGAGATCTGGTCGAACCCGGCGATCCACATCGGCAAGCCCGAACTGCACAAGATGCTGCTGCGCTGGCTGTCCAGGTTGAAGCCCGGCGGTACGGCCTGGCTGGTGGTCGGCAAGAACCTGGGCGGCGACTCCCTGCAGCGCTGGCTGACCGAGCAGGGCTATCCGTGCGACCGGGTGGCCAGCGCCAAGGGTTTCCGGATCCTGCGGGCGACTGCAACGAACCCGGGCGGATCGCCGTCCTGAGGGTATGGAGGCAGCCTTGGCCCCGATGCAGACCGGCAGCGGTCCGCTCGACTTCGAGCTGTTCGTCAGCGAACGCGCCGACGCGCTGCTGCGGTTCGCCTACGTCCTGACCGGCGACGTCACGCTGGCCGAGGACGCGGTCCAGGACGCCCTGACGACGGCCTGCGCGCGCTGGGCCCGGGTCAGCCGGGCCGACGACCCGGAGGCGTACGTGAAGCGGATGGTGGTCAACGCGCACATCTCGTGGTGGCGCCGGTTCCGCCGCCGGGAGGCGCCGACCGCCGAGCCCACCCGGACGGCCGCCGCCGCACCGGACGGTGCGGCGGACCGTGCCGACGCCGAGGCCGTCTGGGAGCTCTGCAAGACGCTGCCGGACCGCCAGCGGGCAGCGGTGGTGCTCCGGTTCTACGAGGACCTGTCGTACGCCGAGATCGGCGCCCTGCTGCACTGCGCCGAGGCGACGGCCAGATCGCACGTCCACCGGGCCCTGGCGGTCCTGAAGAACACGCTGGCCAAGGAAGGAGCCGAGGATGCCTGACCAGGAAGAGGAACTCGGCCCCACGCTGGCCGACGCGTTCCAGACCATGGCGGACGGCGTCCGGGAGCTGCGAGACCGGGGCCTCGCGGCAGAGGCACGCCGCCGGGTCCGGCGCCGGCGGCAGGCCGTGTTCGGTGGGTCCGCGGCGATGGTGGTCGCGGTGGCCATCGGGGGAGTGTGGAGCGCGATCGGCGATGGTTCACCGGTCGACACTGCCACCAGCGGCAGCGCGGCGGACTCCAGCGCGGGCCGGGAGAATCCGGAGAGCTCGCCCGGAGGCAGCTGCGCAGAGCAGCACCCGATCCTCAGTGGTGACCTTGCCCCGTCGCCGAGCGCCGGGCTCGACCTGGAGACCCCGGTGTCCGGCCTGCTGGCCTGCCGCTACCGGCTGACGCCCGGTGCCACGACGCTGCTGGGCGCTGGAGTGTTCGACGCCACGACGGCCCAGCGAGTCGTCGACGCCATCAAGGTGCTGCCGGAACGCAACCCGGACCTTCCGGTGTTCAAGTGCACGCCCGAGCGGGCTCGTCCGACCGAGGCGATCGTGCTCCGCTTCGACACCCGGCAGGGCCCGCGCGAGGTCTGGGTCCAGTACGACGGCTGTGCCACCGCCGGCTTCCTCACCGGCACCAGGACGTACGGCCTGTACGCCGCCCCGCTCCAGCTTTTCCTGACCGGCTCGCTCCGCCCCACCGGCGGTGTCTACCTCGACCACCTGAAGGGGTGGTGAGGGGATAACCGTTCGCGGCCACCCGGGCGGGCCGGTCACACTGGGCGCATGGGTCATGTGGACGTGGCGGGGATCGGGTTCGAGCTGCCGGACGGGCGGGTGCTGCTGGACGACATCACGTTCCGGGTCGGCGACGGCGCGAAGGTGGCGCTGGTCGGGGCCAACGGGTCCGGCAAGACGACGCTGACCAGGATCATCGCGGGTGACCTGAAACCGCACAGCGGCAGCATCTCGCGGTCCGGCGGACTGGGCGTGATGCGGCAGTTCGTCGGCTCCGTGCGGGACTCCTCGACCGTGCGCGACCTGCTGCTCAGCGTCGCGCCGGAGCCGATCCAGGCCGCCGCGGCCAAGCTGGACAAGGCCGAGCTGGCGATGATGGAGGCCGACGACGAGAAGACCCAGCTGCGCTACGCCCAGGCGGTCTCCGACTGGGGCGAGGTCGGCGGGTACGACGCCGAGGTGCTCTGGGACGTCTGTACGACGGCAGCGCTCGGCATGCCGTTCGACCGGTGCCGCTGGCGGGAGGTGAAGACGCTGTCGGGCGGTGAGCAGAAGCGGCTCGTGCTGGAGGCGCTGCTGCGCGGTCCGGACGAGGTGCTGATGCTGGACGAGCCGGACAACTACCTGGACGTGCCGGGCAAGCGCTGGCTCGAGCAGGAGCTCAACGCGACGCAGAAGACCGTGCTCTACATCAGTCACGACCGCGAGCTGCTGGCCAACACCGCGACCCGGATCGTCACCGTCGAGCTCGGTGCCGCCGGCAACACCGCCTGGACCCACGGTGGCGGTTTCAAGACCTACCACGCGGCGCGCAAGCACCGGTTCGAGCGCTTCGAGCTGCTGCGCAAGGTCTGGGACGACGAGCACGCCAAGCTGCGCGCGCAGATGCTGATGTACAAGCAGAAGGCGGCGTACAACTCCGACATGGCGTCGCGCTACCGGGCCTCGCAGACCCGGCTGCGCAAGTTCGAGGAGGCCGGCCCACCGGAGGCGATCCCGCGCGAGCAGAAGGTCAGCATGCGGCTCACCGGCGGCCGGACGGGCAAGCGGGCGGTCGTCTGCACCGGCCTGGAGCTGACCGGTCTGATGAAGCCGTTCGACCTGGAGGTCTGGTACGGCGAACGCGTGGCTGTGCTCGGCTCGAACGGTTCGGGCAAGTCACACTTCCTGCGGCTGCTGGCCAACGGCGGCTCCGACCCCGACGTCGAGCACCAGCCGGTCGGCGAGATCGTGATTCCGTCGGTCGCCCACACCGGGACGGCGAAGCTGGGCGCGCGGGTCCGGCCGGGCTGGTTCGCGCAGACGCACGAGCACCCGGAGCTGGCCGGACGGACGCTGCTGGAGATCCTGCACCGCGGCGACGAGCACCGCGACGGGATGGGCCGCGAACTGGCCTCCCGCAAGCTCGACCGGTACGAGCTCGCGCACGCCGCCGAGCAGACCTTCGACGTTCTGTCCGGTGGTCAGCAGGCACGGTTCCAGATCCTGCTGCTGGAGCTGTCCGGGGCGACTCTGCTGCTGCTGGACGAGCCGACCGACAACCTCGACGTGGAGTCGGCCGAGGCGCTGGAGGAGGGCCTCGACGCCTTCGACGGAACGGTTCTCGCGGTCACCCACGACCGCTGGTTCGCCCGCGACTTCGACCGTTACCTGGTCTTCGGCTCCGACGGCTCGGTCTACGAGTCCGACGAACCGGTGTGGGACGAGGGCCGGGTCGAGCGCGCCCGCTGAGCTCCGGGCGCACAGCCGAACGCGACCGTCTCGCCGTGCCTGTTCAGGCGGCGGGGCGGTCGAGGCGGTAGACGTAGTGCAGCGGGTCGTCGACCGGGTTGTCCGGCTCCATCGGCCCTTCGGCGACGCGGCGGAAGCCGGCGCGTTCGAGGGCCCGCCAGGAGTTCCGGTTGGCGGCGACCACCGCGGCCAGTACCGCCGGCGTCGCCGGCAGCTCCGTCCAGATCTTCGCGACCATGGCGGCGATCATCGCCGTCCCCAGACCCTGGCCGGTGTGCTCCGTGGCGCCGATGAAGTAGTCCACGATCACCGCGCCGTCCGGTACGTCGGTCAGCTCGGCGAAAGTCTCCAGCTCTTCGGGGTAGTCGGTCAGCCGGCTCCGCTGGATCAGCCCGGCCGGCTGCTCGTCCACCAGCAGCAGGAAGTCCTCGGACGGCTCGCGTCCGTCGGCGCTCGCCCCGAAGTCCCGCTCGACAGCAGCCGGGTCGGTCTCGTGGTTCCACCAGCGCTCGACGTGCGGGTTGGCCAGCCATTGGGCCAGCAGCGGGAAGTCGTCGCGGGTCACGCGCCGGAAGGTCAAAGTGCTCATTTCCTCACCCATGCGTTGCGGTACGCGGTCCAGTGCTCGTCGGTCGCGGTGAAGTCGACGTACAGGGCCAGGCCGAAGTTCTGCCGCGAGGAGTCGCCGAGACCGAGGCGTGCGCCACGGACAGCGGCCTCGACGGTCTCAGCGTGCCCCCAGTGACTCGGATTGCTCTCCCAGTACGCCGGGAGGCCCATCAGCAGGTCCACGTGGTCCGGTGTCACCTCCAGCGCCAGCTTGGTCTGCTGGGCGACGTACCCGCCGTACAGGGACTCCAGCGGCATCGCGGTGTCGTAGGACATGACCGCGATCTGCTCCACCCGCCGGGCGACCTGACCGAAGTACTCCTGCGACCACCACTTGCCTTCGCCGGCGATGGCCAGCGGCAGGGCGTTCAGCTTGAACAGCGGGTCGATCTGCGCCGCCGCGACCGACAGCGGTACGCCGCGCCCAGTGGTGAGCGCGTGGACCTGGTCCAGCACCGCCAGGAAGCCCTTCGACCCCGAGTGCACCGGCTCGAAGTCGAAGTGGATGCCGTCGAACCCCTGGTCCAGCACAGCCGCCGACGACGCGGTCACCTGGTCCCGGACCGCCTGGCTGTCCAGGTCCATGCCCGGGTTCTTGGCCGGCAGGACCAGATCGCCGAGCCAGGCCTGCACCCGTACGCCGGGAGCGGCCTTGCTCATCGCGTCGGTGAACCAGCGGGCTTTCGGCGACACCTCGGCCAGCGGCAGGGTGCCGTCGTGCTCCAGCGGCCCGGCGTGCACGTAGAGGTCGCGGATGCCGGTACCGGAGAGTCGCTCCGCGAGTGCGGTGACGTCTGCGGCGGTCTTGCGGCCGTCGACCCAGGCGTGACCGAGCCAGAGCGCGTCCTGGTTGCGCGTCTGCGCTGTGGACGCGGGATCGCCGGCGTAGTGGATGCGCAGCGAGACCGCGTACGCGCCGAGCGGTAGAGGGACGAGCAGCGCGAAGACCAGCAGCAGTACGACGACCACGCGGCGTCGGCGGGACCAGCTCTGCCAGCGACGCCTCACGGAGTACGCCCAGGCCGCAGTCCGTCGTACAGGAGGTTCAGCATGCGGTCGCGGACGTCGGGAGCCAGTCCGAGAGCCGTTGCTCCCCGGGATGCGCTGACGAGCAGCGCGTACACCTCGGGCTGGTCCGCGTCCTGGCGTACGACGCCGGCGCGTTGGGCCTGGGTCAGCAGCTCGCCGAAGGCCTCGCGCAGCCCGGCTCCGGCCTTGTAGGCCTCCTCACCGACGGCGGCACCGGCCGCGGCGAGCGCGTCGGCGATCGCCAGCTTCGACGCCGCCTCACCGACCACCTGCGCGAAGAACGCGAAGAACGCCGTCCTCGGATCGCCGCTGCCGACCAGTTCCCGGGCCTGGTCGCGGAGCCGCTCCAGCCGCACGGTGAGCACGGCCTCCAGCAGCTCCAGCTTGGTCGGGAAGTGCCGGAACACGGTGGCGATCCCGACGCCGGCCAGCTTCGCGACGTCGTCGGTGGAGGCGGCCGGCGACCGCCCGAACACTTCCTCGGCCGCGGCCAGGATCCGCTCCCGGTTGTCCCGCGCGTCAGCTCGCACCCGGCCACCCTCCTTCGTCCCGCACAGCGTAGAAGACGCCGCGGACCACCGATCGGTTGTAAGCGAAGTCACTACTCCATATATTCGGAGTGGCAACTTCGCTTATCGCGCTGACGAGAGGAAGCACGTGACACCCAGTGAGGTCTTCCTGCGCCTGGTCCACGGGGTCGCGGACCGCGACTTCGCCGCCCTGCCCGGGCTCTACGCCGAGCAGACCGACGTCCGTCATCCGATGGCCCCGGGCGGTGACCGCCCGCTGCTCAGCCGGGACGCGCTGCGTGCGCACTTCGGCGGTACCGGTCCACGGGTCGCCGAGGCGATCCGCTTCCGGCCCCAGAACATCCGGATCCACCAAACCGCCGACCCGGAGGTGATCGTCGCCGAGTTCGAGTACGCCGGCACGGTGATCGCCACCGGTACGCCGTTCCGGGCGCCGTGCGTGTTCGTCCTGCGGGTCCGGGACGGGATGATCGTGGAATCCCGCGACTACATCGATCACATCGCGATGGCGCGGGCCCGTGGCACCCTCGAGCAGCTCTTCGCCGCAGCCCGGGAACCGCTCGATGGTGCCGCGGCGTCGTAGTCCGCAGCAGCGCAGTACGGCCCCGGTCCGCGGCAACCATGCCGGGCCGGGGCCGTCCCAAGTGCTCAACCCCGCAGGCCTTGCAGGGGTGCGGCGGCCAGCGCCTTCGCGGCGATCACCAGGCCGGCGGCAGCCAGGACGATGTCCTTCAGCACGTACTGCGCCTCCAGCGTCGGCGTGCCCGGGAACAGGTCGCCGAAGAACAGCACCAGCGGCGACATGATGCCCACCAGTGCCATCCCCAGCACCAGCAGTCCCGTTCGCAGGAACCGGCCGGTGAGCAGCGTGAGCCCGATGAAGCACTCCATCACCGCGGTCAGCACGACGGCGGTCTGGCCGCTGACCACGCCGAGCGTGAGGGTGTCGAGCGTGCGCATCACCAGCCCTTCGGCCGGACTCGCGCCGGGGAAGAACTTCAGCAGGCCGAAGCCGAGGAAGACCAGCCCGAGGCTGATCCGGAGGATGTCGACGCTGTGACGGCCGAGCCAGCCGGTGAGGCGGGTCGCGCCGGCCGACGCAAAGTCCTTTTGCAGCAGGGAATTCATGGTGGTTCTCCTGTCGTGGTCGATGTCCACCACAGCGTCGCGAAAACCACCCCTGCCGCGCGTCGGGCCGGTGGCGGCACCGGGACTACCTCCGCGGAGGTAGCCCGGCGTACCGGGCGGACCGGCGTACGGCGTACCGGTCAGGGTGTCCCGTAGGCCTGGCGGGTCAGGCCCGGAACGGGCGAAGGCCCTCTCGAGTCAGCTCGAGAGGGCCTTCGCGGGTGGTGCGTGGGGTCAGCGGTCGCCCATCGGCACGTAGTCGATGCCGCGGCCGCCGGTGTAGATCTGCTTCGGGCGGGCGATCTTCTGGTCGCCGTCGCCGAGCATTTCCAGCCACTGCGCCAGCCAGCCCGAGGTGCGCGGGATGGCGAACAGCACGGTGAACATCTCCGGCGGGAACTGCAGGGCCTCGTAGATCAGGCCGGAGTAGAAGTCGACGTTCGGGTAGAGCTTGCGGGAGACGAAGTACTCGTCCTCCAGCGCGATCTTCTCCAGCTCGACGGCGATCTTCAGCAACGGGTTGATCCCGGTCACCTCGAACACGTCGTCGGCGGCCTTCTTGATGATCTTGGCCCGCGGGTCGTAGTTCTTGTAGACCCGGTGGCCGAAGCCCATCAGCCGCTCTTCGCCGTTCTTCACGCCCTCGATGAACGACGGGATGTTGTCCAGCGTGCCGATCCGGCGCAGCATCTTCAGCACCGCCTCGTTGGCGCCGCCGTGCAGCGGGCCGTAGAGGGCTGCGATGCCACCGGTGACCGCGCTGTACGGGTCGACCTGGGTCGAGCCGATCGCCCGGACCGCGTTGGTGGAGGCGTTCTGCTCGTGGTCGGCGTGCAGGATGAACAGGATCTCCAGCGCCCGGACCAGCCGGTCGTCGGCGGCGTACTTGGGCTCGCTCATCTTGAACAGCATCGACAGGAAGTTCGCCGCGTAGCTGAGCTCGTTGTCCGGGTACACGTAGGGCTTGCCCTGCGCGTGCCGGAACGCGAACGCGCCGAGCGTCGGCATCTTGGCGATCAGCCGGCGGATCTGCAGCGCCCGCGACTCCTCGTCGAAGATGTTGCGCGACTCGGGGTAGAAGGTGGACAGCGCGCCGACCGAGGCCAGCAGCATGCCCATCGGGTGCGCGTCGTACCGGAAGCCCTGCATGAAGGTCTTCAGGTTCTCGTGCACGAACGTGTGATAGGTCACGTCGTGCGCCCAGGCCTCGTACTCGGTCTTGTTCGGCAGGCTGCCGTTGATCAGCAGGTAGGCGACCTCGAGGTAGTTCGACTGCTCGGCCAGCTGCTCGATCGGGTAGCCGCGGTACTCGAGAATGCCCTGGTCGCCGTCGATGAAAGTGACGGCCGAGCGGGTGGAGGCGGTGTTGACGAAGCCGGGGTCGTAGGTGGCCAGCCCCCCGTCTCCGTCGGAGGCGCTGATCTGCTTGAGATCGGCGGCGCGGATGGTGCCGTCGGTGATGGCAAGGTCGTAGTCCTTGCCGGTCCGGTTGTCCCGGACGGTGAGCGACTGTTCGGTCACAATGCCCTCTTCGGAAGCTGGCGTCATCGCCCGGTGAGTGAGGGTTATCGTCAGCCGGCGGGACGCGGTTCGGACTTCAATCTTCACCGCTAAACTAGTGCGGTCGGAGTTCGGTTCCAAGCCGGGGTCCCCCGGTCGGTCACGCTCACTTTGACCCCGACGTGTCCGCGCCGGTATTCTGGGCTGCTGTTGTGCGTTCCAGGTCAACACCGGTCACGGTGAACCGCTCGCCGACGCTCCAGTTTTGTCAACCTCTGAGAAACGAAGGTCAACGACCGTGCGCACGTACAGCCCGAAGCCTGCTGACGTCACTCGTGAGTGGCATGTGATCGACGCCACCGACGTCACGCTCGGTCGGCTCGCCGTCCAGATCGCCACTCTTCTGCGCGGCAAGCACAAGCCGACGTTCGCCCCGCACGTGGACGGTGGAGACTTCGTCGTCGTCGTCAACGCGTCCAAGGTCGCGCTGTCCGGCAACAAGCGGACCGACAAGCTGGCCTACCGTCACTCCGGCTACCCGGGTGGTCTGACCAGCACGCCGGTCGGCGAGCTGCTCGCCAAGGACCCGCGCAAGGTCGTCGAGAAGGCCGTCTGGGGCATGCTGCCGAAGAACCGGCTGAGCCGGAAGCTGCTGACCAAGCTGAAGGTGTACGCCGGTCCGGAGCACCCGCACGCGGCCCAGCAGCCGAAGACGTTCGAGATCACCCAGATCGCCCAGTAAGCGATCGACGAGCCAGGTAAACGAGGATTTCCAGCGTGAGCGACATCACCACCGAGACCGCCGAGTTCGACCCTGAGGTCCCCATCGACAGCGAGGGCCCGGTCGCCTACACCTCCGAGACGAACCCGAGCCCGGAGCAGCGCGCCGAGTCCGGCCGCGTCGCGGTGATCAACCCGGCCGGCGCGACCGGTCGCCGCAAGGAGGCCGTCGCCCGCGTCCGCCTGGTTCCGGGGACGGGCAACATCACCGTCAACGGCAAGCCGATCGACGTGTACTTCCCGAACAAGGTGCACCAGCAGCACGTGAACGAGCCGTTCGTCGTGGCCGGGCTCGAGGGCTCCTACGACGTGATCGCCCGGATCAACGGCGGCGGCATCACCGGCCAGGCCGGTGCGCTGCAGCTCGGCATCGCCCGCTGCCTGAACGCCGCCGACGAGGAGGCGAACCGTCCGGGGCTGAAGAAGGCCGGTCTGCTCAGCCGCGACGCGCGGATCAAGGAGCGCAAGAAGGCCGGTCTCAAGAAGGCCCGTAAGGCTCCGCAGTACAGCAAGCGCTGATCACCTGATGGCGCGTTTGTTCGGCACGGACGGCGTCCGTGGCCTGGCGAACGTGGACCTGACCGCGGAGCTGGCGCTCGACCTCTCGGTCGCCGCCGCTCACGTACTCGGCGAGGCCGGTGCCTTCGAAGGGCACCGGCCGCGCGCCGTTGTGGGCCGGGATCCGCGTGCCAGTGGTGAGTTCCTGGAAGCCGCCGTAGTGGCCGGTCTGGCCAGCGCAGGCGTCGACGTCTTCCGGCTCGGCGTCCTGCCGACCCCGGCGGTCGCGTACCTGACCGGTTCGACCGGTGCCGATCTCGGCGTGATGCTGTCGGCCAGCCACAACCCGATGCCGGACAACGGCATCAAGTTCCTGGCCCGCGGCGGAATCAAGCTCGACGACGCGATCGAGGACGCGATCGAGGGCCGGGTCGGCGAGCAGTGGCAGCGTCCGACCGGGGCCGCGGTCGGACGCGTGCTCGACGACGGGCAGGGCTTCGAGACCTACGTGTCGCACCTGGTCCGGTCCGCTCCGAACCGGTTCGACGGGCTCAAGGTGGTCATCGACTGCGCCAACGGCGCTGCCTCGCTGACCGCGCCGGAGACCCTGCGCCGGCTCGGCGCCGAGGTCATCACGTACGCCGCCAAGCCCGACGGCCTGAACATCAATCTCGACTGCGGCTCCACCCACATGGAGGGCCTGCGGCGCGAGGTGATCGGCCACCGCGCCGATCTCGGCATCGCGCTCGACGGCGACGCCGACCGCTGCCTGGCGGTGGACGCCGGCGGCGAGCTCGTCGACGGCGACCAGATCCTCGCGGTGCTGGCGCTGGCGATGCGCGACAGCGGGCGGCTGAAGAACGACACCGTGGTCGCGACCGTGATGAGCAACCTGGGCTTCGTCCAGGCGATGGTCCGGGAGCGCATCGCGGTCGAGCAGACCAAGGTCGGCGACCGGTACGTGCTCGAGGCGATGAAGGCCGGCGGCCACAAGCTCGGCGGCGAGCAGTCGGGCCACGTGATCCTGTCCGACCACGCGACCACCGGCGACGGCACCCTGACCGCGGTCATGCTGCTCGCCCGGCTGGCGCAAACCGGCAAGTCGCTGCGCGACCTGGCCGGCGTGATGACCCGCCTGCCGCAGGTCCTGGTCAACGTTCCGGACGTCGACAAGTCCCGCGCCGGTACCGACGCCACCGTGCAGGCTGCCGTCGCGGACGCGACCAAGCGGCTCGGCGACACCGGCCGGGTGCTGCTGCGGCCCTCCGGCACCGAGCCCTTGGTCCGGGTCATGGTCGAGGCGGAGTCGTCCGACACCGCCGACGAGGTCGCCCACTCGCTGGCCGACGTCGTCGCGAGCGCTCTCAAGCTGTAACTGCCGAAGTTCCCTGGCGCCTGCGCGGTGCCAGGGGACTTCGCTGTCTCCACCGGCGGCCCCGGCCGGCGCGATGGTTTCGACGAGCGAGCAAACGTTGGCTCGGTGAGCCGACGGCGTGGTTCTGTCTGGCTCATGCCTCGACTTTCCCGCCTGTTCGCCGCTGTCGCCGCTCTGCTGGTGCTGGCCCCGGTCGCGGCCGTCGCTCAGCCGCGTGCGGTCACCACGGTGCCGGTGATGACTTACAACATCCACCACGCCCAAGGCGTCGACGGTGTCCTGAACCTGGAGCGGATCGCGACCGTGATCGCCCAGTCCGGCGCCGCGGTGGTCGGTCTGCAAGAGGTCGACGTGCACTGGAGCGAACGCAGCAACTGGCAGAACCAGGCCGCCTGGCTGGCCACCCGGCTCGGCATGGAGTACCGGTTCGCCGCCAACCTCGACCTCGATCCGCTCGTGCCCGGCGAGCCGCGCCGCCAGTACGGCACCGCGATCCTGTCCCGCTACCCGATCACGAGCTTCAGCAACACCTTGCTGCCGCTGCACGCCGGCAGCGAGCAACGCGGTCTGGCCGTCGCCACCATCGACGTCGCCGGCCGGGACGTGCGCTTCGCCACCACCCACCTGTCCAAGCTGACCTCCGCCGAGCGCGTCGAGCAGTCGCAGCGGATCGTCCAGCTGCTCGCCGGTTCCACCACACCGACCTTGCTCACCGGCGACCTCAACGCCGTGCCGACCGCGCCGGAGATCAAGCACCTCACCACGGTCCTGAAGGACACCTGGCCCGAGGTCGGCTTCGGCCTCGGCTTGACCAACCCCGCCGTCCTGCCACTTCGACGGATCGACTACGTCCTGCACTCCACGGACTTCCGCGCCAAGTCCGCCCGCACCCCCATCACCCACGCCGCCGACCACCTCCCGGTCGTCGCGACCTTCGAACTGTGACCTCGAGTCAGCGCCGGACCTGGCGGAGGGGTGACGCCGTCACGGGAGGGTGTGACGGATCACGAACGTCGTCGACCTCCTGGCCCCCGCCGGCAACGATGATGCAGGCATGACCGGCACCGCGACTTCCCCTGTCCGCAGCACTGTCTCGAAGCCCCTCCGCGCGAGCCTGATCGCCATCGCCGTCGTACCGCTGGTCACCGGCCTCTTCGGGATCTTCGCCGGCCCCGCCCACCTTCCGGGCGGTGCGCCGGTGACTCCGACCGTCGACAGCGAGTTCCGTTTCGCCAACCTCTACTGGTTCGCCGCCGGTCTCCTCCTGCTGTGGTCCCTGCGCCGCCCCGTCGAACGAGCCCTCGCCACCCGAGCCGTTCTCGCCCTCGGGATCGTCGGCGGCCTCACCCGCCTCCTGTCGATCCTGCTCACCGACTGGCCCCACCCGGCCTACGTGGGCGCCCTGGCCGTCGAACTCACCGTCGTCCCCGCACTCCTGTGGTGGCACCACAAAGCCATCACCCCGTGACGAGCCGAACTGCCCCAAGCTGCCCCGGGATGCCCCGAGCTGCCCGGACGACGGCCGTGATCAAGCGGTTGATGGAGCGCGGTCTGTTGTCGCCGGCCGGAGCGGCGTGTTGGATGAGGTGTCCGTTTCCTCTTGACCCTGATCTGTGGCGTGGGTAACTTTCGCGTCCAGGGGGAACGTTGTAATTCAATTACCTGAGGGGTCGGTCATGTCCGCGTTGCGCCGCTCTGTTCTCACCACTCTCGCCTCTGCGACCGCTGTCGCCACCGTGGCCGCGCTGGTCCCGGCCGCCGCGGTCGCCGCGCCACCGCCCGAACCGAAGGGCCAGCCGCCGATCACGTCACTGCAGCAGGTCGCCACCGCGATGAAGGGCATGTCGCTGGAGGAGAAGATCGGGCAGATGTTCGTGCTGTTCGGCTACGGGCCGGACGCGCACAAGCCCGACCAGCGCAACACCAACCTGTACGGCGTCGCGACGCCGGCCGAGGTGGTCGCGAAGTACAAGCCGGGCGGCTGGATCTACTTCAACGCCCGCGACAACGTGCAGAACCCGACCCAGCTGGCGACGTACTCCAACCAGCTGCAGACGGTGGCCACCAGCACCGGCATCCGGGTGCCGATGACGATCGCCACCGACCAGGAGCAGGGCGTCGTGGTCCGGATCGGGCCGCCCGCCACCCAGTTCGGCGGCAACATGGCGCACGGCGCGGCCCGTAGTACGGCCGACGCCCGGACCGCGGCCGGCATCACCGGGCGCGAGCTGAAGGCGATGGGCATCCGGCAGGACTACGCCCCGGTCGCCGACGTCAACGTGAACGCGCTCAACCCGGTGATCGGCGTCCGCTCCTTCTCGTCGGACCCGCAGCTGGTGTCGGACCTGACGGTCGCGCAGGTGCAGGGCTACCAGAAGGACGCCGGCATCATCGCCACCGCGAAGCACTTCCCGGGCCACGGTGACACCGTCGACGACAGCCACACGTCGCTGCCGACGATCAACCACACCCGCGAGCAGTGGAACACGATCGACGCGCCGCCGTTCAAGGCCGCGATCAAGGCCGGCATCGACTCGATCATGACCGCCCACATCGTGATCCCGTCGCTGGACCCGTCCGGTGACCCGGCCACGCTGAGCAAGCCGATCATGACCGGTGTGCTGCGCAAGGAGCTCGGCTTCAAGGGCCTGATCATCACCGACGCGCTGGAGATGGCGGCGGTCCGGGCCAAGTACGGCGACGCCGAGGTGGCGGTCCGCGCGATCGAGGCCGGCGTCGACCAGCTGCTGCTGCCGCCCGCGCCGGACGTGCAGTTCCGGGCCGTCGTGGACGCGGTGAAGTCGGGCCGGATCAGCGAGCGCCGGATCGACGAGAGCCTGATGCGCATCCTGCTGCTGAAGCTGAAGAAGGGCGTGCTGTTCCACCCGTTCGTCGACCCGGCCAAGGTCGCCACCACGGTCGGTACGCCGGACCACCTGGCCACGGCGCAGCGCATCGTCGACAAGAGCATCACCCTGGTCAAGAACAACGCGAACACGCTGCCGCTCAGCAACCAGGCCCGCAAGGTGCTCGTCACCGGCTGGGGCGTCAACACCACCCAGGCGCTGGCCAACAGCCTCACCAAGCGAGGCGCGACCACGACCGTCGCGCAGACCGGCGCGGCACCGACCGACGCCGCGATCGCCGACGCGGTCGCCAAGGCGCAGGCCAACGACGTCACGGTCGTGCTGACCCAGAAGGCCTGGGACACCAGGGTCACCGACAAGCTGGCCAAGCAGCAGAAGCTGGTCAAGGACCTGCTCGCCACCGGCAAGACCGTGATCGTCGTCGCCGTCCGCGACCCGTACGACATCGCCTACTTCGACCAGGCGCCGACCTACGTGGCCACCTACGGCTACCAGGCGGTCTCGATGGAGTCGCTGACCAAGGTCCTGTACGGCGAGATCGCGCCGGCCGGCAAGCTCCCGGTCGACATCCCGGTCGCGGGTCAGCCGGCCACTGCGCTGTACCCGTTCGGCCACGGGTTGTCCTGGTGAGCCGTCCGACCCGGCGTACCGTCCTGGGCCTGGCTGCAGCGGCTGTTGCCGGTGCGGCCGGGCTCCGGCCCGGTGTCGCCGCCGCCTCGAACCCTGGCCGTGCCCACGGCTGGGCCACCGCGACGCTGGCGCGGATGACGCTGGAGGAGAAGGTCGGCCAGCTTTTCGTCACCTACGCCTACGGCGCCACCGCGCAGACCGCCGACCGGCGCAACGTCACGGCGTACGGCGTCGCGACGCCGGCGGAGGTGGTGGCCAAGTACAAGCTGGGCGGCGTCATCTACTTCGCCTGGACCGACTCGGTCGCCAACCCGCCGCAGATCGCCGCGCTGTCGAACGGGCTGCAGCAGGCCTCGCTCGCCGTCGGTGACAAGGTCTCGGTCCCGCTGCTGATCAGCACCGACCAGGAGCACGGCGTCGTGTTCCGGGTCGGTCCGCCGGCCACCCAGTTCCCGGGCGCGATGGCGCTCGGGGCGGGCCGCAGTACGGCCGACGCCCGGGAGGCCGCGGCGATCGCCGGGGCGGAGCTGCGGGCGGTGGGCGTCAACCAGGCCTACGCGCCGGTGGCCGACGTCAACGTGAACGCGCTCAACCCGGTGATCGGGGTGCGTTCGTTCTCGTCCGACCCCACGCTGGTCGCCGACCTGACCGCGGCCCAGGTGACCGGGCTGGAGGGCGGCGGCGGCATCGCCTCGTGCGCGAAGCACTTCCCGGGGCACGGTGACACCGTCGACGACAGCCACACGTCGCTGCCGACGATCAACCACACCCGCGAGCAGTGGAACACGATCGACGCGCCGCCGTTCGAGGCCGCGATCGAGGCCGGGATCGACTCGATCATGACCGCGCACATCGTGGTGCCGTCGCTGGATCCGTCCGGCGAGCCCGCCACGCTGAGCAAGCCGATTCTGACCGGCATCCTGCGCGAACAGCTCGGTTACGACGGCGTGGTGATCACCGACTCGCTCGCGATGGCCGGCGTCCGGCAGAAGTACGGCGACGCCGAGGTGGCGGTGCGCGCGCTCGAAGCCGGCTGCGACCAGTTGCTGATGTCGCCGGCGATGGACGTCGCCTACAACGCCGTGCTGGCGGCGGTCCGGTCCGGCCGGATCACCGAGAAGCGGCTCGACCAGAGCGTCTACCGGGTCCTGCGGCTGAAGCACCTCAACGGTGTCGTCGCCGACCCGATGGTCGACGTCGCGGCCGTGCCGTCGGTGGTCGGAACGCCCGAGCACTACGCGGCCGCGCAACGCATCGCCGACCGGACCACGACAGTGGTGAAGAACGAGGCGGGTCTGCTGCCGCTGAGTGCTGGTCCGCGCAAGGTGCTGGTGACCGGGTACGGCGTGTCCACCACCCAGACACTCGCCAACCGGTTGACCGCGCGCGGTGCCACGACGACCGTGCGACAGACCGGTGCGACGCCGTCGGACACCGCGATCGCCGGTGCGGTCGCGGCTGCGCGCGCCAACGACCTGACCGTCGTCCTGACCATGAAGGCCTGGGACACCGCGGTCACCGACAAGCAGGGCAAGCAGCAGAAGCTGGTCAAGGACCTGCTCGCGACCGGCAAGCCGGTGATCGTGGTCGCCGTGCGCGACCCGTACGACATCGCCTACTTCACCGCCGCGCCGACGTACCTGGCCACCTACTCGTACGCCGACGTGTCGATGGAGTCGCTCGCCAAGGTGCTGTACGGCGAGCTCAAGCCGGCCGGCAAGCTGCCGGTCGACGTCCCGGTCGCCGGGTCGCCGGCGACGAAGCTCTATCCGTTCGGGCACGGGCTGACATGGTGAGGAAACTGGCGGTCCTGGTCGCCGCGCTCACCCTGCTGACCGGAGTCACCCCGGCAGTTGCCGACGGCAACGCTCCGCCGGTGCCGCTGCGGGTGGCGACGTACAACATCCACGCCGGCGCCGGGCACGACAACGTGTTCGACCTGGACCGGACCGAGACCACGCTGCGGGCACTGGACGCCGACGTGATCGGCCTGCAAGAGGTCGACGTGCACTGGAGCGAGCGCTCGCAGTGGCGTGACCTGGTGTCCGAGCTCGCGCAGCGGCTCGGGATGCGCGCCGGCTTCGCCCCGATCTACGACTTCGACCCGCTGCGGGCCGGTGAGCCCCGGCGGCAGTACGGGCTCGCGGTGCTGTCGAAGGCGCCGATCCTCGAGGTGCAGAACCACAACCTGACCCGGCTGTCGACCCAGGATCCCGGTGCCGGCCCGACGCCGATGCCGGGCTTCCTGGAGGCGGTCGTCCAGGCCAAGGGTGCCCGCCTGCACTTCTACGTCACCCACCTGGACTACCGGGCCGACCCGTCGCTGCGGCGGACCGAGGTGGACGAGACGCTGAAGATCCTGGCCGACGACCCGGCGGGGGCCAACCAGGTCCTGGTCGGTGACCTCAACGCCGAACCGCAGGCGGCCGAGCTGGCCCGGCTCTGGCCTGCGATGACCGACGCCTGGACCGCGGCGCCGATCACCACGGGCAACCCGTTGACCTATCCGGCGGCGACGCCGGTCAAACGCATCGACTACATCACCGTGTCCGACGGCGTCGGAGTCCTCCGCGCCGAAGTACCGGCTTCCCCTGCTCTTCTTGCCGCGAGCGATCACCGGCCCGTCGTGGCCGACCTGGCGCTCGCCCGTGGATCGGAGGTCCACCCATGACCGTAGGACGTCGTAGTTTCCTGGCCGGCGCAGGTGCCGTCGGCGCCGCGCCGCTGCTCGGGGCCACCGCCGCCCAGGCCACCCCTGACCCGGCGAAGAAGCGCAAGGTGCGGACCGGCGCGCAGGTCCTGGCCGACTCCGGCTGGGACCCGCTGGCCGGCCAGCGGGTCGGGGTGTACAGCAACCCGACCGGCATCCTGAACGACCTGAGCCACATCGTCGACGCCATGCACGCCTCCGGCAAGGTCAACGTCGTCGCTGCGTTCGGTCCCGAGCACGGGTTCCGCGGCAGCGCGCAGGCCGGCAGCGCCGAAGGCGACCACGTCGACAAGCGGACCGGGATCATGGTGTACGACGCGTACGGCGCGAACGCGGCCAAGCTGCAGACCATCTACGCCAAGGCCGGCGTGGAGACGGTGGTCTTCGACATCCAGGACGTCGGGGTCCGGTTCTACACCTACATCTGGTCGATGTACGAGGCGATGGTGGCGGCCGCGAAGAGCGGCCTGAAGTTCGTCGTGCTGGACCGGCCGAACCCGGTCGGCGGCTCGGCCGACGGCACGATGATGCTGCCCGGGTACACCTCCGGCGTGGGCAAGGAGGAGATCATCCAGCAGCACGGCATGACGGTCGGCGAGCTGGCCCGGCTCTTCAACGCCGAGTACCTGGCGCTCGACACCGGCGGCCCCGTGGTGCAGGACCTCCAGGTGATCGAGGTCGAGGGCTGGAAGCGCGACCAGCTGTTCGCCGAGACCGGCCTGCCCTGGGTGCTGCCGAGCCCGAACATGCCGACGCCCGACACCGCCCTGCTCTACCCCGGCACCTGCCTGTTCGAGGCGACCAACATGTCCGAGGGCCGCGGCACCACCCGGCCGTTCGAGCTGATCGGCGCGCCGTACGTCGACTACCGCTGGGCCGAGGCGCTGCGGACCAAGAACGTGCCGGGCATCGAGTTCCGCGAGGCCTACTTCAACCCGTTGATCAGCAAGAACGCCAACAAGCTGTGCGGTGGCGTCCAGGTGCACATCACCGATCCCGAACGCGTCGAGCCGATCCTGGCGGCCACCCACATGATGATCGAGGCCAAGCGGCTGTACCCGGACTTCGCCTGGCGGGCGGAGAACCCGCCCGGCCGGTGGATCGACCTGCTGACCGGCTCGGACCGGTTCCGGACGATGTTCACCGCCGGGGCGTCGGCCGAGCAGATCGTCGCGGCCTGGCAGCCGGACGTCGCCGCGTGGAACGCGCGCCGGGCCCAGTACCTGCTCTACAAGGGCGGCAACCGATGAGGCGAGCGGCAGCGACCGCGGCGGTCGCTACCCTGATCCTCACCATGGCTACCCCTGCAGTTGCTGACAGCAACCGAACCGCCGGACGCTTCGACCGCCCCTTCGAGGGCTACGCCTCGAAGAACACCCTGCTGCGCGACACGACCCCGGCCAAGGCAGGCCTCGACCCCGCGCCGATCGACGCCGCGCTCGCCCAGGTCGAGGGCTGGACCAGGCCCAACGGCAC
The DNA here is from genome assembly GCF_000024345.1 of Kribbella flavida DSM 17836. NCBI lineage: Bacteria > Bacillati > Actinomycetota > Actinomycetes > Propionibacteriales > Kribbellaceae > Kribbella > Kribbella flavida. The sequence goes on along the minus strand of NC_013729.1, from coordinate 6,528,765 downwards.
CGCCAAGCCGCTGTACGCCGGAGCCGTCACGCTGCTCGGTCACGACGGCAAGGTGGTCACCCGGGAGGCGACCGGGCTGGCGGTGAAGTACGCCGACGGCGCCGGCACCGAGCTGCCGGCCGACCAGCAGATCCCGATGCGTACCGACACCATCTTCGACCTGGCGTCGGTGTCGAAGCTGTTCACCTCGATCGTGGTGATACAGCAGGTCGAGAAGGGCCGGGTCGACCTCGACGCCCCGATCGCGACGTACGTGCCGGAGTTCGCCGAGAACGGCAAGGCGGCGATCACCGTCCGGCAGGCGCTCACCCACACCACCGGCCTGCCGTCCTGGCTGCCGTTGTGGAGCGGCCAGCCGACTCCGGCCTTGCGGCTGCGGATGGCGCTGACCGCGAAGCCGACCAGCCCGGCCGGTACGCGGTACCTGTACTCCGACCTCAACCTGATCGCGCTCGGCGAGGTCGCCCACCGGGTCAGCGGCAAGACGCTGGACAAGTTGGTGGCCGACGGCATCACCAAGCCGCTGCAGATGCGCGACACCGGCTACAACCCGGACCCGAGGAAGAAGGCGCGGATCGCGGCCACGGAGTTCCAGAGCGCGCCGGCCCGCGGCATGGTCTGGGGTTCGGTGCACGACGAGAACGCCTGGTCGCTCGACGGTGTCGCCGGGCACGCCGGGGTGTTCAGCACCGCGGACGACCTGGCCGTGCTGGCGCAGGCCTTCCTGAACGGCGGCAGCTACCGGCACGCCCGGATCCTCAAGGAAAGCTCCGTCACCGCGATGATCACCAACTTCACCCAGGCGTTCCCGGGCAACGACCACGGGCTCGGCTTCGAGCTGAACCAGCGCTGGTACATGGCCGGGCTGTCCGGGCCGCGCACGGCCGGGCACACCGGGTACACCGGCACGTCGCTGGTGATCGACTTCGACTCCCGCTCGTTCGCGATCCTGCTCACCAACCGGGTGCACCCGAGCCGTAACTGGGGCAGCAACAACCCGGCCCGGCGGGCGGTTGCGCAGGGGCTGGCGCTGTCGCTCGGCGTTGCGCCGCGGCACGGCAAGGACGCCTGGTTCTCGGGCACCACCGACGCCAGTACGTCGACGCTCGCGCTGCCGGTCGCGGCTCCCGCGGGCGGGGCGAAGCTGGCCTTCGACCTGTTCGTCGACACCGAGGACACCGACCTGCTGTACCTGGAGTCCTCGACCGACGGGGTCACCTGGACGAAGGTCCCGTTCTCGCTGGTGGACCGGGGATCGGTGGTCGACACCGACGGCACGATCAGCGGGTCCGGCGACCGGCACTGGCACCAGGCGTCGGCCGACCTGGCCGGCGGTGACCAGACGATCCGCTGGCGGTACGCCTCCGACGCGCTCTACCAGGGCCGGGGGGTGTTCGTGGACGGGGTGAAGATCACCGACGGCCACCAGGTGATCTTCAACGGCGAACGCAGTCCGGAAGCCTTCACCGCGTCAGGTTGGAGACTTTCGCGTCGGTGACCCCGCTCGGTGCTCATTCGCCGTACCGTGGCGTCATGACTTCGATGACCTCTCCAGAACCCACGGGGCCGCTGCTGGTCCGGGTCCGCGCGGTGATGCCCGCGCTGGCCCCGGCCGAGCAGCGGGTGGCGAACGCGGTCCTCGCGGACCCGGGCGGAGTGGCGGCGATGACGATCTCCGAACTGGCCGAGGTGGCGTCCACCTCGGAGACCACGGTCATCCGGTTCTGCAAGCAGGTCGGCGTCCCGGGCTATCCGCAGCTCCGCCTGCAACTGGCGGCCCAGTCGGCGCAGGAGAACGTCCGACCCGAGGTCGGGGGTGACATCGAGCCGGACGACTCGCTGGCCGACGTGGTCGGCAAAGTCGCCTTCGCCGACGAGCGGGCGGTCCGCGAGACCGCCCAGCAGCTCGACGTGGACACGCTGGCCCAGGTCGTCGACGCGGTCGCCAAGGCGCCGCGCGTCGACCTGTACGGCTCCGGGGCGAGCGCCTTCGTGGCGCTCGACCTGCAGCAGAAGCTGCACCGGATCCGCCGGGTCGCGTTCGCGTGGTCCGACGTGCACGTGGCGCTGACCAGCGCGGCCCTGCTCGGCGACGGCGACGTCGCGATCGGGATCTCGCACACCGGCACCACCGTCGAGGTGATCGAGGCGCTGGAGGAGGCGGCCCGGCACGGTGCCACCACGGTCGCGGTGACGAACTTCCCGCGCTCGCCGCTCGCGCACGCCGCGGACCTGGTGCTGACCACCGCCGCCCGCGAGACGACGTACCGGTCCGGCGCGATGTCCAGCCGGATCGCGCAGCTGATGGTGATCGACTGCCTGTTCATCGGAGTGGCCCAGTCGGTGCTGCCGGACGCCCGCAAGGCACTCGAGGAAACCGCCAGCGCGGTCCGCGGGCATCGGATGAAGAGTTCTGTCAACGATCAACAGAATTGAAAAATGTTCAGTAGAAAACTAACATCGTAGCGTGATCACACCCACGGAGCAGCGCAACCCCCGGACGCTCGCGATCGATGCGGTGGGCACCCTCGAGATCCTCCGGATGGTCAACGCGGAGGACGCCCGGGTCGCGGGCGCGGTCGGTGCCGTCGTGCCGGAGCTGGCCCGGATCGTGGATGCCGCCGTGGACGCCGTCCGGAACGGGGGCCGGGTCCACTACTTCGGGGCCGGCACGTCCGGCCGGCTGGCGGTGCTGGACGCCGCCGAGCTGCTGCCGACGTTCCACGCGCCGGACGACCTGGTGGTCGCGCACCACGCCGGCGGCATGCCCGCGCTGCTGCGCGCGGTCGAGAACGTGGAGGACTCCGAGGAAGGCGGCGCGGCCGACGCGGCCGCCGTCACCGGGCTGGACGTGGTGATCGGTCTGGCCGCCTCCGGCAGTACGCCGTACGTGGCGGGCGCGTTGCGGCAGGCCCGGTCGGTCGGCGCCACCACGGCGCTGGTCACCTCGAACCCGGACGCCCCGCTCGCGCCCCTGGCCGACGTGCTGATCGCCGCGGACACCGGGCCGGAGGTCATCGCGGGGTCCACCCGGCTGAAGGCCGGCACCGCGCAGAAGATGATCCTGAACGCGTTCTCCACCACGCTGATGATCAAGCTCGGCCGGACCTGGTCGAACCTGATGGTCGACATGGTTGCCACCAACAACAAGCTGCGCGGCCGGATGCTGCGGATCCTGGCCGAGGCCACCGGCGCCGACGCGGACGCCTGCGCCGCCGCGCTGGCCGACTCCGACGGCGAGCTCAAGCCGGCTCTGGTGCACCTGCTGACCGGCAGCCCGGTCAGCGCCGCCCGGGAGGCACTGGCCGAGGCCGACGGCCGGGTCGCGGTCGCGCTGGGCAAGCTCGGCGCCCCCGCCTGAGGCGGTAAAGGGCTGGAGCGGTCGGCGCGCTGCTCCCTACAGTGGCCCGATGAGCACTCCGAAACGCGTCGACCCGCACGACACCGAGTCCTACAACGCCTGGTACGACGTCTACCGGCCGGCGCTCGACGACGGCCGGCCGTTCGCGGTGACCTGGACCCGCGAGGAGATGCGGGTCGGGCTGGTGCGCCCGAGCGCGTACTGGGCCAAGGAGATCTGGGCTGTCCGTGACGACGCCGGGCAGATCGCCGGAACGCTCTTCCTGGAGCTCCCGCTCACCGACAACACCTCCCAGCTGACGACCACCATCGCCGTACGGCAGGACGCCCGCCGGCAGGGTTACGGCCGGGCGCTGGCCCGCCTGCTCGACGAGCGCGCCGCCCACCACGCCCGCACCACCCTCGTCACCCAACTCGACATCCCCCTCCCCACCCCCGCCATTTCGGAGGAGAACCCGCCAAGTGCTGGGTTCACCGGCGGGTATTCGGGGGGAGAACCCAGCACTTGGCGGGATGGGGCGGGGGACGGCGTGCGGGCTGGGAGTGGCGGGCGGACGGCGGGGGAGGGGTTTGCGGCGGCGTTGGGGTTCTCGCCGGCGAACCACGAGGTGCACCGGGTGCTCGAGCTGCCCTTGGAGGACGCGTTCCTGGAGAAGCTGTGTGCCGAGGCCGCCGAGCGCCATCAGGGCTACCAGCTGCGCAGCTGGCAGGACCGGTGCCCGGACGAGCTGGTGGACGCGTACGCGGCGCTGCAGGCCACGTTCGCGCTGGAGGCTCCGCAGGGGGAGCTGGAGGTCGAGGCCGAGCGCTGGGACGCCGCCCGCGTCCGGTCCGTGGAGGAGCAGAGCCGGGCCCAGGGGCGGCACGGCTGGATCACCGTCGCGGTCGCTCCGGACGGCACGCTGGCCGGCAACACCGAGTTGTACGTCGGTGAGCACGACCCGGGCAAGGCGTTCCAGTGGGGCACGCTGGTGTCGCCCCCGCACCGCGGCCACCGCCTCGGCCTGGCTCTGAAAGCCCGCAACCACCTCGAACTGCAGCGGGTCCACCGCGAGCCCCTGGTCGTGCACACCTGGAACGGCGAGCAGAACACCGCCATGAACGCCGTCAACGCGCGCCTCGGCTTCCACCCGGTCGAACGCCACGAGGAGTGGCAGCGGCGGGGGTGATCGGGGGAGAAATTCTTGGTGGAAAACAGGTTCAAACGGAGATTTGACAACGTGCGGGTTCCCCTGCGGGGGAGCCCGCACTCGTTTATTTCCTAACCTTCGAGCTGGGTTCGAGTGGTTTGTGGAGTGATGGAGCGTTTGAGTTCTGGGCTTTTTGAAATGCAGCAGCATCGCTGATGCGAGGGCAAAAGAAAAGCGGTCCGGAACACAACGCGAAGGGTAGTGGGACCATCACTTTCGGTCCGTAGCGCACGCGGTGCGTCGTGTCGTATCGTCTGCGTCATCGCCAGGCCTTGGTGGGGGTGCTGGTGCTTCGAATCCTTTGTGTTCAAGGCGAATCTCGGAGCTCGGATGACCATGGACGGTGCTGTCGTGGTGCCCGGAACCACCGTGGGTGCCCAATGGGTCGATGATGTGCTGCTGGCCGGACCCACCAGTGACATCTGCTTTTCGTTACCCACTCCGGTGGACCGTGGAATGCTGCGGCGACTGGTGCGGGACCGGCAGGCGGAGTTGGCGGAATCCGGTTTGCGGGCGGGTGGAGCCGCCGCATTGCGGTTACCTCCGTCAATGGCTTTCGTGACCTATTTGCTGGCGGTTTGGCGCAGTGGCGGGCAGGCGATCCTGCTGGACCATCGGCTGACCGACTACGAGGTCCGGCGGGCGATCGAGCGGCTGGTGCCGCAGGTCGTCGTGTCGCCGCAGCGGCCGGTCGCCTCGGGGTTGCGCACGTTCGTCGACGTCGACGCCGACGTGGCCAGCTACTGCGGCCACCCGGCCGGTACGGCGCACGCTGTGGTGCAGCTCAGCTCGGGATCGACCGGGCCGTCGAAGGTGATCGGCCGGACCGCCGAGGACCTGATCGAGGAGGTCCTGCGCTACACGCAGCTGGACGGCGTACCGGAGCGGGGCGAGCGGATCGTGCTGCTGCCGTCGATGGTGCACGTGCTCGGCCTGGTCGGCGGGTTGCTGTACGGACTGCACGCGGGCGTCCAGCTGGTTCCGCCGGCCCGGCTCACCGGGGACGCGATCGTGCAGGCGATCGCGAGCGGCTCCAGCCCGGCGACGGTGCTCGGGGTGCCGTTCCACATCGGCTTGCTGGCCTCGGTGACCGAGCCGCCGAAGCTGCCCCAGTTCAAGCGGATGACGACCGGTGGCGAGCTGGTGCCGGCGTCGGTGGCGCACGCGTTCGAGACCAAGTACGGCGTACCGCTGGGCAACATGTACGGAATGACCGAGGTCGGGGTGATCGGGACCGACCTGCACGGCGCGCACCGGCCGGCGATCCGGCCGGCGCCCGGGATCGAGATCCGGGCGGTCGACGGCGAGCTGCAGATCCGGCGGCCGGAGTCGCCGTACCTCGGGCTGTCGGACCCGGCGCGCTGGTCCGACGGCTGGTTGCGGACCAAGGACGCCGGGGTGATCGACCCGGAGACCGGGCTGGTGTCGATCCGCGGGCGGCTGGACTCGCAAGTGTCGGTCGGTGGGTTGAAGGTGGACCTGACCGAGGTCGAGTACACGCTCGGGACGTTGCGCGGAGTCGAGGCGGCGGTGGTCGTGTTCGACGGCGCGATCACGGCGTACGTGCAGCTGAACGCGCCGCGCGGGGTGCCAGCGCTGGAGGCCGAACTGGCGCAGCTGCTGGCGTCGTACAAGCGGCCGCGGACGCTGCGGGTGCTCGGTCAGTTGCCGAGGACAACGACCGGGAAGCTTGTGCGCGACCTGACGGTGCTGCGCAAGGCGGCCCCGTGATGTTCGGTCAGCACGATCTCTCGCACACCGCGCGGGCAGGCGAGCGCCAGGACCGCATCGCACCGCAGAGGCACGTGAACCACCACAAGCTGGTCCTCGGACGGAACCGCGTGGGCGTGCAGGGTGCCCTTTCCGGTGGTCAGGGCCGGCATCCGGCGGCCGAGGCCGTTGGAGCGCAGGCCGCGGCCGAGGGCTTTGCCGACCGCCTCCTTGGCGGTCCAGAGCAGCAGGAAGGTTTCGACCGGGTCGTCGGCGGCTTCGACCAGCGCCGCCTCGGCGGGATCGAACCACCGCCGCGCCATCCCGGTCACCGCGAACGCACGCCGCACCTCCAGATCCACTCCCACCGGCCCGGCCACCGAGGCGGCGACCGCAACCAGCCCGTGCACGCCGCTCGCGGCGCGTCGCTCGGTGCCGACAGCTCCGGCGCCTGCGGCGCTTTGCTCGTCGCCGGAGGTCCGGGCGTGGCTGAGGCTCACGGACAGCCCGTTCAGGGTCGGGCGGCCGGTGGTTGCGTGACGAAGGGCAGCCGGAGTGCCCAGCAGCGAACTGCCGAGTTGTTCGAGCAGGCGGTGGGCGGCGGATCGCGGCTCGTCGCCGGTTGGTGTCACCCAGACGTGCACGGGTTCCGGACCGGGCCCCGGACGTTCATCCACAGAAAGAAGGTATCCCGATGAGGGACGAGGTTCGCGCGTTCGTGCTCGCGCAGCTGCAGGACATGAACTACGACGTCGAGGGCGTCGACGACCAGACCACGCTCGGCCCGGCCGGGGTGGACCTGGAGTCGCTGGCGCTGGCCGACCTGTCGGTGCGGGTGGAGGACCGGTTCGGCGTGCGGTTCTCCGACGACGAGTCCGAGCAGCTGGCCCTGATGACCGTCGGCGAGTTCACCGCCGAGGTGGCCGGCCGGGTCGCGCAGCAGGTCTGATGACCTCCTTCTCCCCGCCTTCGTCCGCTCTGCCCCCGCCGGGCAGAGCGGAGATCGCCGACTGGCTGGCCGGACTCGGCGAACGTCCGGCCGGTAGCGAGCGGATCGACTCGATGGAACTGGCCTGGCTGGTCCACCAGGTCGAGCAGCGGTACGGCATCGAGCTGACCGACGACCAGCTGGAGCGGATCCGGACCATCGACGACGCCGTCGCCGTGCTCGCGGAAGTCCTGACCAGCCATGTCTGACCTAACCTCGCACCAGGCACAGTCCGTCGGCCGGCCACGCGTCGCCGTACGGCGTCCGGTCGCTGTCACCGGGATGTCGGTGCTGAGCGCGCTCGGTCGGGGGCCCGAGGCTCAGCTGGCGGCGGCGCTGACCGGCGCAGCCGCCTTCACCGAGGTCCGGCGCTTCGACACTGCGCAGCGCAGGGTGACGAAGGCTGCGACGGCCAACAGCGCTCGTTCGCTCGAGCAGGAACTGCTCGACGCCGTCACCACCGCCTGCGCGGACGCCGGCCTGACGCCGGGGCAGCGGGCGACCACACCGTTGCTGCTCGCGGTCCACGGCCGGTGCGAGGCCCGCGCCTTGGCCACCCGTGCCGCCCGCATCTACACGAGCGCCTGCGTCTCAGCCAGTACGGCGGTCGCCGACGCCACCGCACTGATCAGCCGAGGCGCCGCCGACCGCATCATCGTTGCCGCCGGCTACTTGGTGGAGTCCGACCAGTTCGCGTTGTTCGACGCCGGTCGCGCCCTCGCGGACGACGGGGTGGTCCGCCCGTTCAGCAGGGATCGGCGCGGCCTGCTGCTCGGCGACGGGGTGGTCGCGGTGGTTCTGCAGGCCGGCGAAGGCATCGCCGAGGTCGCGGGCTGGGGTCGGGCCGGCGACGCGTACCATCCGTGCCGCCCCGATCCCGCGGGTCGCGGGCTCGCGACCGCGATCGAGTCGGCCCTGGACAAGGCCGGCCTGCCGCCGGAGGTGGTCGGCTACATCAACGCCAACGCGACCGGCACCGGCTTCAGCGACGCCTCGGAAGCGGCTGCGATCCGCCGGGTCTTCGCGAGCGACGTGCCGGTCAGTTCCACCAAGGCGGTGCACGGGCACGCGCTGGAAGCCTCCGGCCTGCTGGAGCTGGTGCTGACCGTGCAGGCTCTGCGGGAAGGCAAGCTTCCGGTCAACGCCGGTTTCACCACGCCCGATCCGGACTGCCCGCTGGACGTCATCGCCGACGCCCCGCGGCCGGCGGGTACGGCGTACGGGCTGACGCTGAACGCTGCCTTCGGCGGCGCCAACACGGCTCTGCTGGTGCGTGCGGGATGATCTCGACGCCCGGACTCCCGGACCCGGTCGTGGTCACTGCCAGTCACTGGCCGCAGCCGGGCGACGACGCGGTGGCAGGTCCGCCGCAGCTGCCCGGCTTCGTCGGGTCCTCGTTCAGCCCGCTGGTGGCGGTCGTCGCCGATCGGTGCTTCGCCCGGACCGCGCCAATGGAGCGGACCGCGCTGGTCCTGGTCAGCCGCACCGGTGACCTGGCCAGCGCCACCCACGTCCGCGAGGCGGTTGCCGATAGCAAGCGGATCGGACCGCTCTACTTCTTCCAGTCGGTGCCCAACGCCGTCGCCGGTCACGTCGCGGCGCGGTGGGGCCTGCGCGGTCCGGTGGTCTGCGTCAGCCCGTCGATCGACGCGCACCGGGCCGGCCTGGACGAGGCCGCGCTGCTGCTGGCCGACGGCGAGGCCGACCAGGTCCTGGTCGTCCTGGTCGAACAAGCAACCACCGGCGACACCGCAGTCGCCCTGTTGGTGAGTGGGGGAGAACAACTGTGAGAAGCCTGAGGGCACAGCTGGCCGCGGACCCGTCCGTCGGGACCGGCAACGTACTGGCCACGGTGATCGCGCACGGCGCCGACCTGGACGGGCCGGGTCTGACCTTCGACACGGCCGTCGACCAGTTCGCCGCCGAGCACCCGCTCACCCTCGGCGAGCTGGACGAGCGCGTCCAGGCCCGGACAGCGTGGCTGCACGCGCGGGGAATCGGCCGGCGGAACGTGGTGGCGATCTGGGCCACGGACGCGGCCGACATCGTGCTGAGCTTCCTGGCCCTGACCCGGGTCGGCGCGATTCCCGCCCTGCTGAACGGCAAGATGGCCCCGGCGATCGCGTCGGAGTACATCCGCCGGCTGCGCGTCGACGCCATCCTCGCCGACGCCGCGCACCGCGAGCTGCTGGCCGGCCAGTCGGACCAGCCGGATTCGTTGCACGGGGCACCGATCCTCGGTGAGCCGAAGGAGCTCGGCACCGGCAATCCCGGACGGGCGCCCGAGCACTACCGGCATCACCGCGACGACCCCGTCGTGATCACCCACACCAGTGGCACGACCGGCGTACCGAAGGCGGTGCTGCACACCCACACCACCCTGTACGCCGCGCTCAAGCACCTGCTGACGATGCCGCAGGCGCAGGGCACCGACAGGATCCTGAACGCGCTGCCGATCCCGCACACCGCGACGATCCTGATGGTCAACCAGGTGCTCGGCAACCGGGCCGAGATGCTGCTGCTGTCCAGCCAGGACGCGTCGGACGTGCTGGCCGCGATCGAGCGGTGGAAACCGCACGGTGTCTACGGCTTCGCGGTCACCTGGGCCGGGCTGGCCCGCGCCGACCTCAGCCGGTACGCCGTGGAGTCGGTGCGGCTGTGGTTCAACACCGGCGACTGCGCGCACGAGCCGCACATCCGCAAGCTGGTCGCAGCCGGCTCCCGGGAGACCGTCACCCGGGACGGCCGGGTCACGGTGCCGGGCTCGCACTTCATCGACGGCCTCGGCTCCAGCGAGATGGGCCACAACGGCTTCCACATCACGCACACGCCGGACACCGAGCACTACGGACGCTGCATCGGCAAGCCGTACCAGTTCGCCGAAGCCGCCGTGCTCGATGCTGACGGCAACGAGCTGCCGCCGGGCCGGCCGGGCTTGCTCGGGTTCCGCTCGCCGAGCGTGTCGCCGGGCTACTGGAACGACTCGGTGAACACGTTCCGGTTCCGGCTGAACGGGTGGTTCCTGACCGGTGACCTGGTGCACCGCGACGAGAGCGGGCACTACTTCCACCTGGACCGGGTGCCGGACGCGGTGGCCGGTTTCGAGGGGCCGCAGCTGTACACCTCGTTGTCGGAGGAGCGCATCCTGGCGGCGCTTCCGGAGGTGCTCGACTGCACGGTGATCGTGGTGCCGGACAACGGCAGCTACCTGACCGACGTCCTGCTGGAGCTCGCCCCGGACGCTGATCCGGCGCTGGACCGCACGGACCGGATCCACCAGGCGGTCGGGGCCGAGGTGGCCGCGACGATCCGGCGGATCGCCGTGATCGGGCAGGACGACGTACCGGTGACGGTGACCGGCAAGGTGCGCAAGGTCGCGCTGCGGCAGGACCGGCTCGCGGGGGTGTCGTCGTGACGGCCGTGACCATCACCGGGATGGGCCTGCTCACGCCGGTCGGCCGGGGAGTCGACGACGTGTTCGACGCGTTGCTGCACGGACGGTCGGGAATCGGCCGGCCGCCGGCGGGGCACCCGGTCGCGGAGTCGGTCGAGCTGGCTGGGTTCTTGCCCCCGGTCGACCCGGGCAAGATCGCCAGTGGCCCGGACGGCAAGGTGATGGACAGGACCGTGATCCTGGCCCAGCTGACCGCCGAGGACGCGCTGGCCGACGCCGGCCTGGTGGTCGGCGAGAACGTCGACCCGGACCGGATCGGCGTGATCATCGGCGGCGTCGGCGGCATGGCCACGCTGGAGAGCCAGGTGCTGGCGCGGGCCGCGCGGGGCCGGGCCGCGGTCAGCCCGTACCTGCTGACCGGGATCCTGCCGAACATGCCGGCCGCCCGGGTCGCGATCCGGTTCGGCCTGCGCGGCTACACCTCCTCGGTCGGTACGGCGTGCGCTTCCGGCGCCCAGGCGATCGCCGACGCCGTCCGGCTGATCCGCGCGGGCGAAGCCGATGTCGTGCTGTGCGGGGCCAGCGAGGCCCCGCTGTTTCCGACCTTCGCGGAGACGTTCGGCAACGCCCGGGCGCTGGCCCGCGGCTGGGACGACCCGACGGCCGCGAGCAGGCCGTTCGACCTGCGCCGGAACGGCTTCGTGCTCTCCGAAGGGGCGGCGCTGCTGGTCCTGGAGAGCGCCGAGCACGCGACCGCCCGAAGGGCCCGCGGGTACGCCGACGTGGCGGGCTACGGCGTCAACGCCGACGCGCACCACCCGACCGCGCCCCGGCCCGACGGAACCGGTGCGGCCGACTGCATGCGCAAGGCGTTCGCGAACGCGGGCGTCGTACCGGCGCAGGTCGGCTACGTGAACGCGCACGGGACGAGTACGAAGCTCGGTGACGTCGCGGAGTCGGTCGCGATCGGCCTGGCGTTCGGCGAGGCCGTCCCGGCGGTCAGCTCCACCAAGGCGCTGACCGGTCACATGCTCGGGACCTCCGGGGTGGTGGAGGCGGCCGCGAGCGCGCTGGCGGTGTCCCGCGGAGTACTGCCGCCGACGTACAACCTCGACGACCCGGACCCGGCCTGCCCGCTGGACCTGGTCCGGAAGGAGCCGCGCGAGCTGCGGCCGGAGTACGCGCTGTCGAACTCCTTCGGCTTCGGCGGCCAGAACGTGAGCCTGCTGTTCGGACCGGCGAGCACGCCGGCCACAGAGACAACAACTGAGGGGATGGCCTGGTGATGGAGATCTACGGGATCGACCACGTGGAGATGTACGTGGGCGACGCACGGCAGGCGGCGTTCTACCTGGGACACGCTTTCGGCTTGCAGGTGCACGGTCAGGGGGGACCGGAGACGGGCCTGACGGACCAGCGGTCGCTGCTGCTGCGGGAGAGCGCGGTACAGATCGTGCTGACGTCCGGACTGGCGGCGGACCACCCGGCCGCCGAGTACGTGCAGCGGCACGGCGACGGCGTCGCGGTGGTCGGGCTGGAGGTGGACAACGCCTCCGTCGCCTACACCGAGCTGATGGGCCGCGGCGCGGTGTCGGTCGCCGAGCCCACGACGTACAGCGACGAGCAGGAGACCACGGTGGTGGTCGCCGAGGTCGCCGGCTTCGGGGACGTGATCCACCGGCTGGTCGAGCGGCACGGGCCGCGGCGGGAGTTCCTGCCCGGCGCGTTCCAGATCACCGAGCCGGCCGGCGGGCCGGACGAGAAGCTGTTCAGCGAGATCGACCACCTGGCGATCTGCGTGCCGTCGGGACAGCTGAAGCCGACGGTCGACTTCTACGAGAACGTCTTCGGCTTCCTGCCGATCTTCGACGAGTACATCGAGGTGGCCGGTCAGGGCATGGAGTCGACGGTCGTGCAGAGCCCGTCCAAGCACGTGACGTTCACCTTGATCGAGCCGGACCCGAACCGCCGCCCGGGGCAGATCGACGACTTCCTCAGCTGGCACGCGGGCGCCGGCGTGCAGCACATCGCGCTGCGCACCAGCGACATCGTCGAGGCGGTCGGCACGCTGGCCGGGCGCGGGGTGAACTTCCTCGGTACGCCGGCCGCGTACTACCAGGCGCTGCCGGAGCGGGTCGGCGAGGTGGAGACGCCGATCGAGGACCTGCAGAAGCTCGGCATCCTGGTCGACCGGGACCACTGGGGCCAGCTGCTGCAGATCTTCACCGAGTCGATGCACGTCCGCCGGACGCTGTTCCTGGAGATCATCGAGCGGCGCGGCGCGATGACGTTCGGCAGCGGCAACATCAAGGCCCTGTACGAGGCCAAGGAGCGCGAGCTGCAAGGGGTCGAGCTGTGAGTGCTCTGGAGTTCCGCCTGTCCGAGGAAGAGATCGAGCTGCTGCCGTCCGACGAGGACGTGGCGTTCTACGCCGAGCACGGCTGGTACCTGTCGAAGAAGCTGCTGACCGACGACGAGACCGACGAGCTGGTCAACGCCAGTGAGCGGTACTACGCCGGCGAGCGTGACCGCACGTTGCCGGTCCGGCCGCCGAAGCTGGCCTACTGGGACCCGTCCAAGGGCGACGTGCAGCGGCACAACGACTACGTGCACTACGAGCACGACGGCCTGGCGAAGATCCTGCGCAAGCCGCTGATCGGCGCGGTCGCGGCCCGGCTGGCGCAGGTGGACGAGATCCGGATCTTCCAGTCCACGCTGATCTACAAGCCGCCGATCTCCGGCGAACCGTCGAACATCGTGCCCTGGCACTTCGACAAGCACTACTGGTCGTCCTCGTCGTCGGAGCGGATGCTGACCGCGTTCATCCCGTTCCACGACTGCCCGCCGGAGATGGGCACGATCACGATGGTCGACGGCAGCCACCGCTGGCAGGAGATCGGCAGCGACGACACCGTGGTCCGGCACTTCGCCGAGCGGGACCGGTCGCAGCTGGAGCAGATGCTCACCGAGAACGCGCGGCACAACGGCGTCGAGGTGGTCAAGGTGCCGATCACGATCCCGCGCGGGCACCTGAACTTCCACCACTGCCGGACGTACCACGGCTCCGGCGCCAACGTCAGCGACCGACCGCGCCGCGCGATCTCGCTGCACCTGCAGGACGGTGGCAACGCCTACCGGGAGTTCCCGCTGTCCGACGGCACGCTCGCGGCGTACAACCACGACGCGGTGGTCCGCCGGACCCCCGACGGGCGGCCCGACTACGCCGACCCCGACTTCTGCCCGACGCTCTGGGCCGATCGCTAGAAGGAGATCGTCATGTCACGCTACGACTGGGGTCAGACCCACCCGGGCATCGAGCAGCTGGAGAAGGCCGTCGGCGACGCCCGCGACAAGGTCGTCCAGCACCCGCTCTACGCGAACCTGGACACGCACGAGTCGCTGGTCACCTTCATGGAGCACCACGTCTTCGCGGTCTGGGACTTCATGTCGCTGCTGAAGTCGCTGCAGCGCGAGCTCACCTGCGTCACCGTGCCGTGGATCCCGACCGCGCACCCGGGCAGCCGGCGGCTGATCAACGACATCGTGATGGTCGAGGAGTCCGACGAGCTGGTCGTCGACGGCCAGGCGGGCTTCATCAGCCACTTCGAGCTGTACGTGAACGGGATGCGGGAAGCCGGCGCGGACACGACGGCGATCGAGCAGCTGATCGGCCTGCTGCGCGACGGCGGCTCGGTGGTCGAGTCGCTGCGGGCGGCCGGCGTACCGGAGGCGTCGATCGACTTCGCCGGCACCACCTGGGACATCATCGAGAACGCGCCGGTGCACTGCCAGGCGGCGGCCTTCGCGTTCGGCCGGGAGGACCTGATCCCGGACATGTTCACCCAGGTGGTCGCGGTGAACGAGCGGTCGAGAAAGCTCAACACGTTCGTCGACTACCTGGAGCGGCACATCGAGGTGGACGGCGAGTTCCACACCCCGATGGCGATGCAGATGGTCGCCGACCTGTGCGGCGACGACCAGGCCAAGTGGCAGCAGTGCGCGGACACCATCAACACCGCGCTCGCCGCCCGCGCCCGGCTGTGGGACGCCATTCTCGTGGCGATCAAAGGCTGACCTGGTGACCGCCGACCAGCTCTACCGGACCGTGCGGTTGATCCGGCGTTTCGAGGAGCGGGCGATCGGGTTCGTCCGGTCCGGTGAGATCGTCGGCGGCATCCACCCGTACGTCGGCCAGGAGGCGATCGCGGCCGGGGTGTGCGCGGCGCTGCGCCCGGACGACGTGATCACCAGCACCCACCGCGGCCACGGGCACGTGCTGGCCAAGGGGGCGGACCCGGCCCGGATGCTGGCCGAGCTGATGGGCCGCGAGAGCGGGCTGAACAAGGGCCGCGGCGGGTCCATGCACGCGGCCGACTTCGGGCTGGGCGTGCTCGGCGCCAACGCGATCGTCGGCGCGGCCGGCTCCATCGCGACCGGCGCCGCCTGGGCGTACCGCCGGCAGGGCCGCGACGTGGTGGCGGCCAGCTTCTTCGGCGACGGCGCGATGAACGAGGGCATGCTGCTGGAGGCCTTCAACCTGGCCGCGCTGTGGCAGGTCCCGGTGGTGTTCGTCTGCGAGAACAACGGCTACGCCACCACGATGC
Source organism: Kribbella flavida DSM 17836 (assembly GCF_000024345.1). Lineage (NCBI taxonomy): Bacteria > Bacillati > Actinomycetota > Actinomycetes > Propionibacteriales > Kribbellaceae > Kribbella > Kribbella flavida. Next base: position 6,513,519 of record NC_013729.1, on the reverse strand, counting down.
CGGTGCAGTCGGCGGTCGCGGGCAGCATCACCGGCCGGGCCCGGGCCTTCGGGATGCCGGCCTTCACCGTCGACGGACAGGACCCGGAGAAGGTGCTGGCAGCAACGTCCGCCGCCGTCGCCCGGGCCCGGTCCGGCCGGGGACCGACGTTCCTGGAGTGCACGACGTACCGCTTCGACGCTCACCACACCTTCGAGCACCGGACGCGGCTGAACTACCGATCGACCGAAGAGCTCTCGACTGGGCGGTCGCGGGACCCAGTGGAGATCCAGGGCGCACGGCTGGCTGCCGAGCTACGGGCAGCCGTGGATGCCGAGATCGAGGCCCTGCTCGACGCGGCGGCCGGGTTCGCGCTGGGCAGTGCCCATCCCGACCCGGCTGCCGCTCTCGAGTTCCTCTACGCGTCGCCGGAGGTGCAGCGCTGATGCCGAAACTGTCCTACCTGAAGGCGCTGAACCGGGCGCTCGGCGACGAGTTGGCCGCCGACGAGTCGGTGTTCGTGCTCGGCGAGGACGTCCGGGTGGCCGCCTCGAACCTGACCGCGGGGCTGGCCGACCGCTTCGGCCCGGAGCGGGTGCTGGACACGCCGCTGTCGGAGCAGGCGTTCACCAACTTCGCGACCGGGGCGGCGCTGGCCGGGCTGCGGCCGGTGATCGAGTTCCAGATCCCGTCGCTGCTGTTCCTGGTCTTCGAGCAGATCGCCAACCAGGCGCACAAGTTCTCCCTGATGACCGGCGGCCAGTGCACGGTGCCGGTGACGTACGTCGTGCCCGGGTCGGGCTCGCGGACCGGGTGGGCCGGGCAGCACTCGGACCACCCGTACAGCCTGTTCGCGCACGTCGGGGTGAAGACGGTCGTCCCGGCGACGCCGGCGGACGCCTACGGACTGCTGCTGTCGGCGATCCGGGAGAACGACCCGGTGGTGGTGTTCGCGCCGGCCGGAGCGCTCGGAATCCGCGACGACGTGGACTTCGAGCAGCTGGGGCCCGTTCCGTTGGGGGTCGGTCGCGTCGCCCGGGACGGCTCGGACGTGACAGTCGTTGCTCTCGGCCACTTGCTGCAGGATGCGCTGGCGGCCGCCGACGAGCTGGCCGGGGAGGGCATCTCGATCGAGGTGTTCGACCCGCGCACGGTCTATCCGCTGGACGTGGACGGACTGGCCGCCTCGGTGGCGAGGACCCGGCGGCTGGTGGTGATCGACGATTCGAACCGGACCAGCGGGTTCGCCGCGGAGGTTCTGGCGGTCGCTGCCGAGCGGTTCGACCTGGTCGCGCCGCCTCGCCGCGTGACCCGGCCCGACGGCGCCGTGCTGCCGTTCGCGCTGGCGCTGGACCGGGCGGTGCAGCCGGGCCGGGACCAGCTGCTGGCCACGATCCGCGCCGTACTGAAGGGGGAGCGATGACCGAACGACCGTCCGCGGCCGAGCTCTGGCCGGTCCTGCCCGCACCGGTGCGCGAGAAGCTGCTTGCCTACGGCCACAAGTACTGGCAGCAGGTGTACGACGACGTGGCGCTGCAGAACCAGAACTGGATCCCGCTGCGCTCCCCGGTCGCCTCGCACGCGGCGTACGCCGAGATGAACCGGGTCACCCAGCAGGTGGCACGGCTGGTCCTGGAGTGCTGCCGGCGGCGGGCCCGGACGGCCGGCGAGCTGCGCGAGGTGCTCGGGGTGCCGGAGGGACGGATCGAGCTGCTCGACGACAGCGAGCCGCTGACCGGGCGGCTGATCAACGCGATCCGTTCGGACCTGCTGCTGGAAGGCGGAGTCCCGCGGATGGTTGAGTGCAACGTGGAGAGCGCGCTCGGCGGGGTGCTGGACGCGGACGGCGTGATCAAGCGGTGGATGGAGGTGTACCGCGAGGAGCGCATGTTCGCCGACCTGCGGGCGGCCGCTCCGCCGTCGGCGATCGACGCACGCTTCGACGCGATCCGGGCCGACGTCGGCCCGGGCAAGGTGACCGGGATGCTGTTCACCGCCGGTGGCGGCTACCCGGGCGCGGACCGGCCGAACTACCTGATCAACCGGCTGCGCCCGTTCGCCGACCGCGGTCGCGAGCTCGGCGTGGACCTGGTGGTGCACCCTGTCGAGTGGATCGAGCAGGACGCCGACGGGCGGCTCACAGCCGGCGACCGGACGCTGGATGCCGTCTGGCGGATGTTCGTTCCGCCGTACGTCGCGGACAGTCCCGGGATGGCGGCGGTCCGGGCGGCGCACGCGGCCGGGACGTTCCGGATGTACCTGCCGAGCGCGGTGTGGCTGCTCAGCAACAAGACGATCTTCGCCTGGCTCTGGGAGGACCTGGACAACCTGCCGGCCGAGGACGCCGACGTCGTCCGGGCGCACATCCCGCGGACCTGGGTCTATGGCCCGCGGCTGCGGCAGCGGGCGATCGACGACCGCGAACGGCTGGTGCTCAAGCCGACCGACGACTACGGCGGGCACGGCGTCTTCATCGGACCGCTCACCTCCACCGAGGACTGGCTGGCCGCGCTGGACGCGGCGACCGGGCCGCACATCCTCCAGGAGCTGATCGAGGCCGACCCGCTGACCATGCAGTTCCTCGCACCGGCGACCGGCGAGGTCGTCGAGGCCGAGGTCTCGTACTGCGTGTCGACCTACCTGTTCGACCGGATCCCCGCGGGTGTTTTCACCCGCTTCTCGCCGCCGGGTGCGGGCGGCGTGGTGAACCTGACCCAGGGTGCGCTGACCGGCGGCCTGCTGCTCGTGGACGAAACGGAGCTGAAGCGATGGACCTGAGCTACGACTGGCGTGGCCGCCCTTTCGACGCCTGGCAGGAACTGCCGGCGGCGACCCGGGAGAAGGTGGTCGCGGCCGGGCACGAGGACTGGCGGCGGGTGTTCGACCGGGTGCTCACCTTCAACCGGTCCTGGCGGCCGCTGCGGCCGGTGCTGATCGACCGCGGCCGGTACGACGAGCTGGGCCGGGTGATGGACCGGCTGCTGGAGCTGGTCCTGCAGACCGCGTTGCGCCGGGCAACGACCGCCGGGGAGCTGCGGAAACTGCTCGGTACTCCGGACGGCCTGATCGAGTACCTGGACGACGACGAGGTGCTCGGCGAGCACCTGATCCAGTCCGGCCGGCCGGACGTGCTGATCAGCGACGGGATCCCGAAGTTCGTCGAGTTCAACATCGGCAGCGAGGTCGGCTGCGTCTGGGACACCGAGGGCGTGTCGACCCGGTTCCTGGAGATGTTCCGCAGCCACGGGCTCGACGAGCTGGTACTGGTGGACGCGCCGCCGTCGCCGGTCGACCAGCGGTACCGGGCGATCGTCGACCTGCTCGAGCTGGAACCGGGCAGCCGGCTGACGCTGGTGCTGCGGACCGAGGGGGACTACCCGGGCAGCGACAACATCCCGGCGATCCTCAAGCTGCTGGACCCGTTCATCGACCGCGGCAAGGCGTTCGGCCTCGACGTCGACGTGGCGCCGGTGCACTGGCTGGAGTCCGACGAGCAGGGCCGGCTGGTCAACCAGGGCCGGCTGGTCGACTCCGTCTTCCGGCTCTTCGTCTGCACGGACATGCCGCAGAACCCTGGCCAGGCAGCGCTCAAGGCAGCGGTCGAGGCGGGGACCTCCCGGCTGTTCACCTCGTCGGCGGGCTGGCTGCTGGCGAACAAGATCCTGCTCACCTGGCTGTGGGACGACATCGAGCTGCTGGACGCCGACGACCAGGAGCTCGTCCGCCGGCACGTGCCCTGGAGCCGGCTGCTGACCGCGGACGCGGTGCAGGACGCGACCGGGCGCCAGGCCGAGCTGGTCCTCAAACCCGCCGACGAGTACGGCGGTTCCGGCGTGCTGGTCGGGCACGAGTGCCCGGCCGACGAGTGGCGAGCGGGCCTGGCCGAGGCGACCTCGGGTGACGGCTCGTTCCTGCTGCAGGACTATGTGCGGCCGGACCGGCTCACGATGGACTTCGTCAACGTCGACTCCGGTGAGCAGCTGCAAGCCGAGGTGCCGTACTCGGTCGGGCAGTACACCTTCGGGCGACAGGCCGCCGGGTGCTTCCTGCGGGTGGGGTCGCACGAGCACGGCGAGGTGCTCAACCTCAAGCGCGCCGTGCACGTCACCGGCCCGTTGCTGGTCGACGACCGCCGATGACTGCCGACGACTGGGTGGACCGGCCCGGCTTCGACTGCTGGGCCGAGTTGCCCGACGACCTGCGTGCTGAGGTCCTGGCCGCCGGTACCGAGGGCTGGAAGTCGGTCTTCCACGAGATCGCGACGTACAACGAGACCTGGAAGCCGCTGCGGCCGGTCCTGGTCCGCAGGGACTGGCTGGACCGGCTCTACGGGCTCAGCGACCGTATGCTGCAGCTCGTCCTGGAGTGTTGTCTCCGCCGGGCGAGGACCGCAGGTGAGCTGCGGAAGCTGCTCGGGATCCCCGACGGCCGGGTCGAGTTCCTGGACGACGACGAGCTGCTCGGGGAGCACCTGGTGACGGCCGGACGGCCGGATGTGCTGCTGACCGGCGGTGTCCCGAAGTTCGTCGAGTTCAACATCGGCAGTGACGTGGGCAGCGTCTGGGACTCCGAGCAGGTGTCCGAGCGGTTCCTGCAACTGCTGCACCGGCACGAGCTGGCCGATCGACTGGCAGCCTCGGCCCCGCCGTCCGCGGTCGACGCCCGGTACGCCGCGGTCGGCGCGACGCTGGGCCTCGCGGAGCGGGACCGACTGACGATGCTCTTCCGGACCGACGGGGAGTACCCGGAGTCGCACGACCCGGCCCGGCTGGTCGAGCTGCTGGAGCCCTTCGCTCAGCGGGGCCGTGATTTCGGCTACGCGATGGACGTGCTGCCGGTCGACTGGCTGGAGCTGGATGCGGACGACCGGCTGATCGGGCGCATCCCTTCGGCCGACGGCACCTCCGAGGTGCGGCAAGTGGAGGCCATCCTGCGGCTGTTCGTCTGCTCGCAGATGCCACCGACGGTCGGTCTGCAGGCGATCAAGGACGCGCTGCGCGCCGGTACCGCGTCGCTGTTCACCTCGGCGGCGTCGTGGTTGCTCAGCAACAAGGTGGTCTTCGCCTGGCTCTGGGAGGACGCCGACCGGCTGCCCGCGGCGGACGCGGAGCTGATCCGCACCCACCTGCCGCGGACCTCCTTGCTGACCGCAAGCAACCGGCTGATGGCGCTGGCCGACCGGAAGCGGTTGGTGCTGAAGCCGGCGGACGAGTTCGGTGGCGAAGGGGTGCTGGTCGGCCGGGAGCAGTCGCCGGACGACTGGGCCGCGGCGATCGACCGGGGCGTCGCGGACGGATCGCACCTGCTGCAGGAGTACAGCCGACCGGACCGGCTGCTGATGGACTTCGTGCACCTGGAGTCCGGCCGGGTCGAGCAGGCCGAGATCCCGTTCTCGATCGGTCCGTACAGCTTCGGCCGCCGGGGTGCCGGCTGCTACGTCCGGATCGGCAGCCAGGACGAGGGCGAGGTGCTCAACCTGAAGCGCAACGTGCACGTCACCGGCGCCCTCGTGCTGGACGCCGGATGACCGGGCCGGTGGGGTCAGGCGGTGTACTCGAGGGCGCGGGGGCCGGCGGGTGGGGTGTGGATCGCGACCCGGCGCAGGCCGGCGGCGGCCGCCAGTTCGTCGTACTGGGTCAGGGAGCGTTCGCGGCCGTGGCCGAGCACCAGGACGATCAGGTCCATCGTCGTGAACGCCTCCTGGTGGGTGTCGGCCGCCTCCGCGACGAAGATCGCACCGCCCGGGCGCAGTGCCCGGCGGCACCGGCTCAGGGCCTCGACGGCCTGCTCGTCCTCGAACGAGTGCAGCAGCATCCGCAGCAGGAACGCGTCGGCCGCAGGCAGCTCCAGGTCGAACAGGTTGCCCGCGAGAATGTCGCAACGCCCGGTCAGCCCGGTGCCGGCCAGCTGGCGCTCGGCCGCCTCGACACTGGCGGGCAGCTCGACCAGAGTGCCGCGGGTCTGCGGGAAGGCGGTCAGGATAGCGCCCAGCTGGACCCCTGTGCCGCCGCCGACGTCGACGATGTGCTCGAACCGGCCCCAGTCGATCGCCCGGACCAGCAGCGGCGCCTCGTTGCGGGTGTTGGCCGCCATCAGCTGGTCGTACGACGCGGCGGCGGTCGCGTCCAGGCTGGTCTTGTTGGCCGCCTCGACCGGTCCGCCGCGGCGGACGATGCCGAGCAGGTCCAGGTGGGCCCGGTCCATCGTGGCGCCGTAGCCGTCCTGGTCGAGCCAGCGGCGCGCGGCGCTCGGGTCGTCGTCCAGCATCCAGCGCGCCGTACCGCCCAGCTCGAACCGGTCGTCGGCGAGCGCGACGAAGATGCCGCGGGCGGCCAGGTACCGCAGCACCCGGCCGAGGGCGTCGGCGTCGCAGCTCGCCGCCACCGCCAGGTCCTTGAGGTCGCGCGGCCCGCCGGCCAGCAGGTCGGCGATCCGCAGGGTGGCGACGGTCCGCAGCGCCATCGGCGTGACCAGGTCGGTCATCGCCCAGAACTCGAGCAGTCCGAGCGCTTCGGGGCGGTCGTTCATCGGTGCCCTCCCAGAGGTTTGTCGGCCGCCTTCCGGCAGCGTGTGGTGGTGGCGGTCGGCGGGTTTCCCTGACGCCGGCCGGCGGGAATCTGCGGTTGCTTTCGGATGATTGGTTCCGGTGATCCGCCCGCAATTCGATCCATTCGAATTGATTGCACCGTCCGGTCAATTCGTCGTGTCATTTTCCGGTCTTCGTGACGTGCATTTCCCGGCGACCGGACAAATGCCGGCCGAGAAGTCGCAAGGTCTCCGCGGTGGCGACCGCGTCGCTGCGGGCGTTGCCATGCCGGCCGTCGGCGCTGTACAGGCCCGGATCGGTCGACAGCGGGTGGGTGGTCAGGTGCACGTGCAGGGTGCCGAGCCGCTGGGCCAGCGCCCGGGTGCGCTCCGACAGCCGGCGCATCCGCTCGTGCAGCCCCGGGCGGAGCCAGTCCGCGACCGCCGGGCTGGCGGACACGTCGAACATGCCGAGCGTGATCACGTCGGCACCGGCCGCCTGCAGCGCGGTCACCATCGCCTCCAGCTCGGCATCCACCCGGTCGGCGTCGTACCGGGCGCCGAAGGCGTCGTTGCCGCCGCCGACCACCAGGGCCAGGTCCGGCCGGAACGCCAGGGCGCGGTCCAGTTGCGTCGCGTGGATCTCGTGGGCGCGGAGCCCGCTCACGCCCAGGTTGAGGTACTCCAGACCGGGCGCTGAGGCGCTGAGCTCGGCCGCCAGGCGGTCAGCCCACTGCAGGTCGCTGTAGCCCTCCACCGGCTCGCACAGCCCCTCCGCCACGCTGTCACCCAGGACGACGAAGCGACGCCAGGGATGCCCGGCGAGCAGCTCCGCGCTCTCGCCGGGGCGCAGGCAGTAGGGGTCGTTGGTCTCCCTCACGCGGCCTCCTCGGTCTTGGGGCTGGTGGTGGCGCCGTAGGTCGGGATCGAGAGCGGCCGGCGGTACATCTGGACGACCGGGATCAGGGTGGCGAGCAGGAAGAGGCCGCCGGCCAGCAGCAGGGCCGGGCGCAGGCCGAACAGGGCCACGCTCCAGCCGCCGAGCAGGCTGCCCACCGGGATGCCGGCGAAGGTGATCGCGCCGATCACGCCGAACACCCGGGTCTGCAGCGCCGGCGGGACCCGCTCGTACAGGGTGACGCCGATGACCGGGTTCAGCGAGGCGTTGGCGATGCCGCACAGGAAGCTGACCGACACGACCAGCCAGACCTGGTCGGACAGCCCCATCGTCAGCAGCCGCGGAGCGCCGCCGACCAGCGCGCCGATCACGAACGCCCGGTACGGCGGGATCCGGTCGGCGTACACGGTGAAGATCAGGTTGCCGAGCAGCGCGCCACCGGCGAAGCCGCCGAACAGCAGGCCCAGCACGACCGGCGACCCGACCACCTCCTCGACCCACAGCGGGGTGAAGACGGCGCCACTGGCCTGGCTGAAGACGTTGATCGCGAACGTCATCACCATCATGCCGATCAGGACCTGGTCGGCCCGCAGGAAGCTGAACCCGCCGCGCAGCGCGGTCCAGTACGGCTCCCGGGCGGGCGCCTCCACCTCCGGCGACTGCTCGGGGGGCAGGGCGACCAGGGCGGCGACCAGGGCGGCGCAGACGGCGAAGGAGACGGCGTCGGCCCACAGCGCCCCGTTCGTGCCGAGCCAGGCGATCAGCAGCCCGCCGAGCGGCGCCCCGACCAGTGTCGCCGCCCGGCTCAGCCCTTCGTAGAGCGAGGTGATCCGCAGCATCTGGACGCCGCACTGCTCGGCGAGCGGCCGCAGCATCACGTGCTTGACCCGGTCGCCGATCCCGCGCAGCGCACCGCCGATCGCGACCAGCGCGGCCAGCTGGAGGAACGACGACCCCGGGCTGAGAATCACCGTGACCATCGCCAGCGCGCTGCCCGCGTCGGTGACGATCGAGGTCCGGCGCAGGCCGAAGCGGTCCGCGAGCGGCGCCGCGAGTACGCCGGTCAGCGCGTACGGCAGCATCTCGGCGGCGGCGATCAGGCCCATCTTGGCCGCGCTGCCGGTGGTCATCAGGACCAGCCAGGGAATCGCCACGGCCGACACCCGGGTGCCGAGCGCGGAGAGGATGTCGGCGGCGAACAGGGTGACCAGGGAGGTCCTCGGCGTCGGCCTCATACCGGACCGCGCGCTGCCCCGGCGGCCGCGGACCGCAGCGCCACCTTGTCGACCTTGTGCGCCGACGTCAGCGGCAGCGCGTCGACGAACTCGATCCGGCGTGGCACCCACATCGCGTTGTACTCGTCCCGGACCGCCTCCTGCAGCGCCTCGGCCGTCACCGCGGCGTCCGGGTAACGCGCGACGTACGCGTGCGGCACCTCGCCGAACTCGTCGTCCGGTACGCCGATGACAGCGGCCGCGCGGATCCCGGGCTGAGCCTGCAGCAGGTCCTCGATCGGGCGGCAGTAGACGTTCCAGTTGCTCGCGCCGGTGACGATCGTGTCCTGCACCCGGTCGACGACGTACAGGTAGCCGTCGGCGTCCAGGTAACCCAGGTCACCGGTCCGGACCCAGCCCTCGACGATCGCCCGCTCGGTGAGGTCCGGGCGGCCCCAGTAGCCGGCGAAACGCAGCTTGCTGGTCGCGTAGATCTCACCCGTCTGGCCGGGCGGCAGCCGGTGGCCGTCGGCGTCGCGGATCTCCACCCGCACGTCCCCGTACGGCGTACCGGAGGAGCGCAGGCGTTCCGGGTGCTCCGGGTCCTCGGTCAGGCCCGGCTGGGCGGTGACGACGATGACCTCGCTCAGGCCGTAGACGATGCGCAGCACCGGGCCGAACCGGGCGATCGCCTGCCGCAGCCTGGACGGCGCGGCCGGACCGGCGCCCACGTTGAGCATGAACAGGCTGCTCACGTCGGTGGTCGCCAGGTCCGGGTGGTCCAGCAGCTGGTAGAGCAACGGCGGTGACACGTACGTCGAGTTGATCCGCTCGCGCTCGATCGTGGCCAGCGCGCGGCCCGCGTCCCACTCGTTCTCGAGGAACAGCACGCCGCCCAGGAACAGGTTGAAGAAGCTGGTGATCTGCCCGCTGGCGAACGCCATCGGCGAGTGCGACAGGTGCCGCAGGACCGGCAGCCCGGCGGCCAGGTAGTCGGCGGCCAGCGTGAGGATCTGCTCGTAGAACGCCTGCCGGTGGTGCACCAGCTTCGGCTCGCCGGTGGTGCCGCTGGTCTGCAGGCAGGTGGCCGGCTCCACGTCGTCATGCTCCGGCTCGAACCGGGTGGCTCCGTCCGGCCGCGGCCGCAGCAGGTCCGGCCCCAGGCCACCCGGACCCAGGCAGTGCACCGGTACGCCGAGCTGGACGGCCAGGCGCTCGCCGAGCACGGCCTTGCTGGTCGCGTCGTAGACGAACACGTCCGGCTGGGACAACCGGGCGAACGCCTCGATCTCCCGGCGGCCCGCGATCGGGGCGATCCACATCGTCCGGGCGCCGACCAGGTGCAGCGCCAACTGGAGAGCGGGCAGCTCGGCCGTGTTGCCGGCCAGCACCAGCACACCGGTGCCGGCACCGACGCCGCGCTCCTGCAGGGTGGCGGCCAAGTCGAGCACTTGGGTCCGCAGCCCGGCGTAGCTCAGCCGGTGGTCCCCGGCCACGATCGCAGTCCGCTCGCCGTAGCGGGCAAAAAGCTCCAGCGCGGTCACGACGTACGACCTGGAATGCGCCAGATTCCCGTCCGGCACGACATCGACCGACATGGCTCCCCACCCTTCTCGATCCGGGCAGGACTGTACTGCGGGAATTTCACCGCGACCAGCGTTCGGAGAAATTCAAATGGCCGATTCAGGATGCCCGTTGACGCATCAGGAATCCCGAACTAGGTTGCCGTCACCGCCATGCGTGCGGCAATTGTCTGTGGTCGCGCGCCAACCCGTTGGGGGGTTGTTCCATGCGTATTTCCCGTTCCGTCCGTTCGGCCGCGGTGGCCGCGGCCGTCTCGCTGGCCGGCTCGGCGCTGGTTTTCACCGGCACCGACTCGCAGGTCTCGTCCTCGGGCCCGGGGGGCCGGCCCGAGTGGGTGGGCAGCTGGTCGACCGGGGTGACCCGGCCCGAGGCGGCCGGCTTCACCGCCACCGGCCTCACCAACCAAAGTGCCCGCTACGTCGTCCGCGCCTCCGCGGGCGGTGACCAGGTCCGGATCCGGTTCTCGAACATCTACGGCGACCGCCCGGTCCGGATCGGCGCCGCGACCGTCGCGTTCGGCAACACCGCGACGCCGGTGCAGTCCGACATCGACGTGGCCAGCAAGCGCGCGCTGACCTTCGGCGGCCGGCCGACGGCGGTGATGAACAAGGGCGCCGAGCTGCTCAGCGACCCGGTCGCGCTGAAGGTCCCGGACCTGAGCACGCTGGTGATCAGCGTCTACTACCCCGCCGCGACCGGCCCGACCAGTTGGCACGCGTCGTCGAACCAGCAGAACTTCTTCGGTCCCGGCGACCTGACCGACGCCGCCGACGGTACGCCGTACGTCACCACCCGGGCCTGCTGCTGGACGTTCCTGTCCGGCGTCGACGTACGGACCGAGCGGTCCGACGGCGCGGTGGTCGTGCTCGGCGACTCGATCGCGGACGGCACGCTCAGCACGCTGAACGCCAACAACCGCTGGCCCGACCAGCTCGCCGAGCGGCTGGCCACCGACCGGCGCCCGGGCATGCCCGGCGTACTCAACGTCGGCTTGGCCGGCAACCGGCTGAACCGCGACGGCACCGACCCGATCCTGGGCGGTCCCGGTGTCGAGCAGCTCGGCCTGAACGCGCCGGCCCGGCTGAACGAGGACGTCTACGGCCAGACCAAGCCGAAGGCCGTGATCACCCACCTGGGCATCAACGACCTGTGGATGGACAACGCGCCGGCCGACCAGATCATCGCGACGCTGCGGCAGATCAACGCGCAGCTGCGCCAGCACGGCATCCGCAGCATCGGCGCCACCATCACGCCGTACGAGGGCTTCGCCACGCCCGGCGGCTGGACGGCGGAGAAGGAGGCGACCCGGCAGGCGGTCAACCAGTGGCTGCGCGGCCAGCACGAGTTCGACGGTCTCGTGGACTTCGACAAGGCCGTCCGTGACCCCGGCGCGCCGTCCAAGCTCCGTCCCGAGTACGACGGTGGCGACCACATCCACCTGAACGACACCGGCTACCAGGCGATGGCCGACGCGGTCCCGCTGCACCTGGTGCGATGACGGACCCGGTGGCCACCGCCGTCGCCGCGGTGGCCACCGGCCGGCTCGACCCGCGCTGTCCCGTGACTGTTCGGAAGGTGAGGTGCAGCATGCCGCTGGATCCGCAGGTGGAGGCGATGCGCGCCCAGCGCGCGGCCGAGAACGTTCCGCAGCTGTACACCCGGACGCTGGCCGAGGCGCGCGCCGCCGACCTCGCCGCCATCCAGGCGGCAGGCGGTGAGGTCGAGCCGGTTCACTCGGTCGAGGACGTTGTCGTCGACGAGCTGGGCCTGCCGCTGCGGGTCTACCGGCCCGCGGGCGACGGGCCGCTGCCGACGCTGGTCTACTTCTTCGGCGGCGGCTGGACGCTGGGCAGCATCGAGACGGCGGACGGGATCTGCCGCCGGCTGGCCAATGCCGTGCCGTGCCAGGTGATCACGGTCGGCTACCGGCTGGCGCCGGAGAACCCGTTCCCCGCGGCGGTTCTCGACTGCCACCGGGCGACGGAGTGGATCGCGAAGTCCTGGCTGGTCGACGCCGACCGGGTCGTGGTCGGCGGCGACAGTGCCGGCGGCAACCTCGCCGCCGCGACGACTTTGCTTGCCCGGGACAACGGTCCCGCGCTGGCCGGCCAGCTGCTGGTCTACCCGAACACGCTCTACGGCTCGGACACCCCGTCGATGCGCGCCGGAGACGATCCGTACCTGTTCAACCGGACGTCGGTCGGCTGGTACTGGGACCACTACCTGACCGACCCCGCGCAGGGCCGCGACCCGCTGGCCTCGCCGCTGCTCGCGACGTCGCACGCCGGATTGCCGCCCGCGCTGGTGATCACCGCGGAGTACGACCCGCTGCGCGACGAGGGCGAGTTCTACGCCGAGAAGCTGCACGCGGCCGGGGTGCCGACCGTGCTCAGCCGGTACGACGGGATGGTGCACGGCTTCTTCGCGATGTCCGGGGTCCTGGACGGCGGCCGCCGGGCGATCGGGGAAGCCGCCGACTGGCTGCGCGGGGTCTTCGCCGATGGGTGACGGAGGTGGCCTGGCCACGGCTCCCGACCCCGCCGCGGTGGGACGCGGAGCGGCGCAGGCCTGCTGCCTGGACGACTACGAGCGGTTCGCCGCGGACGTGCTGCCCACGCCGGTGCGCGACTTCGTCGCCGGCGGCAGCGGGACCGAGACCACCTTGCGAGACAACCGCGCGGCGCTGGATTCCGTGCACCTCACCCCACGCGTGATGGCCGGCGTCGAGGCAGCGGACCCGTCCACCAGGCTCGTCAACACAGCGGCGGCGATGCCGGTCGCCGTCGCACCGATGGCCTATCAGCGCCTGCTTCACCCCGACGGAGAGCTGATGCTTGCCCGGGCCGCGGCCTCCGCGGGGATTCCGTACGTGATCAGCACGCTGAGCAGCTACCCGCTGGAGGAGATCGCCGGTGCAGCGCCGACCTGGTTCCAGCTGTACTGGCTGCGCGATCGTGCAGTCGTCGAGTCGCTCGCCGAGCGTGCCGCCGCCGCGGGGTGCTCGGCCCTGATGGTCACCGTCGACGTCCCGGTGATGGGTCGCCGCCTGCGCGACGTACGGAACGCCTTCGCGCTGCCCGCGGACGTCGTCGCCGCCAACCTGGCGACCAAGGTGCACCAAGCACACACCGCGGTTCCAGGTCTGTCGGCCGTCGCCGCGCACACCGCCTCCGCCTTCTCGCCGACCGTCTCCTGGGCGGACCTGGAGTGGTTGGGTGCCAGATCGGACCTCCCCCTGGTGGTGAAGGGAATCCTCGACCCGCGCGACGCCCGCCGAGCCGTCGAGGTGGGTGCCACCGGCATCGTCGTCTCGAACCACGGCGGCCGCCAGCTCGACGGCGCAGTTCCCTCCGTCGACGCGCTACCGGCGGTGGTCGATGCCGTCGGCAACTCCGCTCAACTGCTGCTGGACAGTGGGATCCGCAGCGGCACCGACGTACTGCGGGCGCTCGCGCTCGGCGCCTCCGGCGTGCTCGTGGGACGGCCGCTGCTCTGGGCTCTTTCCCTCGGTGCTTGCGACCAGGCCCTGGACCTGCTCCGCACCGAGGTGTCCGACGCCATGATGCTGGCCGGCTGTGCCGACGTCGCCGCGGCCGCCCGACTCGACACCAGGAGAGCCTGTGGCTGATCTGGACGTGACCGACCTGCACGGCGCCCTGACCCACCGCGCGCTGAACTCGATGAACTTCCTCAACGAGGTCGCCCAGCACTACCCGGACGCGATCTCGCTGGCCGCGGGCCGTCCGGCCGAGCAGTTCTACGCCATCGAGGACCTGCACGCGTACCTCGACACGTTCTGCCGCTACCTGTGCGACGAGCTCGGCTACGACGAGGCCGAGGTGCGGCGCACGCTGTTCCAGTACGGCCGGACGAAGGGCATCGTGCACCGCCTGGTCGCCCGGAACCTGCTCGCCGACGAGGGCGTCACGGTCGACCCGGACGCGCTGGTGATCACCGTCGGCTGCCAGGAGGCGATGGTGCTCGCGCTGCGGGCGTTGCGCGCGGACGACCGCGACGTGCTGCTAGCGGTCGCCCCGGCGTACGTCGGCATCACGGGCGCGGCGCGACTGCTCGACCTCCCGGTGCTGTCGGTTGCCGGCGGCAACGACGGTGTGGACCTGGACGATCTGGCCGCGGTGGTCAAGGCGGCTCGCGCTGACGGCCTGCGACCGCGGGCCTGCTACGTCATGCCCGACTTCGCGAACCCGTCCGGGCTGAGCCTCGACCTCGAGACGCGCGAACGGCTGCTCCAGGTGGCGGCCGAGCAGGATCTGCTGCTGCTCGAGGACAACCCGTACGGGCTGTTCCCGGCGGGCGGCGCCGAGCGGCTCCCGACGCTGAAAGCGCTCGACACCGAGCGGCGGGTGATCTACCTCGGCTCATTCGCCAAGACGGCGCTGCCGGGCGCCCGGGTCGGCTACGTCGTCGCGGACCAGGTGGTCGGGCACCCGGACGGCACCACCAGCCTGCTCGCGGACGAGCTGTCCAAGATCAAGAGCATGGTGACGGTGAACACCTCGGCCGTGGCGCAGGCGATGATCGGCGGCAAGCTGCTGCAGAACGACTGCAGCCTGGTCACCGCCAACCGGCGGGAACGCGCCACCTATGCGGCCAACCTGCGCGCGCTAACCGACGGGCTGGCCGCGCGCTTCCCCGCCGGCGAGATCACCTGGAACGTGCCGTCCGGCGGCTTCTTCCTGGTGGTCACGGTCCCGTTCCCGGTCGACGACACGCTGCTCGCCCGGTCCGCCCAGGAGTACGGCGTGCTGTGGACCCCGATGAGCCACTTCTACGACGGCGACGAGCCGATCCACGCGCTCCGGCTGTCCTGCAGCTCGGTCACCCCGGAGGAGATCGAGCCCGCCCTCGACCGGCTGACCGCGCTGATCCGCGACCAGCTCTGAGAACTGGTCCTGCTCACGGTCCGCGAACTGGACCTGTCCGCCGGACCGGTGCGTTTCTAGCGTGAAGGCATGACCAGCCTCGCTTGCGATCCCGCCGCCTCTCCGACCGGCCGACTCGTCACCCCGCGGTTCGCGCGGTTGCTGGTGATGACGTTCGGCTCCGGCCTGAGCATGTACCTGCTGACCTCGGTCGTGCCCGTCTACCTCGCGGCCAACGGCTCCGGCGGCATCGGGGCCGGCCTGTCGACCGGCGCGATGATGTTCGCGGCGGTCGCCGTGGAACTGCTGGTGCCGGCGATGCTGAAGCGCTTCGGGTACCGCGGCACGCTGGCGCTGGGCCTCGTCCTGCTCGGAGCGCCCAGCATCGCGCTGATCTTCACCGCCTCGCTCCCGCTGGTGCTCGCGGTCTGCGTCGTTCGCGGCGCCGGGCTGGCCATCATGGTGGTCGGTGCGGTCGCCCTGGTTGCCGAGCTGACCCCGGCCGGCCGGCGCGGCGAAGGCCTCGGCGTGTACGGCGTGGTGGTCGGTCTGCCGGCCGCCGTCGGCCTGCCGCTGGGCGTCTACCTGACCGGCGTGGTCGGCTTCGAGGTGCTGTTCGTGCTGGCGGCAGCGTGCTCGCTGGCCGGGCTCGCGGCCCTGCCGACGATGCCCGGCCGGGTCGTTGTGCCCTCGGGGGACGAGGAGCAGCACGTCCGGGTCCTCGGTGGGCTGCGGGGGAGCGGGCTGCTGATGCCGACCTGGGTGTTCGCCGCGGTGACCGTTGCCGCCGGCATCAGCGTCACCTTTCTGCCGCTGGCGTCGGGCAACCACCTGATGGTGGCGGCCGCGCTGCTGATCCAGTCGGTGACCGCCCCGGGCGCACGGTGGCTGGCCGGGCGGCTGGGAGATCGCGTCGGCCCGGACCGGCTCCTGGTGCCGGCGTTGCTGCTGGCTGCGCTCGGTGCAGGCTCACTGGTCTTCGTCGGCACTCCCGCCGCGGTGGTCATCGGCGCCGCGTTCTTCGGGACCGGCTTCGGTGCGGCCCAGAACCTCACGCTGGCGATCATGTACGACCGGGTGCCGCGCTCGCGCTACGGCCAGGTCAGCGCGCTGTGGAACCTCGCGTACGACGCCGGCTGGGGCGCGGGAGCGATCCTGTTCGGCTTCGTCGTCGCCGGGGTCGGCTACCCGACGGCCTTCGCGCTCACCGCTGCCGTCGTCGCGCTCGCCGTGGTCCCGGCGGCCAGGGCGCGCCGCTTCGCCTGAGCCGGAGTCAGATCCCCGGCCGATCGCCAGTTGCCACTCTCGTGGGTCAACCACCGAGGTCAATGGTTGGCCCACCGAATTGTGGTGGGCCAACCATGAACCTGGCGGGTCAACCCATCAGAGTTCGCGCGAAGGGCGAAGGGCGAAGGGCGAAGGGCGAAGGGCGAAGGGCGAAGGGCGAAGGGCGAAGGGCGGCGGGCGGCGGGCGAAGGGCGAAGGGCGGCGGGGTGCCCGGGTTGGCCGGGGTCAGAGCTTGCGCAGCCGGACCCAGCGGACGGCGTGGTCGGCGCCCTTGCGCAGCACCAGGGTCGCGCGGGAGCGGGTGGGCAGGATGTTCTCCCGCAGGTTCGGGCCGTTGATGCCGTCCCACAGCGACTCCGCCTTCGCGATCGCCTCGCCGCGGCTCAGCTCGCCGTACCGGACGAAGTACGACTCCGGGTTGCGGAAGGCGGTCTCCCAGAGCTTGAGGAAGCGGTGCACGTACCAGGACCGGATGTCGTCGGCGGCCGCGTCGACGTACACCGAGAAGTCGAAGAAGTCGCTGACCGCCAGCCCGCTCTTGCCGTCGGCGTGCCGGGGCGCGGGCTGCAGCACGTTCAGCCCTTCGAGCAGCAGGATGTCGGGCTGCTCGACCGTGGTCCGGACGCCTTCGAGCCGGTCGTAGTGCAGGTGCGAGTAGACCGGCGCCTCGACGTTGTCCATCCCGGACTTCACCTCGACCACGAAGCGCAGCAGCGCCTTGCGGTCGTAGGACTCGGGGAACCCCTTGCGCAGCATCAGCCCGCGCCGCTCCAGCTCGGCGTTCGGCCACAAGAAGCCGTCGGTGGTGACGAGGGCGACCCGCGGGTGCTCGGGCCAGCGGGCGAGCAGCTCGCGCAGCAGCCGCGCGGTGGTGGACTTGCCGACGGCAACCGAACCGCCGATGCCGATCACGAACGGCGTCCTGGTCGCGGTGTGGCCGAGGAACCCCTCGGTGTCCGCGTGCAGCGCGCGAGCGTGCCTCACGTAGAGTGACAGGATCCGCGACAGCGGCAGGTAGACCTCGCGGACCTCGTCGATGTCGATCTCGTCGCCGAGGCCGCGCAGCCGCTCGATCTCCTCGGCGGTCAGCGGTGACTCGGTCGTCTCGGCCAGTTGCGCCCAGGCGGCCCGGTCCAGCTCGGTGTAGGGAGTCACCTCCCGCGGCGGCTGCAGCATGGGGCCCATTGTTCCCCCATCACCGCGGGCTACGCTGACCGGCATGTGCGGCAACGACTCTGCGGGTGTGGCAGTTGTCACATCAGGGACCCCATGATCGTCGGCGTGGGCATCGACGTGGTCGACGTGGAACGGTTCATGAAGACGCTGGAGCGCACCCCCGGTCTGCGCGACCGGGTCTTCACCGCGTCCGAGGCGGCCCGGCCGCCTGCTTCGCTGGCCGCCCGGTTCGCCGCCAAGGAGGCACTGGCCAAGGCGCTCGGCGCCCCGGCCGGGATGCACTGGCACGACGCGGAGGTCCGCACCGACGACTCCGGCCGGCCCTGGCTGGAGATCACCGGCACGGTCAAGGCCAAGGCGTCCGAGCTGGGCGTGCAGAGTCTGCACCTGTCGCTGAGCCACGACGCCGGCATCGCGTCGGCGGTCGTCGTCCTGGAAGGCTGACCGTGGCGGCGCTGTCCGCCGCCCCTGTCCGGAGGTCTGAGATGCGTCGTGCGCACACCGTCGAGCAGGTCCGGGCGGCCGAGGCCGAGCTGATGGCGCGGTTGCCGGAGGGCACGCTGATGCAGCGCGCGGCTACCGGCCTTGCTGTTGCGCTGGGCAACTTCCTGGGCCGGGTGTACGGCGCCCGGGTGGTGCTGCTGGTCGGCTCGGGCGACAACGGCGGCGACGCCCTGTACGCCGGCGAGAAGCTGGCCCGGCGCGGCGCCCAGGTGGTCGCGGTCCTGCTGTCGGACAAGGTGCACACGGCCGGGCTGGCGGCGTTGCGGCAGGCGGGCGGCCGGATCGGCGGGACCGAGGAGATCGCGACCGCCGACGTCGTGGTCGACGGCATCGTGGGCATCGGTGGCCGGCCCGGCCTGAAACCGCAGGCGCTGACCGCGGTCCGGCTCGCCGAGCAGTACGCCGTACCGGTGGTTGCCGTGGACATCCCGTCGGGCGTCGACGTGGACACCGGCGAGACGCCGGACGAGCACGTCCGGGCGGCGCTGACGGTCACCTTCGGCACCCACAAGATCTGCCACTTCGTCGACCCGGCGGCGACCGCCTGCGGCCCGGTCCACCTGGTCGACATCGGACTGGAGCTGCCGGCCGCGCCGGTCGAGGCGCTGCAGGCGGCCGATGTCCGCGCCCGGTATCCCGTGCCGCGCGGCGAGTCGGACAAGTACTCCCGCGGCGTGCTCGGGCTGATGGCCGGCTCCGCGCAGTACCCGGGCGCCGCGGTGATCGCGACCGGCGGCGCGCTCGGCGGACCGCTCGGCATGATGCGGTACGTCGGGCCCGAGGCGGTCGGCGAGGCGGTGCGTACCGCGCACGCCGAGATCGTCGTCGGCGAGGGCCGGGTGCAGGCCTGGGCGATCGGCTCCGGTCTCGGCGACGAACTGGATGTCGCCAGGGTGCGCGACCTGTTGGACGACGAGGAGCCGGTCCTGCTCGACGCCGACGGCCTGAAAGCACTCGACGACTCCGGTGACCACGTCAACGTGCTGATCACCCCGCACGCGGGGGAGCTCGCCCGCCTCCTGCAGGTGGATCGCGCCACCGTCGAAGCCGAACGCCTGACGCACGCTCGGCTGGCCGCCGACCGGTACGACGTCACGGTCCTCCTGAAAGGCTCGACCACAGTGATCGCGGCTCCCGACGGTCGCGTCCGCGTCAATACCAACGCCACCCCCTGGCTGGCCACCGCCGGCTCCGGCGACGTCCTGGCCGGGCTGTGCGGCTCCCTGCTCGCCGCCGGCCTCGACCCCTTCGACGCCGCAGCCGTCGGCGCCCACCTGCACGCCGCCGCCGCGCGCCTGTCCGCCACCGGTGGTCCCACCACAGCCATCGCGATCGCCCGCGCGCTCCCCGCGGCCACCCGTCAGCTTCTCGACGAGGAGAACTGACGCGCGCTTCGCGGTTTCCCGCGGTTCGGCGCGCCCTTGGTGTTGCGGCCCGGCGGCCGGGCGGATAGGACGGAGGGGCTGGTCCTCCACCGCCCTAGGAGTCCGCATGAAGCGTCTTGGTGTTCTGGTGATCGCGGTTCTGCTGCTTGTCGCGGGATTGCCGGTGACAGCGCAGGCCAGGTCGGCGCCGCCGCCGTACGTGGCGGACCCGGAGACCAAGATCCACGTGATGGGGGAGTGGGCGCACCCGGACGACGACACCAGCATCATCGGGCCGTGCGGGGTGTGGCACCAGCGGTACGGCGTGAAGTGCGGCGTCATCATGGTGACCCGCGGTGAGGGCGGCGGCAACGCGGTCGGCACCGAGCTCGGCCCGGAGCTGGGCCTGCGGCGGGAGAACGAGGACCGGGTCGCCCACTACCGGTCCGGCACCGTCGACATCTTCAACCTGGACCGGATCGACTTCTTCTACAACCAGAGCGCGCCGCTGACGCAGTACTTCTGGGACGAGCAGGAGACCCTGCGCCGCGTCACCCGGGTGATCCGCACGACGCAGCCGGAGATCTACCTCGGGTTCACCCCGACCCTGAACGCCGGGCACGGCAACCACCAGCAGGCGGGCCGGCTGATCTGGGAGGGCGTGCTCGCCGCGGCGGACCCGACCAAGTTCCCCGAGCAGCTCCGCGGTCCGGACGCGCTGAGCACCTGGCAGGTGAAGAAGGTCTTCTCCGGCGGCAGCACGGCAGGCACCGGCGGTACGACGACCGCCGCGCACTGCACCACCGGTTTCGTGCCGAGCGGCCCGGACACCGTCGCCGGGGTCTGGACCGGCTACGACTCCCCGTACACGTGGCCGGCCGGCAACCTGCAGGGCCGTCCGGCCGGATCGGCGAAGATCTGGCAGCAGGTGGCCGAGGAAGGTCGCGCGGCCTACCCGACGCAGAGCCGGGTGATGTTCAAGGGCACGTCCGCCCCGGCCTGCTCCCGGTTCGCGATGACCCAGTCGTTCGTGCCGTTCCAGCCCAACGTCCTCGAGGACGGCACGCCCAATCCGCAGGCCGGCCGGGACGACGCGATCCTGTTCGGCGCGACCGAGCCGGACCCCGGCGGCTTGCCGGCCGGCACGCTGCAGTACCTGACCTTCTCCCGTTTCGCCAACGTCGCGGGCGAACCGTTCCAGGCCACCGTGCACCTCCGGGCCCCGCGCGGAAACCTTGCCGAGGGCAACGTGAAGCTGACGGTCCCGGCAGGCTGGTCGGTCGACGGTCCGCGCCAGGTGCCGCGCCGTTCGGAGGCCGCGCTCACCTTCACGGTCACGCCGTCCGCGACCGCGCCGGTCAACCAGCTCGCCAAGATCTCCGCCCGCTACACCACCGCGAAGGCCTCCGGCTACACCGACAACGTCGTCCGGATCGTCTCTCCCGCCGAGGGCCGGTTCCAGCGCTGGGGCAACTGGCAGGAGTACGACCAGTGGCTGGAAACCGTGGCCCCGCAGGCTTCCCGGCTCGGCCGGTCCGCCGCGATCCAGTCGATCGGGGTCGGCCGCACGCTCGACATACCGGTGGTCGTGCACAACTGGTCGGCCACTCCGCAGAACGGGTCCGTCACGCTCGACCTGCCGCCGAACTTCACCGCCGACGCCACCACCAAGCCCTACCCGACCGTGGCGCCGGGCGCGGACACCACGGTCACCTTCAAGGTCACCAACACCGACACCGCGTTGCCCGCGACGCAGAACGTGTCCGTCCCGATCACCACGAGCTTCACCGGCGGCTCGGGCAGTGAGACCCTGACGCTGTCGATCGTGCCGACCACGGCCATCGCCAAGTCCACCGCCGCGCCGGTCGTCGACGGCAAGGCCGACGCCGGCGAGTACCCGGGGCCGACCCTCGACCTCGGCCGGATCTGGCAGGGCGCGTCCACTTGCACCGGCGTCGATGACTGCGGCGTCTCCGCCACCGGCGAGGGCAGCACCGCCAAGGTCAGCTGGTCCGGCGACGCGCTCTACTTCTTCGTGCACGTCCGCGACGACTACCAGTCGTACGCCGTGAAACCGGCCGAGTGCGTCGGGCACTGGCAGGCCGACTCGGTGGAGATCCTGCTCGACCCGCGCGGCACCGCGTCGCAGGCACTGATGGACACCGCGAACACCTTCAAGCTCGGCATCTTCCCGTTCAGCGACGACCCGGCCCGCGGCAACGGGCCGTGCTGGTCCCGGGACGCCGACAACCACCAGGGCTACTCCAGCGGCTCGCTCGACACCGGCAACGCGCCCGGCGTCCAGGTCGCGTCGACCGCGCGCTGGGTCGGCAGCAACGAGACGACCGTGCCGCACGGCTACACCGGCTACGACCTGGAGGTGAAGATCCCGCTCGCCACCCTGCCGGCGGCCGTCGACCCGGCGAACCTCGGGCTGAACCTCACGCCGTACGACAACGACGACACCTCGGCGCCGGGCACCACCACGCTGCGGCACATCGACCAGAGCACCCGGCTCGGCTGGTCCGCGCTCGGGTCCGTCCAGTCCGACCCGTACCGCTGGGGCAAGGCCACGCTGCCCGGCTACACGCCACCCGCCGGCCGCCCGACCACCCCGGCACCGCCCGACGTGTCGAGCCCCAACCTCAACGGCGCCCTGTCGCCCCAGACCATCGCTCAGTCCGCCCGCAACGGCGTCCCCATCTCCGGCCGTGTCCCCACCGACGACCTGAAGATCCTGTACGCCGGACTGCGCCGCGGCGCGCTCGACGTCTACACCCTGGCAAGTGGTCCGGGCACCGCGCGACTCTTCCTCACCACCGGTGACCTGGCTGCGATCCCCGTCTACACGACGAGCTGCACCACCGACCCGCCGCCGAACTACGGCTTGACGCCGTGCGCGGTGACCGATGGCGGCATCCCGCCCTGGTCCCCGGACATGAGTGGTCACCTGGTGAAGCAGTCGTCGCGAGAGCTGACCAGAGGGGTTCAGCGCTGGTCGGTGCCGTTGACCGCGGCCCAGCTCGCGCGCCTCCGGACCGACGGCCGGCTGCTCGTGTCGTACGAGACTGCCCGGGACGAGGTGCAGGCCTTCGACGTACGGCTCAGCGGGCGGCGGTGAAGTCGAGGCCGCTGCCATCGGCCTTGCGGAGCCTCAGCCGGTTGGCCTCGATACTGTAGCTGACCTCGCTGTTCAGCGTGCTCAGCATCGTCTTCTCCAGCGCGGCGGCGTCACCGTCGCAGGCGCGACGGGTGGTGCCGAGCTCGCCGAAGGTCAGCTTGTCGCCGGAGCGGGCGACGATGCCCTGCAGCTCGTTGCAGCCGGTGGCCCCGGTCACTCGCTCACCGCTGATGGTCAGGTGGGCGTTGGCCGCGCCGGGCGTCGAGGCGAGCTCGCCGGTGATCACGGTGTCCAGCGTCCACCTGGTCCCGTCGAGAGCGACGTCCGGCGTGGCGGTCTCGCGGTCCTGCAACTGCAGCACGGTGCTGCCCGAGGTGATCGTGAGCTTGTCCGCTTCCGTCGTCCAGGACGGATCGCTCTGCAGCAGCTGCACCAGCCAGGTGTCCTGAGCGTGCCGCGGCGCGTCGCACCCCATCTCGGTGACCGCCAGCTCGTCGACCGACAGCTTCCCGCCGCCGGTGCGGGCCTTGCCGCCGATCGAGTTGCAGCCCGCGGTGGCCGCCAGGCGGCCGTCGTCCAGGAACTCCAGCCGGATCCTGGTGTTCGGCGCCAGCTTCTTCGGCTTGCCGTCCTCGGTCACCGCGAGCGACAGGTACGTCTTGCCGCTGAGGGTGGCTGACCCGCCGGCGCCCGACTCGTCCCCGCATGCGCTCAGCAGCAGGGCAAGCAATCCGGCGGTGGCTACGGCGCTCATCGATGTCCTCACACCCTACGGACGCCGCTGCGCACCTCCGCGTTGCAGGTGACCGCGCAACACCGACGAGGCGCGCTCGACGTCCGCCGTACTGGTGGAGAGGTGGAAGGAGAGCCGCAGCCGGCCGGCCCGGACCGAGCCGACGATGCCGGCCTCGGCCATCAACCGGGGGACCTCGTCGTCGGCGACCGCGGAGACGATTGCGGACGAGTTGCTCGGCCCGTCCAGGCCGACGGTGTCGCGGAAGGTGTCGGCCAAGCTGGTGCTGTGCGCGTGCAGGGCGTCGGTGCCGATGTCGCGGAGCAGCTCGAGCGAGGGAGCGGCGGCGATCCACGCGTGCCAGGCAGGGGAGAGGTCGAAGCGCCGGGCGTCGGCGGCCAGCCGCAGGGGCGAGCCGTAGATGCTGTTCCACGGATCGGTTCCGGCGTACCAGTTCGCGTTGATCGGGGTGAGCTCGTCGACGAGTTCCGGCTGGAGGGTGAAGAACGCGGTGCCGCGCGGCGTGAGCATCCACTTGTAGCCGCCGGCGACGGTGAACGCGTACTGCGACGCGTCGATCGGCAACCAGCCGACCGCCTGGGTGGTGTCCAGCAGCACCCGTACGCCGGTCGCCCGCAACGCCTCCAGGTCGGCGACGCGGCCATCCGCGGACTGCACCGCGGACACGGCGACCAGCGCTGTCGACGGCCGGACCTCGTCGGCCAGCCGTTCCAGCGGCACCTCGCGCACCCGGTGCCCGAGCGCGAGGAACGGGAAGGTGAGACTGGTGAACTCCCCTTCCGCGACCAGCACCTCGCCACCGAGCGGCAGCCACTGGGCGACCAGTCCGACGAACCCCGACACCTGGCTCCCGCACGCGATCAGGCTCGGGTCCACCCGCACCAGCTCCCCGTACGCCGCCCTGGCGCGGCGTACGGGTTCGTCGTACTGCTGGGGGTTGGCAGTGCCGTTCTGCCAGTCGGTCAACGCCTGCTGGAGGGCTTCGCGGCTGCGCTGCGGGGGCAGGCCGAGGGTGGCGGTGTTCAGGTAGATGACGGTGGGGGCGAACTCGCTCCGGGCTTCGGCGATGGTGAGCATATGTCCAGGGTCGGCCTCGTCACAGCTCAAACGGAAGAGCGTCTTGCTCGGAGGTGACCAAAGCTAGGCTTGGGTCCGTGGATCCCCGTCGGGTGCTGATCTTCCGTGAGGTGGCGCGGCTCGGGTCGCTGTCCCGGGCGGCGACCGCTCTCGGCTGGACGCAGCCGGCTGTCAGCCAGCACATGCAGCGGCTCGAGCGCGAGGTAGGACTTCCGCTCATCCTGCGTTCGGCGCGCGGCATCACCCTCACCGAAGCGGGGTCGGTGCTGCTCGGGCACGCGGACGCGCTGGCGGCCCGGCTGGGCGCGGCCGAGGCGGAGCTGCAGGAGCTGGCGAGTCTGCGGAAGGGCTCGCTGAGGCTGGTCGCCTTCCCGTCCGCGGCGGCCGTGCTCGTCCCGCCGCTGCTGGCCGAGCTCGCGACCAGCGCGCCCGATCTCGACGTACGCCTCACCGAAGCCGAACCCCCGGAGGCGCGTGATCAGGTGCTTTCGGGCGAGGTCGACCTGGCGCTGACCTTCACGCACCACCGCACCGCGGCCACTGGAGGTGATCTGCTGGAGGTCGTGCTCTTCGAGGACGACCTCAGGGCTGTGGTGCCCGCGGATCATCGGCTGGCGGGCCGGAAGCGGGCGATCGACCTGGCCGAGCTCGCCGACGAGCGGTGGATCGCGGGATGCCCGCGGTGCGAAGAGCATCTGGTGAGTGCGACCGCCGAGGCCGGTTTCGTCCCGGACGTGCGGCACCGCACCGACGACTATGTGGTCGTCCAGCGCCTGGTGGCCGAAGGGCTGGCCGTCACGCTGCTGCCGCAGCTCGCTCTCACCGCCGCCCCCAACCCACACGTCCGTGCCCTGGCCGTTCGCAGCTCGCCCCGCCGTCGGGTGAGCGCGATCCTGCGGGCGGAGCTCACCGGCAACCCCGCGGTGGCGGCCGCCGTCGAGGCACTGCGAACCGGCCCGCGCGAGGTTTTGTAAGGTGCCGGGCGTGACCGGCCTGGTGATCTTCGACAACGACGGCGTGCTGGTGGACTCCGAGCGGCTGGCCAACACCATCCTGGCCGAGCTGCTGACCGAGGCGGGCCTGCCGTACACGCTCGACGAGGCCGTTCGCGACTTCATGGGCGGCAGCATGGTGTCGATGCGCCGGCAGGCGGAGGCACGACTCGGCCGCCCGCTGCCGGCCGACCTGGAGGACCGGTACCACCAGCGCCTCTTCGACGGCTTCGCGAACCTGCGGGCGATCGAGGGTGTCGCCGACGTGCTCGACCACCTGGACGCCACCGGTACGCCGTACTGCCTGGCCTCGTCGGGCACGCACCGGCGGATCCACATCGCGCTGACCACGGTCGGGTTCCGGGACCGGTTCGAGGGGCGGATCTTCAGCTCCGAGGACGTCGCGCACGGCAAGCCCGCGCCCGACCTGTTCCTGCACGCCGCGGGCACGCTCGGCTTCGCCCCGGACGACTGCGTGGTGGTCGAGGACAGCCCGCTCGGCGTCGCCGCGGCCAACGCCGCCGGGATGACGGTGTTCGGCTACGCCGCGATGACGGACCCGGCCAAACTGGCCGGCGCCGACGCGGTGTTCCACCAGATGACTGCCCTGCCCGCGCTCATCGAGGCTGCCTGAGACACTGGGAGGGTTATGTCTGACCCCGTGGAGCCTTCGATGGTGCGCGCCGAAGCGGTGGTGGATCTCGCCGCGATCCGTCACAACGTCGCCGCGCTGCGTGCGCGGCTGAGCTCGGCCGAGCTGATGACCGTGGTCAAGGCCGACGGCTACGGGCACGGCATGGCGCCGGTCGCCCGCGCCGCCCGCCAGGCCGGTGCCGACTGGATCGGCGTCGCCGTGCTGGAGGAGGCGCTGGAGCTGCGCGCCGCCGGCGACAACGGCCCGATCTTCTGCTGGCTGACCACTCCCGGTGAGCCGCTCGCCCGGGCGATCGCCAACGACATCGACCTGTCCGCCGGCGCGCCCTGGGAGATCGACGAGCTCGCCGCCGGGGTGACCGACCGGCCGGCCCGCGTGCACCTGAAGATTGACACCGGGCTGGGTCGCGGCGGCGCGGTGCCCGAGGAGTGGCCCACGCTGATCAGGGCCGCGCTCAAGGAGCAGAAGACCGGCCGGATCGTGATCACCGGGATCTGGTCGCACCTGGCCTCGTCGGACGAGCCGAAGAGCCCGGTCAACGAGGCGCAGGTCGCGACCTTCGAGTCGGCCGTCGCGGTCGCCGAGTCGCTCGGCGTCGACCCCGGCTTCAAGCACCTGGCGAACTCCGGCGGCACGCTCGCGCTGCCGGAGACGCACTTCGACCTGGTCCGGCCCGGCATCGCGACGTACGGGTTGTCCCCGTTCGGGCATGCGCTGCCGTCGGCGGAGCTGGGGCTGCGGCCGGCGATGACGCTGCGCGCGCGGCTGGCGATGGCGAAGCGCGTGCCGGCCGGTGCGGGCGTCTCGTACGGGCTGACCTGGACCGCGCCGAAGCCGTCGACGCTCGGACTGGTCCCGCTCGGGTACGGCGACGGCCTGCCGCGGCACGCCTCGAACGGCGCCCCGGTCCAGGTGCACGGCATACGGCGCAGCGTCGTCGGCCGGATCTGCATGGACCAGTGCGTGGTCAACCTGGACGATGGCGACGCCGCGGCCGGCGACGAGGTCGTCCTGTTCGGGCCCGGTGACCACGGCGAACCGACGGCCGACGACTGGGCCGACGCGGCCGGCACGATCAACTACGAGATCGTCACCCGGCTCGGGCCACGGATCCCGCGCCGGTACGTGAACGAGGTGACCGGCTGATGGCCTCCAAGGCAGGGCGCACCGCCGGCCTGATCGGCGCGGCGGTCGGGGTGCTGGCCGCCGGTGCCGCGGCCGGCGTCGCGGTCGAGCGGCAGGTGATCGGTCGCCGGTCCAGCCAGCGTGCGCAGCTGGAGGCCGAGCCGTTCGGGTCGCTGCGCGGGACGCCACACGTCTTCACCGCCGACGACGGCGTCGAGCTGTACGTCGAGGTGGACGCGCTGAAGCGGTCCCGCCGGCAAGAGCCGCAGCGGCGCAAGCTGCGCAACCAGGACGCGATGCCCGAGGACCTGACGCTGATCTTCGCCCACGGCTACGGGCTGAACATGGACTGCTGGCACTTCGAGCGCCGCGACCTGGCCGGGATCGGCACGATGGTCTTCTACGACCAGCGCTCGCACGGCCGGTCCGGGCGGTCGCCGAAGGAGAACGTCAGCATCGACCAGCTCGGCCGCGACCTGTACGGGATCCTGCAGAAGTTCGCGCCGAGCGGGCCGGTGGTCCTGATCGGGCACTCGATGGGCGGCATGTCGATCATGGCGCTGGCCGAGCAGCACCCGGAGCTGTTCGGCGACCGGGTGATCGGGGTCGGGCTGTGCTCGACCAGCGCCGGCGGCCTGGACCGGGTGCCGATCGCGCTGCCCGGCCGGATCGGCATGATGGTCCGCACGCTGGCGACCCCGACCGTCGCGGCGCTGGCCCGGATCCCGGACGTGGTCGAGCGCAGCCGCAAGGCCGGGACCGACATCAGCTACCTGCTGACCCGCAAGTACTCGTTCGGCTCCGAGGTGCCGCCGGCGTTCACCGAGTTCGTCAACGAGATGATCGCCGCGACGCCGATCTCGGTGATCGCGGAGTTCTACCCGATCTTCTCGCTGCACGACAAGACCGGGGCGCTGGAGCCGTTGCAGAAGGTGGAGTGCGTGGTGATCGGCGGCGACAACGACCACCTGACACCGTTCGCGCACTCCGAGCAGATCGTCCGGCACGTGCCGGGAGCGGAACTGGTCGAGGTGAAGAACTGCGGGCACCTCGGCCTGATCGAGCACCACCGCGAGTTCACCGCCGCCCTGCTCGGCATGATCGAGCGGGCCGAACAATCCTTGGGACACAGATGACCGACCTGCACGTGGTGGACGCCACGGCCGAGCACGTGGACGAGATCGTCGGCGTCATCCACCACGCCTTCGCCAACCGGCGCACGCTGGACCCGCCGTCCACCGCGCTGACCGAGAACGCGGCCACCGTCGCCGCCGCCGTCACGGCGTACGGCGGGCTGCTGGCGCGGATCGGCGGCGAGCCGGCCGGCGCGATGCTGTTCCAGCACAACGGCGACGTGCTGGAGCTGCGCCGGGTGTCGGTCAACCCGCGGTTCCAGGGCCGCGGGGTGGCGTCGGCGATGGTCGGCTGCGCGGAGGAGGCGGCCCGGCAGCGCGGCATGACGCGGGTGCGCCTGGTCGCGCGGGTCGAGCTGCCGGAGACGGCGGAGTTCTGGCAGCGCCGGGGCTACTCGGTCGTCGCGCGCGAAGGGCAGAACCTCATGCACGCCAAGGCGTTGCCGGTCGAGCTGACCGTGCCGACGGCCGAGCAGATGCGGGCGATCGCGGAGGAACTGGCCGGTCAGCTGCGGGCGGGCGACGTCCTGGTCCTGTCGGGGGACCTCGGGGCGGGCAAGACCACCTTCACCCAGGGCCTCGGGGCCGGGCTCAAGGTGCGGGGCGACATCACCTCGCCCACCTTCGTGATCTCCCGGGTTCACCCGTCGCTCGTCGGCGGACCGGCGTTGGTGCACGTCGACGCGTACCGCCTCGGCGGCATCGCGGAGCTGGACGACCTCGACCTCGACGCGTCCCTCGACGACGCCGTCACGGTCGTCGAGTGGGGCCACGGCCTGGCCGAGTCGCTGGCCCCCGACCGCCTCGACCTCACCATCACCCGCGGCGACGACGACACCGACGAGACCCGAGCGCTGCGGATCGCCCCCGCCGGCCCCCGCTGGGCCACCACCGGCGTACGGCTGACCGCGAACGCGACCTCCGAGGGGAACTGACGTGCTGCTTGCTTTTGACACTTCGAGTGCTGCGGTGACGGTGGCGCTGGCGGACCCGGTGTCCGGGGTGGTGGCCGGCTCGTCGACGAGCGTGGACGCCTTGCGGCACGGGGAACTGCTCGCACCGGCGATCGCCGAGGTGCTGGCCACCGCGGGCGCCGGCGTGCAGGATCTGACGAAGATTGCCGTCGGCACCGGCCCCGGACCGTTCACCGGCTTGCGGGTCGGGCTGGTGACGGCCCGGACGATGGCGGACGTGCTCGGCATCGAGGTGGTCGGCGTCTGCAGCCTCGACGTCCTGGCCAAGCAGTCGGACCTCGCGCTGCCCGTTGCCGTCGCCACCGATGCCCGGCGCAAGGAGATCTACTGGGCCCTGTACGACGGACCGGCCGCCGATGGGAGCCGCCGGCGCCTGGAGGGACCGGCCGTCGACAAGCCCGCCGACGTCGCCCACGTGCTCGCCGGCCTGCCGGTGATCGGCCGCGGCGCCGTCCTGTACGGCGAAGCTCTCGGCGTCGACGCCACCGGCGTCCTCGAGTACCCGTCGGCCGAGGTCCTCGCCCAGGGCGTCGCAACCGGCACGCTGCAGGTCACCGCCCCGGACCCGCTGTACCTGCGTCGCCCGGATGTCACCCTGTCCGGCGGCCCGAAGAGCGTGCTGCCCCGATGAGACCCGCCATCCGTCTCGCTGGACCGGCCGACCGCCCCGCGGTGGTCGCGCTCGACGCCGCCTGCTTCCCGAAGGACGCGTGGAGCGAGACCTCCTGGGCCGACGAGTTCACCCGGCCGGACCGGCGCGTGCTGGTCGCCGACGAAGGCGCGCTCGCCGGGTACGCCGTACTGCTGGTGCCGCCCGCGACCGACGACCCGGTGGACCTGCTCCGGATCGCCGTCGACCCGGCGCACCGGCGTACGGGCATCGGCCGGCAACTGCTGACCGCGGCGCTGGCCGCGCACCCCGACCGGACCGTCCTGCTGGAAGTTGCTGCAGGCAATGAAGCTGCGATCGCCCTGTACCGGGCGTTCGGCTTCGAGGAGATCAGCCGGCGGAGCAACTACTACGCCGGCGGCGAGGACGCCGTCATCATGCGACGGCAGGAGAAGGACCATGACTGAGAACGAGCCCCTGATCCTCGGCATCGAGACGTCCTGCGACGAGACCGGTGTCGGGCTGGTGCGCGGGCACACGCTGCTCGCCGACGCGATCGCGTCCAGCGTGGACGAGCACGCCCGGTTCGGCGGCGTCGTGCCGGAGGTGGCCAGCCGCGCGCACCTGGAGGCGATGGTGCCGACGATCCGGCGCGCCTGCGAGACCGCCGGGGTGAAACCGTCCGACGTCGACGCGATCGCCGTCACCAGCGGTCCGGGCCTGGCCGGCGCCCTGCTGGTCGGCGTCGCCGCCGCCAAGGGCCTCGCGCTCTCGCTCGACAAGCCCTTGTACGGCGTGAACCACCTCGCCGCGCACGTCGCGGTCGACACGTTGGAGCACGGTGACCTGCCCAAGGGCGCGATCGCGATGCTGGTCTCCGGCGGGCACTCGTCGTTGCTGGCGGTCGAGGACATCACCGAGGGCGTCGAGCCGATGGGCAGCACGATCGACGACGCCGCGGGGGAGGCCTTCGACAAGGTGGCCCGGGTGCTCGGCCTGCCGTTCCCCGGCGGTCCCTATGTCGACAAAGCGGCACGGGACGGCGGCGACCGGCTGTACGTGACGTTCCCGCGCGGGCTGACCAGCCAGCGCGATCTGGAGCGGCACCGGTTCGACTTCTCCTTCTCCGGCCTGAAGACCGCGGTCGCGCGCTGGGTCGAGGCGAAGCGCCGCGACGGCGAGGACGTGCCGGTGAACCACGTCGCCGCCGCGTTCCAGGAAGCGGTCTGCGACGTGCTGACCCGCAAGGCGATCGACGCCTGCCAGGACCGCGGCTACGAGCACCTGCTGATCGGCGGCGGCGTCGCGGCGAACTCCCGGTTGCGCCAGCTGGCCGAGGAGCGCTGCGCCGCCGCGGGGATCGCCGTTCGGGTGCCCCGGCCGGGACTGTGCACGGACAACGGCGCGATGGTGGCCGCCCTCGGCTCGGAGCTCGTGCGGGCCGGCAAGACGCCGTCGCCGCTGGGCCTGCCGGCCGACTCGTCGATGCCGATCACCACGGTGCTGAACTGATGCAGTGGACCTCGGGGGAGTTCGTCGCCGACGACGACCCGGCGCGGATCGACCTCGACGTCGTGCACGGGTTCCTGCGGACGGCGTACTGGTCGCCGGGGGTTCCGCGGGAGGTCGTGCGGAAGGCGGTCGCGGGCAGTCTGTGTCTCGGCGTCTATGCGTCCGACGGCACGCAGGTCGGCTTCGCCCGGGCGGTGACGGACCGGGCGACGTTCGCGTGGATCGCGGACGTGTTCGTGCAGGAGCAGTACCGCGGGCACGGGCTCGGCCGCTTCGTGGTGTCGACCCTGCTGGAGCACCCGGACCTGCGCGGCGTGCGGCGCACGATGCTGGCGACGGCGGACGCCCACGAGCTGTACCGGTCGTACGGGTTCAAGGACCTGGAGCAACCGGAGCGCTTCCTGGCCGTGAGTCACGACCCCGCTGTCCTGTACGGCCGAGCCTGACCGGTCCTTCCGTGCGGCGGCGGTGGTGAGCGAAGCTGTCGGGGCGGCCTTGTACTGTGGGCGCGGATGACAGCTCCGGGGATCGATCTGGTCGCGGCGCCGGCGGGCGCGACGGATCTTGTCCTGCTCGCGCACGGCGGCATGGAGAACTCGACCGCGGCCCCGCACGTCTGGCGCCCGCCGATCCTGCGGATGTGGCCGTTCGCGGTGGCTGCGCGCTCGGCGGCACCGCGGGCGGCGATCGGCCTGGTGCGCTACCGCTACCAAGGCTGGAACGGGTCCGCCGCGCATCCCGCCGCCGATCTGCGCGCGGTGCTGGACCGGCTGGCTCTGCGCTACGACCGGGTGATCCTGATCGGCCACTCGATGGGCGGCCGCGCGGTAGTTGCTGCTGGCAATCACCCGTTGGTCGGCGGTGTGCTCGCCCTGGCGCCCTGGCTGCCGGTCGGTGAGCCGTTGGTCGCTCTGCGTGGACCTGTGGTGTTCGCCCACGGCACCGCGGACCGGATCACCTCGCTGGCGGCGACGACGGCGTACGCGCGGCGGCTGCGGACGGCCGGCGTGCCGGTCGCGATGCTGCCGGTGGAGGGCGAGAAGCACGCCATGCTCTACCGAGCCAAGGACTGGGACGAGCTGGTCCGCCGCTTTGTCACCTACGCCCTCGACGCCGACGGCACCTGCCCCGCGCTGACCACCGACGCCGACCGGGTCGACCCGCTGCCGACCTGGCACTCGGCCGGAGCGCTGCCGCTCGGCGTCGCCCAGATCGCCGCCAGCCGCCTGCGCCTGCCGGTCATCGATACCCTTTAAGGCCTATGGCTACGGCCGGAGCTCGCTGAAGAGCTGCACCTGCCGAGCGTGATAGTCGTCGTCCGGATCCGCCGCGTCGGCGAACTGCACGACCTCCGCCCGCAGCCGATGCCTGATCAGCTGCACCATCGTCTCGTCGTCCATGGCGGCGGTGCCGCCCTCGTCGTGGTACCAGGCAACGAACTGCTGCGCCCGGCGGAGATCCGTCGACCAGTGCTCGCCGAACTCCCGCGCCGCCCCCGCCAGCTCCATCTCCGGCGCGCCGACCCACGACTCGTCCCAGTCGATCAACCCGGCGATCCGGCCGTCGTGCACCAGGACATTGCCGCGGTAGTAGTCCCCGTGCAACGGCTGCTTCGCCGCACGCCGCCAGAACTCGCCCAGCCATCGATCCAGCTGCTCGTCCCGCAGTACGTCACGCCACCGATCGAACTCGGCGCTTCCGGCCAAGCCCGCCGGATCGTGTACCTCCGCGGCCGGCTCCAGATAGGACACCTCCGGCCGAGGCGGCAGCTGCACGCCCCGCAGTTCCCGGTGCACCCGCGCCAGCAACCGAGCCGCCTGCTCGACCTCCGCCGGATTCCCGAGCTCCAACCACCGCCCCGCCACCAACGGCCACACACTCACCGGCCGCCCCGCTACCCGCACGACGCTCGCCCCCGAGTCCGTCCGCAACGGCACCACTACCTCACCCAGACAAGCCGCAGCCTCGGCAACCCCGTGACACCACTCCATCACCGCCGACCCGCGCTGGAGAGGCCCCACCCGCACCACGACCTCCCCGACCCGGTACGCCGCCGAGTCCTCCCCACCCGTCAGCCGTACGCCCCCGTCGCCGCAGTCCACGCCCCACTCCCGCGCAATCACCACACCAACCTCCGGCGGAAGCTGCAACCCGGCGTCCATGTCCCTCCCCGGCTCGACCCGAAAGACAGTAGTTTCCGCTCATC
The DNA here is from genome assembly GCF_000024345.1 of Kribbella flavida DSM 17836. NCBI lineage: Bacteria > Bacillati > Actinomycetota > Actinomycetes > Propionibacteriales > Kribbellaceae > Kribbella > Kribbella flavida. The sequence goes on along the minus strand of NC_013729.1, from coordinate 6,479,946 downwards.
AGCCGGCAGGCAGTTCTGCCCACTCGTCGGTCGAGCCGCGCGCCGTACGGGAAGGCGGCCGCGACCGACCGTGCCGCCGCGGGCCGGCGTCGGGCTGCGGGCGCGCGTCACCTGCAGCGCGGGGAAGTGCGCTGCAGGCATTCGGGCGGCTGCGTTGGTGTTGCTTCGCCCCGGGACAACGCGCTGGTCCGCACCTCGGCGAGCCGGGGCTGACCACGCTCGACGACAACCGAGAGCAGGACGTGCCTGGCCTCTTACTTGCCGAGCCCCGTGCGCAGGTCGCCCCCGCGGCTGTCACTGGCGAACTCGGCGAGCGGCGTGCACGCTGCCGTCCTGGCACGCCGTGCGGGTCGAGCTTTGCGGCTTTCGCCTCGCGAGCAGCCAGTGCCTGGCGGTCGATACCTACCGCCCACCGCCGTCCCGTTGGCGTCGTTCAACATCGTCGCGACGCGTGAGACCCCTACGGACGCCTGTCTCATCGGGTGTATGGCCCGGGGCCGACCTTCGCCGCTCGGGCCCCAGGGAACGGCCAGCGGCTGGGCCGGGTAGGGCGTCAGCCTCTCCGACCGACATGAACAGCATGCTTCTCCGCGATGACTAGGGCCCGTCTCCCTAGTGGCGGGCCTCCGGGAGTCGTCGGCACGAGCGCAGCACCTCGCCCGTCGGCAGGCTCCCGGAGGCCCGCTCGCGGTTCGATTGTATGTTCGAATACGACGTCAGCGCAAGTCGCCTCAAGACCTGGTGATCCGCCGGCAGGAGTAGGCGACGGCGTCCCGGCCGACCCGGGTGACGATGAGCGTGGCGGCGGCCGAGCCCTTCGGCGCGAGCTTCTTGCGCAGGACCGCCGGATCCACGTCCACGCCGCGCTTCTTGATCTCCAGCGTGCCGATGTCGTTGGTCCGGACCCATGATTTCAGCGCCTTCTCCCGGTACGGCAGCGTCTCGATCACCTCGTACGCCGATGCCAGCGGCGTCTGCACCAGGAACGGCGAGGTGACGTAGGCGATGCGCGGATCGAGTAGCCAGCCGTCGACCTCCGCGGCGACCGCAGTGACCAGCCCGGCGCGGATGATCGCGCCGTCCGGCTCGTAGATGTACTGCCCGACCGGACCTACCTCGGCTTCCGGCGCAGAGTCCACGGCGGCTCCGCCGGGCAGGAGCGTCGCGCGTCGCGCAGTACCGGCGTACAGCTTGCCGGACCACAGAGCTGCCTCTTTGACCTCACCGGAGTCGCTGACCCACTCCGCCTCGACCCCAGCCGGTACGGCGTCGTGCGGGATGCCCGGCGCGACCTTCACGCACGCCGTGCCGGCCAGCAGTTCGGTGATGAAGGACCAGGGCGGGGAGTACGCGTTGTGGTCGAACACGCGCCGCCCGTCCGCCCGCCGCGCCGGATCCGCGAACACCACCTCGTACTGCGTGACGTCCTGCTGCTCCGCATCACCCATGATCACCTCGCCGGGCAGGCCCAGCGCAGCCAGGTTCGCGCGAGCCGCGGCGGCCGTTGCCGGGTCCCGCTCGACCCCGGTGACGCGGAGTCCGGCGCGGGCGGCACTCACGAGGTCGCCGCCGATGCCGCACCCCAGGTCCACCACCGACGCGCCAGGTAGGGCCGCAGCGATCCGAGCAGCCCGGTGGGACGCGACAGTGGAACGCGTGGACTGCTCCAGCCCGTCCGGCGTGAAGTACATGCGCGCTGCGTCGGCCGCACCGAACTTGGCGACCGCCCGGTGCCGCAGAGACGCCTGAGTGACCGCTGCGGTCACCACAGCCGCGTCGTACCGGCGGCGGAGCTTCTCGACCAGCTGCAGCTCGTTGCCCGGTGTGAACGCGGCGCAGGCTTCCGCCAACGCGTCAGCACCCGGCGGTGCGAGCAGCGCCGTGATCGAGTCGGGTGTCACGCGCCCATTCTGCGCTGGTGGTTCAGACCGGGCTGTAGCAGCCGCTGCTCCAGATCCGTTTGGCCGAGTGGTAGAGACGCCAGTTCATCGTCGAGCGGGTCTGCGGTCCGTAGATACCGTCAGCGGCGAGCTTGTGGCGCTTCTGCACCTGCATGACGATCGCGCGGGTGTTGCTGCCGTAGACGCCGTCGATGGTGAGCTTGCTGCCGTAGCAGTAGTTCAGGTTGCGCTGCAGGGTCCGGATGGCGGTATCGGGATCGCCGAACCGCTCACCGCCGCGGTGCGGGTTGTCGCCGTACCGCAGGTTGCACCGGGTGTTGCTGCTCTCCCAGACCGATGGCAGCGGCACGCCCCAGCCGTTCGAGGCCGCTACCAGTCGAGCACTGCGGCACTGCTCCAGCCCGGCCGCAGCAGCAGTCCGTACGCCGGCGTCTCCGGCGTCGCCGGCGGCGTCTCCGGCTGTGTTCGGCGCAGCTGCGGGTGCGCCGGCTGCTGGGGGCTGCTTCTCGGAGGCGGGGTCCGGGCGGTCACCTGCCGCGGCGAGGCCGGCGACGGCGATCGGGCTGATCACGAGCGCGGCGACCGCGACCAGGGCCCGGGTGGACGGCTTGGACGGTTTCGGGAACGCGAAGCGAAGTTTCATCTGGGCTCCTCGTGCTGTGATCCCGGCCGGGCGGGACCCTCACCGAGAACGGTCCCATGTCCGAACGGGAAGTCCCAGCCCTCGATCGCGGAATGTACCGGCTCGCTCACCCTCCCGGACGGCCGCCGGACGGCCCGGCCTTGTTCGCCGCGGGCGGACTTTCTGGCACTCGAGTTGACCGAGTGCTAATCGCGGCCTAGATTCGTTGTTGGCACTCTCCACCCGAGGGTGCCAGCGGCCCCGGCCCCTGACCCCCGCGACGGCACGGGCGGGACGGCCGCCTGACGCAGGGTGAACACAGACAAGAACTCGACCGTGGAGGTCAGCAAGTGTCGGTCACGATCAAGCCGCTCGAGGACCGTATCCTCGTTGCGCCGCTCGAAGCCGAGCAGACCACGAAGTCCGGCCTGGTGATCCCGGACACCGCCAAGGAGAAGCCGCAGGAGGGCGAGGTCCTCGCCGTCGGCCCCGGCCGCATCGACGACAACGGCAACCGCGTCCCGCTGGACGTCGCCGTCGGCGACAAGGTCATCTACTCCAAGTACGGCGGCACCGAGGTCAAGTACGACGGCCAGGACTACCTGATCCTGGGCGCGCGCGACATCCTCGCCATCGTCAGCAAGTGACGTACCGGCGCGACGCCTCGCGTCGCGCCACTGGCTCGCTGTTCCTGACTGACACCGCCCCGGTGCCGATCACCGGCGCCGGGGCGGAGTCAGTCAGGGGCCGCTGAGCCGCATCGGACAAGCATTCAGAGAGGGACTGGTTTTTCCATGCCGAAGATCCTCGAGTTCGACGAGAACGCGCGGCGCGCCCTGGAGCGTGGCGTCGACAAGCTCGCGAACACGGTGAAGGTGACGCTGGGGCCCAAGGGCCGCTACGTCGTGCTGGACAAGAAGTGGGGTGCACCGACCATCACCAACGACGGCGTCACCGTCGCCCGTGAGGTCGAGCTGGACGACCCGTTCGAGAACCTCGGCGCGCAGCTGGCCAAGGAGGTGGCGACCAAGACCAACGACGTCGCCGGTGACGGGACCACCACCGCCACGGTGCTCGCCCAGGCGCTGGTGCACGAGGGCCTGCGGGCCGTCGCCGCCGGGGTCAACCCGATGGGCCTGAAGAAGGGCATCGAGGCCGCCGTCGAGGCCGTCTCGGCCCGGCTGGTCGAGACCGCGCGGCCGGTCGACGACAAGGGCGACATGGCCCACGTCGCCACCATCTCCGCCCGCGACGCCGAGATCGGCGGCCTGATCGCCGACGCCTTCGACAAGGTCGGCAAGGACGGCGTGATCACCGTCGAGGAGTCGAACACCTTCGGCACCGAGCTCGAGTTCACCGAAGGCATGCAGTTCGACAAGGGCTTCATCTCGCCCTACTTCATCACCGACGCCGAGGCCGGCGAAGCGGTGCTGGACGACCCGTACATCCTGATCAACCAGGGCAAGATCTCCGCCGTCGCGGACCTGCTGCCGCTGCTGGAGAAGGTCGTCCAGTCCGGCAAGACCCTGCTGATCATCGCCGAGGACGTCGAGGCCGAGGCCCTGTCGACCCTGGTCGTGAACAAGATCCGCGGCAACTTCACCTCCGTCGCCGTCAAGGCGCCGGGCTTCGGTGACCGCCGCAAGGCGATGCTGGAGGACCTCGCCGCCCTCACCGGCGCGCAGGTGATCGCTCCCGAGGTCGGCCTCAAGCTGGACCAGGTCGGTCTCGAGGTGCTCGGCACCGCCCGCCGCATCGTGGTCAGCAAGGACAACACGACCGTCGTCGAGGGTGCCGGCAAGTCCGACGACATCGAGGCCCGGGTCAACCAGATCAAGGCCGAGATCGAGCGCACCGACTCCGACTGGGACCGCGAGAAGCTGCAGGAGCGGCTGGCCAAGCTGGCCGGTGGCGTCTGCGTGATCAAGGTCGGCGCGGCCACCGAGGTCGAGCTCAAGGAGAAGAAGCACCGCATCGAGGACGCCGTGTCGGCGACCCGCGCGGCGATCGAGGAGGGCATCGTCGCCGGTGGCGGCTCGGCTCTCGTGCACGCCGCCGCGGTGCTGGAGGACAACCTGGGCCTGGAGGGCGACGAGCTCGCCGGTGTCCGGATCGTCCGCAAGGCGATCGTCGAGCCGCTGCGCTGGATCGCCGAGAACGGCGGCTACGAGGGCTACGTCGTCACCGCCAAGGTGGCCGAGCTCGAGGTCGGCAGCGGCTTCAACGCCGCCACCGGTGAGTACGGCGACCTGCTCGGCCAGGGTGTCCTGGACCCGGTCAAGGTCACCCGTTCCGCGCTCGCCAACGCCGGCTCCATCGCGGCGCTGCTGCTCACCACGGAAACGCTGATCGTCGACAAGCCCGAGGAAGAAGAGCCCGCTGCCGCCGGTCACGGCCACGGCCACGGTCACTGATCCTCAGTACGACGTACCACCGCTGCCCGGCAGGTCCTCGGACCTGCCGGGCAGTTTCCGTTGCCGGGGATCGCGATGACACTGGTTGCCGGAGCGCCGCAGCAGCACGCCACGCCGGGTACCGGGCAGTAGTGCCAGGTTGTGATGAAAAATCCTCAGTGATCACCGATTGCCACTAGGCAACGGCCGGTACGGGTCGTAGCATCTTGCAGGCTGACCGGGTCCGACACGAGGGGGCGAGGGGTGACCGAGGTTCAAGTACCGCACACCCAGGACCGGGTCGAACTTCGGGACCTGGCCGCGCTGGCCGGGAGCGGGGATCCGAGGGCTCTCAACGACCTGCTGACCCGGGTGCGCGCCGTCGCCCACCGCTACGTGCGGTCGCGGCTGTGGACCTACCCGGGTGGGGCCGACATGGTCGACGACGTCGCGCAGGAGGTCTGCGTGGCGGTGTTCGGCGCGCTGGGCCGGTACCGCGACGAGGGCCGGCCGTTCGAGGCGTTCGTGTACGGGATCGCGGCCCGCAAGGTCGCCGACGCGCAGCGGGCGTTCGCGGTCGCGGACGTGTCGACGCCGGACCTGCCGGACGGGGCGGACGAGTCGCCGACGCCGGAGGAGCACGCGGTCCGGCACTCGGAGGTCCAGCACATCGTGGGGCTGCTGGAGAGGTTGCCGGAGAAACTGCGGGAGATCCTGCGGCTCCGGGTGGTTGCGGGGATGTCAGCCGAGGAGACCGGCCGGGCACTGGGGATGACACCGGGGGCGGTGAGGGTCGCACAACATCGAGCGTTGAACACGCTCAGGGGGTTTGTGGGGCATGAGGCAAAGGTGGAGCGAGGAGCAGGGGAGGAGCGGCATGGCTGAGCGCTTTGACTTAGACGCGATCGAAGCCGATGACGCGCTGCTCGACCTGCTCGCGGCCGGTGGGGAGTCCGCGGGGGAGGCGGGCGAGCACGACCCGACCCTGAGGCTGCTGGCCGAGCTACGGCTGGCGGTCGAGGTCGAGGACGAGCTCCCGGTGGAGACGATCGACGACGCCGAGATCTTCCTGGCGCGCTGTGCGGCGCTGAACCCGGTGACCGACCCGCTCGCCCGCAAGCTGGCGGCGCGCGGTCTGGCCGTCGGGGTCGCGGCCGTGGCGGCGCTGTCGGTGTCGGGCGTCGCGGCCGCCGTCAGCGGCGACCCGCTGGCGCCGTACGAGAAGGTGATCGAGAAGTTCGTCGAGCAGCTCCGGCCGGAGACCAGCTTCCCGAAGGAACAGCTCGACGGCATGCCGATCGTCGACAAGACGAAGATCGTCAAGGTCGCCAAGGACTACCAGGACAAGCAGGAGCAGCAGCACGAAGCCGAGGCCCGCAAGGCCGAGCAGCAGTTGACCGACCCGTTCCCGATCGGTCTGCCCGAGCTCGACACCCTGATGCCGAAGCCGCCGCTGGCCCGGGTCGAGCCGCCGCAGGTCGAGAAGCCGACCACCACACGGGACCCGCTGGTCCCGCCGGTCGAGTCCACCGACAAGCCGATCGATGACAAGCCGGTCGACGACAAGCCGGCCGACCCGCCGGTGGACAAGCCGGTGGACAAGCCGGAGGTGCCCGGCGACGACCCGACCGGGGAGCCCGTCGAGCCGACGCCGCCGCCGAGCGAGCCGAGTGACCCGCCGGTCACTCCGCCGGCCGAGCCGACGCCCACCCCGACGCCGACACCGACGGACGCGCCGACCAATCCCGGCGGTGGCAACGGTCAGCAGAACGAGACCCCGACCGAGCCGAGCACGCCGCCCCCCGCCCCGGACACCGGTGAGCAGGACGACTCCGGCGAGACTCCCGGTGGCGACACCGGGAGCGGTGAGACGCAGCCGAGCGGCACCGAGGAGACCAAGCCGGCCGAGCAGCCGTCCGACGGCCCGAGCCAGCCCGGCGGCGACCAGTCGACCGACGACCAGACCGGTACGCCGGCCGGCGGCCAGGGCCAGGACGACAAGGCGAAGGACGAAAAGGCCAAGGACCAGGCGAAGGACGAGGCCAGGCCGGCGCCGCCGACTCCGGCCGAGCCCACCCGGCTGGAGCGGTACGTCGACAAGCAGCTCCGGGCGGCCGCGAAGCACTCCAACGGCAAGTACTCGCTGGGCTACGCCAAGCAGCAGTATCCCAAGGGCAAGCACTCCAACGGCCAGTACGTCGAGGGCCGGCACGCGGCCTTCGAGCGGGCCCACGGGTCGATGTCTCCGGTGACCCTGCGGCAGATCCTGTGGGTCCTGAACCACCCGACCGGCCGCTGATCCACCGCCCCGGCCCGCCTCCGGGCAGGCGAGCCGGGGGCACCCGCGGGAAACCGTGTGCCGCGGCGGCCGGGTTCCTCGCCGGAACCCGGTCTGTCCACAGCCGCGGGGACCGATGCGTCCGGGGCGCGACGGGCGGCATACCATGGTGTCCCGTTCTCGCCGTGCAAAGGTGCCTTCCTTCCTCATGGACATCACACCCGCAGGAGTTCCCGACAAGTTCGCCGTTCTCGGCCTGACGTTCGACGACGTGCTGCTGCAGCCGAACGAGTCCGACGTCATCCCGTCCGAGGCGGACACCAGGTCCCGGGTCAGCCGCAACATCGAGGTCAACATCCCGCTGCTGTCCAGCGCGATGGACACCGTCACCGAGGCCCGGATGGCGATCGCGATGGCGCGCCAGGGTGGCCTCGGCGTGCTGCACCGCAACCTGTCGATCGAGGACCAGGCCCAGCAGGTCGACCTGGTCAAGCGCTCGGAGTCCGGCATGATCGCGCAGCCGATCACGATCGGCCCGGACGCCACCATCGGCGAGGCGGACGCGCTCTGCGGCCAGTACCGGATCTCCGGCGTGCCGGTGGTCGACGCCGCCGGCGTCCTGGTCGGCATCGTGACCAACCGCGACATGCGCTTCGAGAACGACCTGTCCCGCCCGGTCCGCGAGGTGATGACCAAGCAGCCGCTGATCACCGGCAAGCAGGGCATCTCCGCCGACGACGCGATGGCGCTGCTGAGCAAGCACAAGGTCGAGAAGCTGCCGCTGGTCGACGAGGCCGGCAAGCTGACCGGGCTGATCACGCTGAAGGACTTCGTCAAGCGCGACCAGTTCCCGCTGTCCACCAAGGACAGCAGCGGCCGGCTGCGGGTCGGCGGCGCGATCGGCTTCTACGGCGAGGCGTACAAGCGGGCGATGTCGTTGGTCGAGGCCGGTGTCGACCTGCTGGTGGTGGACACCGCGCACGGCCATTCCCAGGCGCAGCTGGAGATCATCCGCAAGCTCAAGGCCGACCCGGCCACCCGGGGCGTGGACGTCGTCGGCGGCAACGTCGGCACCCGGGTCGGCGCCCAGGCGCTGGTCGAGGCCGGCGCGGACGGCGTGAAGGTCGGCGTCGGCCCCGGCTCGATCTGTACGACGCGGGTGGTGTCGGGCGTCGGCGTGCCGCAGGTCACCGCGATTTACGAGGCGTCGCTGGCCTGCAAGCCGGCCGGCGTCCCGGTGATCGGCGACGGCGGCCTGCAGTACTCCGGTGACATCGCCAAGGCGCTCGTCGCCGGCGCGGACACCGTGATGCTCGGCTCGCTGCTGGCCGGCTGCGAGGAGTCGCCCGGCGACCTGGTCTTCGTCAACGGCAAGCAGTTCAAGGCCTACCGCGGAATGGGCTCGCTCGGCGCGATGTCGTCGGCCGGCGGCCTGCGCAAGTCGTACTCCAAGGACCGTTACTTCCAGAGCGACGTCGGCAGCGACGAGAAGCTGATCGCCGAGGGCGTCGAGGGCCAGGTGCCGTACCGCGGCCCGCTGGCGGCGGTCGCGCACCAGCTGATCGGCGGCCTGCGCCAGTCGATGTTCTACTGTGGCTCGCGCACCGTGCCGGAGCTGCAGGAGAAGGGCCGGTTCGTGCGGATCACCTCGGCCGGCCTGCAGGAGTCGCACCCGCACGACATCCAGATGACGGTCGAAGCGCCGAACTACTCCGGCCGCTGACCCCGCCTGCAACGTGAGGAAGACCACCAGATGACCGAGATCGAGATCGGCCGCGCCAAGCGGGGCCGGCAGGCGTACGCGTTCGACGACATCGCGATCGTGCCGTCGCGGCGGACCCGGGACCCCGAGGAGGTCTCGGTGGCCTGGCAGATCGACGCGTACCGGTTCGAGCTGCCGATCCTGGCCGCGCCGATGGACTCGGTGATGTCGCCGGCCACCGCGATCGCGATCGGCAAGGCCGGCGGTCTCGGTGTGCTGAACCTCGAAGGCCTGTGGACCCGGTACGAGAACCCGGCCTCGCTGCTGGAGGAGATCGTCACGCTCGACCGGGAGCAGGCGACCACCCGGCTGCAGGAGATCTACTCGGCGCCGATCAAACCCGAGCTGATCTCCCAGCGGGTGCAGGAAATCCGCGACTCCGGTGTCACCGTGGCCGGCGCGCTGTCACCGCAGCGGACCAAGCAGTTCGCCAAGCACGTGGTGGACGCCGGCGTCGACCTGTTCGTCATCCGCGGTACGACGGTGTCGGCCGAGCACGTGTCCGGCCAGGCCGAGCCGCTGAACCTCAAGCAGTTCATCTACGACCTGGACGTGCCGGTGATCGTCGGCGGCTGCGCGACCCACCAGGCCGCGCTGCACCTGATGCGGACCGGCGCGGCCGGCGTACTGGTCGGGTTCGGCGGCGGCGCGGCGCACACGACCCGCAAGGTGCTCGGTGTCGCGGTGCCGATGGCCTCCGCGGTCGCCGACGTGGCCGCGGCCCGGCGGGACTACATGGACGAGTCCGGCGGCCGGTACGTGCACGTCATCGCCGACGGCTCGGTCGGCCGGTCCGGCGACGTCGCGAAGGCGATCGCCTGCGGCGCCGACGCGGTGATGGTCGGTTCCCCGCTGGCGCGGGCGAGCGACGCCCCGGGTGGCGGCTTCCACTGGGGCGCCGAGGCCTGGCACGCGGACCTGCCGCGCGGTGAGCGGGTCGAGGTCGGCGTCACCGGCACGATGGAGCAGATCCTGTTCGGCCCGTCCTGGGTGCCGGACGGCACGATGAACCTGGTCGGCGCGCTCAAACGGGCGATGGCCACCACCGGCTACACGGAGCTCAAGGAGTTCCAGCGGGTCGAGGTCGTCGTCGGATGACCACCGGGGTCCTGCTCCTGCACGGCTCCAGCGGCCGTCCGGACCAGGACCGCGTTCGCGTGCTCGAAGCCGCCGGGTACGAGGTGGTCGCGCCGCGCTGGTTCGACGAGCGGATCAGCGAGATCCCGCTGGAGTCGTTCCCGCTGGACGACCTGGCGGCCCGGCACGACCGGCTCGCGGTGATCGGCATCTCGCGGGGTGCCGAGGCCGCGCTGCTGCTCGGCACTGTCGACGAACGGGTGGACGTCGTCGTCGGGTTGTCGCCGAGCGCGTACTCCTGGGCCTGGATCGAGAACGGCGTCCAGACCTCGCCCTGGACGTGGCAGGGCGAGCCGCTGCCGTTCGTACCGTTCGACCTCAGCTGGCAGCCGGACGACGACCCACCGAGCTACGTCGAGTTCTACCGGCAGAGCCTGCGCACGTACGCCGACCAGGTGGAGGCGGCGCGGATCCCGGCGGAGCGGTTCCGGGGCGAGCTGTTGCTGGTGGCCGGCGGTGACGACAGGCTCTGGCCCTCGGTGGAGTTCGCCGAGCAGATCGCGTTGCGGCGAGGGCAGGCGGTGACCCAGTTGCTGATCTCGGGCGAGGCCGGGCACCGGCCGTTGTTCCCGGGCGAGGAGCCGAAGACGGGTGGTTTGCGAATGGCTCGGGGCGGTTCCGACGAGGCCGACCGGGCCTTCGGCGCGCAGACCTGGCCGCACATTCTGCGGGTGCTGGCGGGCTGATCGCCACCCGACCCGGGCGTGAGCTGGGACACCCGTGGTGTGGGCCCGGCGTTCGGACGGCTCTGGAAGGATTGCGCCATGGGACTGTTCAGCCGACGTACCGAAGCCGACAACGTCGCCCTCGCCGCAGCACGGGCCCGGCTGTCCTCCGAGGACGTCGACCAGGTCAGGTTCCTGCTGACCACCCGGAAGACGGTGTTCGCGGTCAAGTACGTGATGGACCGTACCGGGGCGGAGATCAAGCCGGCCAAGGAACTGGTCGAGGACATCCGGCTCGGTCGCTACGTGCCGCCGGTCACCGAAACCCCGGTGGTCCGGCGACCCGGTACCAACCTCGCCGAACGGACGCGGGCGTTGAAGGCGGCCGGTGAGCTGCACCAGGCGACCGCGCTGGTGGTCAGCGAGACCGGCATGACCGAAGCCGAAGCCGGCCTCTTCGTCGGCGCCCTCAAACCAGACCCCCAGGACTGAGCCTCCCGCGCCGCCCCGCCCCGCCCCGCCTCGCCCCCGACGCTCGGCCCGCGTCCCCGCGTCCCCGCGTCCCCGCGCATTTTGGGGGGATAACCCGCCAAGTGCTGGGTTCAGCCGCGGCATACCACCAGGTAGACCCACAACTTGGCGGGTTATCCCCTGAAATGGGCTGGGGCGGCGCGGCGCGGCGCGGACGGGGCGGCGGCGCGGCGGGCATACGGGGCGTACGGGGCGCCGGCGCGGCGGGCATACGGGGCGTACGGGGTCGCGCGGGTGGGTCTTGGTGGGGTGGGGGTCAGGTTTGTAGTTGGGCGGCGGCTTCGTGGGCGTGCTGGGAGGCGAGGAAGTCGCCCTTGGCGGCGAGCAGGTCGCCGTGGTGGCGGTAGCAGGCGCCGGCCAGGTCGGCGACCTCCCCGCCGCGGGAGGTGAACGGGATCAGCGCCGTCGCCACCTCGGCGCTCCAGCCGGCCAGGTCCAGCGCCATCTCGGTCTGCCCGGCGGCGTGGTACGCCTCGGAGATGTCCAGCAGCACCCGCGCCCAGATCGGCGCGTAGGTGCTGGTCTCGTACCGCATCCGGTGCGACTCCCGCTCCGACGAGATCGCGAACAGGTAGTGCGCTTCCAGCCCCAGCGTCAGCGCGCTCTCCGCGTCCTGCGCGAGCAGCGGCCGGACCAGCTCGGCCAGCTCAGCCGCGCGCACCGCCGCGGACTCCGGATCCGTCCGCCCGGACACGGTCGCCAGCGTCATGCCCGGCGCGGGCTCGCTGAGCGCCAGCAGCCGGTGGTACTGCTCGAACGGCCCGAGCTTGATCTCCGCCGTCTCCAGCGCGGTCGTCAGTGATGGGGGGATGCCGCGGTCCAGCTCGTCGACGACCCGCTGAGCCGCCTCCGGGTCGGTGGCGAAGGCTGTCCGCAGGCAGTTCTCACCCTCCAGCACTCGGCCGACCACGCTGAGGTGCCGGCCCTTGCGTGCCAGCGCCGCGACCAGCGTGCGCAGGTCTGTGGCCGACTCGGAGTCGGCCAGGGTGTCCGCGGTGTTCAGCCCGATCTCGTCGGCTTCCAGCGCCAGATCGAGCCGGCCCTCCGCCGCGTGGATGTCGGCCGAGACCGCCGTCGCCGAGCACAGGTACCGCGCGTACGACAGCGACTGGGCGCTCTCGTTGATCTGGGTGGCCAGTTGCAGGAACAGCTGCACGGCCGCGTCCGCCGAGGCGACCGCCAGGTCGGGATCGCCGTACCGGCGCAGGATCAGGGCGTTCATCGCGAGCACCCGAGCGAAGTCCGGCTGGTGGTGCACGCTGTCCGGCCCGGCGACCAGCTGGCCGTAGGCGATCACCGCGCCGTCCATCTCCAGCACCGCGGTCGCGCCCCAGCCACGGTGCGCCTGGGTCATCGCGCGCCGGGCCCGGACGTCGGCCAGGAAGGAGGTGGCGTCCAGCACGCCGGCATCGCTGAGCTCGGTGTAGCCGAGCTGGGCCTCGTGCAGGGCGGCGAGGGCCTCCTCGTGCCGGCCCGAGGCGTTCAGCGAACCGGCCAGCTCGTACTGCGTCGCCGCCATCAGATGCTTGGCCTCGTAGTGGTCCGGCCGGTCGCTCGCGCGCTCGCGGGCCAGCTCGATGACCCGCTGCTGGTACGGCCCGGCCTCGTCGGCGCGGCCTTCCTCGATCAGGACCTGAGCGGTCTGCAGTGCCTCGCCGAGCTCGTCCTCAGGAGGCGTCCAAAGCCCCCCGCTGTCCACCATCTTGACGGTTCACCCCTTCGCTGACTCAACGGATCACCTTAGTGCTTCGCGCCGTGATCCACCTCACCTCGTGCCGGTGCGTTCGATGTCAAGGTCAACTACTGACACACCTATTACCCATAGGTAGCCTGGACAGATGAGCGAGCAGACCTCGATCCCTGCCGACCCCGAGCTCGACCCGACCGCGTCGTACGCCACCGACCAGTCGGTGATCCGGCGGCTGTCCGGTTTGCTCCGGGCCACGGCCGGCACCCGGACGTCGTACGCGCCGGCCACCGGGCAGCCGGTCGCCGAGCTGCCGGTGTCGGGGCCGGACGACGTGGTCGCCGCGGTCCGCTCGGCCCGGCGGACGCAGCGCGGCTGGAGGACCACCGCGCTCGCCGACCGCGCCGCGATCCTGCTCCGCTACCACGACCTCGTGCTCGACCACCGGCACGAGCTCGTCGACCTGGTGATCCTGGAGTCCGGCAAGGCGCGCAAGCAGGCCTTCGAGGAGGTCGCGCACGTCGCGCTCACCGCCCGGTACTACGGCCGCAAGGCCGCCGAGCTGCTCGGGCCGCAGCGCAAGCTCGGCGTGTTCCCGGTGCTCACCCGGGCCGAGCAGCGCTTCGTGCCGAAGGGTGTCGTCGGCATCATCTCGCCGTGGAACTACCCGCTCAGCATGGCGGTGGCCGACGGTCTGCCCGCTGTCCTGGCCGGCAACACGGTGGTGCACAAGCCCGACAGCCAGACCCCGCTGACGGCGCTGCGGGCGATCGAGCTGCTGTACGAGGCAGGCCTGCCCCGGGACGCCTGGCAGCCGGTCAACGGCGACGGCCCGACGGTCGGCGGCGCGATCATCCAGAACGCCGACTACGTCTGCTTCACCGGCTCGACCAAGACCGGCCGCCTGATCGCCCAGCAGGCCGGCGAGCGGCTGATCGGTTGCAGCCTCGAGCTCGGCGGCAAGAACCCGATGCTCGTGCTGCGCGACGCCGACGTGCAGCGCGCCGCCGAAGGCGCCGTCCGGGCCTGCTTCAACAGCGCGGGTCAGCTGTGCGTGTCGATCGAGCGCCTGTACGTCGCCGACCAGGTGTACGACGCCTTCGTGACCGCGTTCCTGGACCGGGTGAAGAAGCTGAAGCTGTCGGCGGGCACCGGCTGGGACGTCGACCTGGGCTCGCTGGTCTCGAAGGCCCAGCTGGAGACGGTCAGCCGGCACGTCGAGGACGCCCGCGCGAAGGGCGCCGTCGTGCTGGCCGGCGGCAGGGCCCGGCCGGACCTCGGCGCGCTGTTCTACGAGCCGACCGTGCTGTCCGGGGTGACGCCGGAGATGGAGTGCTTCGACCAGGAGACCTTCGGGCCGGTGGTCTCGCTCTACCGGTTCTCCGACGAGTCCGAGGCGATCGAGCGCGCCAACGAGGGCGACTACGGGCTGAACGCCAGCGTCTGGACCCGGGACGGCCGGCGCGGCCGGGCGATCGCGGCCCAGCTGGTCGCCGGTACCGTGAACGTGAACGAGGGCTACGGCGCGACCTTCGGGTCGATCGACACCCCGATGGGCGGCATGCGGTCCTCGGGTCTGGGCCGCCGGCAGGGCGTCGAGGGGATCCGCCGGTACGTCGACCCGCAGGCGATCGCCACCCAGCGGTTGCTGCCGGTCGCGGCGTCGCACGGCATCGACGACGAGACCTACGCGGAGCTGATGACGGGCGTGCTGCGGCTGCTGAAGAAGCTCGGCCGGTCCTGACCCCGTGGTCCGGCCCAGACAGGGAGACAGCATGCGCTTCGACCACGACGTGGTGATCATCGGGTCCGGCTTCGGCGGCAGCGTCAGCGCCCTGCGGCTGGTCGAGAAGGGCTACCGGGTCGCGGTCCTGGAAGCGGGTGCCCGGTTCGAGGACGCCGGGTTCGCGAAGAACTCGTGGGACAAGAACCGGTTCCTGTTCGCGCCGAAGCTCGGCTGGTACGGCATCCAGCGGATCAGCGCCCTGCGCGACGTGATCATCCTGTCCGGCGCGGGCGTCGGCGGCGGCAGCCTGGTCTACGCCAACACCCTGTACGAGCCGCTGCCGGCCTTCTACGCCGACCGGCAGTGGGCCCACATCACCGACTGGAAGAGCGAGCTGGCGCCGTACTACGACCAGGCGAAGCGCATGCTCGGCGTGACGACGTACCCGCACTTCAGCCCGGCCGACAAGGTGATGAAGCAGGTCGCCGACGACATGGGCGTGGGCGACACGTTCCACCCCACCCCGGTCGGCATCTTCTTCGGCGAGCCGGGGGTCGAGGTCGACGACCCGTACTTCGGCGGCGTCGGGCCGCGGCGCAGCGGGTGCATCGACTGCGGCGAGTGCATGACCGGCTGCCGGCACAACGCGAAGAACACCCTGACCAAGAACTACCTCTACCTGGCCGAGCAGGCCGGCGCGGAGGTGTACCCGATGACGACGGTGACCTCGGTCGAGCCGCTGTCCGGCGGCGGCTACCTGATCGAGACCCGGGGGACGTCGAACCGGAAGAAGGTCCGCCGGTTCACCGCGGAACAGGTCGTTTTCGCCGCCTCCGCGCTCGGTACGGCCAAGTTGCTGCACCGGCTCCGCGACGAGGGCAAGCTGCCGAGGCTGTCGGACCGGCTGGGCGTGCTGACCCGGACCAACTCCGAGTCGTTGCTGGGCGCGATCGCGCTGAACCGCGACGTCGACTACAGCCGCGGGGTGGCGATCACGTCGTCGTTCCACCCCGACGAGATCACTCACATCGAGCCGGTCCGGTACGGCAAGGGCAGCAACGCGATGTCGCTGCTGCAGACCGTGCTGACCGACGGCGACGGCGACATCCCGCGCTGGCGGACCTGGCTGCGGGAACTGGGGGTGCAGCGCAAGAACATCCGCCGGCTGTACGACCTGAAGCACTGGTCGGAGCGCACGGTGATCGCGCTGGTGATGCAGACCGAGGACAACTCGATCACCACCTTCGGCCGGCGGGACCGGGTCGGCCGCTGGCGGCTCACCTCGAAGCAGGGCCACGGTGCCCCCAACCCGTCCTGGATCCCGGTCGCGAACGAGGTGGTCCGGCGGATGGCCAAGGTGATGGGTGGCACGCCCGGCGGCACCATCGGGGAGCCGTTCAACGTGCCGATGACCGCGCACTTCATCGGGGGCTGCGCGATCGGCGACTCCGCCGAGACCGGCGTCGTCGACGCGTACCACCGGGTCTACGGGTACGCGGGCCTGCACATCATGGACGGCTCGACGATCTCGGCGAACCTGGGCGTCAACCCGTCGCTGACGATCACCGCACAGGCCGAGCGGGCGCTGGCGTTCTGGCCGAACAAGGGCGAGGCCGATCCGCGGCCGGCCCCCGGTACGCCGTACCGGCGGGTGGCGCCGGTGCAGCCCGCGCGGCCGGTCGTCCCGGTGAATGCGCCCGGGGCGCTGCGGCTGCCCATTGTGCAGATCACCAGCGCGCAGCATCCTGTGACGAAATCGTGACGCGATGACAACAATGCGGTGGGATTCCCGCTGAGCGCCAGAAGGTGAAAAGCCCTCATTTCGGAAGAATGTCCGAAGTGAGGGCTCACCGTGTGCCGGTCGGCACGTTCTGTGTCAGAAAAGGGAGCAGGTCCCTCGGGAACGTTTCCGCCCAAATCGTTTCCCGAGGGACCCACTCAAGCCGGGGTGAGGCGCCCGGCGCTTTGGGATCGGGTCACCAACCACAGCTGGCGACCCGAGCTCATGTACCCCACTCTACCTCCGATTCCCGGAGTTTCGAGCTGCTAGGAGTGGTTGTGACCACTCTGCGCGCTGATCGTAATGATCGGCATTTCTCTCACTCTTCGAACCGGGTGGCGGTCTCCTTGCGGTGACCGCCTCTGCACACTTCAACGAGGCCATTCACCGAAGGTCACGAGGTTCCGCAGAAATTTCTCTCGGGTGCGGATCGGTAGAGTTGGCGCCATGCCCGCCACCCCGCCCCGCCTGCTGGTCGCCCTGTACGGACCGACCTCGGCCGGCAAGACCAAGGTCTCGGTCGAGCTGTGCCTGCGGCTGCGTGACGAGCTCGGGCTGGACCCGCTGGTGATCTCGGCCGACTCCCGGCAGGTCTACCGGTACATGGACATCGGCACCTCCAAGACGACGCCCGCCGAGATGCGCGGCATCCCGCACGCGATGCTCGACGTCACCGAGCCGGTGCGGAAGCTCGAGCTGGAGACGTACGTGGCGCAGGCCCGGCGCCGGATGGACGCCTGCTGGGCGGCCGGCGGCGTACCGGTGGTTGTCGGAGGCACCGGCGTCTACGTCCGCTCGCTGCTGGAGGGCTGGGAGGTGGACGCGGTCGCCGAGGCGCGGGCGTCGCTGCGCCGGGACTTCCCGCGCAGCATGGCCGCCGACGCGCACGAGGTGCTGGCCCGGCTGGACAAGCAGGCCGCGGCGAAGGTGCACGCGAACAACTACGACGGCGTGATCAACGCCCTGGCGCATGCCGTCGGCAACGACCCGGAACGGGCGGTGGCCACCGTGCCGACCCGGACGGTGATGCTCGGCGTGGACCGGCCGGCCGCGGACATCGACCGCCGGGTCGCCGAGACCTACGACGACCAGGTCCGGCGCGGTCTGCGCGACGAGGTGCTCGGGCTCGAGCAGCGGTACGACCTGCTGACGCAGTACCGGCGGCTCGGCAAGAAGACGGCGAACCAGGTGGTCCACACGCATGGGTACACCGAGTGGTTCGACGTCGCGCTGGAGCGAGGGCTGGCGGTGGAGAAGCTGGGCGCGGCCGACCAGAGCGAGGTCCGGCAGCGGGTGGTGGAGCGGATCCAGGCGCACACCAAGCGGCAGCGCGCGGTGTTCCCGAAGCTGGCCGGCCTGAAGATGGTCCGCGGCCCCGGCGACGCCTTCGACGCCGTGGTCGCCGCCCAGCGCGCCGAGCCACCGAAACCCGCGGCGACCGGCAAGCCCGGATCGGGCGGCAGATCGGGCGCCGGCCAGCCGGGAGCGGGAAAGGCCGGCAGCAAGCCGTCCGGCCGCCGCCCCGCCCGCCCCACCGGCAAACGCCGCTGAGGCGTCACCACGCGCTCCGCCTGACGACCACGCCGGCCGAGCGCTCCCGCCCGCTTGGCGGTCACGCGGCTGACCCCCCGTGCCGGTGGGCCGGTCAGCTGCGTGATGCTGGCGGAGACACCCCGGTGGTGGGGGTCAGCGGCCGCGGCCCTTCTTCTTCTGCGCCTCCTGGGCGGCCTTGTTGGCGGCAGCGGCCTCCCGGCCGGACCGGGTGTTCTTGTTGAACATGCCGCTCTTCTGCTTCGCCTTCGTGCCCTGCTGGTCCTGGATGCGCCGCTGGTCGCCGCGCTGGTGCTTCTCCTGGCTCGAACCGGACGCACCGGTCGAGTGACCGCCCTGGACCTCCTGGCCGGTGGACTTCTTCCTGAACTTGGCCATCCTTCTCCTTCTTCCGGGAGCCGTCCGTGCGGCTCGGACTGTCCGCCGCCGGGACGAACGCCGAGAACGTAGCAACGCCAAGGGTTCACTTCCGGTTCACCGCCGGGTGAGCAAGCCGACGAAACCAGCCGCCGGACCGGTGCGTCGCAGGCCCTCGTTTACAGTGAGCCGACCCGACCCCGCTGAGCCAGGAGAACGATGACCGGCATCCTCGACACCGCCCGTACTCAGGTCCTCGAGCAGGGGGACGGCCTGTCGCAGGAGCAGCTGGCCGAGGTCCTGCGTACGCCCGACGACCAGCTGCCCGAGCTGCTCGCGCTGGCCCACGAGGTTCGGGTGAAGTGGTGTGGTGAGGAGGTCGAGGTGGAGGGCATCATCTCGCTGAAGACCGGCGGCTGCCCCGAGGACTGCCACTTCTGCTCGCAGTCCGGTCAGTTCACCTCGCCGGTCCGCTCGGTCTGGCTGAACATCCCGGAGCTGGTCGAGGCCGCCAAGGAGACCGCGAAGACCGGCGCGACGGAGTTCTGCATCGTCGCCGCCGTGCGCGGGCCCGACGCCCGGCTGATGGAGCAGGTGAAGGCGGGCATCGAGGCGATCACCGCCGAGGTCGACATCAACATCGCCTGCTCGCTCGGCATGCTGACCCAGGACCAGGTGGACGAGCTCAAGGCGATGGGCGTGCACCGCTACAACCACAACCTGGAGTCCGCGCGCTCGTACTTCGGTGACGTGGTGACCACCCACTCCTTCGAGGAGCGCTGGGAGACCTGTGTGATGGTCAAGCAGTCCGGCATGGAGCTGTGCTGCGGCGGACTGGTCGGGATGGGCGAGACGCTGGAGCAGCGGGCCGAGCTGGCCGCCCAACTGGCCGAGCTGGAGCCGCACGAGGTGCCGCTGAACTTCCTCAACCCGCGCCCCGGCACGCCGTTCGGCGACCTGCCGGTGATGGACGGCAAGGACGCCCTGCGCACGATCGCGGCGTTCCGGCTGGCGATGCCGAAGACGATCCTGCGGTACGCCGGTGGGCGCGAGCTGACGCTGGGCGACCTGGGCACCCGGGACGGGCTGCTCGGCGGCATCAACGCGGTCATCGTCGGCAACTACCTGACCACCCTGGGCCGGCCGGCGACCGCGGACCTGGACCTGCTCGCCGACCTCAAGATGCCGGTCAAGGAACTGCAGAAGACGCTGTGAACGAGACGGTCCTGTACTGCGGGCACTGCGGTCGTGACGCGGCCGCGGCCGATCACGAAGCCTGTGCGCGGGCACTGCGGCTGGAGCCTCCGCGGTACTGCGAGCAGTGCCGGCGGCGGATGGTCGTGCAGGTCAGCCCGACCGGGTGGCGCGCGCGGTGCTCGGTGCACGGCGAGCGGTCCGGGTGACCCGAACGGTCGAGTATCTTTCCGGCGTGGTCGACGGCGCCGGGATCAACGTTCTCGCGGGGATCGGGACGGCGTCCTGGCCGGCCCGGCAGTCGGTCGCGTACGAGGTCGCGCTGGAGGGCTGCCGGCAGGTCGTCGGGTGGTACACCGCCACGATCGAGGCCGCCGAGGCGGAGGCCGAACCGGACGTCGAGCAGCTCGAGCGGTTGCGTACGGAGCAACGGATCTGGGTGGCGGAGGCACTGGCGCTGAGCCCGGCCGACGCCGCGGGGATCCGCCGGGTCAGCGACGCCGGCGAGGCCCTCATCGGCGTACCGGACGATGACGGCGTCCCGCTCGCAGCGCAGCCCGGCGAGGCGGACGAGGATGATCTCGCCGGGGACAGTGACGCGAGCTACGCCGGCGATGCCCGGCCGGAGCACGACGACAAGCACGACGACGAGGGCGACGGCTTCGGTGCGGGCGGCGGGCTCGACGGGGGTGCCGAGGGCTGGGGCGACGGGCGTGGCTGACGTGCCGGACGGGTATGCGCTCAACGACCTGGAGAGCTTCCGGCTCTTCCGGGACCGGATCGTGCCCGCCGAGCTGACCGGCACTCCGCAGCAGCATCCGATCGCGGTTGTCGTCGCCGGTCAGCCCGGCGCGGGCAAGGCGGTGGTCTCTGCTGCCGCCCGGGACGTGCTCAGCGAGCGGGGTCGCCCCGTCGTGCTCAGCACCGCCGCCTACGAGCCGTACCACCCGCGCTTCCACGAGGTGATGCAGCGCGAGGCACCCGCCGACGGCCGCTACCTCCGACCCGACGGACGGCGCTGGCTGGCCCAGGCCGTGGGGCACGCCGTGAACCGCCGGTACGACGTGGTGCTGGAGTCGGAGCTGCTCGACCCGTCGGAGTTCGAGGAGCCGGCCCGCAAGTTCCAGGAGGCCGGCTACCAGGTGGAGATCGCGTTCATCGCGGTGCACGAGGCGGTCAGCCGGTTCACGGTGCTGGACCGGTATCTGCGAGCACTGGAGATCTTCGGCCACAGCCGGATGGCCGGACAGGCCGAGCACGACGCCGGCTACCGCGGTGTACTCCGAGCTGCCGCGGCCGCGGACGGCGAGACGTTCGCCGACCGGGTCGGGGTGTTCCGCCCGGACGGGACACTCATCTACGGCAACCAGCGCACTCCGGACGGTGGCTGGCAGCAACCACCGCGCGCGGTCGACGCCATCACCTGGGAGCGTGGCCGCCCGTGGTCCGTCGTGGAGTCCAGGCTCTTCCTGGGCAGCGTCAACGCGATCGAGCGGCTCGGTCTCAGCGCCCCCGACCAGTGGATCCGCGACCTCACTGTCGAAGGTGCCCGAGCTGTCTCCGCCCTGGCCCACCCGCGCCTGGACTCCGCTGCCATCACGCTCCACATCGCCACCGCCGGTCTGAGCCGTCCCGACGCCTCCCAGTAGCCCTCCGTTCCCAGGTCGTGGGCCCCTGGCGTCGTAGTAGCGGGCCGGTGAGTACCGTGGTGCACCGGTCCGTGCCCTCCTCGTCAGCCGCCGTCGAGCTGTTGCGAGAGCGTGGGCCTGGACGGAGGCGGAACAGGTGTCACGGTCAGTCGGTGAAGTGCTGCGGCAGGATGCGGCGTTGCTCTGGCACCCGTACGCGTCGCTGAGCGAGCCGGGACGTGTTCGCCTGGTCCGTGGCGCGTCCGGCGTCCGGCTGCGGCTGGACGACGGCCAGGGTGGAACGGTCGAGGCAATCGACGCGATGGCGTCCTGGTGGTGCGCGATCCACGGCTATCGGCACCCGGTGCTGGACCGTGCCGTCCGTGACCAGGTGGCCGAGTTCAGTCACGTCATGTTCGGCGGGCTCACGCATGAGCCGGCGGTCGCTCTGGGGGAGCGACTGGTCGAGATCACCCCCGCGCCCCTGCAGCACGTGTTCTTCTGCGACTCCGGCTCGGTGTCGGTCGAGGTGGCGATCAAGCTGGCCCTGCAGTACCAGGTGGCGCGCGGGCGGCACGGCCGGACCAGGATGCTGACCGTCCGCGGCGGGTACCACGGCGACACCTTCACGCCGATGAGCGTGTGCGACCCGGTCAACGGCATGCACTCGTTGTTCACCGGCGCGCTGACCGAGCAGGTGTTCGGTCCGCAGCCTCCGGCCGGATTCGACCGGCCCGCTGACGATCCGGAGTACCTGGCCTGGGCGGACGCGCTGCGGGCGGTCGCAGCCGAGCACCGTGACCAGGTGGCCGCGATTGTCGTGGAGCCGATCCTGCAGGGCGCCGGCGGGATGTACCCGTACAGCCCGGCCTGCCTGCGACTCCTGCGTGAGTTGGCCGACGAGTACGGGTTCCTGCTCATCCTGGACGAGATCGCCACGGGGTTCGGCCGCACCGGCACGCTGTTCGCCTCGGAGCACGCGGGCGTCGACCCGGACATCTTGTGCGTCGGCAAGGCGCTGACCGGCGGCTACCTGTCGCTGGCAGCCACCCTGTGTACGACGGACGTCGCGCGCACGGTGTCGGACGGTCCCGGGGGCGCCCTGATGCACGGGCCGACCTTCATGGCCAACCCGCTCGCCTGCGCGGTCGCTCTGGCCAGTGTCGAGCTTCTGCTCGGCCAGGACTGGTCCGCCGAGGTCTCGCGCATCTCTGCCGGCCTGACCGCCGGGCTGGCTCCCGCTGCGGACCTGTCAGGGGTGAAGGACGTTCGAGTACTCGGTGCTGTCGGTGTCGTGCAGCTCGGTGGTCCGGTGGACCTGCCGCGGCTGACGGAGGCCGCCCTGCGTCGCGGGGTGTGGATCCGGCCGTTCCGCGACCTGGTCTACACGATGCCGCCGTACGTCTGCACCGACGAGGAGATCGCGCTGATCGGCTCAGCGATCACCGAAGCGATTGCTGAGGGGAACTGATGCTGAGCGAGTGGCTGGCCCCGAGGGCGGCGGCGCTGGAGTCGAGCGGCCTGACTCGGCGGCTGCGCCCGCGCCCGGCCGGTGAGGACCTGATCGACCTGGCCGGCAACGACTACCTCGGCCTGGCGTCGGATCCGCGGGTTGTCGAGGCCGCCGTCGCCGCCGTCCGCGCCTGGGGCTCCGGCGCGACCGCCTCCCGGCTGGTCACCGGTACGACGGAACTGCACGCCGAGCTGGAGACCGCCCTGGCGGCGTACGCCGGGCACGAGGCGGGACTGGTCTTCTCGTCGGGCTATCTGGCCAACCTGGGTGTCGTCACCGCGCTGGGCGGTCCGGGGACGCTGCTGGTGTCCGATGAGCATGTGCACGCCTCACTGGTTGACGCATGCCGCCTGGCCCGGTCCCGCGTCGAGATCGTTCCGCACAACGACGTCGAGGCGGTTGGCAAGGCGCTGGCCGACCGCGGTGAGCCGCACGCGCTCGTGCTGGTCGAGTCGGTGTACAGCGTCCTCGGCGACGCCGCCCCACTCACCGCGCTGGCCGACATCGCGCAGCAGAACCGCGCTGTGCTGGTGGTGGATGAGGCGCATGGTCTGGGGGTGACCGGCGATGGGCGCGGTTCAGTCGCTGCTGCCGAACTTGCCGGAGTCGAGCACGTCGTAGTGACGATGACGCTGTCCAAGGCACTGGCCAGCCAGGGCGGAGTCGTGCTGGGCCCAGGAGTGCTGCGGGAGCATCTGGTCAACCGAGCTCGTTCGTTCATCTTCGACACCGGCCTCAACCCGGCCGCATGCGCTGCCGCCCTCGCGGCGCTGCAGGTTCTCGAGGCAGAACCACACCGCCCAGCGGCGATCCACACTGCGGCAGCCAAGCTGGCAGCCGCGTGTGGAGTTCCGCCATCAGCCGGTGCGGTCGTCTCGGTGCCGATGCCCGGACCACGAGAGACGGTCCAGGCCGCAGAACTGTGTCTGACCAACGGAGTCCGCGTCGGCAGCTTCCGGCCGCCGTCGGTGCCGGATGGTGTCAGCAGGCTCCGGCTCACTGCGCATGCGGGTCTCAGCGATGCTGAGCTGGAGCGAGCCTGTGCAGTGATCGTGTCGGCCGTCAAGGAGGTCTCGTGAGCCGGGTGCTGTTCGTGACTGGGACCGACACCGGTGTCGGGAAGACTGTGGTCACCGCTGCGCTGGCAGCAGCTGCAGCAGGCGCCGTCGCGGTCGTGAAGCCCGCTCAGACGGGCGTCACCGCGGACGAGGCGGGCGATCTGCAGGATGTCGAGCGGCTGACCGGGCTGACTGATCTGCATGAAGGAATCCGGCTGCTCGACCCGCTGGCTCCCACCACAGCCGGTCGCCGCCAAGGCGTCCCGCTGCCGTCTGTCGACACCCATGCGAAGGCGCTCGACGACCTGGCGGCCGAGCGTGACCTGGTGATCGTCGAGGGCGCCGGTGGCCTGCTGGTCGGCCTGGACGAGGACGGGCACGACTTGGCGGATCTCGCCGCCCGGCTGAGCACGCCGTGCTCGTTCGTCGTGGTCACCCGGTCCGGGCTCGGCACGCTGAACCACACTGGCCTGACCGTCGAGGCGTTGCGCGTACGCGGCCTGCCGATCACCGGCCTGGTAATCGGCTCCTGGCCTGTCGAACCGGATCTGGCCGAGCGGTGCAACGCTGAAGACCTCCCGGCCACCACTGGCGTACCGCTGGTCGGCCGGGTGCCGGCCGGTGCCGGTCAGCTGGACCGCGAGTCGTTCCGCGCGGCTGCTCCAACCTGGTTCACCGTGCCCAACCTGGCCCAGTGAATGTCGGCCCATGCCCGGCTCGCTACGACCAGGAGCTGGACATGTGGGTCGTCGCCGAGTCGGACGACCTGCACTGATTACAGCCTCGCTGACCTGCACCGATACGCTTTGCGGGTGACCGCAGCAGAGCATGACCTCGTTCTCGTCGTCGACTTCGGCGCGCAGTACGCGCAGCTGATCGCGCGCCGGGTGCGCGAGGCGAAGGTGTACTCCGAGATCGTGCCGCACTCGATGCCGGTCGAGGAGATGCTCGCCCGTCACCCGAAGGCGATCATCCTGTCCGGCGGACCGCAGTCGGTGTACGCCGAGGGCGCGCCGCGGGTGGACTCGTCGCTGTTCGACGCGGGCGTGCCGGCGTTCGGGATCTGCTACGGGTTCCAGGCGATGGCGCAGACGCTCGGCGGCGACGTCCGGCGCACCGGGCTGCGCGAGTTCGGCCGTACCCCGGTCTCGGTGAACGCGGCCGGCACGCTGCTGGCCGGGATCCCCGCCGACTTGAACGTGTGGATGTCGCACGGTGACGCCGTGCACGCGCCGCCGGCCGGGTTCGAGGTGCTGGCCGCCTCGTCCGGGGCACCGGTCGCCGCGTTCGAGGACCTGAGCCGCAAGCTGGCGGGCGTCCAGTGGCACCCGGAGGTGCTGCACTCGCAGGCCGGGCAGGCCGTGCTCGAGCACTTCCTCTACGACATCGCCGGATGCTCCGGCGACTGGACCACGTCGAACGTGGTCGACGAGCAGGTCGAGCTGATCCGTCAGCAGGTCGGCGACAAGCAGGTCCTGTGCGCGCTGTCCGGCGGGGTCGACTCGGCGGTGGCTGCGGCGCTGGTGAGCAAGGCGATCGGCGACCAGCTGACCTGTGTGTACGTCGACCACGGGCTGCAGCGCGCCGGTGAGTCCGACCAGATCGAGAAGGACTTCGTCGCCGTCACCGGAACCCGGCTCGAGGTCGTCGAGGTGGAGCAGCAGTTCCTGAGCGCGCTGGCCGGCGTCACCGACCCGGAGCAGAAGCGCAAGATCGTCGGCCGGGAGTTCATCCGGACCTTCGAGGCGACCGCGCGCAAGCTGGACGCCGAGCGGCACATCGAGTTCCTGGTTCAGGGCACGCTGTACCCGGACGTGGTCGAGTCCGGCGGCGGCACCGGCGCGGCGAACATCAAGTCCCACCACAACGTCGGCGGGCTGCCGGACGACCTGCAGTTCAGCCTGATCGAGCCGCTGCGCACGCTGTTCAAGGACGAGGTTCGCGAGCTCGGCCTGGCGCTCGGGCTGCCCGAGGCGATGGTCTACCGGCACCCGTTCCCGGGGCCCGGTCTGAGCATCCGGATCGTCGGCGAGGTGACCAAGGACCGGCTGGAGATCCTCCGCGCGGCCGACCTGATCGCCCGCACCGAGCTGACCGCGGCCGGGCTGGACCGCGACATCTGGCAGTTCCCGGTGGTGCTGCTCGCCGACGTCCGCTCGGTCGGCGTCCAGGGCGACGGCCGCACCTACGGTCACCCGATCGTGCTCCGCCCGGTCACCAGCGAGGACGCCATGACCGCCGACTGGGCCCGGCTGCCGTACGAGGTGCTCGAGAAGATCTCCACCCGGATCACCAATGAGGTCGACGAGGTCAACCGCGTCACGCTGGACATCACCAGCAAGCCGCCGGGCACCATCGAGTGGGAGTGAGCCCGGGAGGGGCCTGGTCGCTGCTTGACCGGCTCTGCCCGCGCTGAGGTTCGTCGTACCGGGCTGGCCTTGCCGGCTAGGTGACGACGTGCGCGGCGATGGCGTGGGCGCAGTCGAGGGACTCGGTGGTGCCGGTGTCGACCTCGACGTCGTACACCACGCCTTCGTGAACGATCGTCGCCTGCGAGGCGGCCATGCCGCGGGTACGGTCGCCGCGGGCGATCTCGCGGCCGGCAGCGATGTCGGGGGCACAGCGCACGCCCACCCAGAGGACCTCGAGTCCCTCCAGTTGGATGCGGACGCGTTCCTGGGAGGCCGCGCCGCCGAGGAAGACGTCGTCGAGGATGACGCGTGCGCCGGCGCGAACCATCGCGGCGATCCCGGTCAGCCAGGCGGCCTCCAGCGCGCGCCACTGCTCGCCGACCACCACCTCGCCCTGCTCCCCGAACCCGATGCCCGAGCCGCCGTCCACCAGCGCGGGCGGCATCGCGTCGACCAGGTCGTCCACCCCGAACCCGAGCCACGGCTGCGGCAGCACCGCCTTCAAGCACCGGACGATCCCGGTCTTGCCCGAGCTCGACCCACCGTTGAGCACGATCACCTGGGTCCCCACCGACCCGCCATCCGTCATCACCGGCACACGCTAACCGCGGCCGGCCCCGCTCCGCCGCTGGTTATTCGACGGCGCCGCGTTCCCGACGGCGACACAGCTCGCCCAATCGCGGACACCGCCCGCGAACCCACAGGCCCAGGTACGCGAAGCCGGCCGCTGCGTAGGTCCACGCGATCGCGGTGCCCAGGACGTCGCTGAACAGCGCCATCACCCCCATCCCGCCGATGAGGATCGCACTGGCCCACCACTTCGGCGCAGGCTTCTGCGCTCCAGCTCAAGCTGGTCCGTCGGCCGGCGTCATCGGTGGTCCTGCCGGCTCGCGAGCCGCTTGGCCGCGACCGTGAAGGTCGTGCCGACGGCCAGACAGAAGGTGATCAGGCCGACGGCTATCCACCGGCCGGGGCCGTTAGAGCTTCGGAGCGCGGCGGTGGTGAACATGCCGCAGATGATCAGGAGGACGACCCAGAGGTAGACCATCCGCCAGCGCGGGATCGACTGCGGCGGAGTCCAGCCGGGACTTCGGAAGTGACGGACGAGCAGTACGCCCATGCCTGCGTTGAGCAGGGCGCTGGCGCCGGAGAGTCGGTTGCCGTCGATCAGCAGCAGTACTCCGCCGGACAGGCAGAGGGCGATGCAGACGACGGCAAGCACGGTCCAGCGTTGGCGGTTCACTCGGCTCCTCCAGGTCTTTGGTGCTCGTATACCCGGAGTGTCGCGTGCGCAGTCAGCCAGTTGCAGTTTGTTGCAGCTCAGGAGGCAGCCAGGCGGGCTTCCAGCGCTTCGGCTTCCTGTGGGCGGTTGAGGATGCGCAGGCGATCGGCGAGCAGGTAGCCGGTGCGGTGGTACTGCGGATGGCCGGTGGGCAGGGAGGCGAAGATCGCGGCGAGGGCGGTCTCGTCGGTGGTGCTGTGCTCGGCGAGCAGGAGCCGCGCGTTGAGCAGTTGGTCCTCGAAGCCGCCGCGTTCGTAGTACTCGGCGGCCTGGGTGGTCTCGGCGACGGCGCTCTCGATCTCACCCTGCTGCAACGCCAGCATGGCCCGGTCCCAGTGCAGGCCGGCGCTCTGGAAGATCACCGCCTCGTCGGCCGACGGCAGTGCGTCGAGCACCGCGCGGGCTCGGTCGAGCAGACCGGGGATGAGCCCGAACTCCCCGGCGTACCGGGCGGACTGACCGGCCAGGCGGAGCGCTGACACGTACTCCAGCGGCTGCTCGGCGGTCTCGAAGTACTCAGCGGCAGCCAGGAAGACGTCGATCGCCTCCTTGTCCCGGTCGAGGCGTTCGAGCAGGGTGCCCTCGTCGCGCTTGGTCAGGCCGAGCCAGTGCGGGTTCTCGTCGTCGGGTGCTTCGGTCAGCAGCGCGCGAACCTGGGCCAGCGCCGACTCCAGCTCACCCAGCGCCCGGTAGGCATCGGTGAGCACGCCGCGCGTCTCGACCAGCAGGTTCGCCAGCTCGGGGTCCCGCAGTACAGGCAAGGCCTCTTCAGCCGTCTCGGCCGCCTCCAGCGCGCGGCCGGTGAACAGGTACGCCTTGGCCAGCTCCAGCCGGCACATGGCGATGTGCACCTCGGCATCCGGCGTCCCGACGGCGAGCGCGATGGCCTCCTCCAGGTCACCCACGGCCTCGGCGGGA
Source organism: Kribbella flavida DSM 17836 (assembly GCF_000024345.1). Lineage (NCBI taxonomy): Bacteria > Bacillati > Actinomycetota > Actinomycetes > Propionibacteriales > Kribbellaceae > Kribbella > Kribbella flavida. The sequence continues at coordinate 6,451,552 of NC_013729.1, read as the reverse complement.
CGCTGCAGCGCCAGCCGGATCCAGCCCCGCTGGCGATACGCGAACGAGCGTGGCAACAGCTCGGCCGTCGCCGTACCAGCCGTCGCCGCCTCCTCCGCTTCCTCCAGCCGCTCCAAGCTCAGCAGCAGGTTGCACTGGAGGATGCCGGCGCCGGACTGAAGATCCCGATCCGTGTCCGGCCGGCTCCGCAGCTCCGTCAGCTCCTTCAGCGACTCCTCAGCCCGGCCGGCCTGGGCCAGTATGGTCGCCAGCGAGTACTGCCACCCGCCGCGACGCCGAGGCTCGTCCTCCTGGATCAGGCGGCGCAGCGGTTCCTCACCGGTCGCGAGGCCTTCCTCCAGATGCCCCTGCTCGCACAGGACCCGCCCGATCCGCCCGCGGTCGCGCAGTACGCGGATCTCTTCGCCCAGCTCGGCGTAGAGCGTCAGAGCCTCGCGCCAGGACTCCAGCGCGACCTCAGGGTCTTCCATGGCAGCCAGTCCGCGCCCGTCGAGCAGCCTGGCCCGGTCGAACGGCGTACGGTCGCTCTCCGGCACCTCCTGCTCGAATGCCTGCCACGCGGCGATGGCCTCCGTACGCCGGTCCGTCTGCCAGGCCTCTTCCGCACGGTCCAGCCAAGCCCGTCCGGAGCCTTCCGGCAGCGGCATCACCGGCGCCGGCTGCGGCTGCACCTGCGCCCGCGCGTGCGCCCGGCGCGCGGTCTCCGACAGCGGCAGATACTCGACCCACGGCTCGGCAGCGAGGGCTTTCCGGACCTCGTCGCTCTGGTGCGTCGTCCCGTTGCGCCGGTCGAACTGCTCAGCCAGCTCCAGTGCCTGCTGCGCCAACTCCTCCGCGAGCTGGCCGGACCGGACGTCCTCGGACGACTGGGGCCGGCGGACGAGCAGATCCACCCGGCTCAGCGCGTACGACGCGGCGACAGTGAACTCCATCGTGGCCAGGGGGCTGGGGGACTCGTCCAGCTCCGGCAGGTGGCGCTCGACCAGCTCGACAGCGCGGGGGAGGTTGCCGGTCCGGGCGCAGAAGCGGATGTGGTCGGCGTACGCGCTCAGCTCGCCCGGCTGGTTGCGCAGAATCCGGTAGGCCCGCCGATGCGCGTCCACCGCCTCGGCGTACATGCCCTCGGCAACGTACGCCGGAAGCAGCGCGGTCAGCATCTGCTGCGGCTGCTCGTTGCAGGTCAGCTGCCCGTCCAGTACGCCGACCGCCTGCGCCACCGCCTCGGCCGTCCGGCCGGTCGCTGTCAGGTGCTGCACCTTCTGGGTCGGGTCGCAGCCGATGCAGTCCGACAGCTCGTCGCGCGGTGAGGTCGACCAGAGCCGGAAGTGCTCGGCCGCCGCGTCGGTGTCGCCGACGTGCGCGGCCACCAGCCAGCGGTGCTGGTGCACGGCGTGCAGGCTGTACCCGCCGACGCGCCACCGCCGCTCCATGTCGTCCAGCACGCCGTACGTCTGGTCCAGCGGCACCTCGGGGAACTTGGTCAACGTGCTCGGCGCGTACTTGAAGCACCAGAAGAACGTGTGCGAGTGCTGCTGGTACTTCGCCGGGTCGGCGTCCCAGTCCGCCACGCACCGGGCGAACGGCACCAGCGACTTGCGCGGCTCCCCACCCATCACGTACGCCGTGACGAGCGCGAGCCGGGCGAAGAACGCGAGCTCCTGGTCCCCGGCGGCGTCGGCCCGCCGCACCACGTCCTCCAGCAGCGCCGACCGCGCCTTGCCGTACGGCGTGCTCTGGGCTCGGCTCAGTCGCTCGACCAGGTCGTCTGTCATCGCGTCGGGTCCTCCGGAGTAGGAACGGCCTGGTCCAGCAGACCGAGGAACGACCTGTTCACCAGTGCGGAATCCGCCGGGCCGATCGGGTGGTAGCCGAGCATCAGCGCGTGCCCGTACAGGCCTTCGACCGCCAGCCGGGCGAGGTCCGGATCGCTCAGCGCGGCCATCCGGCGTACGAGCGGGCTGCGGTGGTTGAGCACCAGCTGCGGACGGGTGTCGTCGTGGGTGTCCAGTGCGCCGAGCACTTCGGACCACAGCGCGTCCGCACGGCTCCTGGTGGCGCGCAGCTCGGTGGCGAACTGCGCGGACCGGTCGACCAGGTAGATGGCCGACAGGCTCGCCGGGTCGAACGCGCGAACGACCACCTCGCAGCCGACCGGGTCCAGCGCCTCCTGGGCCAGCCGGACGAACGGGCGCAGCTCCAGCTCGGTCTGCGGGTCCAGGCTGTCGAAGCTGGTGCTCAGCTCGGTCGGATCGAACCTCTGCGTGGTCAGGCCGGGTACGACGTCGGGCAGTCGCGCGAGCAGCTCCGCGTCGTAGGTGTAGCCGCCGTTGACGATGGTCAGGTTCTGCGCCGACGCGACCGCGGCCAGTTGGCGGAACTCCTCGATCGTCCCGACGTACCGGATCGTGCCGCGCAGCTCGTGCAGCTCGGCGGCGGTCATCCGGCCGTGGTTGGTGTCGAACTTCAGCCAGCGGTGCACCAGCCGCAGCATCTCGTCGTCGTGCAGCGCCAGCGCCTTCACGCCGAGTTGGTGGATGCCGAGGAACCGGTCCAGCTTCTGCGGGTCGGTGCTGCCCAGCCGGACCATCCAGCCGCGCAGCTGTTCGCCGAGCGCCTCGCGGGTCGCCTCGAGGAAGACGTCGTCGAACAGCGCTTCGCGACTGGCCGTCGGGCGCAGCTCGGAGGTGTCGATCACCGCACGGACGAAAAACGCCCAGTCGGGCAGCAGCCCCTCGACCCCTTCGGCGAGCAGCATCCGCTTCAGGTAGACGCGGTGGGTGGCGCGCTCGGCCGGGTTGGCCGCGAACGGCAGCACGAACGCGACACCGGTCAGCCCGGCGGCCGGGTTGTTCAGCGGGATCACGTCGAACGGCGTGAAACCGAGCTGGTCCTGCGCGTAGCCGACCAGGTCGGCGCGGCCGTCGCCCTCCCACGGCGCGACGCCGTCGGTGACCCGCTCGCCGTTGACCGTGATCTCCAGCGGCAGCAACGCGCCGAACAGCTTGACCAGCTCGACCACGGTGGCGGTCTTGAACCACTGCTCGGCGCCGCGCCGGGCCCGCAGCGTGACCGTCGTACCGGTCTCGGCGCGGTCGGGCGCCTCCGCGATCGTGTAGCGGCCGTCGGCGGTCCCGTTCCAGCGGGTGGTCGGGCCGTCGGCCGGCCGGGTCACCACCTCGATCTCGTCGGCCACCATGAACGCCGACAGCAGCCCGATCCCGAACTGGCCGAGGAACTCCGTCCGGGCGAACCCGATCTCGTCCCGCTTCGAGCTGCGCCCGATCGTGGCCAGCAGCTCGCGCACCTCGTCCGGCCACAGCCCGATCCCGGTGTCGCTGATGCTCAGCCGCTGGTCGTCGACGGCGAGCGCGACCAGCCCCGGCGCCTCCGGACTACCCGCCCGCCGCGCCGTGATCGCGTCCACCGCGTTCTGCAGCAACTCCCGCAGGTACACCCGCGGACTGCTGTACAGGTGATGACTCAACAGGTCGACCACACCCTGCAGATCCACCCGGAAGTTCTCGCTACCCATCCCCAGCCCTCTCCTGCCCCGCTCGCGCCAAACGCTACGCCATCGGTGGTTCCGCGCAGCCCGGCTCGGACTGGTGACCCGGAGTGGGCGACGGCGTACGGTGAAAGCCTGTGCTGGAGCCTGGGGAGGACTCGATGGCGCTCACGGTGGGGACCTTCAATCTGAACAACCTCTTCGACCGGTGGAACTTCGCCGGCGCGGTGGAGGTGCTGGCGCAGGGGTCGAGCACGGTGCCGGCGACCTACACCTTCGACGACGAGCACCGGCGGCGGCTGCAGCTGGACGGGCGCGGCAAGCTGCTGGTGTCCAAGCCGGCCGCGGACACCGACCGGATCGCGCAGCGGCTGCTCGAGGCCGACGTGGACGTGTGGGTGGTGCAGGAGATCGAGAACGTCGACGTGCTGCGGGAGTTCAACCGCGAGCACCTGAACGGCGCGTACCGGCACGTGATGGTGATCGACGGCAACGACGCGACCCGGTTCATCGACATCGGCATCCTGTCCCGGCGGCCGATCGGCGGGGTGACCAGCTACCAGCGGGTCTTCCACCCCGACCTGCCGTCGCGGCCGGTGTTCTCCCGCGACCTGGTCGAGGTGGAGATCCTGGACGACCGCGGCCGCAAGCTGCTGACCGTGTTCGGCACGCACCTGAAGTCCAAGTTCGTCGACTTCACCGTGCCCGACCCGGCCGCCGCGGCCGCCGAGTCCGACCTGCTGCGGACCCGGCAGGCCGAGACGATCACCCGGATCATCGCGAGCCGGATGAGCACCCGCCAGCGGTACCTGCTCTGCGGCGACATGAACGACGTTCCCGGCTCGCCCACGCTCGCGGCGTTCGAGCAGGCCGGGCTGGTCGACGCGCTGCGCACGCCCAAGGAGGTCGGCGCGGTGAAGACGAAGGTCGAGCTGCCGACGGACCCGGCCTGGACGTCGACGTTCAAGGCGTCCGGCCAGCCGCGCAGCTTCGACCTGATCGACCAGATCTGGCTCAGTCCGGCACTTGCCCCGAAACTGACCGCGGCCTGGATCGGCCGCCGCCGCAAACTGGCCCGCGACGGCACCGACCACGACCCAGCATGGATCTCGCTCGACATCTAGAACAGCGCGGTACTACGCGCCGGCGGCGATCCCGTCGAGCAGCCGGGTGAGACCGAAGCGGTACGCCTCGGCGGTGACCTCACGCGTGCCGCCGCCGTAGGCCCGGCCGTCCGCCTCGGCGTTCCAGACCGCCGTCATCGTCGGGTAGCGCTCGACGTCGAAGTAGATCTCCCAGAGGTCGTACCGCTCCTGCCACCAGGCGTCGTGGGTCTGGCCGGTGCTGCGCTCCAGCGCCTCGCTCGCGGCCTCGCCGCCCGCCGCCGAGTCGACGTACGTCGTGATCGCGAGCGCGGCGACGTTGGCTCGGTCCGGGGGCAGGCCGAGCGCGAACATCGTCGACAGCAGGTACTCGCGGCCCGCCAGCATGCCCGGACCGACCGGCGGCCGGACCATCGAGATCCCGGCCAGCCACGGGTGCCGATGGAACATCGCGCGCGTCTCGTCGGAGTACAGCTCGACCTGAGCCCGCCAGCCAGCCGGCCGCTCGTCGCCGGGACCGGGCAACCGGCGCTCCAGCAGCACCTGGTCGACCATCAGGTCGAGCAGCTCTTCCTTGGACGGTACGTAGGTGTACAGGGTCATCGTGCCGACGCCGAGCGCCTTCGCGACGTTGCCCATCGATGCGGCGGTCAGGCCGCGTTCGTCGGCCAAGGCGATCGCGGTGTCGACGACGGCGTCCAGCTGCAACGTCGGTTTGCGGCCCCGGGCCGGCTGGTTGCTCTGCTCGGCTGCTTGGCCGGGGCGGTGCTGGTTGCGCCAGAGCAGCGCGAGCGTGCGGTCGGGGTGACCGCCACCGCTGTGCTGCACCGTCATCCGCCCGTCCTCTCCGTCGCCGCATCCTACGAGCCGGCACGCTTCCGACAGCTCGCACGGGCAGGGTCGGAACATTTTCGTATACCCTACGAGAATTGGTGTCGGACGTGGAGGAGCTGACGGAATGGCGATTCTGGTGACAGGTGCGACGGGCAGTGTGGGCCGCCTGGTCGTGGACGAACTGGTGGCGGCCGGGGTGCGGGACGTCCGTGCGCTGACGAACAACCCGGCGAAGGCGGCGCTGCCGGACGGGGTCGAGGTGGCCCGGGGCTATCTCGGCAAGCCCGCCACGCTGCCGGCGGCGCTCGACGGGATCGACACGGTGTACCTGGCGCCGCTTCCGGCGTCCGTGGACGAGTTCGTCACCGCCGCGCAAAAGGCCGGGGTCCGGCGGGTCGTGGTGCTGTCGGGAGAGCCCGCGGAGTACGAGGCGCAAGGGGATCCGGCCGGCTGGCACTACTACAAGGTCGAGCGCGCGATCGAGCAGGGCGGCTTCGACTTCGTCCACCTCCGGCCGGGGCAGTTCATGAACAACACGCTCGACTGGGCGCCGTCGATCAAGGCCGAAGGCGTGGTCCGCGGCCCGTACGCCGGGGCGGTGCAGACGCCGATCGACCTCGGCGACATCGCGTCGGTGGCGAGCGTCGTGCTGCAGGACGAGAGCTACACCGGGCGGAAGCTGACGATGAGCGGTCCGGAGGCGCTGACCCAGCCGGAAGAGGTGGAGCTGATCGCGGCGGCGATCGGGCGGGACTTGCGGTTCGAGGAGCTCACGCCGGAGCAGGCCGTGGCGCGGTGGGCGCCGTCCATGGGGGAGGAGACGGCCGAGTGGCTGGTCGACGGGTTCCGGATGATGGCGGAGTACCGGATGACGCCGGAGCCGACGGTGCACGAGGTGACGGGGCGGCCGGCCAAGACCTACCGGGAGTGGGCGATCGAGAACGCCGACGCCTTTCGCGGCTAGCTGGGCCGGTTTGCGCGCACAGCGAACATGTGTTCGACTGTGATGCATGAGATGGGCGGGCCAGCAACTCGACGCGGAGGCCCCGGGCGCGTTGCCGGGGCTGGGGTCCATCGCGGGCCTGGTGCGGACCGTGACGACGCCGGAGTTCCAGGGCATCACCTTCCACGAGGTGCTCGCCCGGTCGGCGCTGAACTCGGTGCCCGGCTCCGGGATGCCGTTCAACTGGACGGTCAACCCGTACCGCGGCTGCACCCACGCCTGCCGGTACTGCTTCGCCCGGCCGACCCATCGCTACCTCGAGCTGGACCAGGGGCTCGACTTCGACCAGCAGATCGTGGTGAAGACCAACGTCGCCGAGGTGCTGCGACGGGAGCTGGCCCGGCCCTCCTGGCGCGGGGAGCAGGTTGCCCTGGGCACCAATACCGATCCGTACCAGCGGGCCGAGGGCCGGTACCGGTTGATGCCGGGCATCATCGAGGCGCTGGCGTCGTCCGGCACGCCGCTGTCGATCCTGACCAAGGGCACCTTGCTCCGCCGCGACCTGGAGCTGCTGCAGGCCGCGGCCGAGCAGGTGCCGGTGGGAATCGGGGTGTCGCTCGCGCTGGCCGACGAGGAGCTGCGTCGCATCGTCGAGCCCGGCGTACCGTCGGCGCGTGGGCGGCTGGATCTCGTGCGTGCGGTCCGGGAGGCGGGTCTGCCCTGTGGCGTGATGGTTGCGCCGGTGCTGCCGTGGCTGACCGACTCGGCCGAGCAGCTGGACCATCTCTTCGGCGAGCTGGCAGCCGCCGGCGCGACCGGGGTGACGACGCTGGTGCTGCATCTGCGGCCCGGGGTGAAGGACTGGTTCATGAGCTGGCTGGCTCAGGAGCGTCCCGACCTGGTGAAGCGCTACGAGGCGCTCTACGCGCACGGCCCGAACGCCGCGCCGAGCTTTCGCAACGCCTTCGAAGCCAAGGTGCGCCCGTTGCTCACCAAGCACGGCTTCGGCGGTTCCCGTCACCGCGGCAGCCCGTCGCGCCGTTCGGTCGGCAACTCGGGCATCCGCAGCAGCCAAGGCATCGTCGAAGCGGCCGGCGAATCGTCGTCCGGCTGGGGCGAACCGATCACCCGGGACACCGAGCCGGCCGAGGCCTCGATCACCCGCTTCCAGGGCCCGGCCCGTCGCAGCGACCCGCATCCCTTGCGGTCCGGCGGAAGCCGCCGCCCCCGAGCCGCTCCGGTCCCACCGGTCGCGCCTGACTTCGACCAGCAACCGCTGTTCTGAGCTGCCTGCGGACGCTCCGCCCGCGGGGCAGCGGTCAGCGAAGGGTGAGGATCTGCGGGCCGTCCTCGGTGACGGCGACGGTGTGCTCGGCATGGGCGCCGCGCGTGTGGTCGGCCGAACGCAGGGTCCAGCCGTCGTCGTCGATCACGTAGACGCTGCCGGTGCCGTGCCAGAACCAGGGCTCGATGGCGAACACATGGCCCGGGCGCAGCTTGAGGCCGCGACCAGGGCGGCCGCCGTTCGGGATGTGAGGTTCCTCGTGCATGCGGCGGCCGATGCCGTGGCCACCGAAGTCCAGGTTGGTGCCGACGGCGGCCTGGTCACCGATCTCGCCGATCGCGGCGCCGATGTCGCCCAGCCGGGCGCCGGCAACGGCCGCGGCGATGCCGGCCGCCAGGGCGCGTTCGGTGGTGGCGATCAGGTCGAGGTCCTCCGGGCGCGGCGTACCCACGACGAAGCTGGTCGCGGAGTCGGCGCACCAGCCGTCGAGCGAAGCGCCGCAGTCGACGTTCAGCAGATCGCCGTCGGCGAGCCGGGTCCCGGTGGGCAAGCCGTGCAGCACGGCGTCGTTGACCGACGTGCAGATGACACCGCTGAACGGCGCCGGCGCGAACCCGGGCTGGTAGCCCTCGAACAGCGAGACCGCGCCCGCCGACCGCAGGACGTCCCGTGCGACCTCGTCGAGCTCGCACAGCGAGACGCCGACGGCGGCCGCCGTCCGGACCGCCGTGAGGGCCGCGGCGACCACCTTGCCGGCGGCGCGCATCGCCTCGATCTCCGTCGGTGTCTTCAAGTCGACCATCGGTTGCTTCCTCAGCCTCACGGGACAGATGTCGGCACTATGGCACGCGCACGGTCCGACCACGGCGGTCCAACTGATCCCGTCGGCACGGGGGTTCAACCTTTTGCCGGGTGGCAGCGTCTTGCAAGTGTCGGCCCGGTGCGGGTGGAGACCTGGGGGCGTGGAGATGCGTGGTTGGTACAGACGTCGGTTACTGGGGGCGGGGATGGCGTTCGCCGTCGCCGGGCTGGGCATGAGCGGGTGCGCGGACGTTCCGGGGCCTGGCGGACAAGCCGGAAAGGCTCCAGCCGGTCACAACTCCGGGGCTGGTTCGCAGCCGCCCGCGGATGCACCGCAGGAGATCAGCTTGGTGGCGACCGGTGACGTCCTGCTGCACGAACGTCTGTGGACGACCGCGCGCCACGACGGCAGCAACGGTGCCTGGGACTTCGCTCCTTTGCTGCGCGGCGTGAAACCCCTCGTTCAGTCAGCGGATCTCGCCGTCTGCCATCTCGAGACCCCGCTCGGCAGCCCGTACTCCGGCTACCCGCTGTTCCAGGGACCGCCGCAGATCGCGCCCGCGCTCAAGCAGACCGGGTACGACGCGTGCACGACCGCCAGCAACCACAGCTTCGACAAAGGGGCCGCCGGCATCGATCGCACCCTGCGCACGCTCGAGCAGGCCGGTCTGCGCCACTCCGGCACCGCCCGCACGCCGCGCGAGGCCGAGACGCCGACCGTCGTCGACGTGAAGGGCGTCAAGGTCGCTCTACTCAGCTACACCTACGGTTTCAACGGCATGCCCTATCCCGGCGGTGAGACCTGGCGGGCCGGCACGCTCGACCCGCACCGCATCAAGGCGATGGCGCGCAAGGCCCGGGATGGTGGCGCCGGCATCGTCGTGGTCAGTGCGCACTGGGGTGACGAGTACTCCGCCACGCCCAACCAGCAGCAGCGCACCCTCGCGGCGGAACTGCTTGCCGACAGCAACATCGACCTGATCCTCGGCCACCACGCGCACGTGGTCCAGCCGATCCAGCAGCTCAACGGCAAGTGGGTCGTCTACGGCCTGGGCAACCTCGTCGCCGCGCACCGCACTCCGGCCGCGCGGAAGGCCGAGGGCCTGCTGGTCCGGTTCACCTTCCACCGGGACGGTGATCGCTGGCGCGCGGCGGCACCGCAGTACGCGCCCTTGCTGGTCACCGACACCTTGCCGGTCCGCGTGCTCGACGTACGGCGTGAGCTGGCGAAGCCCGGGGTGCCGGCGGCGACCCGCAGCCGGCTGCAGCTGGCCGAGCGGCGGACCACCGCAACCGTGCAGCAGTTCACCAGCGCGCCGAAAACCCTTTGAGCGCAGGACCGGTCGCCGTCTAGGGTCGCACCATGAGTACGTACTTCGTGATGGTTCGCCGTGTCCGGGTCCGGTCCGGCGAGGGGTGCCTGGGGATGGCATCCGCTCGATAGTCGTTGGGCCCAACGGGTCGTCGACGCCGCCGGGGTTCGTCCCGGTGACCTGGTGCTCGATGTCGGAGCCGGACTCGGCGCGCTGACCGCGCCGCTGGTCCGGGCCGGCGCCGACGTGGTCGCCGTGGAACTGCATCCGCACCGCGCCGACAGGTTGCGTCGCCGGTTCGCGGACGCGCCGGTCCGGGTGGTGCGCGCCGACGCCGCCGATCTGCGGTTGCCGACGCGACCGTTCCGGGTGGTGTCGAGCCCGCCGTACGGGATCTCCACCGAGCTGCTGAAGAGACTGCTGTCACCGCGTTCGCGGCTGGTGTCGGCGGATCTCGTGCTGCAGCGGCAGGTGGTGAACCGGTGGGTCGACGGCCGCGCTCCGGGTCGTGCCCGCTGGAGCCGGTACTACGACACGTCGATCGGGATCCGCCTTCCTCGCAAGGCCTTCACCCCACCTCCGCATGTCGATTCAGCGGTCCTGCGCATTCAGCGGACCACGAGATAGAAAGCCGACCGGGCCCGCTTCTCAGAGGTGAGAAGCGGGCCCTTCGTGCTGTGCGCGCTCAGCCGTGCCAGGACTTCCACAACGCGGCGTACGAGCCGTCGCGGGCGACCAGTTCGTCGTGGCTGCCGAGCTCGCTGATCCGGCCGTCCTCGACGACGGCGACCCGGTCGGCGTCGTGCGCGGTGTAGAGCCGGTGCGCGATCGCGATCACCGTCCGGCCCTCCAGCACCGCCGCCAGCGACCGCTCCATGTGCCGAGCGGCCCGCGGGTCGATCAGCGAGGTCGCCTCGTCCAGGACCAGCGTGTGCGGGTCGGCCAGCACCAGCCGAGCCAGCGCGAGCTGTTGGGCCTGCGCCGGAGTCAGCGCGAGCTGGCCGGAGCCGACCCGGGTGTCGAGCCCGTCCGGCAACGCCTCCGTCCACTCGCGCGCGTCCACGGCGTCCAGCGCGGCCAGCAGTCTCTCGTCGTCGGCGTCCGGTGCGGCCATCGACAGGTTGTCCCGCAGCGTGCCGACGAACACGTGGTGCTCCTGGGTGACCAGCGCGACCTGCCGGCGCAGCTCGTCCAGCGGCAGGTCGGTCATCCCGACACCGCCGACGCTGACCGAACCGGTCCGCGGCGGGTGAATGCCGGCGACCAGCCGGCCGAGCGTCGACTTGCCCGCGCCGGACGGACCGACCATCGCGATCCGCTCGCCGGGCTGCACGGTGAGGTTCACGCCGTGCAGCACGTCGCGGCCGTCGACGTACGAGAAGCGCACGTCGCGGGCCTCGACCAGCTCGCCCGCGGGCTGCTTGCCCGACGGGCTCCGGTCGTCCGGGACGTCGGTGATGCCGAGCAGCCGGGCCAGCGCGGCGCCGCCGGACTGCAGCTCGTCCATCCAGGAGATCAGCCGGTCCACCGGGTCGATCAGCTGGTTGACGTAGAGCACGCCGGCCGTGACCGCGCCCAAGGTGACGTGCCCGTTGATGTGCAGCCAGCCGCCGAACAGCAGCGTGCCGACCACCGGCACCAGGTAGCCGACCTCGACGACGGGGAACCACACCGTGCGCAGGTGCAGCGTGTAGCGCTCGGCGTCGTACGAACCGCGGATGTCGCGATCGGTCCGCCGGACGCGCTCCTCGGAGCGGCGCAGGGCCTCCACCGTGCGGGCGCCTTCGACGGTCTCGGCGAGCGAGCTCGTCATCTGCGCGTACGCCGCGTTCTCCCGCAGGTAGCCGTCCTTGGCGCGGCGCAGGTACCAGCGTGTGCTGATGGCCAGCACCGGCACCATCGCCAGCAGCGGCAGCAGGATCCAGACCCCGACCAGCAGCGCGGCCGCGACGGTGAACAGCACCGTGACGAACGCGATGATCGTCTCCGGCACCGCGAACCGCACGGTCCGCGACAGCGTGTCCACGTCCCGCGAGGTGCGGGACAGCAGGTCGCCGGTGCCGGCCCGCTCGACCGTGCCGATCGGCAGCGCGAGCGCGTCGTCGACGAAGTCCTCGCGCAGCTCGGCCAGCACCTGCTCGCCGAGCGAGAAGGACCGGAAGCGCGCCCAGCGGGTCAGCAGCGACTGCGCGACCACGAACACGGCGACCAGCAGGATCACCTGGTTCACCGCGGCGGCTGTCGTGCCGCGCTGGACGTCCTCCACCAGGCCACCGATCAGCCGCGGCGCGGCCAGCCCGGTCGCCGCGGCCAGGGCGTGCAGGCCGAGCGCGATCAGCAGGGGACGCGGGTGCCGGCGGGCCAGCCGGCGGGCGTGCCGACGGACCTGGGCGCTGTCGGCGACGGGCAGGGTCTGCCTCATGCGAGCACCTCCTCGTCCTCGGTCTGCCGGGTCACGGTCCTGCGGTACTGCGGTTCGGTGTCGAGCAGGTGCCGGTGTGCTCCGGCGGCGACCACTCGGCCCTCGGCGACGAAGACGACCTCGTCCACCCGGTCGAGCAGCAGCGGACTGGAGGTCAGTACGACGGTGCTGCGGCCGGCCCGGTACTCCCGGAGTCGGTCGGCGATCCTGGCCTCGGTGTGCGCGTCCACCGCGGAGGTGGGCTCCACCAGCACCAGCACCGACGGGTCGGCCAGTAGGGCGCGGACCAGGATGAGCCGCTGCCGCTGGCCACCGGAGAACGACCGGCCCTTCTCCTCGACCTCGGAGTCGAGCCCGTCGGTCAGCGCGACCAGCACGTCCTCGGCCGAGGCCGTGCGCAGCGCTGCCATCAGCTCCTCGTCCGTCCGGCGTCCGTCCGGGTCGAGCTCTTCGCGCAGGGTGCCGGTGAACATCTGGGCGGCGGTGTCGCTGACCAGGATCCGCGCCCGCACGTCGGCCCGGGTCGCGCTGGCCAGCGTGACTCCGCCGTACCGGACCTCGCTGGTCTCGTCGTACCGGCCGAGGCGGTCGGCGAGCAGGGCGGCGCGGTCGGGCTCGGCGGAGACGATCGCGGTGAGCAGGCCGTCGCGGGCGCGGATGCCGGAGACCGGGTCGACCAGGTCACCGCGCTCCGGCAGCCGGACGGGCTCGGCCGGATCCACCACGTCGGGCGTCAGCTCGAGCACGCGGACCACCCGGCGGCCGGCGACCAGCGCGCGCATCAGCTGGTTCGCCATCTCGGTCGCTGTCCGCAGCGGCAGCACCAGGAAGGTGGCGTAGCCGTAGAACGCGACCAAGCTGCCGGCGCTGAGCTCACCGCGGATCGCGAAGTGCGCGCCCAGCCCGACCACGGCGACCACGAAGATGCCGGGCAGCAGCACCTGCGCGGCATCCAGCACCGACTGGATCCCGGCCACCTTGACCCCGGCGCCGCGGACCCGCTGCGACTCGGCCCGGTACCGCCGGGAGAACGAGTCCTCGCCGCCGATGCCGCGCAGGACGCGCAGACCGGCCACGATGTCGGAGCCGAGCGAGTTCAGCTCGCCGACCGCCTCGCGCTGCGCGAACTGGCGCTTGTGCAGCGGGCGCAGCATCGGGCCGAGCGCGAACAGCATCAGCGGGACACCGATCAGCACCACCAGGCCGAGCGTGGTCGACGAGGACAGCAGGATGGCCGCGACCACGCCGAAGGCGACGATGGCGCCGGCGAACCGGGCGGAGGTCTCCAGCACGTTGCCGATGTAGGCCAGGTCGCCGGCACCGACGCTGACCACCTCGCCGGTGGCCAGGTGCTTGGGCAGCGTGGCGCCCAGGTCGGCGGACTTGCGGGTGACCACCTGGACCGTGCGGTAGGCGCCGCTCAGCCAGTTCACCACCGCGAACCGGTGCCGCATGATGCCGGCCAGCGCCTGCAGCACGCCGACCGCGAACAGCACCGCCGTCCAGCGCAGCAGCCGCTCGGTGTCACCGGCCGCGATGCCCTCGTCGATCGCCTTGCCCAGGATCGCCGGGATGAACGCCTGCGCGCCCATCCAGAGAATGCCGAAGGCCATGCCGCCGAACAGCGTCGCCTTCTGGCCGCGCGCCACCCAGAGCAGGTAACGCGCCGCCGAGCGGTGGTCAGGTGTGCCGGGATCGGCGAGGGGAAGTTGTTTCATAGCCGTTTCAGGCTAGGCGCCCGCACCGACAGAAAGCATGTGGTTTAACGGCCGCCGGCGCGGTACGTCAGCCGGCGGAGCAGAACCTCCAACGGGCCACGGTGGCCGGCCCGACGCATCCAGTCGGCCATCAGCACGGTGAGCGCCCAGGTGCCGACGGCCAGCGGCACCGTCTGCCACAGCGCCATCCGCGGACCCAGGTCGAGCAGGTAGGGAAAGAAGGCGATCGCCCAGACCACCGACTGGCTGACGTAGCAGGTGAGTGACCGCTGTCCGGTGGCCTGCAGGGCCGTGACGACCCGTCCTCGCTTCGCTCGCAAGGCCCACAACGAGATCAGTGCCGCGTACGCCGGTCCGCCCGCGACCCCGGTCAGCGAGTGCAGCACCGCGGCCGGTACGACGTCCGTCGCGCCGCCGTGCAGGATGCCCGAGGTGTAGAGCGCGAGCGGGACGCCGCCGAGCACTGACACCGGGATGCCGATCAGGACCATCCGGCGTAGCAGGACGAGGTGCTGCTCGGGCTGCTCGAACAACCGGATCCGCGCGGCCCAGATGCCGATCAGGAAGGCGCCCGCGGCGGTCAGGGCCAGTGCCGGAGCACTGACCAGGATCGCCACCGCCCGGGTGAGCATCGCCACCAGCGGGTTGTGCTCGCTGGCCCAGGGGTAGAGCGTGGCCATGCCCTCCGGACTGACCGGAGCGGACAAGGCGCCGTACAGCGCCGCGCCGACAACGGCCCAGACTCCGGCCCACACCAGAAGCCGCTTGCTGCTGCTGCGAACGGCTGGGACCAGCAGCACAGCCAGGATGCCGTAGGCGGCGAGGATGTCCCCGTAGTACAGGAGAACGGCGTGCAGCACGCCCAGCACGATCAGCCAGCGGCCGCGTCGGCGCAGGAGCGCGCGGGCGTGTTTCCACGACCGGCCGTTGATCTCCTGACGGCGGTAGACCTGGACCATGCCGTAGCCGAAGAGCGCGGCGAACAGGGTGTACGAGCGGCCGTCCACCAGGGTGGTCTCCGCGAACGAGACGACCTGGTCCGGCAGCGTCGAGGCGATCGGTGTGTTGCGGATGGTGCTGACGCCGTCGGGGTGCAGGAAGCCGTGCGTGTTGGCCAGGGCGATGAACAGCAGCAGGAGCCCGCGGGCCAGGTCCGGCCCGAGAGCCCGCGCGCCGACGGAGGTGGGCCCGCCGGCGGCCGGGGCGGTCGTCTGGGTCATGCCGCCGACGCTAGGACGTGCCGGCGGGCGATGCGTCCGTCTTCGGTCTCGCCGCCCGCGTCTTCGGTATCCACCTTCGGTGATCCGCCGTGCGCCGATCGTGTCCGCCGGGGCATCAGGAGAGCTTCACTTTGCGTTGGGCAACGAGTTCCCCGGCCGCCACCTGGTCCGCCTGTCCTGGAACCATGCAGGTCATCGCGCACAGGGGAGCGAGCGGGTACCGCCCGGAGCACACGCCGGCGGCGTACCGCCTGGCCGCGGCGCTGGGCGCCGACCACCTCGAACCGGACCTGGTCGCCACGCTGGACGGCGTCCTGGTGGCCCGGCACGAGAACGAGATCTCCGGCACCACCGACGTGGCCGACCACCCGGTCTTCGCCGACCGCCGGATCACCAAGATCATCGACGGCGAGGCCGTCACCGGCTGGTTCGTCGAGGACTTCACCTACGCCGAGCTGTGCACGCTGACCGCGCGGGAACGGATGCCCGCCCTGCGCGCCGCGAACACCGCGTACGACGGGCGGGAGCGGATCCCGACCTTCGACGACGTGGTGGCGCTGGCCCGGCAGGAGTCGGCCCGGCTGGGTCGTCCGATCGGGGTGGTGCCCGAGATCAAGCACCCGGCGTACTTCCGCCGGCTGGGGCTGCCGCTGGAGGAGTTGCTGGCCGAGCGGCTGACGGCGCTCGGGCTCGGCCCGGACGAGGCGATGGTGCAGTCGTTCGAGCCGACCAGCCTGCGCCGGCTCGCGGTGATGACGAACGTGCCGCTGGCCCAGCTGGTCGACGCCGGGGGCGCGCCGAACGACTTCCGGCGTACCGGGGACGGCCGGACGTTCGCCGACCTGCTCGGACCGGCCGGGCTGCGCGAGATCTCGACGTACGCGCAGGTGCTGGCGCCGCACAAGGACCTGGTCGTCCCGCGGACGCCGACCGGCGCACTGGGCGAGCCGACCCGGCTGGTGGAGCAGGCGCACCGGGCGGGGCTGGGGGTGTACGTCTGGACCTTCCGGGCCGAGCGGCGCTTCCTGCCCACCGGTCTGGACCTGGCCGGCGAGCTGGCCGCCTTCGCCGCGACGGGCATCGACGGAGTCTTCGCCGACCATCCGGACATCGCCGCCGCCACTGTGAGCCGCAGGACCGCCCTCAAGGTCTGACTACTGGGCCAGTTCGGCCCGCAGCTCCTTCAGTACGTGCTCGGCCGCGGGCACCAGCTCGCGGTCGACGGCGCGGTTCTCGTTCAGCCCGAGCACGACGCGGGCAGTCGTGGCAGGACGCGTACGGATCAGCCGCGCCCGCAGGTACGTCGGTGGGTGGCTGGAGTCGGTCCGGATCTCGCGCAGGCGGCTCAGCCGCAGCCGCCGCTCGATCTCCCGCTGTGGCACCTCGGTCACGGCCCGCCGGACCACTTCCAGCGGTTCCAGCTCCTTCTCGAACCGCAGCGCGCGCTCCAGCGCCCGGTACGCCGTGTCCGCGAGCAGGCTGCGCTCCAGCGCCCAGGCCGCGGCGTCCGACCCGGCGATCTCACCCGACCTGCGGTCCGCCAGGTACTCCGCACGCTGGTTGCTGCGCAAGCTCACCCGCTCCAGCAGCCAGGTGTAGCCACGGACGACCGGGCCGACGATGCTGTTGATCACTCTGGAGAGGTGCCCGTTCGAGTGGGTGGCCCCGATCGCGGCTGCCATGTCCAGGCGGTACTCGTCCATCGGCTGGTTGCTGAAGACCTCGTTCAGCTGCCGGAGGACGGACTCGGCCGCTCCAATCACCCAGCCGTGCCGCGCGTCGCCGTTCTTGCCGTGCCCCAGCTCGTGCGCCAGGACCGCGACACGCTCCTGCGGGCTCAGGGTCGCCCACAGCGACAGGCCGAGCCCGATCACCGGCTGGAAGCGCCAGCCGACCCGGCCGAAGGAGATGTTCGGCTCGGCGTCCACTGCGACCGCCACCACGGGCGGAGTTCCGACGACGGTGGCGATCTCGTCGAGCAGGGTGAACAGCACCGGCGCCTCGTCCCGCTGGACGACGTACGCGTCGGGCGGCAGGTGGGTCGCTCGCGGCCTGAGGAGGAGGGCGACGCAGAAGGCGATCGCGGCGAGCGGGATGCACAGCCACAGCGGGCGGTAGAACACCAGGAGGGCGATGCCGGCGAGAAAGCTCAGCAGCGGTATCAGCAGCAACAGTCCGGCCAGTCCGTACGCCGCGAGCCGCGCAGCGTCCCATCCGGGGCGGTGCAGCTTGCCGCGCTCCAGCTCGCGGTACAGGGTGTCGGCGAGCGCGTGCTCCAGACGCTGTCGCCAGGCCGGGTCCTGCCGGTCCGGCGGGTTCGGGTCGACGTTCCAGTCGCACCGGTCGCACCAGGTCACGTGCCCGCGGTCGACGCGGAGCTGCTGGGCGCATTGGGGGCAGCGAATCACCCCTGCATCGGTCTGCACCGCAGCAGTGTGCCAGGGCAGCGGTGTTCTGGTCGCGAACCTAGTGTTGCGGGTTGGCCAGCACGGCAGCAGTGTGGTGGTGCGGGGGCCGGCGCTGGGCGCCGGCCGGTGACCGCTACTCCTTCACTGCTGCCGTGGCGAGCGGGTCACGCGGCCGGCGGCTTCTCGTCGTAGATCCGGGCGGCGATGTCCGCCTCCGGGGTCGGCTGCGGCTGGGGCTGCTGCGGCTGCTGGGTGCTCTGCCAGACCGCCTTGCCGTCAGCCTCCGGCATCACGATCCAGGCGGCCACGTAGCCGAGCAGGGCGCCACCGCCGGTGATCAGGGTGAGCCCGACGATGCCCAGCCGGACCAGGGTGGCGTCGATGTTCAGGTACTCCGCGATGCCGCCGGAGACTCCGGACAGCATCCGCTGGTCGCGCGAGCGGCGGAGGGTCTTGCCGGACAGGTTCGAGAAGGGTGCGCTGTTGTTCGTCATGTCTCTACTGTGCTGCCCGGAGGCCGCCCGGCACATCGGGATCGGTACCGACTGACCCCTGACCCGACCCCTGGCCGTGGGGGATCGCCGCCCCTGACGACTTATGGACCGGAACTGTCGGTCCGGGGAGTTAGCTTCGCGGTATGGACGCGAGGGCGGTGCAGGACCTGGTGCTGCGGTTGCCAGGGGCGGAGGAGCACGAGGGCTGGGCCGGTCAGCCGGCGTACAAAGTCCGGAAGAAGGGCTTCGCCTACCTGTCGGAGGACGAGTCGACGCTCTTCCTCAAGGCGTTGCGCGAGGAGCAGCAGGCGATGATCGCCGAGAATCCAGAGGTGTACGCGTCCTGGTGGGAGTCCGGCCGGTTCGGCTGGCTGTCGATCGACCTGGCCGGTGCCGACGACGAGGAGGTCGCCGAGCTGATCACCGAGGCGTGGCGACTGAACGCCCCGAAGTACCTGATCGCCCAGCTGGAGCCGGAGTGAGCCCTACACCTCGCGGCGCACCAGGACCCAGCGCGCCTACGTCGTTCCAGCGGTTCGGAGTGGCCGCAGAGACGTCGAGCGTCACGCTCGCAGCGCAACGCCCGGCGGGCCTGGCCCGGCTTGCACTCGCTGGGGTCGAGTGCTAATACTTGGTTAGCACTCACTGGGCGAGAGTGATAACCAGCTTGCCCGTTGAGTACGTACGAAGACGGCCTCGATGAGGCGCCGGAGACGGGGCGGGACGTGACCGCCGCGACGCCGGTGCCGTCCGTCGCGGGCATCCGGCCGGCTGAACCACCAGAACTCGACGCGGGAGGACTCGCGGAGAATGCCCAAGCTGATTTCTTTCAACGAAGAGGCGCGCCGCGGCCTCGAGCGGGGAATGAACACCCTCGCCGACGCCGTCAAGGTGACGCTTGGCCCCAAGGGCCGCAACGTCGTCCTGGAGAAGAAGTGGGGCGCCCCCACGATCACCAACGACGGTGTCTCCATCGCCAAGGAGATCGAGCTCGAGGACCCGTACGAGAAGATCGGGGCCGAGCTCGTCAAGGAAGTTGCCAAGAAGACCGACGACGTCGCGGGTGACGGCACCACCACCGCCACCGTGCTGGCCCAGGCTCTCGTCCGCGAGGGTCTGCGCAACGTCGCCGCCGGCGCCAACCCGATGGGCCTGAAGAAGGGCATCGAGAAGGCGACCGAGGCCGTCAGCGAGCAGCTGCTGGCGCTGGCCAAGCCGGTCGAGACCCGGGAGCAGATCGCTGCGACCGCCTCGATCTCGGCCGCCGACACCCAGGTCGGCCAGATCATCGCCGAGGCGATGGACAAGGTCGGCAAGGAAGGTGTCATCACCGTCGAGGAGAGCAACACCTTCGGTCTGGAGCTCGAGCTCACCGAGGGCATGCGCTTCGACAAGGGCTACATCTCGCCGTACTTCGTGACCGACACCGAGCGGATGGAAGCGGTTCTCGACGACCCGTACATCCTCGTGGTGAACAGCAAGATCTCGAGCATCAAGGACCTGGTCCCGGTGCTGGAGAAGGTCATGCAGACCGGCAAGCCGCTGGCGATCATCGCCGAGGACCTCGAGGGCGAGGCGCTGGCGACCCTGGTCGTGAACAAGATCAAGGGCACCTTCAAGACCGTCGCCGTCAAGGCGCCGGGCTTCGGTGACCGCCGCAAGGCCATGCTGACCGACATCGCCATCCTCACCGGCGGCCAGGTCATCTCCGAAGAGGTCGGCCTCAAGCTCGACACCGTGGACCTGGAGCTGCTCGGCCAGGCCCGCAAGGTGGTCGTCACCAAGGACGAGACCACCATCGTCGAGGGCACCGGCGACGCCGACTCGATCCAGGGCCGGGTCAACCAGATCCGCGCCGAGATCGAGAAGTCGGACTCCGACTACGACCGCGAGAAGCTGCAGGAGCGGCTGGCCAAGCTGGCCGGCGGCGTCGCGGTGATCAAGGTCGGCGCGGCCACCGAGGTCGAGCTGAAGGAGCGCAAGCACCGCATCGAGGACGCCGTGCGCAACGCGAAGGCGGCCGTCGAGGAGGGCATCGTCGCCGGTGGTGGCGTCGCGCTGCTGCAGGCGTCGGTGAAGGCGTTCGAGAAGCTGGAGCTCGAGGGCGACGAGGCGACCGGTGCGCAGATCGTTCGGCACGCCGTCGAGGCGCCGCTGAAGCAGATCGCCGTCAACGCCGGCCTCGAGGGTGGCGTCGTGGTGGAGAAGGTCCGCAACCTCGAGCCGGGTCACGGTCTGAACGCCGCGACCGGCGAGTACGTCGACCTGATCGCCACCGGCATCATCGACCCCGCCAAGGTGACCCGCTCGGCGCTGCAGAACGCGGCCTCGATCGCGGCCCTGTTCCTCACCACCGAGGCGGTCATCGCCGACAAGCCGGAGAAGGCCTCGGCCGCTCCGGGTGGCGCCCCCGACATGGGCGGCATGGACTTCTGATCCACCGAAGTCGGTAGTACCACGCACGACAGCGAAGGCGGTCCCGGGTCCCAGCCCGGGGCCGCCTTCTGTCGTGCTCAGGTGCCGGTGCTCAGGTGCCGGTGCTCAGGTGCCGGTGAGATCAGCCGGTCAGATGCCGTCCGGAAACTCTTTGTCCGGGTGGAGGACCGAGGGGGCGGGCGGCCGGTGGGCGGCGCGCAGCAGCCGGAGCTGGCCGATCTCGGCGGCGTTCTTCATCAGCTCGGCGTTCACCCAGGCGTAGAGATCGGCGTGACTGCGGCCTGACTCCGGCGACCACGGGAACGCCGCGGGCAGCGTCAGTCGGGAGGAGTCCTCGAGCACGACCGACCACTCGTCGCGCAGGTGGTGCATCCAGTCGCGGGTGCCGAGCAGGGTGCCGGGCCAGTGCACG
Organism: Kribbella flavida DSM 17836; assembly: GCF_000024345.1. Taxonomy (NCBI): domain Bacteria; kingdom Bacillati; phylum Actinomycetota; class Actinomycetes; order Propionibacteriales; family Kribbellaceae; genus Kribbella; species Kribbella flavida. The sequence goes on along the minus strand of NC_013729.1, from coordinate 6,430,658 downwards.
TCGGTCCGGTGCGGCGGCACCGTCTGCCGGGCGTGGGCCAGCGCGACCGTCCACCACCACCCGATGTGCCAGCTGAGCCAGCCGATCGTCGGCACCGGGACCGGATCCAGCTCGTGGTCGGCCCAGTCGGGACGCCACAGCCCGTCCGGGTCCTGGTGGACCGTCCAGCAGAGCTCGGCCGGCTCCCACAGCAGGTCCTCCGGCACGAGCCGGTCCAGGTGGTACTCGAACAGCGACCAGGTCAGCTCGAACTGTCCTCGCAGGGTGCCAAGGTCCACTCCGGTCATCGTCACCCCGGGATCATCTCAGGCGCCGCCGTCAGTCCGGCCGGCGCGCAGTTCGGTACGGCGTACCGGGTGGCGGCGAATTCCCGGTGGACGCCGGGACCGGGTGCGGTCTAGTGTTCTGGCTGCGAGAACGACTCGAGCGAAAGGAGCGACCGATGAGCATCTTGTTCTGTGCAACGGCGCGCCCGGTCCGCTCGTCCAGCTCGCACTGAGCGGAGCGCGCGCCTCTTTTCCGGAGGAACCGTGATCATCCGCACCACTGTCGAGTCCGATCTCGACACCATTCACACCCTGATCGCCGACCAGTCGGTCAACACCGTCACGCGCGAGCGCTACGACGAGTTCATGGCCAACGGCCAGTACCGTCACGCCTGGAGCTGGGTCGCCGAGCAGGACGGCCGGATCGTCGCGCTGGCGATCTGGTGGGGCATGCCGCAGTACGACCACCCGTTCAGCGTCGACGGCCTGTACTTCGTCGGTGACGGGGATCCCGTGCCAGTCTGGGCCGAGCTGATCCGCCACACTCTCGACGCGCACGCGGCCGAGGGCGAGCAGCCGGAGTACCACATCTTCGTGCCGAACGGCTGGCGCGAGCAGCCCGAGGTCGTCGCCGCGCTGGAGCTGCGGCTCGCGGCCGCCGCGCGGGCCGGGCTGTCCGAGGTGACCGAGCGGCTGCGCTACGAGTGGCTGCCGGAGTACGGGCTGCCGGCCCGGTCGACCCGGCTGCGGTTCGAGCCGGCCGACGACGAGGCGTTCCTGGCGGTGTTCGTCCGGGTGATCGAGGGCAGCCTCGACGCCGCGACCGTGCGCGCCGTCGCCCAGATGAGCGCCGAGGCCTCGGCCAAGGAGGACCTCGAGGTCTACCGGTCCATGCCCGGCGAACGCGACTGGTGGCGGCTCGGGTACGACGAGGCGGGCGAGCTGGTCGGCTTCGTCGTGCCGACGGCCAACAACGGCGGACCGGTGATCGGGTACCTCGGCGTCCTGGCCGAGCACCGGGGTCACCGCTACAGCGACGACCTGCTGGCCGAGGGCACCCATGTCCTCGTCGGCGCCGGGGCCGAACGGATCAGAGCCGACACCGACCTGACCAACCGGCCGATGGCGGCGTGCTTCGAACGGCTCGGGTACCGCAACCACGCGGTCCGGATGGTCGCCAGCTTCCCGGTCGGCTAGGGCGTCCCGGTCGCTGTCCCTCGGAAAGCTGCCGCCGAGGGGCAGACGACCGGGCCACCGGCCCCTATGCTCCGTGACATGTCGGGGACGGTCGGCGCCGGGACGTGGGACGGGCGATGCGTGACATCGCACTGATCCTGCACGTCGCGGCCGGCGTCGTCGGCGTGCTGCTGGGCCCGTTGGCGATCTGGCTGACGCTGCGCCGGCGACGGCTGACCTGGGCCGGCGAGATCTACCACTGGGCGATCGCGCTGGTCTGCCTCACCGCGGTCGTGATGGTGCCCTACGACTGGGCCGGTCTGTGGGTGTTCTGGCCGATCGCGCTCGCGTCGTACCTGTTCGTCTACTTCGGCCAGCGGGCCGCCGAGTCGCCCGGCGGACTCTGGTACCGCGGCGTGCTGCGCGGGTACGGCGGCGGCTGGATCGCCTTGTGGACGGCGATCCTGGTGGTCAGCGCCGACGACCACCCGTGGACCTGGGCGGTGCCGGCCGTGCTCGGCACCGCCCTGATCGAACTGCTCTGCTACCGCCCGGCCGGCGCGTGGACCCGCGCCTGACCGATCAGCAGGGACGGGCCACCCAGTTGTTGTTCCAGGCCGGCGCGGGCAGCTGGGTCCAGGAGATCCACTGCCCGCCCGCGACCGAGCGGCAGTCGCCCCACTGGCCGTAGCTCTCGTCGTGCGCCACGACGCGCACGGTGCTCGAGCCGCAGTTGCGGTAGGTGAGGTTGTAGTAGTTGCCGGCCGAGATGTAGGTCGATCGCGACCCGCACGGGACGTTGGGGTCGGCTGCGGCCGGCGCACCGGTGGCGACGGTCAGACCGACTCCGGCGGCGGCAACCGCGAGCGCGGCGGCGAGGTGACGGTGCATGGATTCTCCTCAGGGTTCGGACGGTGGTCGGAAAGGCACCATTCGGCCGCGTGGCGCCCCGGGCGGCCATCTGTTGAACCGTGCTCGAAGGGCTTGCCGGCCACTGTGGCGATCCGGACGCAATCCTTTCGACGGGAGCGCGCAGACCAGGCCGGCGACCGGTGGGTCGGCGTACGGTCGGGAATCTTTCCGACCTACCGAAGGAGAACCCCGATGCGCCGCTTCATCAACGACCTCGGCGACCGGCTGCTGGCCGCGGTGGTACCGACGACCAAGGCCGAGGCCTGGAACTGTCCCGGCTGGAACCGGGTCTGCGAGTGCTACCTGAACCGCAACCGCTGCGCGGACTGGTGGCTGCGCGAGGACTGCGCGGTCACCTACAAGAACCCGTGGGAGTACGGCGGCAACTGCATCGGCTGAGCGCCCACCCACGACGGAAGGAGCACAGGTGACCGCGGGAGTGGTGGCTGTGGTGCTGGTGGTGACCGCGGTCAACCTGCTGATCACGTTCGCCGTCCTGCGACGGCTGCGCGAGCACGACCAGCGGCTGACCCAGCTGGAAGGGCGTGGTGGCTCGCATCTGGACGTGCTGATCGGTCGTGAGCCCGCCCCGTTCGCGGTGCACGGGATCGACGGGGCCCGCGTCGGTCACGACGGCGCCGCGGCGTCGCTGATCGGGTTCTTCTCGGTCGGCTGCTCCGCGTGCCACGACCAGGCCGGACCGTTCCGGCAGGCCGTGGAAGAGGGCCGGTTCGCCGGGCACGACGTCCTGGTGGTCGTCGACGGCCCGCCCGGCGGGGACCCGGACCTGGTCGGCCAGCTGAGCGGACTGGGCGTCGTGGTCGAGGGCGAACAGGCGCAGACCGTCGCCGCGGCGTACGGCGTGATCGCGTTTCCGGCGTTCCTGACCACGGTCGGCGGCAAGGTCGCCAGTGCGGCGCCGGTGATCGCCATGCTGCGGCGTCAGTTGGTATGAGCCGGGTGCGCCGAACCGCGGCGGCACCTGTCGGTCCACGCTGGCGGGACGTCGGACCTGTCCTGGCGCTGGGATGGCGAGCTGCGCCGGTCGTGTGCTCCGGGCTGCTGATCTGTGCGGTTCTCGGCGGTCTGGTCCCGGTCTCGATCGCCTGGCTGACCAAAATGGTGGTGGATGTCCTCGCTTCCGGCGCTCCCGGAGATCGCTGGCTGCTGCCGGCGATCGGTCTGGCCGCGGTGAGCGCCTTGTCGGCCGGGCTGACTCACCTGGTCAACCTGTGGGACACCGAGCTCGACCGGCGGGTGCTCTACCTGACGACGGACCGGCTGTACAGCACGATCAACGGGTTCGGCGGGTTGGCCCGGTTCGAGCAGCCCGCGATGCTGGACCGGCTACGACTCGCGGAGGAGGGTGCGGTCGGGTCCGTCGCGGCCGCCGTCCAGGTGTCCTTCTCGGTCGGCCGCAGTGTGTTGACGGTCGGCAGCCTGATGCTGGCACTGGCGTCGATCAGCCCTCCGATGGCGATCCTGGTGACGGCGGCCGCCGTACCGGCACTGATGGCCGAGCTCTCGCTCAGCCGGCGACGTGACGCGCTCACCGTTCGGTTCACCCCGAGCGCGCGGCTGCGGGCGCTGTACGGCGCGTTGCTGAAGAGCGGGGGCGCCGCCGGGGAGATCCGGCTGCTGGGACTCGGCAGCTTCCTCAAGGACAGGATGCTGACCGAAGTCGCCCGGCTGCAGGACTCCGAGCGACGTCACGACCGGCGCGTCGCGGCCGTGCAGTCGTCGCTCACGCTTGCCGGCGCTCTGATCGCCGGTGCGGGACTGATCTGGTCCGCCGGGCAGGCGGCCGCGGGCCGGCTCTCGGTCGGCGACGTCACCGCGTTCGCCGCGTCGGTGGCCGGCGCGCAGGCCGCGTCGATCGCTTTGGTGCAAGGGATTGCCGGGCTGCACCGCTGCCTGTTGATGTTCTCCCACTACCGTTCGGTCGTGGCGCTGCCGCCCGATCTCGTGAACGCTCCCGGCCCCGCGCCCCGGCCGGCCGGCCGGGCCGGGATCGAGTTCCGTCAGGTGTGGTTCCGCTACGCCGACGACCAGCCGTGGGTCCTGCGGGGTCTCGACCTGTTCGTGCCGGCCGGCCGAGCGGTCGGTCTGGTCGGGCTGAACGGCGCGGGCAAGAGCACGCTGGTCAAGCTTCTGTGCCGCTTCTACGACCCCGACCGGGGCGCGATCCTCTGGGACGGCGTGGATCTGCGCGACATCCCGCTGGACGAGCTGCGGTCACGGCTGGGGGTCCTGTTCCAGGAGTTCGTCCGGTACGAACTGACCGCCGCGGAGAACATCGGTGCCGGCGATCTGGAGGCACTGCAGGACACCCGGCGCATCCGTCGGGCGGCGGAGCGGGCGGGCGTCGATCGGGTGATCGAGAAGCTGCCGAACGGCTACCAGACGCTACTGACCAGATCGTTCCTCGGTGAGCAGGGTGAGACCGGTGCGCTGCTGTCCGGCGGCCAGTGGCAGCGCGTCGGTCTGGCCCGGGCCCTGATGCGGTCCGACCGCCAACTGCTGATTCTCGACGAGCCCAGCTCGGGTCTGGACGCCGAGGCGGAGGCCGAGATCCACCAGCAGTTGCGGTCCCACCGCCGCGGGCGGACCAGTGTGCTGATCTCGCACCGGCTGAGCGGGATCCGGGACGCCGACCTGATCGTCGTGCTGGAGAACGGCCGAATCCGGCAGCAGGGCACCCATCAGGAACTCGTCCGCGCCGGCGGGCCGTACGCTCGCCTGTTCGCCTTACAGGCCAGGGGATACCAGGTCGCGCCGCGGCCGGACGACCACGCCGAGCACCCGGTCGGCGGGGAAGAACCCGATCCGGCGGGAGTCGAAGCTGCGCGGGTTGTCGCCGATGACCACCACTGACCCGGCCGGTACGACGCCGTGGCCGGGCACGGTGGCACGGACCGCGTCGGGCACCGGATCGCCCGCGATCGCCGCGACCCGCTTGAGAAACCAACGACGGTCGTCGACGGACCTGGTCAGCGGTTGCTCGTCCCAGGTGTACCCGCGGCCGGGACGCTCGACCACGACGACGTCACCGGCCAGCAGCCGGTCGCGGCCGGACCGGCGGACCAGAACGCGCTCACCGGAGCGGTACGTGGGCGCCATGCTGTCGCCGTCGACGGCGACCAGGACCAGTTCACGGCGGACCCGTCGCAGCAGCACGGCGGCGGCGAGTGTCGTCGCGACACCGACTGTCACGCACGCAGCAGTAGACACCCGACGATCCTAGGAGAAGTTCGATGCAGCTGGTCACCACTGTCGCGGCCGTCCTGCTGGCCGCTGTCTTCGCAGTCTCGGTGGCTGGCAAGGTGCGCTCACGTAGCGCCTTCGCCGCCTTTGTCCGTTCGGTCCCTGGCTTCGGAGTGCCGGCCCGGCTCGCCGGTGCGGTCGCGGTCGCCGTGACCGTCACCGAGGCGGGGGTGGTCGCTCTGCTGGCCTGGTCGTTGCTCGCCGGTGGTCGCGGCATCGGCCTGTGGGCCGCCGCTGGCCTGATGGCCGTGCTGACCGTCGGTGTTCTCCGAGCTGTCCTGCGAGGTGAGGGAGCGCGCTGCCGCTGTTTCGGCCAGCAGGACTCGCCGCTGTCCTGGGTTCACGTCGGCCGCAATGCCGGCCTGCTGCTGGTGGCCGGCGGATCGGCAGTTGCTGAGACGGCGGCCGCCGAGCCGCACACTCTGGCGGTCGCGGTACCGCTGGCAGGTCTGCTGGCTCTGGTGGTGGTCCGGCTGGAAGACCTCGCGGTGCTGTTCAGGTCTTCCAGCCCGACGCGGTGAGGCGCAGCACCAGGTGATCAGCGGCGTACGTCAGCGGAGGGGGCGGAAGAAGGTGCGCAGGTCGTCGGTGAGCAGGTCGGGGACCTCCATCGCGGCGAAGTGGCCGCCGCGCTCGTACTCGGTCCAGTGCTCGATCTTGCCGGCCGGATCGATCAGGCTGCGGATCGCGGTCTCCGCGCCGAAGACCGCGACTCCGGTCGGCGGTGCTGCCAGCTCGCCACCCCAGCCGGAGCCGGCGTCGGCGTCGGCGTCGCCCCAGCCGCCGTCGCCGGAGCCGGTGCCGTCCTGAGAAGTGGTTGCCTGCTGCGCGGCGAAGGCGCGCCAGGCGGCCATGCCGTCGTACACGGCGTGGGCGGACGAGGCGCCCGAGCCGGTGAACCAGTACAGGCTGACGTTGGTCAGCAGTTGGTTCTTGTCGACCGCGTCCTCGGGCAGGGTGGCCGCCGGGTCGGTCCACTCGGCGAACTTCTCGACGATCCAGGCCAGCTGGCCGACGGGTGAGTCGTTCAGCGAGTAGGCCAGGGTCTGCGGCCGGGTCGACTGCAGCGTCAAGTAGCCCAGCCCGTCCTCGAGGATCTGGTTGAACTTCTCGGCCCGGATCCGGTCCGTCCCGGTCAGCGGCTCGGTGTCGATCGGCCCGGCGAACGGCTCCGACGCGCTCACCGCGGCCAGGTGCATCCCGATCACCCGGCCCGGCGCCACGAACGGCAGCATGCCGGTCACGCCCGCGCCGGCGTCGCCGCCGTGCGCCGCGAACCGCTCGTAGCCGAGCCGGCTCATCAGCTCCGCCCACATTCCCGCGACCGCGAACAGGTTGAATCCCGCCGGGCCGATCGGGTTCGAGAACCCGTAGCCGGGCAGCGACGGCACGACGACGTGGAAGGCGTCGGCCGGGTCGCCGCCGTACGCGCGGGGGTTGCTCAGCCGGCTGACCACCTGCGCGAACTCGACCGGCGAGCCGGGCCAGCCGTGGGTGAGCACCAACGGCACCGCGTCCGGCTCGGGCGACTCCTGGTGCAGGAAGTGGATCCGCTGGCCGTCGATCTCGGTCACGTACTGCGGGATCTCGTTCAGCCGCGCCTCCTCGGCGCGCCAGTCGTACTCGTCCGCCCAGTACGCCGCGAGGTCGCGCAGGTAACCGGTCGGCACGCCCCGGCTCCAGTCGTCGACCCGCGGCGCCGCCGGCCAGCGGGTGTTGCGCAGCCGGGCCCGGAGATCGTCGAGCTCGGGCTGCGGGATGTCGATGCGGAAGGCCTGGATCTCGCTGCTGTTCGTCATGCCCTCAGGTTAGGAGCCATCGCGGAAGACTTCCTTCCGCGATGGCACCGATGTTCAGCAGTACCAGGTGACCCAGGTGATCCGCCCGTTGGCGTAGAACGCGGCGTCGAAGGCGGTCTGGTGCGGGTCGTCGCGGATGTCGCTGATGGCCCACGTGCCGTACGTGCCGTTGTTGCTGGTGCCTGTCATCTGGAACCCCTCGAACCACCAGGAGTAGGTCCTGCAGAACGTGCTGCGCTCGGGATTCAGCCGGGGTGCGTTCCAGCTGTCGTTGGCGGCCGAGGCCGGCTGGACGGAAACAACGGTGCCGGCGGCCAGGACGGCGGTCGCGGCGGCGGCGCGGTAGAGATTTCGCTTCACAGGTTCGCCTTTCGGTGGTGGACGGATCCACCACCGATCTCAGCCGCCGAGTGCGGCGCGCGGCAAACACTTAGAAGGTCCTCGAAGGCACGGTCCCGCTCAGGCCTGGCCGGCTTGTTCCTCCGGGGTGGCCTTGCGGACGACCAGGCGGGTCCAGGCGCCGACGTAGATGCGGTCGTCGGCGTTCAGCTCGCGACGCTGGCCCGGGGGCAGCGGGTCCTCGGGCAGCGGACCGGAGGAAGGGCCGACGAAGGTGCCGTTGGACGACTGCAGGTCCTCGACCCACCAGCGCTGCCCGTCCGTGGTCAGCTGGGCCTGGCGGCGGCTGACTCCGGTGTCGTCACCGCAGTCGATCTCGGGGGTGATGCCGCGACTGCGGGACGGCCGGCCGACCAGCACACTCTTCGCGCTCAGCGGTACGACGACCGGCAGGCCGGGAGACGGGCACGGGTCGTCGCTCTGCTGCACGGCGTACCAGTCGGGGTCGACCCAGCGCTCCACCACCCAGTCGGCGACCTCCTGGGGCGCGGGTGGCACCGGCGGCGGCGACACCGGGTCGAGGTCGAGCGACGAGGCCGGCCGGGGCATCGTGCCGGTGGTGAAGTCGTAGCCGCAGCTCTCGCAGAACAGCGCGTCCGGGGCGGCCGGCTCCGAGCAGTTCGGGCAGGCCTGGGTGGCCGGCGCCGGTGCCGGGGCAGCGGCCGCCGGAGCCGGGATCGCCGCGGCGGCCGGCGTCGCGGCCGCGCCGATCGGCAGGCCGCAGACGTCGCAGTAGTCGGTGGAGACGGACGGGTGCCCGCTTGGGCACGTCGCCGAGGTCACTTCTTCACCCGGGTCGTCTTGGTCGAAGCGGTGTCGAGCGCCATCTCGTCGACCTTCTCGACACTGCGCTTCAGCCGCACGGTGCCGGTGTCCTGGTCCTCGATGTCGACCACCTTGCGCAGCCGCGAGGTGGCCTCCTCGTTGCCGGTCTGGGCGGCGAGCTGGACGGCACGGCCGAGCTTCGTGGTCGCGGTCGCGGTGTCGCCGACGGCCTTCGCGGCCAGGCCCTCCTGGATCGCGTTGGCCAGCTCGGTCTGCCCGGTGTAGTGCGCGACCTCCGGGCTGATCCGCGTGGTCAGCGCCTCGTCGGCCGACCACAACGCCTTCACCAGCCCCTGCGCGAGCACCTGCTCACCGACGGCCAGCTGGACCCGGGCGGCGAGCTGCTCCTGCCCGATGCCCTTCGCGGCCAGCCGTACGGCGACGTGGTAGTCGCGGGACTCGTCGCCCCACGAGCCGGTCGGGTACGACCCGGTCAGCGCGTTCAGCTCCGTCCGGCGACCGGTGAGGTCCTCCACGGTCGGTGCGACCTGGCGGACGAACAGCACCTGCGCGCCCTGCGGCGCCCAGACCCGCAGGTCCGCCGCGGCGACGCCCTTGCTCATCGCCTGCTGGATCAGCCGCTGGAACTCGGCGGCCAGCTGGTCCGGCGCCGGGATGATGTCGACGGTGCCGAGCAGCGCGGTCGCGATCCGGCGGACCTCCTCGACCTGCCAGGCCACGCCGACGCCGCGGCAGTCGCACTGGAACTGGCCGGTGACGGCCTCGATAGTCTCGGTCAGCACCTCGGGCGACTCGTGCTGGTTCTCGCCGTCGGTGAGCAGGATGGCGTGCTTCTGGGTCAGCGTCGGCACGGTGGCGAACACCCGCGAGGCGAGCCGCAGCCAGGTGCCCATCGCCGTACCGCCGTCGGCGTAGAACCGGGCGACCGCGTCCTTGGCGGCCTGCCGGGTGTACGGGTCCATCCGGACCATCACCGGCTCGGCCGACGGCGGAAACGCGAGCTCGGCCCGGTCGTTGCCGGAGATCACCGCGAACCAGACCCCGTCGAGGATCTGGTCGAGCGCGGTCTGCGCGGCGTACGCGGCGGCCCGGACACCGTCGGCGCCCATCGAGCCGGAGGTGTCGACGATGATGATCTCACCGGCGTCACCGGCGCCGGACTGCCCGGCCGCGCCGGCGCCGGAGCAGGCCACGGTCACGATCGCGTGCACGTCGGTGCCGCCGTCGGGCAGGAACTCGTTCTGGTAGACGGTGGCGGAGAACTCGGCCATCTCGTGGCGTTCCTTTCGGTCCGGCGGTGTCGTTACAGCCGCGCGAGTGCGACGGTGATGTTGTCCTGGCCGCCCTGGGCGTTGGCCCAGTCGACCAGTGCGGACGAGGTGGCCAGCGGGTCGTTGCCGTTGGCCGCAGCGGTCTGACGGACCAGGTCGCCCAGCGGAGCCGCTTCGGAGCAGTAGTTCCACAGGCCGTCCGAGCAGACCAGAAGCCAGCCCGGCTGCTGCACCCGCAGTGTGGTGGTCCGTGGGGTGTGGTCCGGCGCGTCCTTGCCCAGCCAGCGGGTGATGGCATGTCCCTGCGGACCGTTCTCGGCCTCGTGCCGCGGTACGCCGGTGGCGATCAGCTCGGCGGCCCAGGAGTCGTCCACGGTGAGCGCGACGGCCTCGGCGCCGTCCGGGAACCAGTACGCGCGGCTGTCACCCACGACGCCGGTCACCAGCAACCCGTCCTCCAGCACCGCGGCGACGAACGTGCAGGACGCCGGGTTCGGGCTGTCCGGGCTGGTGTTGGCCAGCACGGCTTCGCTGGCGGCGTCGGCGGCCGCGTTGAGCCGCGCGACGATCGCGGCGGCCCGGGACGCCTCGGTCCCCATGCCCTGCGCGTTGCCGGCCACCAGGACGTCGCGGGCGGCGCGGGCGGCGGCCAGGCTGGCCACGTCGGAGTCGAGCGACGAGCTCACCCCGTCGCAGACCACCAGCAGGGCGCGACTGCCGGGCTCCTGCTCGGCGGCGATCGCCACGGCGTCCTCGTTGCGGCTGTGCCGGATGCCCCGGTCACAGACGGCGGCGACCCAGGGCGCGGGCTGCTCGGTGAAGTGGTCGCGGGGCTTGGCGGCCTTGGTGCCGCAGGTCTCGCAGTAGCCCTCGGCACCGACTTTGCCTCCGCAGGAGCGGCAGGGGCCGGGAGCAGCGGCGGTCGCGGCGGTCCCGGCTTTGGGGTTCAGCTCGATGGTGGGCTCCGTGTCGGTGTCGAGTGCGGGCGTGCTGGGCGTGGCCGGCTTCAGCTCGGCACCACAGGTTTCGCAGTACCTGTCGGCGTCGGAGACCGGTCCGCCGCAGGTGGGGCAGACCGTCCGGGTCGTACTCGTCATCGCAACGTCCATCCTCGAACCTCGTTGGCCAGGTCGACCAGGGCGATCCGTTCCTCCCGGCTGCGGGCGTGGCCGGCGAGCTCACGGTAGGCGGCCTCCAGGCCGTCCCGCAGCTCCGGCTCCGTCGCGGCGCGTCCCGAGATGCGCAGTTGCGGGTCCGATCCCGCTCTCCGGACCACCTCCAGCGCGCTCAGGAACACGTTCGCCGACAGGTTCGCCCGGTCCACCGGGTCGATCGTCAGGGCTTCGATACTGTTCATGGCTTCGGCCAGCGCGGCCAGGCCACGGCCTGATCCTGCCAGCAGACCGGCTCGCAGCCGGCGGGACCGGATGTACGCGCCGCTGGTCTGCGGCACCAGGTCCAGCGCGGCCACCGCGCCGTCGAGGTCACCGCGCTGCGCGCGGATGGCGGCCAGCCCGAAGGCCGACGGCGCGATGTAGTTCGCGTCGGTGCGCGCACAGGTCAGGTAGAGCCCTTCCGCGACGTCGTACTCACCGCTGAGCTCGCAAGACACCGCGAGGGCGAGCTTCGGCGCGAGCTCGCCCGGCACCTGGCCGTAGACGGCGTTGAACGCGGACTGCGCGGTGCGGGAGTCGTTCCGCGCGAGTGCGACGAGCCCGGATATCCAGACCGCCCGCCACTCCCACGGGTCCGCAGCCAGTAGGTCCGCCACCGCTGTGTCGACCACGTCGTACTGCCCCGCCTCCAGCGCGGACTGGGCGATCTCCAGCAGGACCTGCGCGGACGATTCCGGCGCACCGACGAGCAGCTCGAGCCGCACGCCCGGATCCGGCACGCTGACGGTCTTCAGCCAGCCCGCCATCTTGTCGGTGTCGTCGGGCAGCATCGAAGGCAACCGTTGCCACGGCAGCGCCGCCTCGCCCAGCCCGGCCGCACGGTCGCCCGGGCTGCCGAACAGCAGCGACGAGGTGGAGTGCTGGGCCGCGCCCTGACCCTGCTTGGCCGCCACCACCTCACGCAGTACGCCGAGCAGCTGCACGCGCAGCTCGTCGGCGGACACGAACCGGTCGGCCGGGTCCTTCGCGCAGGCCTTGAGCAGCAGCCGGTAGAACGAGTCGTACTCCTGGAACAGCGGTACCTCCGCGACCGGCGGCAGCGACGCCAGGTACTTCGACTGGTAGCCGCGGAACTCCATCGCCAGCACGGCCAGCGTCCGGCCGAGGGTGTAGATGTCGGAGGCGACCGACGTACCGACCTCCGGTACCTCGGGGGCCTGGTAGCCGACCGTGCCGTAGATGGCGGAGTCCATGTCGTCGATCCGGCGGACACCTCCGAGGTCGATCAGCTTCACCGCGTCGCCGACCTGGATGATGTTGTCCGGCTTGAAGTCGCAGTAGACCAGGCCGAGGTCGTGCAGGTAAGAGAACGCCGGCATGATCTCCAGCAGGTAGGCGATCGCCTGGTCCACCGGCAGCGGGTCGTACCGGCCGCCGTTGGCCTGCATGCGCTGCTTGAGCAACGTCTTCAGCGAGGTGCCGCCGACGTACTCCATCACGATGTAGCCGGCGCCTTCGTGGGTGACGAAGTTGTAGATCTCCACGATCAGCGGGTGCTCGACCTGGGCCAGGAACTGCTGCTCGGCGATCGCCGCCGCGACCGCGTCGGGGTCCTCGGAGTTCAGCAGGCCCTTGAGCACCACCCAGCGGTCGGACACGTTCTTGTCCTGGGCCAGGTAGATCCAGCCGAAGCCACCGTGCGCCAGGCAGCCGGCCACCTGGTACTGGCCGCCGACCAGGTCGCCCTGGTGCAGCTTCGGCGAGAACGAGAACGGGCTGCGGCACTTCGGGCAGAAGCCCTCGGTCCGGCCCGGCTGGTCGCCCCGCGACCGGCCGACCGGGTTGCCGCAGTTCGGGCAGTTGCGGCGGTCCTCCGGCACCATCGGGTTGGTCAGGATCGCCCGACTGGCGTCGATCGGGGGAATCGGCGGCACGCTGGTCAACCCGGCGCCGAGCCTGGCACCGCGCAATCTGGTCGACGAGGTGCCCAGCCGCCGAGTCAACTTCGACCCGGCCGCCTGCGCCCGGGCCGACCCCAGCGGCGTGGACGCCAGCCGGTTCGACGCCCGAGACACGGTAGAAGGTGAGCTGATCGCCTCCCCGCCACCACCGCCGCCGGCCGTGCCGCTGCCAACCGTGCTGCCGCCCCAACCGCCCGCGCTGCTGGCGGCGGTACCGCCAGGTGTGCCGCAGACGTCGCAGTACCCGTCGACCACGGCGCCGCCGCACCCGGGCTGCGCGCACACCCCGTTCACGGTCGGCGCCCCGATCCCTGGAGCTCCGTCGCCGGCCAGGCCTGCGTCGCCTCCAGGTGCTGCGCTGGTGCCGGCGCCAGTGGAGGCGGGGGAGCCGCAGATGTCGCAGTAGCCGTCCATGATGGTGCCGGAGCAGCCGGGCTGGGTGCAGGCGATGGTGGTCATGTCGTCCCTCCTGTGGCGCGCCCGGCCGGGCCGACCGTGCCACTGGTGTCCAGATAGGTCTGGTACGCCGCTACGAGCGCCTGCAGCCGAACCAGGTCAACCGGCTCGGCCTTCAGCACCTCACGGCCACGCCGGTACAGCTCGGCCAGGTCTTCGGTGGTCCCACTCGTCCGCGCGACGCTGCCGGCCTTCACCCGGTACGCGTCCAGCCGGGCGGCCAGCTCGTCCCGCCGCTCCAACGCCGCCCCGTACGCCGACTGCGCCTGCCCCAGCGCACGCCGTACGGCGTCCAGCCGGGTCAGGTACTTCTCCAGCTCGGCCGGCGTGTTCGGCACCGGCCCGAGCGCGGTCACATCCGGTACGCCGAGTCGCGGCGCCTGCTGCACCTGGGCAACGCACCGATCCGCCAGCGCCCGTACCGCGGCCCCCTCGGCCTCCAGTTCGGTCCGCAGCGTCCGGGCCCGCGCCACGTCGGCGGCACGCTCGCGCCGGGTCGCAGAGCCGACGATCAGGTCCCGCTCGACCCGAGCGGCGTCGATCTCCAGCGGCCCGATCAGCCCACCGACATCGGCCCCACGCTTGGATCGCTCGGCCAGGTCGGTGACCCGGCGGTCCAGGTCGTGGTGCCTCGCGATCGCCTCGTTGCGGCTGATCGCGGGCTCGCGCGCCACCAGGTCGTTGATGCGCTCCACCTGCGCCCGGAGCTGTCGCAACCGGGCGGCCAGGTCGGCGTCGCCGGGATCCAGCGCCAGCTTGGCCCGCAACGTCGCCGCCAGCGCGTCCGACAAGGTACATGCCTCAGGCAACGAAACCGCCAGTGACCCGGTGCCCGCGCCCAGGCCGTGCCCGAGCCCGCTGCCGGCGTCCGCACCGCTCGCACCCGACCGGGCACCGACGCCGGTGTCCAGACCGCCCCAGATCAGCGTCGAGATCCGCTCGGTCTCCGTCGGTCCGACCCGGCCGCTGTCCCAGGTGAGCAGGATCAGTTCGTACCGGTCCGAGACCGCCTTCCAGACGGCCATGCTGAGCACGACGTCGGCGCTCAGCGCATCCGCGTCGGGCGCGTGCAGGGCAGCGTGGTCGAGCTCGTCCAGCTCCGCGCGCCGCCGGTCGCGCCAGGTCCCCAGCGCGTCGAGGAACGCCAGCAGTTCCGCGGCGGGAATGCTGCTGCCGATCCGTCCGGGAGGCGCCGGCGCGACGGCGGTCGGGGTCCTAAGCGTCACGTGGCCCTGCCGTAGAGCGCTTTCGGCGGCGCCGGGGCCGGCCCGAGGGTGGGCGCGAGCCACTTGTCGTAGGACGCCTTCCAGCGCCCGTCGGCCTTCATCTGCTCCAGCACACCGTTGACGAACTGGACGAAGTCGACCTCGTCCTTGTTCATGCCCAGCCCGTACGGCTCCTGGCTGAACGGCGGCTCCGGCAGGATCTTCGCGTACGGGTCCTGCGCGGCCTCACCGGCGAGCACGGTGTCGTCACCGGTGATGCCGTACGCCTTGCCCTGCTGGAAGAGCACCAGGCAGCCGGTGTCGGTGTCCGCGGTGATCGGCTTGACCTCGGGGTAGAACTTCTTCAGGTTGTCCAGGCTGGTCGACCCGGCCGGCGCGCAGATCGTCCGGCCGGGCAGGTCGGCCAGCGTGCGCGCGGTGGAGTCGCGCTGCACCAGCACCTTCTGGCCGGACCGGTAGTACTCGGCCGAGAACGCGATCTGCTGCCAGCGGGCACAGTTGATGGTCATGTTCCGGGCGACGATGTCGACCGTGTTCTGCTGCAGCACCGGGATCCGCTGCGGGCTGGAGATCACCACCAGCTCGACCTTGTTCGGGTCGCCGAAGATCGCCCGGGCGACCTCGCGGACCATGTCGATGTCGAAGCCCTCGATCGCGCCGGTGATCGGATTGCGCGAGCCGAGGTTCAGGCTGTCGGCGGAGATCCCGGCGCGCAACCGGCCCTGCTGCTTGATCTTCGCCATGGTCGATCCGGGCTCCAGCACGCCGCCGGTTGGCGGCACCGGGCCCTTGGGCGCGTAGGAGCGCAGCTCGGCGGTGCCGTTGTTGGTGCAGGTCGGCCCGGCCGGCGGCGGCGCCGTACTGGTCGGTGCGGCGGGCTTCGGCGGCAGCTCGGTGGCCGAGTAGTCGCCGGAGCCGCAAGCGGTCAGCGCGAGCAGCGTCAGCGCGCTGCCGGCGGCGATCAGGTGCTTCCTCATCGGTATTCCCCCAGTCGCTGCGACAGGCCCCAGGCCGCGAGCAGTGCGGCCGCGATCCCGATCGGCAGTCCGAGCCAGCCGATCGGCGGCAGCGACCCCCGCGCATCGGCGAGCCGTGCCTGCGTACTGTCACTGGTCTGCGCGAGCAGCGTGGTCGACGTCCGGTCGAACGCGGCGAACGAGCTGTTCGCCGAGGTCTGGCCGGAGCCGATCGCCTGCTGCACGGCGGCGTCCCAGTTGCCGGCGTCGTCGGCCTGACGGATCGCGGTGTGGGCGCGCTGGTACTGCCGCCACTGGGTGGTCGCGGCACCGGCCCTCCGCCCGACGGCGGCGAGCTGCTCGTCCACCCGCGCGGCCGAGTCCTTCCAGGCCTGCTCGAACTCCGCACCGGAACCGCGGGCGATCAGGGTCAGGCTCTCGTTCGACTTCGCGTCGTACGCCGCGATCCGGGCCCGGGCCAGCGCGAGCGCGTCGGCGTACGCGTCACTGCGGGTGTCCTTGGCGGCGCTGCTCGCGCTGGCCAGGGCGGCGCCGCCGACCACCATCGTCAGCAGCACCAGGGCGGCGCCGGCCGCGAGCGGGACGTTCAGGTAGCGATGGGTTCGCCTGGCCAGCCAGATCATGGTCACCACCAGGGCAGCGAGGCAGAGGAGTCCGCCGACGGTCAGCCACGCCGAGCCCCGGCCCACGCCGTTGAACTCGGTGCTGACGCGGTCCTCGTTGGCCGAGACCAGTGCGTCGAGCAGCGGGAGCGACTCGTTCTGCAGGGTCGCGTTGGCGTCCTTCAGGTACTGCGAGCCGATCGGCAGGCCCTGGCGGTTGTTGGCGCGGGCCTGCTCGATCTGCCCGCTGTAGGTGAGCAGAGTGGTGTTCAGCCGGCCGAGCACGGTCTGGTCGGCGGGCTGCGCGGTGGCGGCTTCGGCGATCAGCCGGGAGGCGGTCGCCAGCGAGTCGACGAAGTGCTGCCGCTGGGCAGGCGGTTCGAGGCCGCCGACCAGGAAGGCGTTGGTCGCGTCGGCGTTGGCGGCCACCAGACTGGTGTGGATCGCCTGCACCCGGACCAGCTGGGCCGTGTTCGCCTCGGCGCGCTGCAGGGCGCCGTCGGACTGGCGAAAGCCCTGCGCGGCCGCGAGACCGAACAGCACGGACAGCGTCGCGGTCAGGATGAGCAGGGCGCGCATCCGGCCCGGTGTGCCGTAGAACCAGTTCGCGATGGCGCCCTTCGGCGCGGACCGCGGCGCCTGGTTCGGGGACGGCTGCTGGGTGACCGGCGCGGCCGGCGGCGACCACGTCGCCGGGGGCGCACTGATTGTCTGGGTCACGCCTGTTCTCCTTGCTCGGGCGGCACACTTTGCTCGGGCGGCACAGCGCCGTCGTCCGTGACGTCTGCTGGACCGTCTGCTGGTGCCGCAGGGGCGTCGGCGGCGCCGAGCTCTGCTGCGACCTCGGGACGGTCGGTGGTGCCGGGTGGGTGCAGCTCCTCGTCGGTCAGGTCCTCGGCCAGGATCCGACGCAGCTGGTCGGTGCTGGGTGCCGTGACGTCGCGCAGCCGCCAGGCGTGCCGGCCGATCGCGGCTTCCAGCACGTTCCGGGCGAACCGGCCGTTGCCGAACGAGCGGTCCCGCGGCGTCGACGACAGGATCACCCGGAAGTGCTCCAGCGCCTCCGGCGTCAGCTCGTAGTCCGCGGCCTCGGCCAGTCCGGTGAGGATCTCGGTGAGCTCCTCATCGGTGTAGTCGTCGAAGCCGATGGTGGTCCGGAACCGGCTGGCCAGCCCCGGGTTCGCGGCGATGAACTTCTCCATCGGCTCCGGGTAGCCGGCCACGATGACGACCAGGTCGTCCCGCCGGTCCTCCATCTCCTTGACCAGCGTGTCGACCGCCTCCCGGCCGTACTGGTCGGCCCCCTGGTCACCGGAGGTCAGGCTGTACGCCTCGTCGATGAACAGCACCCCGCCGGCCGCTGACGCGACCACCTCGGCCGTCTTCGTCGCGGTCTGGCCGAGGTAACCGGCGACCAGTTCGGAGCGGTCCACCTCGACCAGCTGGCCCTTGGAAAGTAGGCCGAGCGCCTTGTAGATGCCGCTGACCAGCCGGGCGACGGTGGTCTTACCGGTGCCGGGATTGCCCACGAACACCAGGTGCCGGGTGATGGTCGGACTCTTCAGCCCAGCTTCGCTCCGCAGCTTCTCCACCCGCAGGACCGCGACCTGCCGGTGCACCTCCCGCTTGACCTTCTCCAGCCCGGTCAGCTCGTCAAGCTCGGCCAGCAACTCCTCGACAGTGCGCTCGGGCACAGCCTCCGCAGCAGCTGGCTGCGCGACGGTCTGCGCGACGGCCTGGGCGGCTCCGGCGGCCTGGTCTGACGCAACACCGCCTGCCGAAGCGTTCGCGCCGCCGGTTCTGCTTGCGCCCGGCGCGTGGATCGAGCTCTGCGGGGAGACTGCTCCTACGGTGAGCGAGCGGGCTCCGGCGGCTTGCAGCTGAGCGGCGGCCGCGACCGAGGCGTTGCCGATGACCCGCATGGTGGGCTCACCCAACGCGCAGGCGGCCGACGCGACCTCAGCCAGCGCCTCGGCGTACGGGATCTTCTCGGGCGAGGCCTGCGCGACCAGCTCGTTCAGTACGGCGGTCGGTGCGCCGCGCCATCTGCGGCCGCGCACAGCGGCGTCGAAGAAGTCCTGCGTCGTCGCACCTGGCGTCGCCGCGGACCAGTCGACCGGCGCGCCCGGCGCGGACTCGGCGAGTGCTGCCGCGAGCGAAAGCCCTTCGGACCGGGCGGTCTCCGCGGAGACTCCAGCACGTACGGCCACGGCTTGCAGGGCCGCCAGCGCGTCCTGCAGCGACGTACCCCCCACGCTGCTCATGCCCCTCCTCGTCCTGGCGGTGGTTGCAGTGGGCCCGGTCCTGCCGGTGGTGCCCCTGGCGGCAGGTCCGGCGCCGGTGTCGATGCCGTCGGTCCCAGAGCGAGACCACCGCCGGTGGACCCCGAGCCGAACTTCTCCTGCAGGAATCTGCCGTGCGCGACCAGGGCGGCCGCGTCGGCCCGGTTCACCGCGTCGAAGACCTTGTCCATCGTGGACCCCAGCAGGTCCAGCTGGTCGATCAGAATCATCAGCGACGTCTTGCCGCGATCCACCGGACGGCTGTCGGCCCACTGCCGCGGCAGCCGCAGGTAGCCGCCGATCGCCTCGGGCAGGTAGTCGGTCGCGGTCGCCATCACGGAGTACGCCTGGGCGCTGCCACCGAGGTTGCCGAGCCGCGGGATGGTCTCCCGCACGATCCGCACCACCCGGTTGACCCGGGACGCGACCACGGCCGGCACCGCCCCGTCCGCGACCAGCTGCTCGACCCGGACCAGAGCGGCGAGCAGGTCGTCGGTGGTCGGCGCGCGCGGCGTCGGCGCAGGCTCGGGCTCCGCCTTGCGGCCCGTGAGCCGCGCGAAGAAGTCACCCAGCGCCATGCAGTTGTCCCGTCCCCCCGCTCGCGTTCCCGGCTGTCCTGTACTCCGGCTCAGCGGCCGAGGTCGAGGCTGCCCTGCACCACCCGCTGGTCCTGCTGGGCAACCCGCTCCAGGTAGCTGCGGGACTTGGTCACCTCGGTCTCCAAGGTGCCGATGGTGGCGGCCATGCTGTCCAGCGCCTCCACCTTGAAGGTGTCGATCGCGTCCATGGTGGCGTAGATGTTCGCGAACGCCGCCTGCAGCTGCGGCAGCCCGATCGTGGCCGAGGCGGCCTGCTGCTGGATCGCGACCGAGTTGTCCCGCAGCATCTGCGAAGTGCGCTCGATCATGCCGCTGGTGGTCGTGTTCAAGGCGGTGATCTGGTCCAGCACGAGCTTCTGGTTGCCCAGGGCCTGCGCCACGATCACCGCCGTACGCAGTGCCGAGACGGTGGTCGTCGAGGCCCGGTCGACGCCCTTGATCAGCTCGATGTTGTTCTTGATCACGATGTCGATGGCCAGGTAGTTCTGGATCGACACGGCCAGCTGGGTGAGCAGGTCCTGGTGCTTCTGCCGGACGTAGAACAGCACGTCGTCGCGCAGCGCCTTGGCCCGGTCCGGGTCGGTCGCCTCCAGCTCGGCGATCTTCGCCGACAGCCGCGCGTCCAGCCGCTCGGCGACGTACACGTACTGGTTCAGCCGGGTCATCGCGTCCCAGAGCTGCTGCTTCTCCAGGTTCAGCGCGGCGTTGTCCTTGGCGAGCTCGTCCTGGCCGTCGCGCAGCGCGTGCAGGATGCCTTCGAGGTGGCTCTGCGCGCTCTGGTACTTGCGGAAGTAGTCCTCGATCTTGTCGCCGAACGGGATCATCCCGAGCAGCTTCTTCGCGCCGGTGGCCTCCTTCGGGTCGAGGTCCTCCACCGTGCGGCGAAGGTCGAGCAGGGTCTTGCCGACCGTCGAGCCCTCGGACAGGCCACCGCTCTTCAGCGCCTTGACCGGCGACTGCAGCAGCCGGTTCGAGCTCTCGGCGGCGTGCCGGATGTCGACGTCGCCCATGCTGCGGACGTCACCGGCCTTCGCGGCGAACTCGGGGGAGCGCGGCGCCGCGGTCATCAGCGAGCCGAGAAAGGTGTCGACCTTGGCGTCCAGGCCGGGCAGCGCCGCCGGGTCGACCGCCGGGGCCAGGCTCGGCGCGGCCGTCGCGGCGACCGGTGGGGCCGGCGCGGGGGCGGTCAGGATCAGACCCGGCGCGGTGGCGGTCGGCGGCTGCAACGGCGCGACCGCCGGCTGGGCCTGCGCCGCCGCCCCTCCGGCAGCCGGTGTGCCCGCGGTGTTGTCGGCTTCGGTCATCGTCGTTCCCCTCCGGTGGCCTGCCACGGGTCTGCGCCCGCGTCCCCTGTCACACACTCCGTGACGCGGAGACAATCTACGCGGTTCCCGGCCGATCCGCGCCGGGCGTGACGCACTCGTTGTCGGCGCCCGGCCGGTACGAGCACGGCCGCGCGGGACTCAGGACCGGACGTAGGTGACGAAGGCGAAGCCGTCGTGCGGTTCGCGGGCGGTCTCGGTCCAGGCGGAGCGGTCGACGGCGGGGAAGGTGACGTCGCCCGCGGGGGACTGGTCGACCTCGGTCAGCTCCAGCCGGTCGGCGGACGGCAGCGCCTGACGGTAGATCTCGCCGCCGCCGGCCACGTAGACGTCCTTGCCGTCGGCAAGCTCGAGCGCGGCGGCCAGGCTGTGCGCGACCTCGACGCCGGGCGCGGACCAGTCCGGCTGCCGGGTGACCACGACCGTCCGGCGTCCGGGCAGCGGGCGGCCGATCGAGTCGTAGGTCTTGCGGCCCATCACCAGGGTGTGGCCCAGGGTGAGGGCCTTGAAGTGCTGGAGGTCCTCGCGGATGCGCCAGGGCAGCTCGTTGTCCCGGCCGATCACGCCGTTGCGACCGACCGCCGCGATCAGTACGACGCTCATACCGCGATGGGCGCCTTGATGCCGGGGTGCGGGTCGTAACCGATCAGCTCGACGTCCGCGATCTCGTAGGAGTCGATCGAGTCGCGCTCGCGCAGCCGCAGCGTCGGCAGCGGACGTGGCTCGCGGGTGAGCTGGAGCTTCGCCTGGTCGACGTGGTTCAGGTAGAGGTGGGCGTCGCCGAGCGTGTGCACGAAGTCGCCGACCGCGAGGCCGGTCTGCTGCGCGACCATGTGGGTGAGCAGCGCGTACGACGCGATGTTGAACGGGACGCCGAGAAAGATGTCGGCCGAGCGCTGGTACAGCTGGCAGGACAGCTTGCCGTCGGCTACGTAGAACTGGAACAACGTGTGGCACGGCGGCAGCGCCATGTCGTCCAGCTCGGCGACGTTCCAGGCGCTGACCAGGTGCCGGCGGGAGTCGGGGTTCTTCCGGATCGCCTCGATGACGCCGGCGATCTGGTCGACGTGCCGGCCGTCCGGGGTCGGCCAGGAGCGCCACTGGTAGCCGTAGACAGGGCCGAGCTCGCCGTCGTCGCCGGCCCACTCGTCCCAGATCGAGATGCCGTTCTCCTGCAGCCACTTCACGCTGGTGGAGCCGCTGAGGAACCAGATCAGCTCGCCGACGACCGACTTCAGGTGCAGCTTCTTGGTGGTCACGACGGGGAAGCCGGCGCTCAGGTCGTACCGGGCCTGGTGGCCGAAGACGCTCAGCGTGCCGGTGCCGGTGCGGTCGCCCTTCTCGACGCCGTGGGTGAGGACGTGGTCGAGAAGCTCCAGATACTGCCGCATGCCGCCGACCTTACAACCGTCGCGCGGGCCGGGACCGGACGGCACTCCTGGTCGGGGCGGGTGTCCGCTGAGCGTTCGCTGGATGCCTGGCAGACTCGCTCGGGTGAGTGCTGAGGGTGACGACGAGTACGTGCTGACGCTGGTACTGCAGGTCGGCAAGACCGAGCGGCCGGGGCAGACGGACGCGCTGGAGACCGCGGCGCGGGCCGTGCTGGCGATCCTGGCCGACGAGCGGTCGGCCGGTACCGGTGAGTGGGCCGAGGCGATGCGGGCTTGGCAGGACGCCCGCATCCGCAAGGTCGTCCGCCGGGCCCGCGGCGCCGAGTGGCGCCGAGCCGCCGCGCTCCCTGGTATCACCGTCACCAGCCAACTGCCCACGGCTGCCGCAGCTGGTGACGCGCCTGCGGTCGACGTCGCGGGGGCGGGCCAAGCTGCAGAAGAAGGGCGGCAAGGACTTCACCCTGGCGAAGCGCCGGTGGGGACGGGAGCTGGGGCGGCAGTGCCTGCGGAGGTTCGGGTGTTTCCGCCGGTGCCTCTGGATGAGGTGCCCAAGGAGCTGGCGAAGTTGCAGGTGACGGGGACCGATCTGGAGGACGCCGAGGCGCCGGGGGAGCCGGCCGGCGGGGTGCCGGTGTTGTGGGTCAACCCGGGGCTGGAGATGTCGACCGGCAAGACGATGGCGCAGGTCGGCCATGCGGCGCACCTGGCCTGGATGGTGCTGCCGGAGGTCGCGCGCAAGACGTGGGTGGAGGACGGGTTCCGGCTGGCGGTGCGGACGGCGTCGGCCGCGCAGTGGAAGCAGTTGGTGCGCAGCGGGCTGCCCGTCGTCCAGGATGCGGGCTTCACCGAGGTCGAGCCCGGCAGCCGCACGGTCGTCGCGGACCATCCGGCCCTCCGCCGGTAGCCGTCCTCGCCGAGAACCGGCGGCTACCGGACCGGTCTTCCGCCGAGGACTGCCGCCGACCGGATACTCCCTGAGGCCGGCGGCGTTGCAGGAACCTGCAAGGCATTTCCTGCCGTCGTAGGGCGGTGGCGACACTCGCCGCACTGGCGCGCCGCCCGGGAGCGCCTCGACCGCCGGAGGTAGTCGTGAAGGTTCGAAGGATCGCGGCCGTGCTGGCGACCTGTCTGTTCGCCGCCCTGCTCACCCCGGAGGTGGCGGTCGCGGCGCCCGACGTACGGGTCGCCAGCTACAACGTGAAGGGCTGGCACCTGACCGAGGGAGCGGGGCAGATCGACGGCCGGGTCCGGATGCGGGAGTCGCTGACCCGGATCGAGGCGAAGCAGCTCGGCATCGTCGGCCTGCAGGAGCTGGAGAGCCCGCAGGCCGAGGTGATCCGCAACGACGGCGGCTGGGAGCTGTTCCGCGCCGACCCGAACACCCAGCTTGCCGGCAGCAACTACACCGGCAACGCGATCATGTGGAAGGACCAGGCCTGGAACAAGGTGGCCGCCTGGCAGCTGCACGCGACCGTCGGCAACCGCCGCACCCTGCACCTGCCGATCGTGCTGCTGCAGCACACCCTGAACGGCGAACGGGTGGTCGTGATGAGCGTGCACAACCCGGCCGGTCCGGAGAACGCGGAGTGGCGCGAGGCGATGCGCCGGATCGAGCGGGAGAAGATCCGTGACCTGAAGCAGCACTACCAGCACGTGCTGCTGGTCGGTGACATGAACGAGAACGAGGCGGCCGCCTGCTTCTTCACCACGAACGGCCTGATGAAGGCCGCCACCGGCTACCACCCGAACCCGAACGGTTCCTGCCCGACCGCCGGCTACCCCGGCGTCGACTGGATCTTCGGCGCCGGTGACATCGGCTTCGCCGGCTGGGAGGTCGACCGGACCTTCGAGGAACGCCGCTGGTCGGACCACCCGCTCGTCTCGGCGTACTACACCTACCGCTGAGGCCGCACCCGGTGACCGGCGACCTCGCGGGCCCGGGCGATCGCCTGCTCGACCCCGGAGACGAACGTGAACGGCGCGTCCGGGAACGTCCAGCCGGCCGGTGGCGTGTGGGTGACGACGAAGCCGTCCAGCGAGGCGACCGCCGACGCGATGACGCTGCCCGTCAGGAGTTCTTGCGGACGGCGTAGGTGAGGTGCTGTGCGTGCGGCGTCGAGATCGCGGACGTCAGCTCGAGGTCCACCCGCGGACCTGGGCCCGCGGGGTACAGCCGCGTGCCGTCGCCCAGGACCACGGGCGCGACGTGCAGCAGCAGCACGTCGGCCAGGCCGGCGGCGAGCACCGCGTGACAGATCTCGCCGCCGCCCATCACCACGACGTCCTTGTCCCCGGCGGCCTTGCGGGCCTGAGCGATCGCGTCGGTCAGTTCGGTGACGAACGTGAACCGGTCACCGAGCCGGGTGGTCGCCGGCGGCTCGTGGGTGACGACGAAGATCGGCGGCCGGCGCTCGCTGTCGCGGGTGGCGCCGTACCCCATCTCCTCGTTCCAGCCGTCGGGGGCGTCGATCACGTCGAACAACCGCCGGCCCTGGATCACCGCGCCGGACCGTTCGAAGCTCTGGTCGAGCACGGTCCGGTCCTGGTCGGTGCCCTCGAAGACCCAGCTGTGCAGGGCCTCGCCGTTGTCGCCGAGGCCGTTGCCCGGGCCGGCGTTCGGCCCGGTGACGTAGCCGTCCAGGGAGACGGAGATGTCGACGACGACCTGGCTCATCGGCCCGTCTCCTTCGCCACCAGGGCGGTCAGCTTCTCCATCGCGTCGTTGAGACCGCTCTCCATGCCGCTGGCAACCATGGTGTCGCGGGCCTGCACCGACCCGAACACCGACCAGGTCCGCAGCCGTACTCCGTTGTCGGTCGCGGTGTAGGTCGCCTTCTCCAGGCTGACCTCGCCGGGCAGCCCCTCGTACTCGAAGGTCTGGATCACCAGCGCGCCGGGCTCGACGGCGTGGAAGACGCCGCGGAAGGCGTACTCCGCGCCGGAGGGCTCGCGGTGGATGTAGCGGTAGCGGCCACCGGGCCGCGCGTCGTACTCGACGACCTCCATCTCCAGGCCGTTGGGGCCGAGCCACTGGGCGATCAGGTCCGGGTCGGTGGAGACCCGGAACAGCTGCTCCGGGGTGGCGTCGAAGTCGCGGATCACCTCGATGAACGGGGTGTTCGCGGGGGCGTTGATGATCGTGTCGCTCATTGGTCCTGCTCCTTCACGGTCTCGAGGACGGCGTCGATCCGGCGGAACCGGCGCTCGGTCTCCAGGCGGTACTGGTCGATCCAGCTGGTCAGCTGCTCCAGGGCGCTGGGGGCGAGGTGGCACGGCCGGCGCTGGCCGTCCCGGGTGCGGGTGATCAGCCCGGCGGCCTCCAGCACGGAGATGTGCCGTGACACCGCCTGCAGCGTGATCGGGAACGGCTCGGCGAGCTCGTTCACCGTGGCCGGACCGCGGGACAGCCGGGCGATCAGTGCCCGCCGGACCGGGTCGGCCAGGGCGAGAAATGCCCGGTCGAGTGCCTCGTCGTCGTACGCCATGTTTATCAACCAATTCCTTGATCAACTGATGTGTTGAATATAGGAGGGCGTGCACCGCGAAGTCAACCCCTGTGGTGGAGCCGGTCCGGCGTGGCCGATCGCCCGGCGAGCGGTGAGTCAGTCGACCGGCGTGCGGTCCACCGGGTGCCCGTTCTTCCAGATCGAGTGCAGGGCTCGGAGGGCGGTGATGTCCTGCGCCGGGTTGCCGTCGACGAGCAGCAGGTCGGCCCGGCGGCCGGGGGCGATGCGGCCGCGGTCGCCGAGGCGGAAGTGGTCGGCGGGTCCCGCGGTGGCCGCGGTCAGGGCGGCGGTGGGGGACAGGCCGGCCCGGACCAGATGTTCGAGCTCGGTGAACAGGCTGGGGCCGCTGACGTTGGCCCGCACCGGCGCGTCGGTCCCGGCCAGGATCGGTACGCCGGCGGCGTGGAGCCGGCCGACGGTGGCCGACGCGTTGCCCAGGTAGTCGGGGCGGCCGGGGCGTTCCGGCGGTTCCTGCTCGAGCAGATAGCGCTGTGTCCCGCTCAACCACTTGGTCACCCGCTGATCGGCGAGCAGCGACTTCGCTCCGGCGCCCCAGTCGACCACCGACAGCGTCGGTACGACGAAGGCCCCGCTGCTGCGGACCGCGCGGACGTCGCCGGCGGTCGCGACCGCGTCGTACGGGGCGTGCACGATGCCGTCGGCGCCGAACCGGACGGTGTCCACGAAGAGCCGGAGTTTCTCCACGTGCGCGACGGCGATCCGGCCGCGCCGGTGAGTCGCCGCGATGATCGCCCGGACCTGCGCCGCGGTGAGCGTCGGCAGCGGCCGCTCGGGTGGATTGCCCGGTTCGTAGACCAGCTTGACGAAGTCCGACCCCTCGGCCAGCCGATCGCGCACGTAGGCGTCCAGGTCGGTGCCGGGCTCGACCCGAGGGAACTCCCAGTCGGTGCCGAGCGGGTGCCCGCCCGGCACGGTCACTCCGTTGCCGGCCGACCACAGGTCGCTGCACGTCGTCGGTCGCAAGGACCGCCGCCGTCGCCGGGACTCGATCAGCCCGGCGGGGCTGCCGAACATCTCCAGTTCGGTCGTCACGCCGAAGCGCAGCGCGTCGGTCCGGCTGCCGTCGAAGGTGTGCACATGGCTGTCGATCAGCCCGGGCAGCAGGGTGCGGCCGCGGCCGTCGTGCACGGCGACGCCGGACGGCACCGAAAACTTGCCAGTAGCAACGATTCGGCCGGCCAGCACCAGGATCGAGTGCCGCCCGGGCAGGACCCGTCGCCCGTCGAAGATCCGCACGTCGCGGATCGCCAGCGATCCGCCGGCACCGCGCCTGCCGGTTGCCGGTGGACCGGTCGGGCCGGTGGCCGCAGCAGCTGTCGACGGAAGTGCTGCCGCGACGGCGGCGGCCGGCAGCAGGCCGAGAACGTGACGCCGGGAAGGGCTCATGTCCACCGACGCTAGGTGACTGTCCCGTCGTTCGGATCCGACTTCGGTCGCGGGCGCCTCGACCGAAGTCGGTCAAACAGTTTCGAAGCCGGCCATCATCGCCATGTCCTCGTGCTCGAGGTTGTGGCAGTGGATCAGGTACTTGCCCCGGTGGGCGGTGAACCTGATGAGGACCTCGACCACCTCGGCGGGCCGGACGTCCACGGTGTCCTTCCAGCCCTGGTCGTACCGGCCCGGCCCGCCACCGCCGCGGCGGAGGACCTGGAACGGCGCCAGGTGGACGTGCACCGGGTGGTGCACGTCGGTGACGAACGACCAGATCTCGTCCTGGTCGAGCGGCACGGTCGCCTGCATCTCCTGCGGGTCGAACGGTTTGCCGTTGATCGTCCAGCCCTCGTGCCCGCCGGCCGACCCGCGCCGGAACCGCCACTGCCGCCGGACCGCCCCGGCCGGTTCGGTGCGCTCGGCGTACGTCGAGAGCTTCGCGGGGATCGCGCTGTCGTCGGCGGCCTTGCGGGCGACGACAAAACGCATCACCTCGCCGGCGCGGCCGGAGTCGAGCTTGTTGAGCAGGGTGATCTCGGTGCCGACCTCGTACTGCGAGAAGTCCACCACCAGGTCGAACCGCTCGGCCGGCGCGATCACCACGGTCTCGTGCTCGACGGGGGCGGCGAGCAGTCCGCCGTCGCTGCCGATCTGCACGAACTTGGCGGGACCGCGGTCCAGCGCGAGCTCGTAGCGGCGGGCGTTCGCCGCGTTCAGCACCCGGAAGCGGTAGCGCGCCGCATCCACTTCCAGCACCGGCCAGGGCGCGCCGTTGACCAGCAGGACGTCGCCGATGACGCCTTCCATGTACTTCGACTCGACACCCGGGCCGTCCTTGCGCGCCGGGTAGCGGAACGACCCGTCGGCCGCGAACGCGCGGTCCGCGAGCACCAGTGGGATCTCCCGCTCGCCCGCGGGCAGCGGCAGCGCGTCCTCCTCGTGGTCACGCACCAGGTGCAGCCCGAAGAGACCGCGGTACACCTGGGGAGCGGTGTAGTCCATCCGGTGGTCGTGGTACCACAGCGTTGCGGCGCGCTGGGTGTTCGGGAACGTGTAGCTCCGGCTGCCGGTCTTGACGTCGCCGCCGGTCATGCCGTGGTGCCCGGTGTGCTCCTGGTGGCCGCCGGGAGGCATCAGCAGGTCCAGTGGCCAGCCGTCGCTGCTGGCCGGAGTGTGGCCGCCATGCAGGTGGACGACGGTCGGTACGTCGAGTTGGTTGACGTGCTCGACCACGGTGGTCCGGCCGCTGCGCACATCGAAGGTGGGACCGGGCAGCAGGCCGTCGTACCCGAGGACCTCGGTCTTGAGGCCGGGCAGGATCTCCAGCGACGCCTTCCGCTGCACGACGCGGTAGTAGTCGGCCTTGGCGTCGCTGCGGACCGGGCGCTTCACCGGAGGGATCGGCAAGGGCACCTTGAAGGCGTCCGGCAACGGCACGTCGCTGGTGAGCAGCTCGGCGGTCTGGCCGGGGGACGGGTCGAGGCCGCAGCCGGCCAGCGTCGCGGCGCCGGCGACGCCCAGGAAGCCACGGCGGGACAACTTCATCGAACAACCTCCGGGTGACGGCCCCGGCGTGCGCCGGCGCGGAAGGACCAGACGGTCATCAGGACGACGGTGGTGACGATGGCCGTACCGAGCGGGACGTGGACGGTGAAGTTCTGCTGGTGGCCGAAGACCAGTTGGACGAAGTCGGCGAAGAACAGTGCGAGGGTGACCAGTGCGGGCCAGAGCCGGCCGCCGCCCGGTCGCCAGTAGAGGACCGCTGCGACGAACTGGAGCGCGGCGACCATCCACAGCGTCGACCCGATCGGGCTGTGCAGCGCGATCGCGTCCGACTCCCCGGACAGGAAGTAGCCGGCCAGGATCGGCTGGGCGATGACCAGCGCGGCGTGCCAGAGCAGGACGAGCCGCAGCAGCCACAGCGTGGCCCTCGGCCGCTTCGCCTCGGCCGGTCGCAGCGCCGGCTGCTCGATCGCCGTCACGCCGCCACCGCCGTACGCCGAGCACGGGCGGCCCAAGCGGCGAAGCTGACGCTGCCCGCCACGACGGCCATGCCGATCGGGAGGTGCAGGGCGAGCTCGCGGCCGAAGCCGGCGTGGATCATCAGCGCCTCGCCGGCCAGCACTGCCGCGCTGAGCACGACCGGCCAGCCCGGACCGGACGCGCGCCACCACAGAATCGCCAGGGTGAGCTGCGTGGCGCAGAGCCCGGCGGCGGTGAGGCCGACCGGTCCGTGCAGCCGGGCGGCAGCGGTGGAGCCGTTCAGGTAAATGCCGGCCAGTAGCGGCTGCAGGCAGACCGTGACGGCATGCAGCACGGCCACGGCACGGAGAACTCCCAGGACCCTCATGGGTCCCACATTAGTAGACTGACTACATGTAGCGCGACCAGGTAGGTCCCCGAGTCGGTCCCCAGCGAACTCTCAGGGGAGAGTTACGGGCTGAAGGCGCGCCGGACCGTCGCTGCGAGGGCCTGCCTGCGACGTTCGTGCACGGCGTCGTCGTCGGAACGGTCGGCGGCGTGGGTGATGCTCGCGGCCGCCCAGGTCGCCGACAGGGCGATGGCCATCGAGTGCACGTCGAGCGGCGACAGGTCGGCCACGATGTGCCCGCTGCGCTGGGCCGCCTCGATCGCGGCCAGCTTCTCCTTGTCGTGCCCCTGCCAGTCGGCGAACAGGTCGCCGGTCGGTGTGCGCTCCAGTCGGGCCCAGGTCGCCAGCCGGACGAGCTCCGGCTGCGCGACGTAGGCGTCGTACAGGCGGACGGCGTACCCGGGAAGGTCCTCGGGGGTGAGCGGTACCAGGTCGAGGTTCGCCGTCACGTGCTCGGCGAGCACGGCGTCGAACAACGCGTCCTTGTTGCCGTAGTACGCGTAGAGCTGGGCCTTGTTGGCCTTGGCGTTCGCGGCGATCCGGTCGACCCGGGCGCCGGCGATGCCGTAGCTGGCGAACTCGGTCGTCGCGGCGTCGAGAATGCGCCGCCTGGTTGCCTGACCGTCTCCCATGCGCTGATCTTACTCAAACAAACCAGTTGGTTGCATTTTCCGGCGGTGCTGGCTACGGTGTAGAAACTAACTGGTTTGTTCAAGGAGACTCACATGCAGCAGCGCACACTCGGCCGGCAGGGCCTGCACGTCTCGGCGCTCGGCCTCGGCACGATGGGCATGACGATGGCGTACGGCGCGGCCGACGCGGAGGGCGGGATCGCCACGATTCGGCGGGCGTACGAGCTCGGCATCACCTTCTTCGACACCGCCGAGCTCTA
The DNA here is from genome assembly GCF_000024345.1 of Kribbella flavida DSM 17836. Taxonomy (NCBI): domain Bacteria; kingdom Bacillati; phylum Actinomycetota; class Actinomycetes; order Propionibacteriales; family Kribbellaceae; genus Kribbella; species Kribbella flavida. The sequence goes on along the minus strand of NC_013729.1, from coordinate 6,400,633 downwards.
CGGCAGCGGGACCGGCAGCAACGAGCAGCTGCTCGGCCGCGCGGTCGCCGGTTTCCGCGACGAGGTGGTGCTGGCGACCAAGTTCGGCTTCGACATGACGAAGAACCCGCTCGAGGGGGAGGCGCTGAACAGCCGGCCGGAGAACATCCGGCAGGTCGCCGAGAACAGCCTGCGCTACCTGGGCACCGACCACCTCGACGTGTTCTACCAGCACCGGGTCGACCCGGCGGTGCCGATCGAGGAGGTCGCGGGCGTGGTCGGCGAGCTGATCCAGGCCGGCAAGGTGCGGTACTTCGGATTGAGCGAGGCCGGGCCGGAGGCGATCCGCCGGGCGCACGCGGTGCAGCCGGTGTCGGTGCTGCAGACGGAGTACTCGCTGTTCGAGCGGGAGGTCGAGGACACCGTGCTGCCGGTCGTCCGGGAGCTCGGCATCGGGTTCGTGCCGTACTCGCCGCTGGGGCGGGGGTTCCTGACCGGCGACGTGCGGCCGGCGCACGAGTACCCGGAGGACGACATGCGCAGCTTCGACGACCGGTGGCAGGGCAAGAACTACGAGGCGAACCTGGCCGCGGTGCGGGAGCTGACGGCCTTCGCCGAGGGCAAGGGCATCACCGTGACGCAGCTGGCGCTCGCCTGGCTACTTGCTCAAGGCAACGACATCGTGCCGATCCCGGGAACGCGCAAGGTGCACCGGGTGGAGGAGAACGCGGGGGCGGTCGAGGTGCAGCTCGGGGCCGCCGACCTGGAGCGGATCCGGGAGATCCTGCCGCACGGTTCGTACGGCAGCCGGTACCTGGCCCAGCACATGCCGGAGTGGGCACGCTGAGCCCGACGGCTGCCCACCACTCGGGCGCCGATCCGGTGGCGCCGGACGTCGGAGCCGGCTCTGGAGGTCAGGTCAGCTGGCCGAGCCGGGAGACGGAGATGCCGGCGCGCTCGCAGACCCAGTGCGGGTCGGGACCCAGCTCGGGCTCGATGCGCAGCTCGTGGGTGCTGAGGTCGTCGCACGCGGTGCAGCGGGGCCAGCGGACGCCGGAGTCGGAGAGCCGGTCCTGCACGTCCTGAGCGACCAGGCCGGCGATGTGCTCGCCGCCGTCCGGCCACTGGTCGAGCCACCACTGACGCTCGGCGACCGCGTCCTCCAGCGCGGACACCATCGCGGCGTCGTCGAATCCCCGCGCGGCCAGGTCGTGAAGCACCAGCGCGCGGGCGGTCAGCAAGATCCCCGGCTCACTCATCGCCCTTCAGACTGCCAGACCCCACCGACAAACCCCACCCCGCGCCCACCCCACCCCACCTCCGCCGCCGCACGGGGCGGGGGATATCCCGCCAAGTTGTGGGTGCACCCGTCCGAATACGGGGGGAGAACCGACAACTTGCGGGGATATCCCCCGCGCCGCCGCCGTACGGGGGGATATCCCGCCAAGTTGTGGGTGCACCCGTCCGAATACGGGGGGAGAACCCACAACCTGCGGGGATATCCCCCGCGCCGCCGCCGTACGGGGGGATATCCCGCCAAGTTGTGGGTGCACCCGTCCGAATGCGGGGGGAGAACCGACAACTTGCGGGGATATCCCTGGAGGAGGTGGGGATGGGGTGGGGGTGGGGGTCACCGGGTGGCGGGTTCGCAGCGGGGGTCGAGGCGGTTGGCGAGGCGGAGCTCGTACGCGGCGGCGGCGCGGAGTACGCCGCTGAGGCCGGCGCGCAGGGGGCGCGGCCGGCGCGGCGGGCGCTCGTCGTACGGCTGCTGGGGCGCGTCCGGGAGGGCCGACTGGGCCAGGGCGCGCGCGTTCTCCACGGCGGTGTTGCCGGCGATGAAGTACGTCATGGTTCTGCTCCCTTCGGAGAGCGTGGAGTAGCGTCCGGCGACCGGTCGGCCGTCGGCAGTTCGGGGGTGGTGCGGTTCAGTTACGTGGTGCGGGACCGCTGCTGGCGCGGACGACCAGCTCGGTCGGCAGCAGAATCTGCCGGTCCTGCACAGCCGGGTCGAGCAGCACCCGCCCGACCGTCCGGCCCTTGTCCTTGATCGGCTGCCGGATCGTCGTCAGCCCGGCGGTCTCGGCCTGCGGGATGTCGTCGAAGCCGGCCACGGTCAGGTCGCGCCCGGGCACCAGTCCGCGGGTCCGCATCGCCTCCATCGCGCCCAGCGCCTGGACGTCGCTGAGGCCGACGATCGCGGTCGGCCGGTCCTGGGAGTCGAGCACCCACTCGGCCCCGATCAGGCCGGAGCTGAACGCGTTGTGCCCGCCGGAGACCAGCCGGATCCGGGCGTCCGGCATCTCCTTCTGCAGGCCACGGATCCGCAGCTCGCAGTCGGTGTAGCCGACCTCGTCCAGCGTCATCTCGACCGCCCGGCGGCCGGCCGCCTCGGCGTTGTCGACCAGGACCACGATGTCGCGGTGACCGAGCCGTGCCAGGTGCTTGCCCAGCTTGGCGGCCGCCTCGACCTCGTCGATCGCGACCCAGGACAGGTCCGGGTGGTCGCCGCGGTCGGTCGACACCATCGGGACGCCGCGGGCCCGCAGCGTGTCCAGCGCGGGGTGCCCGCCGGCCACGCAGAAGATCGCGGCCGCGTCGATCGCCGCCTGCTGGACCGCGTTGGCGCCGCCCTGGATGTCGGACGAGCTGAGCGGCATCAGCAGCAGGCTGGTGGTGAACTCCTCGGCGACCTCGGCGAGGCCGGCGAGAAAGCCCACGGCGTACGGGTCGGAGAAGGCGTAGGCCAGCTTGTCGGTGAACAGCACGCCGACGGCGCCGGCCTTGCCGCTGCGCAGGGCCCGCGCCGACGCGTCGGGCCCGGCGTACCCGAGCTCCTGGGCAGTCGCCAGGATGCGCTCACGCAGGGCGGCCGACAGTTGGTCGGGCTTGTTGTAGGCGTTCGAGACGGTCGACGGCGATACTCCGACGGCCTGGGCGACGGTCTTCAGCGTGACTCCCGGCGACATCTCTGGCACCCTTCCGGACAGGTTTCTGTATCGTTCTTCTAAATCGATCTAGAAAAACGATACAGAAGATCGCCGGGCAGTGCAACCGGCTTTCCGGACGGGCTGTGCTGGATGATGGTGCCCATGGGGTCGTTGCTCGAGGTGATCGCGCTGCATCCGGCGGATGCGGAAGCGGCTCAGGAGGGTGGGGCGGACCGGCTGGAGCTGTGCGCGTCGATGGAAGCGGACGGGCTGAGCCCGTCGGTGTCCACGGTCAGCGCCGTCCGCCGCGTCACGGACCTGCCGCTGCGGGTGATGCTGCGGCTGACCGGCACGTTCGCGGTCGACGGCGCTGAGCTGAACCGGCTGACCGCCGCCGCGCAGTCCTACCTGAGTGCTGGGGCGGACGGGTTCGTGCTGGGGTTCCTGACGCCGGACAACGAGGTCGACACCGAGTCCGTGGCCGCGCTGGTCAGCACCTTCGCCGGGACGCCGTGGACGTTCCACCGCGCGATCGACGCGGTGCTGGAGCAACGGCCGGCCTGGCGGGCACTGCGGACGCTGCCCGGGCTGGACACCGTGCTGACCGCGGGCTCGGCGCTCGGCGTCCAGCACGGGCTGGACGACCTGACTCGGATGGCGAAGGAGGACCCGGCGGTGGCCAAGGTGATGATGGCCGGCGGCTCGCTGCGGCCCGAGCACGTGCCGTGGCTGTACGGCAGCGGCGTGCGCAAGTTCCACGTCGGCTCGTCGGTGCGGCAGGACGGCTCGTGGACCAAGGCCTACGTGAACTCGCGCTTCGTCCGCGCCTGGCGCAACCTGCTCGACGCCCAGGACAGCAAGGCCCAGGAGAGCAGGAGTCAGGCCGGCACGACGCAGGACGGCGAGCCCGCGACGACCAAGGAGCCCACGGCGTGATCCTGATCGACCCCCCGGTCTGGCCGGGCTGGGACCGGGTCTGGTCGCACCTGGTCAGCGACGAGTCGTACGACGAGCTGCACGCCTTCGCCCGCAAGGTCGGCATTCCCGCCCGCGGCTTCGACCGCGACCACTACGACGTACCGTCCGACCTGTACGACGAGATGGTCGCCGCCGGCGCGGTCCCGGTGCCGAGCCGGGTGCTGGTCCGCCGGCTGATCGACTCCGGCCTGCGGCACCGCAAGGGAACGTGAAAGGTGCCCCGGGCAACAGCCCGGGGCACCCCTGGCACCTCTTCAGTCGAGCAGCTCGGTCACCGTGCCGGCGGCGACGGTGTGACCGCCCTCGCGGACGGCGAAGCCGAGGCCGACGTTCAGCGCGACCGGCTTCTCCAGCTCCACGCCGAGCTCGATCGTGTCACCGGGCATCACCAGGCTGATCTCGCCCAGGTCGATACCGCCCGACACGTCCGTGGTCCGGATGTAGAACTGCGGCCGGTAGTCCGCGGCGAACGGCGTGTGCCGGCCGCCCTCCGCGGTGGACAGCGCGTGCAGCGTCGCCCGGAACTTCCGGTGCGGCGTCACACTGCCCGGCAGCGCGACGACCTGGCCGCGCCGGACCTCCTCGCGCTTGATGCCGCGCAGCAGGATCGCCGCGTTGTCACCGGCCTCGGCGGACGCCAGCGACTTGCCGAACGTCTCCATCCCGATCGCCGTACTGGTGACGGTCGGGCCGAGACCGACGACCTCGACCGGCTCGCCGAGCCGCAGCGAGCCGCGCTCGACCGCACCGGTGACGACGGTGCCGCGGCCGCTGATGGTGAGCACGTTCTCGATCGGCATCAGGAACGGCTCGCCCAGCTCACGGTCCGGCGTCGGCACGTAGCTGTCGACGGCGTCCAGCAGCTCGCCCACCGAGGCGGTCCACCGCGGGTCGCCCTCCAGCGCCCGCAGCCCGGAGACGCGCACCACCGGGACCTCGTCGCCCGGGAACCCGTACTCCGACAGCAGTTCCCGGACCTCCAGCTCGACCAGGTCGAGCAGTTCGGGGTCGTCGACGGCGTCCGCCTTGTTCAGCGCGACCACCAGGTACGGCACGCCGACGCGTCGCGCGAGCAGGACGTGCTCGCGGGTCTGCGGCATGGCGCCGTCCTGCGCCGACACGACCAGGATCGCGGCGTCCACCTGGGCGGCACCGGTGATCATGTTCTTGACGTAGTCGGCGTGACCCGGCATGTCCACGTGGGCGTAGTGCCGGGTGGCGGTCTCGTACTCGACGTGCGCGATGTTGATGGTGATGCCGCGCTGGACCTCCTCCGGCGCGCGGTCGATGCCGTCGAACGCGACGAACGCGTTGACGTCCGGGTCGCGCTCGGCGAGCACCTTGGTGATCGCGGCCGTCAGCGTGGTCTTGCCGTGGTCCACGTGTCCCATCGTGCCGATGTTGAGGTGCGGCTTGGTCCGTACGAACTGGCTCTTGGCCATGAGGTGTTTTCCTTTGCTGGTCAATGGATTCGACGAAGCCAGGACCCACGGCCCTGTCCGTCCACGCACAGCGAGCACTGCGGTGGAGGGGGCCGGTTGCCGTGCCACCCTCCTCCGCGGGTCCTGCTTCAGCAGGAGGAGGGTCGGCTTCGCGCGCCGGTGAACAGCGTTGAATCCGCTGACATCCACGCGGCAGCGCCCGTCAGGCCCAGGGCCGACAGGTACGCAGCAGAATCCGCGCGGAACATGATCATCACGGTAGGCAGCAACGCTGCCGGGGGCAACGGAATTCCCGGCCGGCGGCCGGCGCCGGGGTGGGTGGTCAGTTGAGGGCGAACAGGCGGGTGCCGTCGCTGAACACCGGGCGGCCGCCCGCGACGGTGACGGCCGGCTTGTTGCAGGTGACCTGGTCCCGGCCCGAGGACTTGGCGTCGGCGCCGGTGACGATCGGCCGGGGCTGGACGCCGGTGGTGCCGATCATCACCGGCGAGCAGACCCCGGTGGCCTGCGGCATCAGCGTGACCACGCGGCCGTCCGGCAGCAGGCCGAAGCCGTCCCGTGGGAACTCGGGCTGCTGCAGCTTCGGCGGGATCTGGACGAGGTGGTGCCACTGCGGAGTGCCGTCGGCGGGGCTCACGGCAGACACGTCGTACGTCTGGGGCTCGCCGGGCTCGGTGCTCGTCCGGCAGGTGACCAGCACGATCGACGTGTGGGTCGCGGCGAGCTGGGCGTCGCAGGAGGACGTGCCGAGCCGGGGGCGCGGCGTACCGGGGACGGGGGCGGTCCAGAGCATGCGGCCCTCGCCGACGTCGACCGACCACTGGTGCAGGGTGCCGCCGGCGTCGCCGGTCCACACCAGGCCGGAGACCTCACGCGTCTCCGGGACCGCGACCAGGTCACCGATCCAGGTGGCCGGCTCCAGCTCGGCGCTGAGCTCGAACCGGATACCCAGGTCGACCTCCCAGCGCTGCTCGCCGCTCTTCAGGTCCAGTCCGCGGACTTCGGCGCCGTTGCCGCCGCAGGCGTCCACCACCACGGCCTGGTCGCCGAGCAGTACGCCCTGGGTCACCGCGCAGCGCTGGCTGCTGCGCCAGTGAGTCGGGCTGCTCACGCCGTGCGCGACGACGTGCTTGCCCTCGGCGACGAGCAGCTGGTTGGCGTCGACCGCCAGGGCCGTGCCGTCGGTGTGGACCTCGGTGAGCACCTTGCCGCTCTCGGCGTCGAGTACGGCGTACGTGGGCAGTTCGATGCCGCTCGGGGCGCGGTTGCCGCCGTACGGGAGGTGTGCGGCGAGCGTCCGCCCGTCGCTGGAGACCAGGAGGCCCCGGGAACCGCTGGCGGCGGCGTCGTCGACGTCGGCGCGGGAGTAGCGCCAGCGGATCTGGCCGGTTGTCGCGTCGGACGTCACCACGCCGTCCGGGCGCAGCTCCGCGACGCCACCGACGGTCCCGGCGATCGCACCGGTGGCCGGCACCTCACGACTCCACGCCAGCTCGCCGTCCAGCTGCACGGGCATCACACCGGGCGGCATGGTCGCGGTGGTGCTCACGGTGTTGGCGGTCTCCAGCCGGGCCTGCACGAACGGCTCACCGGCCGACACCACGATCCAGGCGAGCAGGGCAGCGCAGACCACGGTCAAGCCGACGCCCAGGGCGCGCGGTGGGGATACAGCGTACGGCGGGGCTCTGCGAAGGCGTCGGGCCAGTCCCAGCAGGGCTCCGGCGAGCAGTAGCGCCACCGAGGCGAGCATCAGGTACGGCCAGCGTTCGCTCAGCGCGGCACCGGGCTGAGCCGCGGGCCAGCGCCACCAGCACAGCCCGACGGAGATCGCCCCGATTCCGGCGAACGCGATCGCCGGGATCGTGATGAGCCGCGGCTGAGCGCGCCGAAACCAGGCATAGACCAGGCCGGCCCCCACCGCCGTACCGGCGATCGGGGTCCAGACCGGAAAGCCGTTGACCTCGTCCGGCCGCGCGGGCCACTGCGCGGCGGCACCGAGCCCACGCCCGAGCAGGACCGACGCAGCGATCACCGCTCCGAGCGCGGCGCCCAGGTAGATCATCGGGATCAGTCCGGAGACCGGCCGGGCCGCCTTCGGGGCCCAGCGGGACAGCTCGCGCTCCAGGTTCGCGTGGGCGGCTTTCTCCCACCGCTCGCGGGCCCGGCTGGTCGTGTAGAGCGGGGTCTCGGCCAGCCGCTGCAGGAAAGCCATCCGGCCGCGGGCGAAGTCGCGGTCGGCGATGTGCGCGTACTCCTCGCGGATGCCGACGGTGTACTCGTCGTACCGGTCGGCGTCCAGGCTGAGGATGCGCAGGTCGGCGTCGCACAGCACGGCGCCGTTCGGGTCGTCCGGTGCGCAGTCGTGCCGGGCGGTCAGCCGGATCAGCCGGCCGATCTCGGCGACCCGCTCCGCCTCCACGCCGTACGCCGCTAGCTCCAGCTCGGCCAGTTGCGCCGAGACCTCCTCGTTCTCGCCCGGGTCGGCCTGCGGGTCGTAGATCGCGTCGTGGAACCAGGCGGCCAGCCGGACCGTGTCGGCGTCGTCGGCCAGGTCGGCCAGCTCGTCGATGGTGGTCAGCATCTCGGTCAGGTGCCGCTGGTCGTGATAGTGACGGTGTTGCTCTGCGTAACGGGCCAGCAGGTCGTCGCCCAGCGGCTGCGCGTGCGGCAGCAGGCGATTCCACTGGTCGCGCAGGTCCATGGTCACCGAGTCTGACACCCCGTCGCGGTCCGAACCGACCGATCCGGGGTTCCCGGCTAGGGTCGTGGCCAAAGCGATATCGGCTCGTCACCTGACCGGTGCGGGAGGGCGGGAGCCGTGCGAGCCCTGTCAGCGCGGTGGGGCGGGACGGAGGAGAGCATGCGGTTCGGTCTGGTCGGCACTGGTCCGTGGGCGCGGGCGACGCACGGACCGGGGCTTCGGGCGGCGCCCGGAATCGACCTGGTCGGCGTCTGGGGACGTGACCGGGACAAGGCGACGGCGTTGGCCGGCGAGCTCGGGACCACCGGGTACGACGACTACGCGCAGTTACTCGAGGCGGTCGACGCCGTGGCTTTTGCGGTTCCGCCGCGGGTTCAGGCGACGATGGCCCTCGAAGCGGCCGCTGTAGGCAAACATCTCCTGCTGGACAAGCCGGTCGCCGACGCGGTCGAGGACGCTCGGGCGCTGGCCGCCGAGGCCGCGGCGGAGGGCATCGCGTCGGTGGTGTTCTTCACCGGGCGGTTCCAGCCGGAGCTGCGGACGTTCTTCGCCGAGGTGCGCGACCGGGGCGGGTGGAAGGGCGGCTGGAGCCGGATGCTCGCGTCGCTCGATGCCCCGGGCAACCCGTTCAACGAGTCGCCGTGGCGCCGGGAGCAGCGTGGGGCGCTCTGGGACGTCGGTCCGCACGCCCTGTCGAACCTGAGCGCCATGCTGGGGCCGATCGAGCAGCTGCGGGCGGTCGGTGGTGAGGGTGACCTGGTGCATCTGGTGGTGACGCACGAGTCGGGCGCGACGAGTACGGCGAGTGTGTCGCTGTTCGCGCCGCCGGAGGGCAGCAACTTCGAGACCGGCGTCTGGGGTGAGACCGGTACGGCGCTGCTGCCGGCAGGGGAGACGTCGGCGGTCGACGCCTTCCAGCTCGCTGCCACCGAGCTGGTTGCCGCGGCCGCGTCCGGGGAGTCCCACCCGGTTGACGTCGCCTTCGGCACCCGCATCGTGGAGCTCCTCGCCTCGGCGGAGGAGCAGCTCGAACGCTGACAGAGCCCTCACTTGCAGGTGAGGGGAAGGCGCAGGGCCGGGGCGGGCGGCTGGGTCAGCGGAGGGCGATGATGTTGGCGTTGCCGGAGGTGAGGACCAGGTTGCCGACGGCTCGCACGTCGCGGCTGCAGGAGATGCCTTCGGGGAGCCGGGCGCGGCGGAAGCCGGTGCGGCTGATGACGTTGGCCCAGCAGCCGTCGGCGGCTCGGGACAGGGAGACGACCCGGGCGTCCTCGGTGACGGCGACCCGGGCGCGCGGGCTCACCGGCGCCGTGGTCTGCCAAGCGGTACGGCCGGTGGTGGAGTCGATAGCGGTGACGACGGTCCTGCTGTTCTCCCGCGTGCCCGGACCTGGGCAGTCCACCACGACGACCAGGCGCCCGGCCGGGGTGAGCAGTGTGCGGCACGACCAGTCCGGTGGCACCGGCCAGCGCCACTTGATGTCCCCGGTCCGCGGCTCCACCGCGACCAGCGCGGCCGGCGCATCCCCCTCGTCGCTGGGCTCGGCCACCACCACGAGTCCGCCGACCACCACCGAGCGCCGGAACAGGTTGCTCGGCGACTTCGTCCACAGCTCCTTGCCGGTCTTCAGGTCCAGCCCGACCATGCCGTCCGGCTCGTCCCCGCAGCTGTGACCCAGGAAGCTGACCACGGCGTCCGCGGTGGCCACCGCGCTGATGTCGGTGCAGCGACCCGGCTCGTAGGACCACCGTTCGTGCCCGTCGGGGTCCACGCCGCGCAGCTTGTCCGAGCCCCGGCCGACCTCCTCGACCGTGAGCAACGGGTCGGCCTGCTGAATGCTGTGGTCCCGCGTCCGGCCGGGCCAGGCGGCTTCGCGCTGCCCGGTGTCGGCGTCGAGCAGCAGATAGCCGATGTCGGCGAACTCCGCCACCACGTAGCGCCCGTCGGCGGTCGCGGCGATGTTCGGCTTCTCGTCGGAGTCGGAGCGGCTGTAGCGCCAGCGCAGCTCGCCGGTTCCCGCGTCCAGCATCTCCACCACCCCGGTCTGCCGCGGCACTGCGATCCCGTACTGCGTGCTGACGGCTTCCTCGGCCCCGGCGACGGACAGGGCGCGGCTGATCCACGCGACCCGCCCGTCCAGCTCGGACCGTGGTGCCGGTCCGGCCGGTCGCGCCGTGCCTTCGACCCGCTCGTTGGAGTCGAGCACGTAGTTCCGGGCCAGCGGCTGCACGACCAGCAGCAGGGTCAGCGCGATCACACCGGGCACTGCGAGCCAGGCGAGCTGCTGACCGATGTTCCGGGGTGGGGTGAAGCGGGCGGCCCTTGTCCGGAGGGCGGAGGCGACCAGAGCTGCCGTGCCGGCCACCAGGAGGAGGAGCAGAGCGGAGATGAGCAGCGGGACTCTGAGGCCGACACCGACAGCAGGGTTCGTCGCCGGGACCTGTGCCCAGGCGATGAGCAGTCCGGTCGCGGCGACGGCGATCACCGTGCCCGACACGAGTTTGGCGCGCTGGCTCCCACTACGAGCGCTGCGGAACAGTATCGGCGCCGCCACGAACGACAGGATGGCCAGCCCGAGCGGTGTCCACCCCGACTCGTGCCCGACGACCGGCACCTGCCAGGACGCACCTGCTGCCGCGATGGCGACCACCACGGCCCCGATCGCGCCGAAGGTCGCACCAGCCGCCAGAGCCGCCTGCTGCCATCCCCGCCAAGGAGCCGGCAGCTCACTGTCGAGCCCGGACAGCTCCGCCTCGAGGTTGGACCGGGCGGCCGGGCCCATCCGCTGGCGGGCGAGCTGGGTCCGGAAGAGATGACCGTCGAGCAGGTTCCGGACCTCGTCGTACCGGCGGGTGGCCGCGGTGGTCCGCTCGCCCGCGTCCCGGCGTACTTCGGCGGTGTGGGCGGCGTAGCGGGCCGGTGCGGTGGCCAGGGTCGAGTTCACAGCGTCCAGCAGGACGTCACCGTTCGCGTCGCGGCGTGCGGGCGCGTAGGCGTCGGGTGGTGGCGCGGCCAGGTCACCGGTGAGGCGGATGAGTCGGGCGACCTCCGCGATCCGGATGGGGTCGACGCCGTAGCCGGGCAGGAGCTGCTCGGCCAGCCGGGCAGAGGCCTCGGCGTCCTCGGCCGGGTCACCACCGGGCTCGTGCACCGCGCGGTGGAACCAGGCTGCCAGCCGGACGGAGGTCGGGTCGGTGCTCAGCTGGAGCAGTGAGTCCAGCGCGGTGAGCACGGTGTCGAGGTACTGGTCGCGGTAGGCGCGGCGGTTGCGTCCGACGTACCGGGCGATCAGCTCGTCGGCCAGTGCCTCGGAGCCGGGGATCAGCTCGTTCCATCGCTCGCGCAGCGCCACCACCGCCACAGTCTGCCAGCTAGAGCATGTCTGCCTACTGCTCGGCTGCCAGCACTCCGTTGAGCAGGCCCGGGTACAGCGTGTCGAGGTCTTCGCGGCGGAGTCTGCTGATCCGGCGGGTGCCTTCGGTGTGCGTGGTCAGCACGCCGGCCTCGCGCAGGGTGCGCAGGTGGTGAGCACGGGTCGAGGCGGTCACCGGCAGGTCGATCTCGCCGCAGGCGATGCCCTCGGGCGTGTCCGCCAGGGCGCGCACGATCAACAGCCGGACCGGCTCGCCGAGGGCCTGCAGCACGGCGTCCACGCGGATCTCCGCGCGGTCCGGCTGCGGCAGCTGCTTGGGGGTGCTCACAGCGCAATGGTACGACGTCGATCGAACTTCGACAGCGATCGTAGTACGATCACTGTCGAACTAATCGCCCTGCCTTCTGGAGAGTCTTGATGTGCGCACGCATCTACCTGCTGGCCGGCGGCGCCTTCGCGGTCGGGACCAGCGCGTACGTGGTGTCCGGTGTGCTGCCCGCGGTCAGCTCCGAGCTGCACGTCTCGCTGACCGCCGCCGGGCAGCTCGCCACCGCCTTCGCCCTCTCGTACGCCGTGGGTGCGCCGCTGCTGTCGACGCTGACCGGCCGCTGGGAGCGCCGCACGCTGCTGATCGCGGCGCTGCTACTGGCTGCCGCCGGCAACCTGATCGCCGCGGTCGCGACGACCTACCCGCTGCTGATCGCGGGCCGGGTGGTGGCGGCGCTCGGCGCGGCGGCGTACACCCCGGCGGCGACGTTGTTCGCGACGGGCTTCCTGCCGCCGCACGAGCGCGGCCGAGCCGTCGCCGTGGTCTTCGGTGGCCTCACCTTCGCGCTGGTGCTCGGCGTACCGGCGGGCAGTCTGCTCGGCGGCAGCCTCGGGTACCGCGGTGTCTTCGCGCTGATCGCCGCGGTCGCCGTGGCCTTCGCCGTCGCCCTGCGGGCGGCGCTGCCGCGGGTGGACGCCCCGCCGGCGGTCAGTCTGCGGGAGCGCTTCGCCGGTGCGGCCGACCGCCGGGTCCAGACCGTCCTGCTGATGACTGTGCTGGGTGTGCTGGGCACGATGAGCGTCTACATCTACATCGTCCCGCTGCTGGACGAGACCGCCCACCTGACCGGCGGAGTGGTCGGCGTCCTGCTGCTGGTCTACGGCCTGGGTGCGGTGCTGGGCAACTGGCTGGGTGGCCGGGCGACGGACCGCTTCGGCAGCCTGCGGACGCTGACGGTGGCGATGGTGGGCTTCGCCGTGGTGGTCGGGACCCTCTCGCTGACCGCGGTGACGGTGGCCGGGGCGGCGATCGCGCTGTTCGTCTGGAGCCTGTTCACCTGGGCGTTCAACCCGCCGATTCAGAACCTCTTGCTGGAGCTGGGCTCCGGCGGCGGACTGCTGCTCGCACTGAACGCGTCGGCGATCTACCTCGGCGCCGGGCTGTCGGCCATCGTCGGAGGACTGGTCATCCAGCTGCTCGGCGTCCAGGTGCTGCCGCCGATCGCAGCGGTGCTCGGCCTGATCGTGCTGGGCCTGGTGCTCACACTGCGCCGCAATCCCGAGCTGCAGCTGGCAGAGCACCTGAAGCAGCCGGAGGCCGTAGCCGCCACCGCGGACTGATCCGTTGCCGCGGCCTTCTACCTCGAGCGGGTTGGCGACGGCCTGACACCGCTGATGCGGCAGGCTAGCGCGCATGCGTCTTCTGGCCGGGCTCCTGCTGCTCACGTCGTCTCTGACCGGGGCCGGCGATCCCAGTTCCGTCGTCCAGGGGTGGCAGAGCAGCCCGGTGTACGTCGACCCGTCGCAGCGCGCGCTGGTCCCGGACAGCGAGGCGCAGCGGCTTGCCGACCGGGTCGAGGGGCACGACCCGGCGATCCGGATCGCGGTGGTCCCGGCCGCCTCCCTGGCCAGCTCCGGCTCCCGCGAGCAGGCGGCCCGGGCCTACGTCGACAAGGTGGTGGACCTCCAGCGCGAGGACGGCATCTATCTGGTCGTGTTCGGCGGAGTGATCACCTGGGGCAGCGCTGTCGGCGTGGACACCCCGATCGCCCGGATCCTGACCGACGAGCTGGCCAAGCACAGCCGGTCCGACCCGGTGGGCGTGATGGACGGCGTACTGGACCAGCTCGACGTGCCGGGTTCGCCGGGCGGGGACTTCCCGACCTGGTTGCTGGTGCTGATCGTGCTGGTGGCGCTGGCCGCGCTCGGGCTGGGACTGCGGTACGGCCTGCGCTGGTGGAAGCGCCGGCCGGATGAGGACGAAGGCCCCGCGCTGTACCGCCCGTCGTACCAGGTGCTGCCGGACGAGGCGGACACGCTGGCCGAGCGGCAGGCTTTGGCCAGGGAGGACGTCACCCGGTTCGGCGAGGAACTGGATGCGGCCGACGTGCGTCTGGACGGCGTGGACACGGCAGCGGATGTACAGGCGGCGATGGACGCGTACGCCGATGCCGGCCGGGTGGTCGACGGCGAGCCCACTGACGAGCAGCTGCGCGAGGTCCGGTCCACCGTCGAGTACGGCCGCTGGCGGCTCGCCTGTGCCCAGGCGTTGGTCGCCGGTACGCCGAAGCCGGCCCGCCGCGCACTCTGCTTCTTCGACCCCGCCCACGGGACCTCCGTGACGGACTGGATGTTCACGCCCCCGGGTGGCAAGGCCCGCGAGATCCCGGTCTGCGCCGCCTGCCGAGCCCGCCTCTCGGGAGGAGCCCGATGACCCGCCCGATCCCGCACCTGCTCGCCGTACTTGTCCTGTCCGCGCTTCCGGTCTCGGTGGCGCAGGCTGCGACGCCGACACCGGCGCCGTCCGAGCCCAGCGTCACCCGGCCGACCCCGACGAAGCCCAGACCGACCTTCCGCTACACCCCGCCGGACTCCGAGGGCGACCGCAAGCGTGCAGCTGCCCGCGCCGGCGCGTACCTGGACACCGTGGCCGCGGGACTCGGCGAGCCCGGGGTCTGGATCGACCCGGCGGTGGACAGGCTGACCGCGTCCGACCGGGCCCGGCTCGACGCAGCGGCCAAGTCGGCGGCCGCGCCGCTGCGGATCGCGGTGATCCCGGCGTCGGCGATCAACACGGCGTCGGCGGTCAGCTCCCGCACCCGGCTGGCCTGGGAGGGCGAGGAGATCGCGGACCAGCTGTACGACCGGGTCGGGGTGGAGGGGGTGTACGCCGTGCTCGTCGACGCCAGGTCGGAGTCGGCCGGGCGAGGCTTCCACGCCGTGCAGCGCGCCGACAAGGGCCCGACCTACCACGTGGGGGACGCCGTCGACCAAGCGGTGGACTGCTGCGCGCCGAACTACACCAGGATGCTCACCAGGTTCATCGAGCGGGCCCAGGAGGTCGACAAACCGTTCCTGGTCGACGCCGCCCCGTACGCCGGAGGTGCGGCCGGGCTGGCGGGGCTGTGGTGGGGTGCCATCACGCTGAGCGCACGCCGAGCTCGCAGGGCCGAGGAGAAGCAGCACCTGGAGGTGTCGCGGCCGCTGCTGAACGAGGAGATCATCGCGCTCTCCCAGCAAATCTCGGCGTTGCCGACGACGTCCGACCCGCAGCAGGCGAAGCTGTCGAAGGACGTGCTCGACACCGTAGAGAAAGCGCGCCACCGGCTCGACAAGGCCGAGCGCGACGCCGACACCGAGGCCGTCGCGACCCTGCTCGGTTCGGCCCGCTACGGACTGCGCTGCCTGGACGCGCTCCGGGCGGGCAAGCCGATGCCGGAGCCGACCGCGCCGTGCTTCTTCGACCCGCGGCACGGACCGAGCACGGGCTCTGCCGCTTGGACACCCGAAGGTGGCCAGCAGCGGGCCGTCGACCTGTGTGACGCGTGTGCGGCGCGCCTGGCGGCCGACGAGCAGCCGGACATCCGGATGGTGACCGTGGGGGACCGGGCCAGGCCGTACTGGACGCTGGGGGAAGAGCTGGCCTCGTACATCGACGGCTACTGGTCCCGTGGCGACGGGCAGCGCTGGTGGTTCCCGGACGAGGACGCCCGCCGGGCCGGGGACGCGATGCGCGCTCGCTGGGCGTCGCGGCGGGCCGGTGCCCGGCTCAGCCGTGCCGCTGACAACCTGGGCACGTCGATGAACAACTGGTCCTCGTCGCACGAGTCGAACGGCTCTTCGGACGGCAGTGGCGGCTGGGGCTCCGGTTCGTCGGGCCGACGCCGTTCCTACTCCTCCCGGACCCGCTCCAGCGGCGGCGGCTCCAGCCGCAGGTCGTCGCGGCGTTCCGGCGGGTCCCGGGGCTTCTGACCGGCGCGGTCACCGTCAGTCGGTGAGCACCGCGGGCAGGTCCTCGCTGTGCAGCACGGCGAGGGAGGTGACCGCACGCGTCAGGCAGACGTAGAGCCGGCGCAGGCCGGTGCGTTCGTCCGCCTCGCCCGCGACGATGCCGGCCGGTTCGACCAGGACCACGTGGTCGAACTCCAGACCCTTCGCCAGCCCCGCCGGTACGACGTCCAGCTGGGTCTCCACGTCGTCCTCGTCGCCGAGCACGGCGAAGGGAATTGCCTTGTCCTGCAACGCTTTTCGGGTCGCGGGGACCAGAGCGTCCGGGACGATGAGCCCGATCGAGCCGGGGCGGGCGGACACCTGGCCTACCACGTCGACGGCGGCTGCCAGACTGTCCGGGACCCGGGTGATCGCCAGCTCACCGCGAGCGCGCCGGACCGCGGTCGGCGGGGTCAGGTGCGGTGCGATCAGCGGCAGCAGGCGGGCGGCGTACTCGATCACCTGGCCGGGCACGCGGAAGCCCGCGGTCAGCTCCTCGGTGTGCGCGCCGGACTTGCCCAGGTGGGTGAGCGCTTCCTCCCACGACGGGGTCGCCCACGGGGTGGTGCCCTGGGCGATGTCACCGAGCACCGTCATCGAGCCGGTCGAGCACCGCCGCCCGACGGCGCGCAGCTGCATCGCCGACAGGTCCTGCGCCTCGTCCAGCACGACGTGGCCGAGGCTCGGCGTTCGGTCCACCAGGTCGGCCACCTCGTCGATCAGGGTGGCATCGGCAACGGACCACTTCGCCGACCCGGCCGAGCGCGGGACCTTCCACCACACCAGCAGCCGCTGCTCCTCCTCGGTGAGGATCCCGTCCGCGTGCTCCGCGAGCAGGTCGGGGTCGGTGAACAGCCGGAACACCAGCTTCACCGGATCGACGGCCGGCCACAGCGATTCGGCGTACTGCTTGACGGGGCGGCTCCGGGCGACGGAGTCCTGGACCCGGTCGTCGGGGGAGTCACCGGCCGCCTCCATCCGCAGCAGTACGGCATGCGCGAGACGCTGCGGCAGCATGCTGCGCCCGGCGCCGTACCGGATGCCGCGGGTACGCAGCTCGTTGACCAGTTCCTCCGCCTCGTACGCCGGGACCCGCCAGCGGTGTGAGCCGCGCGGGACGACCAGCGCCTCCTTCGGCAGCTGCACCTGGGACCAGACCGCCCGGTGCAGCACCTGCGCCATCCGCGCGTCACCCTTGAGGACGTCGACCGCGGCCGGACCGGGGCCGGCGACCTTCACCCGGGCCACCAGCTCCTCGACGGTGGTCTGCTTCGCCTCGATCTCGCCCAGCGCCGGCAGCACGTCGCCGATGTAGCGCAGGAAGCTCGCGTTCGGCCCGACGACCAGGACACCGGCCCGGCTGAGCTGGTCGCGGTACGCGTACAGCAGGTACGCCGCGCGGTGCAGGCCGACCGCCGTCTTGCCGGTCCCCGGCGCACCCTGGACGCAGATGGTGTCCTCGACCCCGGCCCGGACGATGACGTCCTGCTCGGGCTGGATCGTCGCCACGATGTCGCGCATCGGGCCGGAACGCGGTCGCTCGATCTCGGCGTCCAGGATGTCGCTGTGCTCGTCGGCGGCCGGGGCCGCGGTCAGGTCCTCGTCCTCGAAGGCGGTCAGCTCGCCGTGGGTGAAACCGAACCGGCGGCGCACCCCGACGCCCATCGGCTCGGTCCGGCTGGCCCGGTAGAACGGCACCGAGATGTCGGCCCGCCAGTCCACCACCAGTGGTTCGCCGTGCTGGTCGTTCACGTGCCGGCGGCCGATGTGGAACGTCTCGGTGGTCGGCGTGCGGTAGTCCAGCCGGCCGAAGAATAGCGGGACCTCGGGGTCGTCCTCGAGCTCCTTCATCCGGCGCCAGATCGCCGCCTTGAGGAACTCGGCGTTCACCCGGTCGGCACTGTGGATCTCGAGCGCGCCGGTCTTGTCCCGCATCACCGCCAGCGCGGCCCGGGAGGTGCGCAGGTACTCCTGCTCGCGGTGCAGGGTGTCGTCGGGAACGTCCGAGGGCATGACGGGACCTCCGCTGAGCGGTCGATGGCCGGGGAAGCCCCGTCACGTTACTTGAGCACGGGCTCCGGCGAAACCGAATTAGCCCGGGCCGGCCGGTCCGAGCGCAGCCCGGGCCGGAGCAGCAGCGGCAGGCTGGCCGCCAGCAGGACCAGGACGACGATGCCGTCCAGCCAGTAGTGGTTCGCTGTCACGACCACCACCGCGATGGTGGCGATCGGGTGCAGCAGCCACAGCCAGCGCCACCTCGTCCGGGCGATCAGGATCATCGCCAGCGCGATCAGCGCCGCCCAGCCGACGTGCAGGCTCGGCATCGCGGCGAACTGGTTCGCCACGCCGTCGGAGTGGTCCGGTCCGTAGACCGACTGGCCGAAACGCAGCCCGGTGTCGACGAAGCCCGGCATCATCCGCGGCGGAGCCAACGGGTAGACGATGTGGCCGATCAGGGCGAGCCCGGTCAGCGAGACCATCGTCCAGCGCACCTTCGGGTAGGCCTTCGGGCGCCAGATGCTGAGCCAGAGCAGCACGGCGATGGTGAGCGGCGCGTGCACGGATGCGTAGTACAGGTTGGCGCCCTCGACCAGGTGCGGGAGCTGGAGAGCCTGCTGCTGGAGCGCGGCCTCGTCCGGCAGGCGCAACCAGCGCTGCCACGACAGCACCTCGTCGGCATGGT
The DNA here is from genome assembly GCF_000024345.1 of Kribbella flavida DSM 17836. Classification (NCBI taxonomy): domain Bacteria; kingdom Bacillati; phylum Actinomycetota; class Actinomycetes; order Propionibacteriales; family Kribbellaceae; genus Kribbella; species Kribbella flavida. The sequence continues at coordinate 6,382,293 of NC_013729.1, read as the reverse complement.
CGAAGGCCGAGCCGGTGTGCTTCGCGGCGATCTGACGGCCCGCGCTGTAGACAAGAAAGAGGGTGGCCAGGAGGACTGCTTCCCGGACCACCCGCCAGATCACCGGTGCCGCCGCCGCGCGGCCACCGTCGAGCTGTCCGTCCCCCCGGCTCAGCTCCGCCGGCTCCAGTGCCTGTGTCCCCATACCGTTCGACGGTACCGGTCGACGCCTCCGGTTTGCCCCAGGCGGAACCCTGATGTTGCCCCGGGCAACCCCCGAGCCACGGTGCGCTACCGGTCCGTCACCCCTCCCTCTTTCTGCTCTGAACGGTGCAACCGCCGGGGCCGGGCCGGGAATTCCGGAGTGACTCGCAGATCACATCCGGCACCGATCGCTGGTGCGGGGCCACACTGAGGTGCATGGGACCACTCGTAGGTGTACTGCTCGCCGCCGGCGCGGGGACCCGGCTCGGGAAGCCAGGTGGTCTGGTGCGCGCCGCCGACGGCACACCCTGGGTGGTCAGCGCGGTCGGCGTACTGCGTGCCGCCGGCTGCGGCCCGATCGGCGTCGTCGTCGGCGCTGCCGCACCCGAGGTGGTCGCCTTGCTCGCGGACGAGGACGTGACGATCGTGCCGTCCCCGTCGTGGTCGGACGGGCTGTCCCACTCGGTCCGAGCCGCCTTCGCGTGGGCCGAGGAAACGAACGCCCCTGCAGCCGTCTTCCACCTGGTCGACCACCCGGAAGTCGGCATCGCCGTACTCCAGCGAGTGATCGCCACCGCCTACCAGAACGGCTTTCCCGACGACCCGGCGTCACTGCTCGCCCGCGCCGGCTTCGACGGCCGTCCCGGCTACCCGGTCCTGATCGGCCGCCGCCACTGGACCCCCGCCGCAGCCGCCACCACCGGCGACCGCTCGATGGGCCCGTACCTCAAACGCGTCCCCTGCCCGATCATCCCCTGCGACGACCTGCTCGATCAGCCGTCACGCCGCTGACCAGCAGCTGCTCGACCCGACCTGCCACCTTCGGCCGGCGGGATCAGGCGAAGAGGTTTTCGGCGTCGACGATGGTGTAGGCGTAGCCCTGTTCGGCGAGGAAGCGCTGGCGGTGGGCGGCGAACTCGGCGTCGACGGTGTCGCGGGCAACGATCGAGTAGAAGCGGGCCGTGCGGCCGTCGTTCTTCGGGCGCAGCACGCGGCCGAGGCGCTGGGCCTCTTCCTGGCGGGAGCCGAAGGTGCCGGAGACCTGCACCGCGACCGACGCCTCGGGCAGGTCGATGCTGAAGTTCGCCACCTTGCTGACCACCAGCCGGTCGATCTCCCCGGTCCGGAACGCGTTGAACAGCCGCTGCCGCTCCTTCACCGTGGTCTCGCCCTTGATCACCGGGCACTCCAGCCGCTCGCCGAGCTCGTCCAGCTGGTCGATGTACTGGCCGATCACCAGCATCGGCTCACCCTTGTGGTGCTCGGCGATCCGGCGCACCAGCCGGGACTTGGCCGGCGTCGAGGCGGCCAGCCGGTACCGGTCCTCAGGCTCGGCGGTCGCGTAGACGAACCGCTCGGTCTGCTCCAGGTCGACCCGGACCTCGACGCAGTCGGCCGGCGCGATCCAGCCCTGCGCCTCGATGTCCTTCCACGGCGCGTCGTACCGCTTCGGGCCGATCAGCGAGAACACATCGCCCTCCCGGCCGTCCTCGCGGACCAGCGTCGCGGTCAGGCCGATCCGCCGCCGGGTCTGCAGGTCCGCGGTCATCCGGAAGATCGGCGCCGGCAGCAGGTGCACCTCGTCGTACACGATCAGGCCCCAGTCGCGGGCGTCGAACAGCTCCAGGTGCGCGTAGACACCCTTCCGCCGGGTCGTCATCACCTGGTACGTCGCGATGGTGACCGGGCGGATCTCCTTGCGCGCACCGGAGTACTCGCCGATCTCGTCCTCGGTCAGTGTGGTCCGCTTGAGCAGCTCGTCCTTCCACTGCCGGGCCGAGACGGTGTTGGTGACCAGGATCAGCGTCGTCGCCGAGGCCTGCGCCATCGCGGCCGCGCCGACGATCGTCTTGCCCGCGCCGCACGGCAGGACGACAACGCCCGAGCCGCCGTGCCAGAACGAGTCCGCCGCCTGCTGCTGGTACGGCCGCAGATCCCAACCGTCCCTGACCAGCTCGATCTTGTGCGCCTCGCCGTCGACGTACCCGGCGAGGTCCTCGGCGGGCCAGCCCAGCTTCAGCAGGGTCTGCTTGAGGTGGCCGCGCTCCGACGGGTGCACCAGCACGGTGTCGTCGTCGATCCGGTCACCCAGCATCGGCTTCACCTTCGCCGAGCGCAGCACCTCCTCCAGCACCGGCCGGTCGGTGGTGACCAGGACCAGTCCGTGCTGCGGGTGCTTCTCCAGCCGCAGCCGCCCGTACCGGTCCAGCGTCTCGGCGATGTCGACCAGCAGTGAGTGCGGGACGGGGTAGCGGCTGTAGCGGAGCAGTACGTCGATCACCTGCTCGGCGTCGTGCCCGGCGGCCCGCGCGTTCCACAGGCCGAGCGGGGTCAGCCGGTAGGTGTGCACGTGCTCCGGCGCCCGCTCCAGCTCGGAGAACGGAGCAATCGCCTTGCGGCAGTCGTTCGAGTCCGGGTGTGCCGTTTCCAGCAGCAGGGTCTTGTCGGACTGGACGATCAACGGCCCGTCGGTCACGCTGTGTCTCCCCGGATCTCGTCGAAGCAGGATCGGGCAGGACACCCCACCCGACCCTCCATTGTGCCTCGCCCGGCAAATCACCGGCCCGGACTGGCACCATGGACCGCTCCGGCGGGACGGGCGGAGGGGGTGGCGGTGACGGCAGCGGGTCAGAGCGCGCGGCCTCCGGTCGTACGGAAGGCAGCGGCGTTCGTGACGCGGGGCGATCAGTTGCTGGTGTTCCGCAAGCCGTTCCACCCCGGCACCGGCACTCAGGTCCCCGCCGGCTCGGTGGAACCGGGCGAGGATCCCGCGGCGGCCGCTGTGCGGGAAGCCGAGGAGGAAACGGGGCAGACCGGCTTCACCCTGCTGGCGCTGCTCGACCACCGTTTGAACGACATGCGCCGCTACCACCGCCACGAACTCCACGACCGCTGGTGCTATCACCTGACCGCTCCCGACCTCCCGGACACCTGGCGCCACGGCGAATCCGACCCGTCGTCCGGCCCGCCCCGCTTCATCCCGTACGACTTCTTCTGGCTCCCCTTGACCGAGGCCACCAACCACCTCCGCGCCGAGGACCACCCACCCATCACCACCCTCCGCCAGCACCTCGGCCTGTTGTAGCTTCCCGGCATGAGCGACGCGACGGCTGTCTGGCGGCCTACTGGGGTTGGGTGGAGCCAGGGGGTAACGCGGTTGGAGTGGTTGGGGCCGGGGGAGGTGGTTCGGTCGAGCTCGTTGGAGTTGGGGGGTGAGTTGGCGTTCGTGTTCGGCGCGGATCGGCGGTGTGTCGGGTTCTGGCGGTCGGGGCGGCGGTTGCGCTGCTCGACGGCTACTGTGCTCGCGGCGACCGGCCGGAGCCCGCAGTGCCCGGACTGCCAGGGGCTGGAACGCTCGAACTCCATCGCCGCCGACACCAGGCTGGACGATCCGCGGTCGTTCTCGGTCTACCTGGCGCACCACGGCAGCGTCGTCAAAGTCGGCATCACGGCGACGGAGCGCGGGGACGCCCGTCTGCTGGAGCAAGGGGCGCTTGCCTCCACGATCATCTCCACCGGCAGCCTGCTCGGCGCCCGCCGCATCGAGAACCTGCTGATGACCGCGCTGTCGCTGCCCGACCGCGTCGGCACCACCCGCAAGCGAGCCGCCCGAACCCGCCCCGGCACGATCGCCGACCGGGCCGCCACCCTCCGGGCCGTCGCGGACGACGCCGCCCAACTCCCTTGGCCGGAAGGCCAGAACCGCTGCGAGACCGAAGTTCAGGACCACACCGCGACGTACGGCCTGCCGGCCCAGGGAGTGCAGCCCGACGCCGCCGTCCGGGCTCCCGTGCCCGGCGGCGTGCTGGTCGGCCGCATCGCCTGCACGATCGGCACCGACGTCTACCTGCAAACCGCCGCCGGCCTCGTACTCCTGGACACCCGTCTCCTGGCCGGCTGGGCCCTCGACCGCGCACCGCAGGACGCGACGTTCAGCGTCCCGCTGGAGAGGATCGACCCCGAGCCGCATCAAGAGGAACAGGACGCCCTGTTCTGAGCCGCCGCCCTACTGCACGGGCCGGGCAGTCGCGATCCGGTGCAGCGCGTACGTCCGAGGCTGGTCGGCGCCGTCGTCGTACGCCGTGAGCCAGCCGTCGGCGACCCGGACGGGCTCGACGACGCGTTCGGAGGCGACGCCGTTGTGGTCGACGTACGAGATCCAGGTGCGGGTGTTCGTTTCGGCCGCCTCGGTGAGCACGCTGATGGTCTCGGCGGGCGCGGCCGGCTCGTGGCCGGCGTCGGCGGGGCGTTCGGCGGCCAGGCGGTCGCCCGTGCGGACCTTCTCGATGACCGACTTGACCTGGTCCTCGGTGAGCTCGATCGCGGTGTCGACGAAGTCGCGGCTGGTCCGCCGGCGGGGCGGGTCGCCACGGCGGGCGGTGGCGGTGCTGAGCTGGACGACGCCGTCGAACGTCTCGGCCAGCGGGGCGAGGCCGGCGTCGCGCAGCCGGGCGAGCACCATGTCGGGCGGCGACGGTGAGACGACCACCGTCGGGGCCAGGCGGCGGAAGCGGATGCCGGGCAGGTTCGAGCTGAGCAGGTGGGTGAGCACGTCCTCGTCGTCGCACCGCAGGTACGTCGACGCGGTACCGATCCGCAGTACGCCGTGCCGCCGCGCGACGTCGTCGATCAAGTAGGTGAGCGGCTGCGGCACCGGGGTGCGGGAGTGCTCGGCCAGCCACTTGTGCAGCTGGTCCTTGGTCCGCCCGAGGTCGAAGGCCCGGCGTACGGAGCTCTCGCTGAAGCGGTAGACCCCACCGCCACCGTGCGACTCCACGTCGGCCATCGCAGCCAGGTCGTCCTGCACCGAACGGACCAGCTGCCCGGGCGCGACCGCGGTCAGGTCGGCCTGCAGCAGGAACTCGGTGACCGGCTGCGGCACCAGCGGCTCGATGGCCGCGGCCAGGTCGTCCGAGTTCGGCTCCTCGGCCAGCAGCGGGCGAGCGTGCGTCGCGAGCGAGCCGAGGCCGGTCAAGCCGAGCAGAGCGGCTTCGGTGATCGTCCACTCGACCAGGTCGTCCCGGAACTGCCCACCGCGTCGGGGCCGGTGCCAGGCCACCCAGGTCACGACAGACTCGGTGGCAGGCGCTGAGCCCGGCCCAGCTTCGGCCAGCGCTTCCAGCGTGAGCTGACGGACCTCCGGGGCCAGCAGACGTTCCAGGTCGGGCGCCAGCGCGTTCACCAGCCGGTCCCGGGCAGCAGCGGTCGCGCCGCCACTGTCACGCCGGCCGATCAGTCCGATCGCCCGAAGCCCTGTGTACCAAGCGATGACCAGCTGGGCCCACCGGTGCGCGGTGTCCAGCTCCAGCCAGTCGTCGTACGCACCGGTCGGCAGCCAGAGCTCACTCGTGCCTACCTCGACGGCGGCGACCAGCCCGGCGGCGTACGCGAACTCCACCACGGCACCGGCCGTCGGCTCGTCCACACCGATGCGCCCGGCGAGGGCACGCAGCTCACGGACTCCGATGCCGCCAGTACGCAGTACGGTCGGCGGCTCTGTGCCCAGCTGCTCCAGAGCACGGTCGACCAGGCGCACGAGATCCAGCGCGGCGCCGGCAGCGGCACGGTCGGCGATGGACGCCGAGACCTCCTTGCCGTCCAGCGGAGGCGGCGTCGGCCGGGTGGACGCCAGCACCCGCCCACCGCGCAGGTGCAGACCGATCTGACGCGGCAGCACAACGGTCGTCGGGTCCTTCGGTACGACGAGCCCGCGGGCGAGCAGGCGTTCCACCGGGGTCTTGGCGGACGCGATCGTCACCGGACGCTCGGCCTTCTCCACCGTGCCGGTCGGGGGACCCCAGGTCAGCTTGGCGAGCACCTCGCGCGCCTCCGGGCCGGCCTCCTCGATCAGCCTGTCCAGGTCGCCGAAGTGCCGGGTGGTCACCGGACCCAGCCCCGCCGGAGTGGGACCGAGCAACTCGTGCACGGCCCGGATCGGGCGCAGGTCGTCCTCGGTGCCCCAGACCAGCGCCAGGGCCAGCAGCTCGGTCACCCGGGGCTGGACGACGTCGACCGGCTGACCGACGCCTGCCGCCAGTGCGGCGAGGTCCACCGGCTCGGGCAGCGCGGACAGCGCCTCCAGCAGGTCGACGCCGAACTCGTCCAGCCGGTTGATCGCGCGGGCCGCGGAGGCGTTGGTGGTCGCCCGCGCCGCCAGCTGGCCGGTGTCGGCCGGAATCGGCGTCGCCAGGTCGGGCCGGTGCCGCAGCAGATGCCCGAGAGCAGCGTCGTCCCAGCTCCTCAGTGCCTCGGCGAGGGTACGTGGGCGGGTCCGCTCGGAATTGCTCATCCCTCCAACGGTACGGCCCGCAGTCCAGTCCGGACGACTCGCAGGCGCAATCTTGACGCAGGCCGCGCGCTACCGGCCGTGCGACAACCCGTCGGGATCGGGCGCCAGGTCCGCCGGCAGCCCCAGATCGGTGAGGATTCGGGCGAGTACGTGGGGGAGGTCGTCGTGCTCGTCGAAGACGTGCTGGTCGACGCCGTCCAGCAGGTCGCGCGGCTCGTACCACTCGCGCAGCGACTCGATCGGCACGTTGGCCGCCCACGACCGGTTCGCGTGCCGCACGACCGTGTGCTCGAACGGGATGTCGTAGTAGTAGTGCCGGGTCGCGCCCCGGTGGTCGGCGGTGAGGGCACGCAGCATGTCGCCGTACCGGTCGGCGGAGAAGATGCCTTCGAGCACCACGTCGTACCCGTGCTCCAGGCAGTACCGCGCAGTGGTGTCGATCAGGCCGATGTTGACGGCGCCGGGGTGGTCCTTCTCCCAGAGCAGGACGCGGCGGATCGGGTCCTGGCCGATCAAGGCCGTGCCCTGGCCGAGCCGGGCGCGCAGCTCGCGGGCGGTTGTCGACTTGCCGGAGCCGGAGTTGCCGCGCAGTACGACCAGGTTCGAGTCAGGTCGGCCGACCTTCGCACCGGGACCGTCGGCCTCTGGGGCGCGACTGCCTGTCGGAGAGCGCGACGTCACTCGGCTGCGCCGGCGTGGCCGATGCGGTGGAAGCCGACTCGTTCGTAGACGGCGGCGACCGCGTCGTTCTGGGCGGACAGCAGGATCAGCTCGACGCCGTTCGCCAGGGCGTGCTCGACCAGGCAGCTGGTGACGGCCGCCCCGAGGCCCTGCCGGCGGGCCGACGGGAGCGTGGCGACGCCGACGACCTCGGTCACCGAGCCGACCGGCTGGTGCACCCCGGAGGCGAGCATGCCGTCGTCGCCGAAGGCCGCTGCGGTGACGGAGACGCCAGCGTTGGCCCGGTCAAGCAGGGCCTGCGCCATCTCCGCCGACACGTCCCCGAGCTGGGCGTCCCGCTCCGCGGGTCCGCCGGACCCGATCTCGGTCCCCGGGTCGCCGAAGCCGACGGCGGCCACCGCCCGGGCCTGCCGCAGCAGGTCTTCGTCCGCCGGCAGGATCTCGCAGCGGGCGGCGGTGATCACCCGCTTGAAGTCTTCGCGCTCCAGCACCAGCAGCGGGTACTCCGTGACCTGCAGACCCGCGGCCGCCGCAGCCGGGCCAAGCGACGGACAGGTCTCGACGACCCATTCGAAGTTCAGCGGGAGATCCAGCTCCTGGCAGCGCTCGCGAACGCGCTCCACGTCGGCCGGCTCGATCGTGGCACCCGAACCAGGCACCGGCCGGGCGTAGTACGGCCAGACCGTGGTGGACCGGAACAGGGTGAACGGCCCGATCTGCTGCCCGGTGGCGCCGGAGAGTGGAACGGTGTGCAGGTACTCGTCGACGCGCGTGAGCTGAGACATCGACGGCAGTGAACCAGTCCGCTCGGTACGCCCACAACCCAATAGGTCGCCAGTGTCGAGTCCCGTCCGGCGGCTCCGACGTCCCCTCCGATGCCCCCGTCCGAGGGGCCGGCAAGGGAGGACGACGATGGACAAGGTCAGGTCGGCCGACGGCACGCAGATCGCCTACGAACAGTCCGGCAGTGGGCAGCCGCTGATCCTGATCGGCGGGGCCCTCTGCGACCGCGGTGCCACCCGTCCGCTCGCGACGGCGCTGGAAGCCGACTTCACGGTCGTCTCGTACGACCGGCGCGGCCGCGGCGACAGCGGCGACACCAGCCCGTACGCCGTCGCCCGCGAGGTCGAGGACCTCGGCGCGCTGATCACGGCCCTCGGCGGGACGGCAGCGGCGTACGGGCACTCGTCCGGCGCAGCGCTGCTGGTGGAGGCGGCCGCGACGGGCCTGCCGTTCACGAAGGTGGTGCTGCACGAGCCGCCGTACGGGCCGGACGATCCGGCGGCGCAGAAGGAGTCGGACGCCGGTGCCGAGGTCGTCCTGCGGCACCTCGCCGACGGCCGTTTGGTGGACGCCGTCGCCACGTTCCTGCAGCTGGCGGGCATGCCCGACGACGCGGCGCGGCAGTGGGCGGCCGAGCCGGGTGTCGCCGAGCTGGCGCCGACGCTGCGCTACGACTTCGCCGTGATGGACAGCGCGCCGGGCGGCACCGTCCCGTTCGGCACGCTCGGCAAGGTGACGCAACCCGCGCTGGCGGTCTGCGGCTCGGCGAGCCCGGCCTTCATGGTCGACGCGGCCCGCCTGGTCGCGAAGGCGCTGCCGGCCGGCCAGTACGTCGAGCTCGACGGCCAGGACCACGTCGTACCGCCGGAGGTGCTCGCGCCCGTGCTGCGCGACTTCCTCCGGTCCTGACCGCCTCGGGCGGCGCACCGGGGTGCGCCGCCCGGCGAGGTCAGTCGGCGATGATCTCCAGCTCGACCCGGTCCGGGTAGAACGCCACGTGGTCCTTGATGTCCGCGACCGAGTCGTACGGCGCCTCGTAGGTCCAGACCGCGTTCACGCCCGCCTCACCGGCCGGCCGGAGGCTGAAGTACGACGCGTCGCCCTTGTACGGGCAGTACGTCGTGTGGTCGGTGCGCTCCAGCAGCGACAGGTCGACGTCCTTGCGCGGGACGTACTGCGCCGCCGGGTAGTTCGCCTCCTGCAGCGACAGCGCGTCGCGGGTGTCGGCGACCACCTGGCCACCGACCTTCACCACCACCCGGTCGGGGTTCTTCCGCACCGAGATCGGGTGGTCGGGACCGGGGATCTTGACCGGCTTGTCTGGCATGTTCAGTCTCCACTCCGCAGACGATCGTCCTTCAACGCCCAACCGCGCGGAGGGTCCGTTTCATTCCCCGTCAGCGGGGTTCGAGCTCGACCAGCAGCGACGGGCCGCCGTCGAAGGTGCCGGCGTCGATGCCGAGCACCAGGTCGTCGCAGTACAGCAGTGGGCCGGTCACCCAGGCCGGGTCGATGCCGAGCTGGTCGGCGACGATGCTGTGGCCGTGCACGATGCGGCGGCCGCCGAGGTGCTCGAGCAGGGCGTTCGCGATGGCCGGGCCGTCCGGGCCGCGGAAGGCGTAGCGCGACGTCATCCGGCGCCAGATCTCCCACCAGACGGTGATGTCGTCGCTGTGCAGGTCGGCGCGGGCGGCCGCGTTGATCTCGTCGATCGTGCTGCCCCACTCGGCGTACTCGGCGGTGTCGGAGTGCATCAGCAGGTGGCCGGCGTCCAGGCCGAGCATCGGCTGGTCGATCAACCAGGCGATGTCGTCGTCGGTGAGCAGCTCCTGGTCGCGCTCGATGCCGCCGTTCAGCGCCCAGCTGCGCTCGAAGCTGCGCAGGGTGACGCCGTCGTGCGGGACCGGGGTGTCGCCGAACTTGCGCATGCCGAGCGCGAGGATCTCGTGGTTGCCGAGCAGGGTCCTGACCTCACCGGTGCCCTCCGCCGCCTGCTCGGTCAACCGCCGGACCAGCCGCAGCGCGCCGATGCCGTCCGGTCCGCGGTCGAAGAAGTCGCCGAGCACCCAGAGCCGGGCGTCCCGCCCGGACCAGTTGCCCTCGGCGTCGATCAGGCCGGCCTGCTGCAGCGACGCGGTCAGCTTCTCCGGGTGGCCGTGCACGTCACTGACCACGAACGACGCGGTCATGTCATCCTCGCAGCGTCAGCACGATGAGCACGACGTTGAGGACCGAGACGGCGGTGGCTACCAGGCATGCGGCGAGAGTAGTCGGCAACCGGTTGACAAGGCTGCCCATGATGCGCCGTGTTGCGGTCAACTTGACCAGCGGCCACAACGCGCACGGGATGCCGAAGCTGAGCACCACCTGCGACACCACCAGCGCGCGGCTCGGGTCGATGCCGATGGCCAGGATCAGCAGGGCCGGCAGCAGCGTGATCAGCCGCCGGACGGCGAGCGGCACGTGCCGCTGCCAGAACCCCTCCAGGATGACCGAGCCCGCGTAGGTCCCGACCGACGACGAGGCGAAGCCGCTGGCCAGCAGCGCCAGGGCGAACAGCAGCGCAGGCAGCTGCCCGAGCCGGTCACCGATCGCCGCGTGCGCCGAGTCCAGCGACTCCGCCCCGGCGCCGGTCAGCGCGGCCGCGGCCACGACCACCATGGCCAGGTTCACCGCGCCGGCCAGGGCCATGGCCACCGCGACATCGATCCGGGTGGCCCGCAGTACGCGCTGCTTGCCGGCGGTCGAGCGGATGGTTTTCCAGTGCCGGTCGGTGACCAGGGCGCCGTGCAGCCAGATCGCGTGCGGCATCACCGTCGCCCCCAGCATGCCGGCGGCCAGCACCAGCGAGTCCGTCCCGTCCAGCCGCGGCACCAGCCCGCCGACGACGCCGGACGCCGACGGCTGCGCCTGGATCGTCGACACCACGAACCCGACCAGGACGACGGCCAGCAGCCCGATGATCGCCGCCTCGAACGGTCGCTGCCCGCGCTTGGACTGGTAGATCAGCAGCGCGAACGACACGGCGCCGGTGATCACGCCACCGAGCAGCAGCGGGATCCCGAACAGCAGGTTCAGCGCGATCGCCCCACCGACCACCTCGGCCAGGTCGGTCGCGATCGCGACCAGCTCCGCCTGCGCCCACAGCCCGCGGGAGGTGTTCTTGCGGAAGTGGTCCCGGCACAGCTGCGGCAGCGTCCGGCCGGTCGCGATGCTCGCCTTGGCGGCCAGGTACTGCACCAGCACGGCCATCAGGTTGGCGCCGACGACGACCCAGCACAGCAGGTACCCGTACGTCGCGCCGGCCGCGATGTTGGTCGCGAAGTTGCCCGGATCGACGTACGCCACCGCCGCCACGAAGGCAGGACCGAGCAGCAGCAAGCCCGAACGGTTCAGCTGACGACGAAGCGGCGCCGGTGCGTACATGGCAGCAGTCTGGCCGACGCGGGCGACAAATGCCTCGCCGGAGTGTTGCCGAAGCTGGTCGGGTCAGGGCGTGTCTCCCCCTGGTGCCGGTCAGGACCAGTTCCAGCGGACCTCGACCGACACGTCGACGGTCTGCTCGCCCGGCGTGACCGCCAGATCGGCCGCGAAACCGCCGCGCGCGCTCTCCGCCTTCATCGCCCGCAGCGGCACGGCGCCCTGCGTCTCGGCGACCGCCGCGATCGAGCCGATCGACTGGCCGGTCAGCGCGGCCAGCTGGTCGGCCTTCTGCCGCGCCTGCTGGAACGCCAGCTCGCGGGCCTGGTCCACCAGTACCGCCTTGTCCGACACGTCGAACTGCAGGAAGTCCAGCCCGAGGCTGTTGCCGGCCGCGGCCACGGCGGCGTTCAGCAGCCGCCCGAAGCCGGTCAGGTCCCGGGTGGTCACCGTCATCGAGTGCGACGCGCGATAGCCCGCCACCGCCATCGAGTCGCCGTACTGCGGGTGCACGGACACCGCGCTGGTGTAGATGTCCGCCGCGGCGACCCCCTCACCGTGCAGCGCCGCGGTGACCGCCTCAGTGCGCTCAGCGACCTGCGCGACCGCGATGGCGACGTCGGACGCGTCCTGCCCGACACTCAGCGTCAGACGCAGCAGATCGGCCGGCGCGGTGGCCTGCCCGGTCCCGGTAACGGTGATCCCAGATTCCATGACGGCCAGTCTGACACTCCACCGGGCGCACATCAGGTCGCCAGAGTGTTCGAGACACCTTTCGCACCGGCAGCTGCCGGTCAGCCGGCGCGGGGGACGATGCGGGCCGGGATGTCGTGCTGATGGCACAGCGCGAGCAGGCCGGTGCCATCGATCAGTTGCAGCGGCTTGCCGTTCGCGAACTGGTAGCTGGACGGGCCGAAGCCGCTCGTGGTGATCAGGATGCCCTTCGTGGCCCCGGCGTCGACCACCGTGCCGAACAGGTCCCGTACGGCGCTCGGCGGCACGGTGCGGGTGTACAGCTTGGCCTGGACGACGAACTTGCCGCCGGTGATCGGTCGCCGGTCGTACGCCACACAGTCGATGCCGCCGTCGTTCCCGCTGCGGAACAGCCGAGTCTCCAGGCCCATCCGGGTGAGCAGGTTGTGCACGAGCTGCTCGAACTCGTCCGGGGTCAGCTCCAGCAGGTTCGGCCGGGTGTCGAGCTCGCTGACGACGTCGACCGGCTCGATGGTGCGCGGATCGGCCAGGTCGAACTCCAGCACGGGCTCGACCGGCTGCAGCTCCTCCGGGTGGCGGGACACCTCCGCTCCGAAGTAGTGCCGCACGCAGGCGACCGGGTCGAGCTGATCCAGCACCAGCGCGGTGAACTGCTCCCGCGTCGCACGCAGCGTGATGAGGCACGGCCGGACCGTCCGCCCGGTGGCCAGATCGACGGACTCGACCATCCCGTTGAAGACGACGGTGTCGACCACGCCGTACCGGTCGTTGCCGAAGACCAGGTGCAACGCGCGCAGGGCGCACTGCGCGACCAGTTGCTGGTAGAGCAGCCGGATCTCCTTCTCCGGCCGCGGTACGCCGACCACCAGGTCTCGCTGCTCGTACCGGTACGACGACTCGGCGGGCACCACCGTGACGTCCGGAAGGTCCCACTCCACCGCCAGCAGCGTCGACTCGGGCACGTACCCGACTCTGCGGCGGCGGGGGAAGTCGGCCGGCTCCGAGACGCGGTCCAGCGCCTTCTGGAAGTACCGGCTCACCGCGCGCCGGTCCCCGGACCGCACGCTCCGCTCGTAGTCGTCGATCCGGGCGTGCAGCTCCGCCGTGGCCTCGTCGAGCCGGCGCTGCTGGTCCGCCTGCTCCTTGGCCGCCCGGGCGACCCGGAGCTGCCGGGCCTCCTCGGCCAGCCGGTGCCGCTCGATCGCCTCGGCGAACCTGTCCTCGGCGTCGCGCAACCGCCGGGCGTACCGCCGATGCCCACCGACCCAGGTCGCGAACGGCCCTGGCGGAGCAGGCCGGAACGCCGCCCACAGCGGCCCTGGATGTGGCCGCAGGTCGGTCTCCGCCATGAGCGGCGGTGCTCGGCGGGGCGCCCGCTTCAACGACTGCAGGTCCGTTCCGCCCACGTCGGCGGCCAGTGTCTCGGCCAGCACGCCCTGCAGTTCCCGGACACGCTCGCGCACCGCAGCGGTCCGCTGTGCCGCCTCGGCCGTACGCCCGGGCGGACGCTCGCTGCGGGCATGCCGTTCGACGGACCAGCCCATGGCCTCACACCTCTCGGTCCAAGCCTAGGTGTCTCACCACGCTGCGCGACGGCCGATGACGCAGAGTTAGTCATGACCTTGCTTGCCGTCCACATCCCGTTTCCCGGCATCCGAACAACCGTTCGCATTCGGTGTGGCGTGGTCGCTGAAGGTTGTGAGAGGCAAGCGATATGTCGACAAAGCGAACGGTCAGCTGATCAAGGCGGCGGCGAAGGCCTTCAGCCACGGGGTGTGCTCGCCGCGGCGCCAGACCAGGCCGAGCGCGGAGTCGGGCAGTCCGGTGACCGGGACGTGCACGATGTCGGCGCGCTGGTTCAGCTCGGCGGTCGGCCGGCACAGCAGCATGCCGCCGCGGCCGGCTGCGATCAACGAGAGACCTTCCTGCAGCGTGCGGACCTCCGGCCCTCGGTGGATGAGCGCGCCGGACGGCGTCTGGGTGGGTGCTTGCGCCTGCCGCCAGTAGCCGGGCGCGGGTGGCGCGACCGAGATCAGCACGGTGCCGGCGAGATCCTCGGCGTCCAGCACAGTGCGCTGAGCGAGCGGATGCTTGGTGGAGACGGTCAGCGCCGGCGGCTGCACGGAGAACGTCGGCCCGAGCAGGAGATCGTGCTCGGCCACCGGCAGCAGCACGACGGCCGCGTCCACCTCCCCGCGCCGCAACGCCCCGAACGGATCGTTCAGCGGCAGCTCGGTCACCTCGATCAGACACTCCGGGTGCTGCCCCTGGAACACCGCCACCGCCGCCAGGATGTAGTCGTTCGCCGTTCCCTGGAAGCCGATCCGCAACGTTCCGCCGATGCCGAGGGCCACTTGCCGGGTGTGCGCGACCACCCGCTCCAGCGCGGCGTACGCCGGGCGCAGTGAGTCCAGGAACTCCTTGCCCAGCGGGGTCAGCGCGACGCGGCGACTCGTCCGCTCGACCAGTCGCCCGCCGATCCGGTGCTCCAGCGAACGCAGCAGCTGGCTCACCCTGCTCTGCGACAGGTAGAGCCGTTCCGCGGTGCGCCCGAAGTGCAGTTCCTCGGCGAGGACCAGGAAGCACTCCAGCTCCCGGATCTCCAGACTGATGGTGACCTCCCCGATCGATGAGCTCAGCTCATCCAAGGATGAGCACATCGTCGTTGTTCGCGTCGAGCGGGTCCCGTTGGCTGGAACCATGACAAGCACCTGCGTCGCTGCGGCCCCCGGCAGAACCGCCATCCAGGGCTGGGTCGCCGCGATCACGATGGCCGTCACCGTGTTCACGGTGGTCACCGCCGAGATGCTGCCGGTCGGTCTGCTGACACCGATGGGTACGGCGCTCGCCGTCAGCGAAGGAACGGCCGGGCTCAGTCTCACCGTCACCGGCTTGGTCGCGGCGGTGTCGGCGCCCGTCCTGCCGCTGGTCCTCGGCAAGCTGGACCGTCGAACCGTTCTGGTCGGCCTGATGCTGCTGCTCGCCGTCGCCAGCGCGCTCGCCGCGTGGTCACCGAGCTTCGGCGTACTGGTTGTCGCCCGGATTCTCACCGGCATCGCGATGGGCGGCGTCTGGCTGCTGACCGTCGGACTGGCTCCGCGCCTGGTCCCGCGGGACTCCGTCGGCCCGGCGACCGCGCTGATCTTCAGCGGCATCGCGATCGCCTCGGTCCTCGGCATCCCGGCCGGCACGTCCGTCGGTGAGCTGGCCGGCTGGCGCTGGGCCTTCGGCTCGATCGGCGTGCTCTCGGTCGTGCTGGCGGTCGCTCTCGCGCTGCTGCTCCCGGCACTTCCGGCCGCAGCCCCCGTCCGCCTCGCCGACGTCGGGTCGGTCCTCAAGATCAAGCAGGTCCGGGTGGGCCTGCTCCTGGTCGCGCTGCTCGTCACCGCGCACTTCTCGGCGTACACCTATGTCCGCCCGATGCTGGAGCACCTCGCGAGCATCGGTCCGTCGCTGATCAGCACGCTCCTGCTCGCGTACGGCGTCGCCGGCGTCGCCGGGAACTTCGTGGCGGGCTCGGCCAGGTCGTTCCGCGTCATGCTGGTCGTGATCGCCGCACTGCTCGCAGCAGCCGTGCCGGCCCTTCCTTTGGTCGGCACAACGGTCGCCGGAGCCGTTGTGCTGCTGCTGATCTGGGGCTTCGGGTACGGCGGCGTCTCGGTCACCACGCAGGCCTGGAACCACGCGGCGGCCCCGCAGGCCCCCGAGGCGTCGTCGGCCCTCCTGGTCGGAGTCTTCAACGCCGCCATCGCCCTCGGCGCCTTCACCGGCGGCCGCGTCGTCGACCACCTGGGCACCGACGCGGTCCCGTACCTCACCGGCCTGCTCGCCCTCACCGCCCTCGCCGTCCTGCTCACCCAGCGCCCGAAAAAGCTGGAGGCATAGCGCACGGTTCTGCTGGGATCAGCGGACGGCGGCCAGGGCGGCGGAGTCCTCGGCGCCGAAGTCGTCCTCGAGCTTCTCGGGGGAGTAGTCCAGGTCGATGCCGGCCACGTCGGCGCCGAGGGCGGACTCGATCGCGCCGAGCCGGCGGGTGGCGCGGTCACCGGCGTACGTCATCAGGGCGGTGGGGTCGATCTCGGGCGGTAGTTCGGGGGAGTTCTCCATCGCCCACTGGATCTGCACCAGGGCGTGCGGCAGCAGATCCTCCATCGTGTCGGTGACGACCTTCCAGTTGGCCGCGTCGGCGGCGACGTGCCGGCGGCAGGTGAACGTGCCCCAGGCCATGTGCCGGCGCTCGTCGTCGCCGATGTGGCGGATCAGTTCCTGCATGCCGGGCAGGATCCTGCGTCCGGTGCAGAGCAGGTTCCAGGCGTGGTAGCCGGTCAACGCCAAGGTGCCCTCGACCACGTGGTTGTAGGTGACCGAGGCCCGGACCTGGTTGGCCGGCGACGGGTCGTCGGCGAGCGACTTCAGCGCGACCGGCAGAGCCTCGTAGAAGATCGCGCGGTAGCCCGGGTTGTTCTCGACGTACCGGTGCAGGTCCTCGGTGACGCCGACCGCGTCCAGCCAGAGCCGGAAGACCGCGGTGTGCTTGGCCTCCTCGAAGCAGAACTGGGTCAGGTACATCTCGTCGCCGAACCGGCCCTCGGCAGCCATCGCCTGCAGGAACGGCTGCAGGTCCTCGGTGACCGCCTCTTCGCCGGCGATGAACTGCGCGCACAGCATCATCGCGTTGTCCTTCTCGTTCGGCGTCAGCCGCTGCCAGTCCTCGGCGTCCTGGCTGAAGTCGAGGTCGCGCGGGTTCCAGAACTTGCGGTTGCCCTTGTCGAACAGCCGCAACGGCAGAGCGTCCCAGTGGAACCCGCCGGCCCGCAGCGAGCTGAAACCTTGGCGGTGCAAGGGATTCGCGACCGTGGTCATGGCTGCCTCCTGCTGTCTCGCGCTGAACTGAGGAACGGGCCCAGCACCTGGGCGACCTGGGCTCCGACGACCGCGGGCGCGGCGCCGGGGTTGACGATGTGGCTCAGAACGACGCGCAGCGCGATGTCGACGCAGGTGGTGGCGTCCTCGGCCGGCACCTCCGGCCACTGCTCGCGGACGTACGCGTCCAGCCGCTGATGGCTCAGCTCCAGCACCTGCTGGCCCCGGGTGGTGAGTAGCTGACTGGCCTGGTCCGAACCAGGCTGGCCGAGCGCGGCCTTCACCAGCGGGTTGTCCGCGGCCAGCGTCAGCGCGCGCTCCACCGCGGCCTGCAGACCGGCGATCGGCTCGGCGTGCTCGGCGAGCGCGGCGTTGACGTCCACCAGGAACCGCTCGGTCTCCCGCACCGCGACGGCCTGCAGCAGACCCCACTTGTCCCCGAACTCGTTGTAGACCGTCTGCCGGGAGACGCCGGTCCGGCGTGCCACCTCGGCCATCCGGAGCGCGTCGTACCCGCCGCCCACCAGGGCGTCGTACGCCGCGTCGAGCAGCTCCTCGCGCAGTCTGCGCTTCGTCCGCTCGCTGAAGCTCTCCATGACCAGCATGGTTTACATATCGGCGAACGATGTCAAGGAGTCGGATCAGATACCCGCAAGTGTCAACCCGGAGCCAGACGGGCGAGCCTCACCGGCAGCCGAGGACGTAGGGTTGGGGACGTGTCAACCGCCGAGATCCAGCCCAGTCCCGCTGCCACCGACGTGCCGGAGCTCGTGGTCGGGTTCGACCTGGACATGACGCTGATCGACTCCCGGCCGGGCATCCAGGCGGTCTGGGACCTGCTCGTCGCCGAGACCGGGGTGCCGATCGACACCGACCTGGTGGTGAGCCGGCTCGGGCCGCCGCTGACCTGGGAGATGGCGAACTGGTTCCCCGCCGACCAGGTCGACGCGATGGTCGCGCGGTACCGCGAGCACTACCCCGCGCACGCGATCACCGGCAGCCTGCCGCTGCCCGGCGTGGCCGAGTCGCTGGCCGCCGTCCGGGCGCTGCGCGGGCGGACCGTGGTGGTGTCGGCCAAGTACACGCCGAGCGTGAAGCTGCATCTGGACCACCTCGGCCTCGACGTCGACGAGCCGGTCGGTGACCTGCACGGCGTCGAGAAGGGCACCGCGCTGCGCGAGCACCACGCGACCATCTACGTCGGCGACCACACCGCCGACATCGACGGCGCCCGGGCCGCCGGAGCCGTCGCGGTCAGCGTCGCCACCGGGCCGTTCACGGCCGACGAGCTGCGGGCGTACGGCGCCGACGTGGTGCTGAACGACCTCACCGAGTTCCCGGCCTGGCTGGACGCGTACGTGCTGGAGCAGCGGCTGGAAGCCCTGATGGCGCGACTGGCGTCGTACCCGAGTCTGGTGGTCGCCTTCAGCGGCGGCGCCGACTCGGCCTTCCTGCTGGCGGCGGCCGCCCGGGCGATCGGCCCGGCGAACGTGGTCGCCGCGACCGCGGTCAGCCCGAGCCTGCCGGTCGCGGAGCTGGAGCCGGCCGCGCGGTTCGCCGACGGCCTCGGCGTCCGGCACGTCACCCCGCACACGCACGAGATGGACCGCGAGGGCTACCAGGCCAACGCCGGCGACCGGTGCTACTTCTGCAAGGCCGAGCTGGTCGAGACGCTGCAGCCGATCGCGGACGAGTTCGGCATCGCCGCGATCGCCACCGGCACGAACGCCGACGACGCGATCGCCGGCTTCCGGCCGGGCATCCGGGCCGCCTTCGAGCGCGGCGCGATCACCCCGCTGCGGGACGCCCGGCTGACCAAGGCGCAGATCCGGGAGGCGTCGCGCAGCTGGGGCCTGGAGACGTCCGACAAGCCGGCCGCCGCGTGCCTGTCCAGCCGGATCGCGTACGGCATCCGGATCACGCCGCACCTGCTGGCCCGGGTGGACCGGGCCGAGCAGGCGGTCCGCGCGCACCTCACGCCGTACGGGGTGCAGAACGTGCGGGTCCGCGACCTCGGCGAGTCCGCAAGCATCGAGATCGACGCCGAGCTGCTCGGCACGGTGGACACCGCGGCCCTGGTCCAGCTGGTCCGCGCGCAGGGCTTCACCGCCGCCGCCGTCGACCCGCGCGGCTTCCGCTCCGGCTCGATGAACGAGCGGCTGAAGGAGCCCGAAAAGTACCGCTGAGCCGGGCCGGGATTACGAGACCCGGCGGTGCCAAATCGTTGTCCGGTCAGCCGCTTTCCCGGAGGCGCGGCGGAGCCCGGTCACGTACGCTGGGTAGCCGGCGCCCGGCAGCCTGTCCGGTCGCCTTTCCGTCCTGTTCCGACGATCGACACCGAAGAGGTTCCCGTGCCTGTTGGCAAGGTCAAGTGGTATGACTCCGAGAAGGGGTTCGGCTTCCTCAGCAAGGAGGAGGGCGGGGACGTCTACGTCCGGGCCGAGGCCCTGCCGGCCGGAGTGACCAACCTCAAGCCGGGCCAGAAGGTGGAGTTCGGGGTCGTCGAGGGACGCAAGGGCGAGCAGGCGCTGCAGGTCCGGCTGATCGACCCGCCGCCGTCGGTGGCCAAGGCGATGCGGCCGAAGCCGGAGGAGATGGCGCTGGTCGTCGAGGACCTGATCAAGCTGCTCGACAATCTCGGCGAGGGCTACCGCCGCGGCCGGCACCCCGACGGCAAGGCCGCCCGCCAGGTCGCCACCGTCCTGCGCGGCGTCGCCGACCGCCTCGACGTCTGACCCCGCCCGCCGTCCCTTCCCGCCGCAACCCCTTCACCCCCGGCCTGCGCCCCGGCCCCACCTGAGGGGATAACCCGCCAACTTGTGGGTTCTGCCTGCGCATGCGCCCCGGTAGACCCAGCAGGTGCAGGGTTATCCCCGGGAATGGGGTGGGTGGGGGGAACCAGCTGGCATCACGCAGTAGAACGTCAGCGGGGGCGGCGGCGGAAGAGGCCGGGGCGGCGTTCGACGCGCGTCTCGTCGTCGGGCTCGGCGGTACGCCGGGAGGTGCCGCGGTCGGCGGCTGGTTGTTCGGCGGTGCGTTCGACGGTGGGTTCTTCGGACCAGGTCGTGGGGGCGATCTCGGTCTCGTCGTCGTCCGGGTGGCCGCTCCACCAGCGGCCGGCGGCGGCGTCGGGAATCGCCGACGGCTTCGGGTTGCCGTCCGGGTCGACGCGCAGCTCGACGGTCGGCTCGTTGGAGCGCTCGGGGGCGTCGGTGCGCGGCCCCCGGGCCCGGCGTTCGCTGATCCGCTCGGTCGGGTCGTCGGGGCTGGTCATCACCGTCCGCGCGGTGGCGACCCGCTCCGCGCGGGTCTCACTTGTCGCGGTTGAGCCCGATCCCGGGCCGGGCTCGGGCGCTTGCGGCCGAGTACGCGACCCGCTCGGACCCGGCGACGGCGGTTGCGGCTGTGGAGCCGGTTGGTGCCGGATCACCAGGATGATCACGGCGATCAGCACCGCCGCGAGGAAGCCGAACCCCAGCCGCGGGATCAGCGGCAGCACGATGCCGCATCCGCCGCCGATCACCCAGGACAGCTGCAGCACCGTCTCCGACCGGGCGAACACCGACGTCCGCACGGTCTCCGGGACGTCGCGCTGGATCATCGCGTCCAGCGACAGCTTGCCCAGTGAGCTGCACAAGCCGGCCACCAGTCCGAGCAGGATCAGCGTCGGGAACCCGTAGAACACCGCCACGCAGATCGCGATCGTCGCGTCCGCCAGCAGCACCACCAGCACCACGATCTCGGGTTTTCTTGCCTTGAGCAACGATCCGGTCAGGGTTCCCAGGCTGTTGCCGAGGCCGGCCGCGGCGATCACCGCGCCGGCCGCGAGCGCGCCGTCCAGGCCGCTGATCGGTTTGTCCCGGAGCAGGAACGCGAGGTACATGGTCAGGAAGCCGGAGACGAACCGCAGCCCGAGGTTGCACCGGATGCCGCGCGACACCGCCGCGGTGATCGCCCGCCGCCGCGCCTCCCGCCCGGCCGAGCCGAGCATCTCCTGACCGGCCGGGGAGTCCACCTTGCTCGGCAGCCGGATCGCCAGCACGAGTCCGACGGTGTAGACCAGCGCGGCCCACCGCAGCGACCACTCCGGCCCGATCGCCGCGAACGCGCCCGCGATGCCGGCGCCCACGGTCGCGCCGGCCACTCCGGCCAGGGAGATCCGTGAGTTCGCAGTGACCAGGCTGATCTCGTTCGGCAGCAGGCGGGGCACGGCCGACGCCCGGGTCACGCCGTACGCCTTGGAGGCGACCAGGCAGCCGAGGGCCGCCGGGTACAACCAGGTCGAGCTGTCGTGGATCGAGGCGGCCAGGCTCCAGACCAGGAAGCCGCGCAACCCCAGCGTCGCGCCGATCGCCCAGCGGCGGCCGTGCCGGAAGCGGTCCAGGATCGGGCCGATCAGCGGCGCCATCAACGCGAACGGGGCCATCGTCAGCAGCAGGAACAGCGCCACCCGGTCCCGCGCCTGCTCACTCGGTACGGCGAAGAACACGGTGCCCGCGAGCGAGACGGCGAAGGCGGTGTCGCCCGCGGCGTTGACCGCGCCGAGCTCGATCAGCCGCGACAGCCCGGACTCGCCCGCCCCCTGCGCGCTGGTCAGGCCACGGATCCGTCGGCCGGTCGCCTTGCCCGCCCGCCCGGTGAACCCGGCGGTCTTCTTCGAGATCGTGGCGAACCCGCCGGCACCGACCTTCGAGGCGTGCCCGACCTTGCGGCCCGCGCTGCCGAGTCGCTGCCCGGCCGAGCTCAGCCGCTCGCCGGCGCGCTTCTGCCCGTCCTTCGGTCCGCCGCCGCGCCCGCCGGCGCCGCCGCCCGAGGAGCCGCCGGCGCCCGCACCCGGCGAGCGTCCTGAGCCTCCGCTCGGGGAGCCCGCACCGGGCGCCGAGCCCGTGGCCGCGCGTCGCGGCTGCTCGGTGCGCGGCCGGTCCGCCGGGTCAGGACTCTGCATGTCTCCATCCTGCCTTGTGCGGGGGACAGACCGCAGTCGCGGCACGGTTCGGATCCGTCGGCCGACCGTGCGAGAATGATCGATTGTGACTCCCGTCAAAGCTCCGGAACCGGTCCGCGCCAAGCCCGACGCCGTCTGCGTCGCGGCGGTCGAACCTGCCCGGGCGGCGGCGGTGGAGGAAGCCGGCGCCCCGCAGGTCGGCGACCACCTCGGCCACCTGGTCGAGGGTGAGCGCCTCGTCACGCACTACTTCGCCTCCACCCACCCGGGGTACCGCGGCTGGCGCTGGGCGGTGACGGTCACCCGCGCCTCGCGGGCCAAGACCGTCACGGTCAACGAGGTCGTGATGCTGCCGGGCGAGGACGCCGTCGTCGCCCCCGAGTGGGTCCCGTGGTCCGACCGGGTCCAGCCGGGTGACCTGCGGCCGGGCGACCTGTTCCCGACGCTGCCGGACGACCCGCGGCTGGAGCCCGGCTACACCGACACCGCCGGCGCGCCCGACGAGGTGCTCGCGGTGGTCGAGGAGCTCGGCCTCGGCCGCGAGCGGGTGCTCTCGCAGGTCGGCCGGGAGGAGTCGGCCGAGCGCTGGTACGCCGGGGACTTCGGCCCGTCCTCGCCGATCGCGCAGGCGGTACCGTACAAGTGCCACTCCTGCGGCTACTGGATCCGGCTGGCCGACAGCCTCGGCCAGGCCTTCGGCGCCTGCGCCAACGAGATGGCCCCGGGCGACGGTCGGATCGTCGCCTACGACTTCGGCTGCGGCGCGCACTCCGACGTC
The DNA here is from genome assembly GCF_000024345.1 of Kribbella flavida DSM 17836. Taxonomy (NCBI): domain Bacteria; kingdom Bacillati; phylum Actinomycetota; class Actinomycetes; order Propionibacteriales; family Kribbellaceae; genus Kribbella; species Kribbella flavida. The sequence continues at coordinate 6,359,637 of NC_013729.1, read as the reverse complement.
GTGATCGACTCCGTGGACCAGCCGTCCACCGAGCACGCCTTCGACACCACCGGGTACGACGAACTGGCGATCGACGTCACCCCGACCCCGGCCGCCGCGGACGACGAGATCGCGGAAGCCGACGCCGTGCAGGCCGAGATCGAGGCGGCCGTCGAGCCGCCGTCGGACGACGACGTGGTGGTCGACCCGGTCGCGGACGAGACCCACCCGGCCGTCGAGGACCTGCTCGACGCGAGCGAGGCCGACGACGAGGAAACGGCCGACGAGTCGGGCGAGCACGAGTCCGGTGAGGACGGCGCGGCTGAGGACGAGACGGCCGATGACGAGACGGGCGAGAACGAGACGGACGAGACCGGGGTCTAGTCCTCGGTCGCCGAGCGGTGGCCGGCCTGGATCGATGACCAGCGCCGCTTGCAGTAGGCGAGCCCGATCCAGCCCAGCCCGAACCCGGCGACGGTGACCCACAGCCACCAGTCGTTGCCGGACCGCTCCAGGTCGTCGCGGAAGACCAGCACGGCCACGAAGGCCAGCGCCCAGGCGACGATCCCGGCGATCACGGTCGGGATGCCGGACAGGTCGAGCGGCTTGACCTCCGCGTGCACCAGCTCACCGCGCGCCAATTGACTGGTCGGATCGGTGCGTTTCTTCGACGCCGGGTTCTGCTCTGCCACGCTCTCACCCTAGCGGCCCACGCCCGCTTTCCGGGATCGCTCGCCCCGGCCCGGGCGGACCTGGCACGATTCCGCCATGAGCTCGCCCCAGGCTGTCACCAGCCGCTCCCGCTTCGCCTCCTCCTCGATCGGACGCGGCGTCGACTCGTTCTTCCACATCAGCGATCGTGGCTCGACCCTCGGCCGTGAGGTTCGCGGCGGTCTGGTCACCTTCTTCACGATGGCCTACATCGTGGTGCTGAACCCGCTGATCATCGGCACCGTCAAGGACGGCACCGGCCAGTACGTCGGCGGCGGCACCGACCCGACCGCCTCGATCGCCAAGGTCGCGGTGGCCACCGCGCTGGTGGCCGGCGTGATCACGATCCTGATGGGCCTGGTCGCGAACTTCCCGCTCGCGCTGGCCACCGGCCTCGGCCTGAACGCGTTCCTGGCCTTCTCGGTGGCGACCAAGATGACCTGGGCGGACGCGATGGGCCTGGTGGTGCTGGAGGGCATCATCATCCTGCTGCTGGTGCTCACCGGGTTCCGCCGAGCGGTGTTCGAGGCGGTGCCCCGGCAGCTGAAGATCGCGATCAGCGTCGGCATCGGCCTGTTCATCGCGTTCATCGGCGTGATCGACGCCGGCTTCGTCCGCCGCCCGGAGGCGCCGACGGGCCCGCCGGTCGAGCTGGGGGTCGGCGGCAACCTGCGGGGCTGGCCGGTGCTGGTCTTCGTGGTCGGTCTGATCCTGATCGTGTCGCTGTACGCCCGCAAGGTGAAAGGCGCGATCCTGATCGGCATCCTGACCGCGACGGTGCTCGCGATCGTGGTCGAGGCGATCGTCGGGGTCGGCGGCCGAACCGCCGAGAACCCGGGCGGCTGGGGTCTGAGCGTGCCGTCGCTGCCGGACAACTGGTTCAGCCGGCCCGACCTGGACCTGCTCGGTGAGTTCACCCTGTTCGGCTCGTTCTCGCAGGTCGGCGCGGTGTCCGCGATCCTGCTGATCTTCACGCTGATGCTGGCCGACTTCTTCGACACGATGGGCACGATGACCGCGATCGGCGCCGAGGCGAACCTGCTCGACGAGCAGGGCAACCCGCCGAACGCGCAGCGCATCCTGATCGTCGACAGCGTCGCCGCGGCCGCCGGTGGCGCCGCCTCGGTGTCCAGCAACACGTCGTACATCGAGTCGGCGTCGGGCGTCGGCGAGGGGGCCCGGACCGGCCTGGCCAGCGTGATCACCGGGATCTGCTTCCTGCTCTCGATGGTGTTCGCGCCGCTGGTCACGCTGGTCCCGTACGAGGCGGCCACGCCGGCGCTGGTGCTGGTCGGGTTCCTGATGATGGCCCAGGTGAAGGGCATCGACTTCGACGACCTCGAGGTGGCGATCCCGGCGTTCCTGACCATCATCCTGATGCCGTTCACGTACTCGATCTCGGCCGGCATCGGCGCCGGCTTCGTCTCGTACGTGCTGCTCAAGGTGGTCCGGGGCAAGGCCCGCCAGGTGCACCCGCTGATGTGGGTGGTCGCCGCGCTGTTCGTCGTGTACTTCGCGATCGGCCCGCTGGGTGACTGGCTGACCTGACCGGGACCTGCCGTCCGGGAGTGCACCGAGGGGTGATAGGTTCTCGGTGCACTCGGGTTCTCCGACTGCCTGCTGATGCTCCGCCGCCGCGTTCGAGCGTCACGCTTCTTCCCCCGCAGTCCCTTCGGATACGACGCCCAAGGTCTCGGTTATGGACACACACCACACACCAGCCCTGTCACCCGCCGAGGCCTACCCCGCCCAGTCGGCCCGGACCCAACGCTTCTCCCTCGGCCTGCCGCGCGCCTTCACCGTCGCCCCGGACGGCGAGCGGGTGCTCTTCCTCCGCACCCGCGGCCCCGAGGATCGGGCGAGCTGCCTGTGGCTGCTCGACGGCACGGGGGAGCGCCTGCTGGTCGCCCCTGAACACCTCGGCGACGACGGCCCGGTCCCCGAGGCCGAGCGCATCCGCCGGGAACGCGCCCGGGAGCGGTCCGGCGGCGTGGTCGCGTACAGCGCGGACACCGCGCTGCAGACCGTGGTCTTCGCGGTCAACGGTCGGCTGTGGCACCTCGACCTGGCCACCGAGGCGCTGCGCCGGCTGGACCCGGCCGGCCCGGTCGTCGATCCACGGCTGGACCCGACCGGTCGCCGCGTCGCGTACGTGACCGACGGCTCGCTGCACGTCCTGGAGATTGCCCTTGGCAACGACCAGCGGGTGGCCGGCGACGACGATCCGCTGGTCGGCTGGGGACTGGCGGAGCACGTCGCCGCCGAGTCGATGAACCGCACGCGCGGCCACTGGTGGTCACCCGGCGGCGACCGCCTGCTCGCCGCACGGGTCGACCTGACGCCCGTCCAGCGCTGGTGGATCGCCGACCCGGCCAACCCCCGGACCCGCCCGCGGGAGATCCGCTACCCGGCGGCCGGCACCGCCAACGCGCTGGTCTCCCTGCACGTGCTCGACCTGTCCGGGACGACGATCGACATCGACTGGGACCGGGAAACCTTCGAGTACCTGGTGTCCGCCGCCTGGGACCGGCACGGCCCGTTGATCAGCGTGCAGTCGCGGGACCAACGGACCCTGCACGTGCTCAGCGCCGACCCGTCGACCGGCCTGACCGAGGTGCTGCACGAGCAGCGGGACACCGCGTGGGTCCAGCTCCTCCCCGGTACGCCGGCCCGCACCGCGTTCGGCAAGCTCGTGGTCCCCGACGACACCCCTCACACCCGCAGGCTGCTGGTCGACGGACAACCGGCGACCCCGGACGGACTCCAGCTGCACGCTGTCCTGGACGTCACCGCCGAGTCGGTGCTCTTCGAGGCGAGCAGCGAACCGACGGAGCGCCACGTCTGGTCACACGACCCCGCCGGTCTCCGCCGGCTCACCGACACCCCCGGCGTGCACACCGCCACCCGGACCGGCGACACCCTCGTGCTCACCGCGAACACCGAGACCGGCCGGAGCTTCGCCGTACGCCGGGACGGCCGGCCCGACCAGGAGATCCGGTCCTTGGCGGCCGCGCCTGTGCTGACTCCCCGGATCACCTGGATGTCTGCGGGGGAGCAGGAGCTGCGCACCGCCCTCGTCCTGCCGTCCTGGTACGAGCCGGGGACCACCTTGCCGGTCCTGATGGCGCCGTACGCCGGTCCGGCGATGCAGATCGTCGTCCGCGCCACCACCCCGGCGTACGCGACCGCCCAGTGGTACGCCGAGGCCGGGTTCGCCGTGGTCATCGCCGACGGCCGCGGTACGCCGGGACGCGGACCGGCCTGGGAGAAGACCGTGCGCGGCGATACCCTGTCGGCGCCGCTGGAGGATCAGGTGATCGCTCTGCACGCAGCGGCGGAGTACTGCCCGGACCTTGATCTCACCCGGGTCGGCATCATCGGCTGGAGCTACGGCGGCACGCTGGCGGTGGCCGCCGTACTCCGCCGGCCGGACGTGTTCCACGCGGCAGTGTCCGGTGCGGGGCCGAGCGATCAGCGCCTGTACGACACCCACTGGCGCGAGCGCTTCCTCGGGCACCCGGATGACAACCCGGAGGCGTACGACAGGTCGTCACCGATCGCGGACGCGGCCAACCTGTCCCGCCCGTTGTTGCTCGTCCACGGGCTGGCGGACGACAACGTCGTCGCTGCGCACACGCTCCGGCTGTCCGCCGCGCTGCTGGCCGCCGGGCGCCCGCACCAGGTGCTGCCGCTGTCGGGAGCGGGACACGCACCGACCGACGAGGCTGCGGTCGAAGGGCTGATGCGCCACCAGTTGCACTTCCTCAAGACTGCCCTTCAGGCCTGACCTGATCGCCCCGGTCGCGGCAGCAGCCGAGGCCGGGGTTTCAGGCCGCGATGCGGGAACGGAGCTCGAGGTACTCGGAGCGGGCGGTGAACAGCTCACGCAGCTCGTCGGACACGTTGTCCAGGAACTCCGTCCGGTAGGTGGCGTCGGTCATCAGCGAGATCGAGTAGTACAGGCCGGTGAAGTTGGCGATGCCGATGGCAACCTTCACCATGGCCTCGCTGATCAGCAGCGGGTGACCGAGCAGCCAGAACTCGTACGACCAGGCGCCCGGGTCGATGCCCCAGTCGGCGTAGATGCGGGCGCTGATCGCCAGCATGCCGAAACCGACGAAGAAGACGCCGACGCCGGCGCTGACCACCAGGACCTGCATCCACTGGCGGATCACCAGACTCACGCTCAGGTTCAGCCGCTGCATCCGGCGCAGCGGCGGGCCGGAGCCGGCGTCGCGCTCGACCCGGTCCAGCTCCTGCGGCAGCCGCAGGACCAGGAACAGGTTGCTGAGCACGGCGAACGCGATCGCCGAGAAGACGATGAAGGCGACCGGCATGCCGGCGAACACCTGCCACATCTCGGTGTTCACGAACAGCACGAGCGAGAACACCAGCAGCAGCGGCAGTGCGCGGATCAGGCTGGCGACCGAGCTCGCCAGCTCACCCGCGAGCCGGCGCAGCCCCCACAGCGTCGTACCGATCAGGCCGTAGCCGACCACGACGTACACCAGGCCGAGCAGGACCAGGTTGCCGGCGGCCACGCCGAAGAACTGCCGCAGCTGGAACTGCGACAGCAGCGGCAGCAGAGCCGGCAGCAGCACGAAGGTGGCCAGCTCCGGGATGCCGAAGCGGGTCGGCAGCGACCAGAACGGCCGGCCGCGCAGCAGGTTCAGCAGGCCGAAGCCGCCGACCAGCACGGCCAGACCACCGAGCACGGCCAGCGCGTTCACCCAGACCGGCCAGGTCAGCGAGGTCGCGCCGAGCATCTCGGCGACGAACACCAGCGCGAGCAGCGGCGTCGCCCGGGTGAAGATGTCGTGCACCGGCGAGAAGTCCTCGATGAACAACGGCAACCCGGCCCGGCGGAAGCGGTGCTCGTACTCGAGCAGATCCGCAGCAGTCCCCATGGCCGCACACCCTAATCGTTGACAGTGCCTACCTACCTTCCTAACCTGAGCGCACGGCTGATGCGGCCGGCCGCCTGCGCCCCGGAGGGGTTCGGTGAACGCATCGTTCGGCTTCCTGACGCTCTGCTCCCCGGCGGACCCATCAGCAACGCAGGCAACTGGTCTCGTTGTCCGCCAGGAGGATCAGATGCGTACTTTCCGCGACGCCAAGACGATGGCGAAGACGCTGCGGGCCGAGCTGCTCGCCCGCCGGCAGGTCGAGCTCGGGCACAGCGAGGCGCTGGAGATCGTCGCCCGCCAGTTCGGCCACGCCGACTGGAACGTGATGGCGGCCAAGGCCCGGCAGCTGGCCGGTGTCGACGGCGACGGCAGCACCGGTGTAGGCGGCAACCCGACGATCCCGGTGCTGCGGATCTTCGACGTCGCGCAGGCCCGCCGCTTCTTCGTCGACTTCCTCGGCTGCCGGCTCGACTTCGGCGGCCCGTCCGACGGTGCGGACGGGCCGTTCTACGGTCAGGTCACCCGGGCCGGCAGCACCTTCCACCTGACCGAGACGCCGTACGTCGCCTCGCCCGGCGCCACGATCGGGATCTGGCTGCCGAACCTGGACGACCTGCACGCGGAGCTCGACGCGCAGCGGACCCAGGTCGAGGTGTTCGGGCCGGCGGTCTGGGTGCCCCGGCCCGAGGACGCCGGCTGGGCCCGGGTGATGGCGGTCAACGACCCGTTCGGCAACATGTTGCGCTTCTGCCAGCCGCCGGACGCAGGTCACCTGCCGCGCTGGTGACACCGGAGCCGGACCACGGTGCGGAATACGCCGTCGGTCTTTATCGTTAGCAAAGGTAATGAGTTATGCTAACGACATGCCCGAAGTCGTAGCCCAGCAGGTGAAGTCCGACGTCGGGCTGGCGAGCGCCCTGCGGTCGTCCACGTTGCGGCTGTCCCGGCAGATCCGGCGGCAGCGCGAGGACGGCCACGACCTGACCGCGAACCAGCTCGGCGTTCTGGGAGCTCTCGGCAAGCACGCGGCGATGACGATCGGCGAGCTGGCCGCGCACGAGCAGGTCAAACCGCCGTCGATGACGCGGATCGTGTCGAACATGGAGGAGGCGGGCCTGGTGGTCCGCCGCCCGCACGCGACCGACAAGCGCCAGATCGTGGTCGAGCTGACCCCGGCCGCGCACGTGCTGCTGCTGGCCAACCGCCGGCGCCGCGACGAGTGGCTGCAGACCAAACTGAAGAAACTGACTCCCGAGGAGCGCGACATCCTGCGCAAGGCAGCGCCTGTTCTCGAACGCCTGGCGGCTACATGAGTCCGACCTTTCGCGCGTTCAAGGTCCGCAACTTCCGTCTCTACGCCTCCGGCGCGATCGTCTCGAACGTCGGCACCTGGATGCAGCGGGTCGCCCAGGACTGGCTGGTCCTGGAGCTGACCCACTCCGGGACGGCGCTCGGCATCGTCACCGGCCTGCAGTTCCTGCCGTCGCTGCTGCTCAGCCCGTACGCCGGCCTGGTGGCCGACCGCTTCCCGAAGCGCAAGGTGCTGACCATCACCCAGCTCGCCATGGGCGCGGTCGCGCTGGTGCTCGGCACGCTGACCGTGACCGGCCTGGTCGAGGCCTGGCACGTCTACGCGCTGGCGCTGCTGTTCGGCGTCGGCACGGCCTTCGACGCCCCGACCCGGCAGGCGTTCGTGGTCGAGATGGTCGGCCGCGACGAGTTGTCCAACGCGGTCGGGCTGAACTCGGCCTCGTTCAACGCCGCCCGGCTGATCGGCCCGGGCCTGGCCGGCCTGCTGATCCACTGGATCGGCACCGGTCCGGTGATCATGATCAACGGCTTCACCTACGCCGCGGTGATCATCTCGCTGCGGCTGATGCGGGTGGAGGAGCTGCACACGCCGAAGGTGGCCGCCCGCGACAAGGGCATGATCCGCGACGGCATGCGTTACCTGTGGCGCCGGCCGGACCTGATGATGGTGCTGGTCGCGGTGTTCTTCGCCGGCACCTTCGGGCTGAACTTCCAGATGACCTCGGCGCTGATGGCCACCAGCGCGTTCCACCAGGGCGCGGGGGAGTACGGCATTCTCGGCTCGATCCTGGCGATCGGCTCGCTGGCCGGCGCGCTGCTCGCCGCCCGCCGGGTCCGGACCCGCGCCCGCCTGGTGATCGGCGCGGCCCTGGCCTTCGGCGTGATGGTGGTGGTCAGCGGCCTGATGCCGACGTACCTGAGCTTCGCGGCGGTGCTGCCGCTGGTCGGGTTCACCGCGCTGACCATGCTGACCGCGGCCAACGCGACCATGCAGCTCGGCATCGAGCCGACCATGCGGGGCCGGGTGATGGCGCTCTACATGACCGTGCTGATGGGCGGCACGCCGATCGGCTCACCGTTCATCGGCTGGGTCGGTCAGGAGTTCGGTGCCCGCTGGTCGCTGATCGTCGGCGGCTCGCTCACCGTGCTCGGCACAGTCGCCTCGGTGATCTACTTCTCCCGCCGTCGCGGACTGGCGATCCGGCCCCGGCTCTTGCCCCGCCCGCGGCTCGACGTGCTGACCCAGCGTGAGGTGCAGGACGAGAAGGCCGCCGTCGACGCCGCCCACCGGGTGGCCTGAGCGGCGACCGCCCGCCGGCCGGTCGGGGCGGCTTGCCGTCACGGTCACAATGGGGTGTGACTCACTACGACTTGGTGATCGTCGGCACCGGCTCCGGGAACTCGATTCTCGACCACCGGTTCGCGGACCTGAAGACGGCGATCGTCGAACGCGGCACCTTCGGCGGGACCTGCCTGAACGTCGGCTGCATCCCGACCAAGATGTTCGTGCACACCGCCGACGTGGCCGCGACCCCGGCGCACAGCGCGCGGTTCGGCGTCGACGAGCAACTGACCGGGGTGCGCTGGGCGGACATCCGGGACCGCGTGTTCGGCCGGATCGACCCGATCGCGGCCGGCGGCGCGCAGTACCGGCGGCAGCATGCGGACAACGCGAACGTCACCGTGTACGACGGCACCGGCCGGTTCACCGCGACCAAGGAGCTGACCGTCACCGGTGCCGACGGGCAGACCCGGGTGATCACCGCCGACCGGTTCGTGCTGGCCGCGGGCAGCCGGCCGATCGTGCCGTTCGTGCCGGGGCTGACCGAGGCCGGGTTCCACACCTCCGACACGGTGATGCGGCTGGAGCGGCTGCCGGCCCGGCTCGGCATCATCGGCAGCGGGTTCGTCGCGGCCGAGTTCGCGCACGTGTTCTCCTCGCTCGGGGTCGAGGTGACGCTGATCGCCCGGTCCGCGCTGCTGCTGCGCCGCGAGGACACCGAGGTCGCCACCCGCTACACCGACCTGGCCACCGCCGCGTACGACGTCCGGCTGCTGCACGAGACGATCGGCGCCGTCCGCCGCGACGACGGGTCGGTCGCGCTGACCACGCTCAGCCCGGCGGGGGCCGACGAGGTCGTGGTCGACGAGGTGCTGGTCGCCGTCGGGCGGCAGCCGAACTCCGACCTGCTCGACCCGGCCGCGACCGGGGTCGAGGTGGACCAGGACGGCCGGGTGGTCGTCGACGCGCACCAGCAGACCGCCGTCGAGGGCATCTACGCGCTCGGCGACCTGTCGTCGAAGTACCAGCTCAAGCACGTCGCGAACCACGAGGCCCGGGTCGTGCAGCACAACCTGCTGCACCCCGACGACCCGATCGAGTCCGACCACCGGTTCGTGCCCGCGGCCGTCTTCGGCTCGCCGCAGATCGCGTCGGTCGGCCTGACCGAGGAGCAGGCGCGCGAGCAGCAGGTCCCGTACGTCGTGGGCCGCGCGGAGTACGCCGGCATCGCGTACGGCTGGGCGATGGAGAACACGACCGGATTCGCCAAGCTGCTCGCGGACCCGGCGACCGGGCTGCTGATCGGCGCGCACCTGATCGGCCCGCACGCCTCGACGATCCTGCAGCCGGTCATCCAGGCGATGAGCTTCGGCCTGGACGCGCACACGATGGCGCGCGGCCAGTACTGGATCCACCCGGCGCTGCCCGAGCTGATCGAGAACGCGCTGCTGAACCTCCCGCTCGACCGCAGCTGACGATCAGCGGAAGGCTTGGACCACCTCGCCGGCGGTGTCGAGCGGGGTCAGGTCGTCGTCGAGGTCCGGCAGGCTGATCATCACCTCGGCCACGCCCGCCTCGGCGAGTTCGCGGAAGCGGCCGACCTGGTCGCCGATCGTGCCGGCGTTCACCGCCGCGGCGTACCGAGCCGGGTCCTGGTGGCGGGGCCGGAGCCGGTTGACCAAGGCGTCGACCTGCTGCCGGTCCGTGCCGATCAGGGTCGTCGACAGGTGGGTGAGCGTGATTGGCGCACGGTCCCGGCGGACGGCCTGGTCGTGCAGGTATTCGGCTCGCTGCTTGACCTGGGCGACGTCGCCGAAGACGTTGGCGGCGTCGGCGTAGCGGGCCGCCAGCCGCAGCGTGCGCCGACCGCTGCCGCCGACCAGGATCGGCAGGTGTTCTTGCAGCGGGCGGGGGTAGCAGGTGGTGTCGGGCACGTCGACAGCCTTGCCGTGAAAGGGTTTGCTGCCCGGGCCCCACAGCGCGGGGAGAAGGTGCAGCGCGTCCTCGAGTACGGCGTACCGGTCGCTGACCGACGGGAAGTCCCACCCGTACGCCTTGTGCTCGGCCTCGAACCACGCCAGCCCGACGCCGCAGACGGCGCGGCCGCCGCTGAGCACGTCCAAGGTCGCGGCGATCTTCCCCAGGTGAGCGACGTTGCGGTAGGTGATGCCGCTGACCAGCGTGCCCAGTTTCACCTTCTCCGTGCAGGCGGCGAGGTAGGCCAGCGTCGTCCAGCTCTCCAGGAAGTCCTCCCAGGCTCGCCCCAACTGCGGGATCTGCCGGAAGTGGTCCATCACGTAGACCGCGTCGAAGCCCACCGCCTCGGCCCGGGTCGCGACCTGCTTGATCCACTCGGCGGTGGTCGTGCGCCCTGCTTTGTGCGTGTAGCTGCTCAACTGCAACCCGAACCGCAGCCCCTGCGGCGACTCCACCTGCCGCCGCGCCGCCGCATCCGCCTGCACAAAGGCCTCCGGTACGACGCGGACCTCCGTCGCCGCCCGCAGCACCTCGTCGAACCCCTCGTCCGGCAGCAGCTTCTTCACCGCGTTCCACGTCTTCAGCTGTGCGCTGAGCACGTCCGCCGGAATGCGCTTCTCCCGCGCGCGGTTGCGCCGGCGGCACTCGGCCGCCGGGGTGTCGAAGGCGACCGCCACGCACGGCAGCCCGTCCTCCCGCGCCAGCGCCAGCCATCCGAGTCGGCGCTCGCGGTCCAGTCCCAACGTGTCGATCACCGTCGTCAGCCGCCGCCCGATCCGCTGCCGGACAACCTCCTCCAGCACTGCGAACGCCCCGGCGCTCGCCGCCAGGTCGTCCTCCCCGGCCCCGACCAGCGCCCGCAGCCGATCGCTCGACACGACCAGTTCCGCGGGGAACCGCTCAGCCGCCCACGTCGACTTGCCCGCCGCCCCCGGACCCACCAGCACCACCACACACGGCGACGGCAGGTTCCGCCCCGCTGCGTCGGTCAGCTCCATACCTCAGTGTGGACTCCTTACTCTGGTCCCATGCGTTTATTTGTGGCCGTGGTGCCGCCGGTGGAGGTTGTCGAGCATCTGAGTGAGTTCGTGGAGCCGCGGAGGTCCCACCCGGACGAGGACGTCCGGTGGGCGAGTGACGAGACCTGGCACATCACCTTGGCGTTTCTCGGTGACGTGCCGGAGTGGAAGACCGACGACCTGGGCGAAGGACTGGAGCGCGCGGCCGGGCGGCAGAAGCCGTTCGACCTGCGGCTGCGCGGGGCCGGGGCGTTCCCCGGGGTGCCGGACGCCCGGGTGATCTGGACCGGTGTCGAGGACGAGTCCGGGGCGCTGCCGCACCTGGCGAGAACCACCCGGTCGGCGGCCAACAAGGCCGGTGTCACCGTCGACGGGCGCAAGTTCACCCCGCACCTGACGCTGGCCCGGTTGCGCCGGCCGATGGACGTGGTCCGCTACGTGCGGGTGCTCGACGAGTACCAGGGACCGGCCTGGACGGCCGAGAGCCTGCGGCTGATCTCGTCCCGGCTGGGCGAGGGCCCGGCGCACGGTGCGGCGTACGACACCGTGGGGGAGTGGGACTTCACGGGGTGAGCTCGCGAAGGCCGGAGCTGAACCGTGGGTTCACTACATTGTGGCGGTGAGCAACCAGCAGAACGGCTACCCGGGACAGCCGCCGTACGGTCAGCAGCCGCAGCAGCCGCCGTACGGGCAGCCTCCCGGCCAGCCGCAGTACGGAGCACCTCAGCACGGGCCGCAGTACGGCGGTTTCCCGCCGCCGCCTCCGCCGCCGCGCGGGCCGAGCAAGCTCGGCATCGTCGTGGTCAGCGTGCTCAGCGTCCTGGTGCTCACCGGGACCGGCATCTTCGTGGTCAGCCGTTTCACCGGCGGCTCCGGCGATTCCGCCGGCAGGACGACCGCGCCGGCCGCGTCCCAGCCGGCGAACGACGCCCCGACCCAACCGGCGGGCTCGCCCACGACAGACCCCAGTTCATCGCCTGGCGCACCGCCCAGCACGTCCCCCGCCCCGCCGGTCAGACCGTCCGCGCCCGCCTTGTGCAGCGGCTGCTTTCCCGGTGTGACCGTCAACGGACTGCTCAAGACGCTCAAGTCGAAGGGCTTCGTCTGCAAGGAGGGCAAGATCGGGATCCAGTGCGACAAGGGTAAGTTCGAGGTCGGCATCGAGCGCCACCACACGCAGAAGAACCACGTCGACAACATCGATGTCGGTGGGCGTGCCAGCGGTAAGGGCGATTACCCGCAGGGCCCGGCCCAGGCGTACGCCACGCTGAAGGCCGGCCTGCCGGGCGTGCTGCCGCTGGTCATCCGGGACGCCTCGGTCCGGCAGCGCGTCGTCGGCTTCACCGTGCAGCACGCGGACCAGGCCGACCGAGGGCCGAGCACGGCCAGGGACGCCAAGTTCAGCGGCTACCGGATCTCGATCCACGGAATGAGCGGTTTCACGATCCGCGGGAACGGGCGGTCGGCCACCAGTTGGTCCACCGCCGTGCACATCTACGGTCCGTCGGCCTACTGAGCCCGAGCCGCAGAACCCCTGAACGACGACAGCGCCCGGCCCCGGAAGATCCGGGACCGGGCGCTGTCGTCGTTCGCGGACTGCTACTTCACCGCACCCGCGGTCACCCCGGCGACGAAGTGCCGCTGGGCCAGCAGGAAGCCGATCACGACCGGGATGCTGACCACCAGCGCGGCGGCCATGATCTGGTTCCAGTAGACGTTGGTCTGGGTCGAGTACTGCCGCAGCCCCACCGACAACGTCCGGTTCGCCTCGGTCGTCATCACCGACGCGAACAGCACTTCTCCCCAGGCGGTCATGAACGAGTAGATCGCGACCGCGATCACGCCCGGCCGCGCGGCCGGCAGCACGACCCGCCAGAGCGCGCCCATCGGGCCGCAGCCGTCCACCAGCGCCGCCTCGTCCAGCTCCCGCGGAATGCTGTCGAAGTAGCCGGCCAGCATCCAGATCGAGAACGGCAGGCTGAACGTCAGGTAGGTGATGATCAGCCCGAGCCGGGTGCCGACCAGCTGCAGCCCGGTGGAGTTGTTGATGTTCACGAAGATCAGGAACAGCGGCAGCAGGAACAGCACGCCGGGGAACATCTGCGTCGACAGCACGGTGGTGCTGAACACCGTCCGGCCGCGGAACCGGAACCGAGACACCGCGAAGGCGGCCAGGATCGCGATCATCACCGAGAACACCGTCGCGGCGACCGAGACGATCGTGCTGTTCACGAAGTACCGGGCCAGCGGCACCGTGCGCCACATGTCCACGAACGGGTCGAGGGTGAGGTTCGACGGCCACCAGGTGAAGGCGCCCTGGACGTCGCTCAGCGGCTTCATCGACGACGTCACCATCACGTACAGCGGGACCAGCACGAACAGTCCGAGTACGACGAGCACGACGGCCCGGTAGATCTTGAAGCCCTTGGTGTCACGCACGACGCGACCTCCTGCCGGTGACGATGAGGTAGGCGCCGGTGACGATCATCAGGAAGATCAGCAGCAGCACCGACATCGCGGCGCCGGAGCCGAAGTTCCAGGTCAGGAACGACGCGTTGTAGATGTGGAAGGTGATCAGGTCACCGGCTGGTGGCTGCCCGGTGCCGAACAGCACGTACGGCGTGTTGAAGTCGCTGAACGTCCACAGGAACAGCACCAGCACGAGCACCAGGTTGACCGGCCGCAGCGACGGCAGGGTGATGTGGCGCCACTGGCGGACCAGGCCCGCGCCGTCCACCGAGGCTGCCTCGTAGACGTCGTTCGGGATGCTCTGCAGCCCGGCCATCAGGGTCAGGAAGGCGAACGTCCACAGCTTCCAGACCGCGACCGTGATCAGCGAGATCAGCGCGTTGCCGCCGATCAGCCAGAACGGCCGGTCCGAGGTCAGGCCGAGGTTGTCGACCAGCACGTGGTTCACCGCGCCGGTGTCCCGCTGGAGCATGAAGTTCCAGGTCAGGATGCCGGCGTACGCGGGCAGGGCGTAGGGGACCAGGAACAGGGTCCGGACGATGCTGCGGCCCTTGAACGCCGGCTGCAGCGCGACCGCCGCGGCCATGCCCAGCGCCCAGGACAGCGCCAGGGTGATCACCGAGAAGGCGATGGTGACGCCGAAGGACTTCAGCAGGCCCTCGCCGACGGCGTTGTCGAAGTCGACGGCGACCTGGTAGTTGCCGAGGCCGGCCCAGGGGGCGGCCGACCAGTTGGCGATGAAGAACTTGGTCAGCTTGACGAAGCTCATCCAGATGCCGACCAGCATCGGGATGATGTGGATCAGCAGTTCGAGCAGGATCGCGGGGGCGAGCAGCAGGTACGGCAGCTTCCGGCTCAGCCCGGGCCGGCGGTCCGGTCCACGCTTCTTCTGCGCGCGTGGGGTCGCGCCCGCGCTGACGGGCGCTTCTGGTGTGGCGACGGACATCCGGCGCCTCCTGTCTGTGGATCGCGGGGTCGACGGCGACGAAGGGCGGCCCGGGCGCCGGGCCCGGGCCGCCGTTCGCGGGTCAGCTACTCGCCGCGACCTGGTCCTCGGCGGTCTTCAGCGCCGCCTTGACCTCGTCGGCGGTGACCGTGCCACCGGTCGCGATCTTGGCGAACATCGCGTTCATCGCCTTGCCGACGGTGCTCTCGTACTGGTCCTCGGCCGGCACCAGCGGCAGCGGCTTGGACTTGGTGTTGTAGATGTCGGAGAAGATCGCCGCCTCGGCCGCGTCGGAGGTGAAGGCCGGCTTGGCGTCCTTCAGCACCGGCAGCGACGCGAACGGCTTGCCCAGCGTGGTCTGGGTCGGCGCGTCGGTCATGTACTTGACGAACTTGAGCGCCGCGTCCTTGTTCTTGGTGTTCTTGAAGATCGACAGGTTGATGCCGGCCACGTGGCTGGCCACCTGCTCGCCGCCGGCCGGCGCCGGGAACGGCACGACGCCGTACTCGCCGGGCTTCATGCCGTTGGCAACGATCGAGGAGTTGGCGTTGTTCTGGTTGATCACCATCGCCACCTTCTTGGTCGCGAAGTCGTTCACCGCCTTGGTGCCGTTGTCGTACTGTGCGTTCGACGGGTTGGCGACCTTGTCCTTCTGCATCAGGTCGAGGTACCGCAGCACGCCCTGCACGTTGCCGTCACTGGTGAAGGTCGGCTTGCCGTCGGCGTCGAACCACTCGGACTTGTTCTGCGCGGCGTTGATGAACGCGAAGTGCACGTTCTCGGTGTAGCTGCCGGCCGCCAGCGCCATCCCCCACTGGTTCTTCGCCGGGTTGGTCAGCTTCTTGGCCGCGGCGACCATCTCTTCCCAGGTCTTCGGCGGCTGCAGGCCGGCCTGCTGGAACATCGCCTTGTTGTAGTACAGGCCGTAGGCCAGACCGTAGAGCGGGACCGACGTCGGGTCGGTGCCTTCCTTGCCGCCGGTCGCCAGAGCCGTCGGCACGAACTTGTCCTTCCCGCCGATCGCGTCCATCGCCTCGCCGTCGAACGGCAGGAACGCCTCGGTCGCCTGCAGCGACGCGGCCCAGGTGTTGCCGATGTTCACCACGTCCGGCGCCTGGCCGGAGGTGATCGCGGTCTGGATCCGGGTCTGCAGGTCGTTCCACCCGATCACTTCCAGGTTGACCTTGACGCCGGTCTCCTGGGTGAACTTCTCCAGCACCGGGGTCAGCACCTGCTTGTCGTTGTCCAGGCTGGTGCCCTGGTTGCTGGCCCAGTAGGTCAGCGTGGCGTCTCCGCCACCGTTCCCGCCGGAGGAATCGCCCGAGTCGCTGCCACCACAGGCGGCCAGGCTGATTCCCAAGGCGGACACCGCTGCTGCGGCTACAAGCGAACGCAGTCTCACGTCGGACTCCCTCGTCCCATCGAGCCCCCGGCAGGGAAGCAGGGGCTGGTCGGCCCATAGTGGCCTAACCGGTTAAGTTCGTAAACCCGAACCGGTTCAGTCCGGGCGGCTTCGTTACTGCTATGTGACCTCGCGCCCGCCGTACTGCGGGTTGGTGGCGGGTGAGACCAGCTTCACGCAGGTCTGTGCACTTCGGTACGCGACGCTCCGGGGTCGATCGAACGCGGAGCGCTTCTTAACGCGCTTCTGTCATCGCCCGGGAGCTGGAGCCCCGGGGCCGCAGGATCCCGGTCGGTGCCTCGACGTGCAGTTCCGGATCACCGGCGGCGATCCGGAACAACAGGTTCGCGGCCGCGCGGCCGCGTTCCATCGTCTGCTGGTCCACGGCGGTGAGGCCAGGCCGGGCCAGCTCGCACAGCGGCGAGTCGTCCCAGGCGACGATCGACAGCTCGTCCGGGACGACGGTGCCGAGCTCGGTGGCGACGCGCAGGGCGGCCACCGCCATCAGGTCGTTGCCGAGCACCAGTGCCGTCGGCCGGTCGTCGCCGGCCAGGATCTGCCGGGTGAGCTCCGCGCCGTCCTCGTAGCGGTAGCTGCCCTCGATGTGCCGGACCCGGATGCCACGGCGTACGGCGTGCTCCTGGAAGAGCTCGACCCGGAGCTGCTCGTGCACGAAGTGGAACGGCCCGCTCACGTGCGCGATGTCGTGGTGGCCGAGCTCGACCAGGTGGTCCAGCAGCAGGGTCACGGTCTGCTCGGGGGAGCTGATCAAGCGGCCGACGCCGTCGTCGGGGGCGTTCGAGCTGACCACGACGCACGGCACTCCGAGCTCCTTGAGCAGCGGAATCCGCGGGTCGTCCAGGTGCTCGTCGAACAGGATGAACCCGTCGACCCGGCCCTGCCGGCTCCAGCGCCGCAGGACGTCGAGGTCCTCGCCGTGCTCGCCGGTCAGCCGCAGCAGCAGCGACGAGTCGACCTCGTTGAGGTACTGCTCGATGCCGACCAGCGTGCGCATGTAGAACGCTTCGGTGGAGATCAGCGCCGGGTCCCGGGCGATCACGATGCCGATCGTCCGGGTCCGGCTGGCCGACAGGGCGACGGCCGCCGAGTTCGGGTGGAAGCCGAGCTCCTCGGCCAGCTGCAGCACCCGCTGCCGGGTCTCCTCGCTGACCCCGGACCGGCCGTTCAGCGCGTACGAGACGCTCGCCTTGGAGATGTCCAGGCGGCGGGCCAGGTCGCTGATCGTGACCCGGTGGCTCCGGCGGCCACTACCGCCCGCCGGACCGTCGGCAGCGGTCTGCTCGCTGTCCAGGGATCCGGTTCCGGTCATCGCTCGCTCCCGCCCCGCATGCCCGGAGAGTAGCAGCGCCGTTGCCGCACACGCCGGGGACGGCGGTCCGCAGCCTGGTTGGATAGCGTTATCCCATGGTTGAGCGCCTCGATTTCCTGCCCTGGGAGTACGCCGCCGCAGCGACGCCGGCCGACCGCGCGGCGCAGGCCGAGCGGCATCGGCAGCTCGCCGCGGAGGGGGTCGCCGAGCTGGCCGGCGACGCGTTCGTGGCGTCGACGGCCGCGGTGTTCTGTGACCGGCTGCGGATGGGGCAGCGCTCGTACATCGCCGCTCACGCGTACGTCACCGGCGAGATCGAGCTCGGCGACGACACCACCGTCAACCCGTACGCCGTGGTGCGCGGCCGGATCACCCTCGGCGACGGTGTCCGGATCGGCGCGCACAGCTCGCTGCTCGCCTTCAACCACGGCACCGAGCCCGACCGCCCGATCTTCACCCAGCCGCACACCGCCCGCGGCATCACCGTCGGCGACGACGTCTGGATCGGCTCCAACGCCATCGTCCTGGACGGCGTCACGATCGGTGCCCACAGCATCATCGGCGCCGGCGCCGTCGTCACCAGGGACGTGCCGGAGTGGACCGTAGCCGCCGGCAACCCCGCCAAACCGCTGCGCTCCCGCCGGCCGGTCGCCCCGTCAACCGCCGCACCGGGTGCCGCTTCGTCCGTTCAGGTTCCGGCCACCCCGGAAAGCCTGGCAGCGTTCGCCGCCCGGGCCCGGGAGCAGGCCGACGACGTACTGGCCAGGTGCTACGACGGCGAGCGGTTCGTCGACCGGCCGGGGCTGGGCCTGGAGCCCGCGATCCGGCCGTGGTGCGACGCGATCGAGATCGCCGACCTGCTGCTGCAGCGCACTCCCGACGGTCACACCTCCGAGGACCTGATCCGCCGCCTCCAGTCGCGTCAGGACCCCGGAACCGGCCTCGTCGCCGCGGGTGACCTCGCCTCCGAAGACCGCCCGGATCCCACCGAGCTCTCCGTTCTGGAAGGCCCGGCCAGCTATCACGTTCTCTGCGCCGGCTACGCCCTCCAACTGCTCGGCGCCGGCTTCGCCCACCCGGTGCGGACCACCACCTTCACCTCGGCCGACCTCGGCCGTTTGCCCTGGGCAAGGAACGCGTGGAGCGCCGGCGCCGCGATCGATGCCCTGGGCACCGCTTTCGCACGGAACCTCCTTGACCACAAGGAAAATCCGGGTGATTCGTTCCTCACGCTGACCGGCTGGCTCACCGCCCGAGCCGATCCCGGGACGGGGCTGTGGGGTCAGCGTCATCCTGATGACGGCTGGCTCCAAGTAGTGAACGGCTTCTACCGCCTGACCCGCGGCACGTACGCGCAGTTCGGCCTTCCGCTGCCGTACCCCGAGCAGACCGTGAAGAGCGTCTTGCTGCACGCCCAGGACCGTCGGGCCTTCACAGGATCGGGCTACAACGCCTGCAACGTGCTGGACGTCATCCACCCGCTCTGGCTGGCCGGCAAGCAGACGGAGTACGGCCGGGCGGAAGGCCGACGCTGGGCTCAGGACCAGCTGGCTGAGATCCTCACCCGCTGGACCGACGGCGCCGGCTTCGCGTTCGCGCCGGACGCTGCTGACGACCAGTCCGTGCCGGGACTGCAGGGCACGGAGATGTGGCTGGCCGTCATCTGGCTGCTCGCCGACTACCTGGGCACTGCCGCACCGCTCGGCTACCGCCCACGTGGAGTGCACCGCCCTGACCCGCTCGTCCCGCTGCCCGGAGACCATCTACTAGCCTGAACCGGTGGACCCCCGGACCCGACGGCTCGTCACCTCTGTCGTACTGCTGGCACTGCTCGCCATCGTGGTGATCGCCGCCATCGTCCGCTGACGCCGTGCCACCGCCGCGATCCAGCCAGCTAACGTAATCCTGCATGAGCACTCCCACGCGTTCGGCGTACCTGCTGCGGGCGGGGCTGGTCCGCAACGTCCGCAGTGGAGAGCACCTGACCACGTTCGTGGTGTCGGGTGTCGCGACCGTGCTGATCACCCGGCTGATCCTGCAGCTCAGCGGCTACCCGCAGATCGGCGGCGACGGCCTGCACATCGCTCACGTGCTGCCCGGCGGCTTGCTGATGCTGGTGGCGATCGTCCTGCTGCTCGCGTACGTCGGTCCGGTGGTGCGGCCGGCCGCGGCGCTGGTCGGCGGCGTCGGGTTCGGCCTGTTCATCGACGAGGTCGGCAAGTTCGTCACCTCGGACAACAACTACTTCTACCAGCCCACCGCCGCGATCGTGTACGTCGTGTTCGTGCTGATCGTGCTCGGCAGCCGGTTCGTCACCACCCGGCGGCCCTTCGACCCGCGTGAGCAGCTGGCGAACGTGGTCGACCACACGGTCGAGGGAGTCGCCGGGGGACTGTCCCGGCGCCGTCTCGCGCAGGCCTACGAGCAGCTACGGCTGGTCGGTCCCGAGGTGCCCGGCCGCCGCGAGACCCGGGCGCTGCTGGCCGTCGTACGGCCCGACGAGGTGGAGCTGGCCGCGCCCGTCGACGCCGCTTGGCGGGCGCTGAGGCGCGGCTTCGACCGGCTGTCGACGCATCCGCTGGCGCCGCGGGTCGCGGTCGCCGTACTGGTGGTGCAGGCGCTCGGTGCGCCGGCGATCGCGGCGGTGATCCGGTTCGACCGGGGAGAGCTGCTCACCGACTTCCCGGTGCTCGGCGTGGTGGCGGGCAGTGTGCTGTCGGCGACCTTCACCGCGCGGGGATGGTTGAGGCTGCGGGTGGGCGACCGGGCGCGGGCGGTGCGGCTGTTCGAGCTGGCGGTGCTGGTGTCGCTGCTGCTGACGCAGGTGTTCCAGTTCGCGGGGACGCAGTTCGCCGCGGTCGGCGGGATGCTGCTCGACCTGGTGCTGCTCGGGGTGCTCGGGGCGGAGCGCGACCGCCTCCGCCGCGCGGCGGAGGCGGCGCCCCCTACGAACGCTCTGACGCAGCCGCCGTCTGGTCCGGCCGCTCCGAGCCTTCCGCAGGCGCCGAGCGATCCCGTCTAGCCGGCCGGCCGCCCCAGTGCGTTCCGCGGCCGAACAGCAGCGGTGACATCGTGGCGACGAAGTAGACGCCGGCGGCCGCCAGCAGCGCGGGACTTGCTCCGACCCCTGCGATGGCCGCACCCGCCACCACTCCACCCAGCGGTACGCCGATCCACGCGACCGCGTCGGCCAGCGAGTTGACCCGGCCCAGCAGCGGCCGGGGGATCCGCTCGATGAACAGCGCGCCGAGCACCGGGTTGATGAAGCCCGCGCCGACTCCGGCGACCGCGGCCACCGCCATCAGTCCCCACAGCGGTGCGTCGAACGCCATCACCAGGAAGCGTGGCGCCCCGCAGATCAGGAACGAGACCGTGAACACCACCTTGCGGGGCAGCTTGTCCCCGACAGCCGACGCCAGCAGGGCGAAGGCCGTCGCGGTCACGCTGAACGCGGTCAGCACCATGCCGATCTGCGCGGGTCCGTAGCCGTGGTCCCTGATCCAGACCGGCAGCATCACCACTGCGAACGCGGCGTCGAGCAGGTTGGTGACCGCGATCATCAGCACGAGTGCCAGCAGCAACTTGTCGCCGCGCAGGAACAGCCATCCCTGCAGCAGGCGCTGACCGTAGCTGCCCTCGTCCGCTGCGTCTTCGGCCGGTTTGTGGGCGGCGGGAATCCAGCGGCGGATCAGGATCGCGCAGACAGCGAACGACGCGGCATCGATCCACAGGGCGTTCACCTCGCCGACCAGGGCGATGAGTCCACCGGCGAGCGCGAACGCGATCAGGCCCGCGAGCCGCTCGGTCGTGCTCTCCAGGCCGGTCACCCGCTCCAGCGGGGTCTTGGCGGCTTCCGCGATGTCGGGAACCAGCGTCCCCTTCGCCGCATCGCCTGGGCCTCGCAGCGCGCCCGCCACGGCGACGATCACGAGCAGCAACGGAAAGCTCAGCAGGTGCAAGGTGTGCAGGAGCGGGATCAGCCCGACCACCACGGCGCTGGCCGTGTCGGCGCCGACGCTGACCCGCTTCGGCCCGATCCGGTCGATCAACGGACCGCCGACTGCCTTGGACAGCACCAGCGGCAGCATCTCCGCCAGCGCGACCACACCGGTCTTGAACGGAGAGCCGGTACTCATCAGCACGAACCAGGGGATCGCGATCGCGCTGACCCGGGTGCCGCAGATCGAAATCACGTTCGCCGCCAGGAACGCGATCAGCGGCGCCCGGTTCGGCGTACTGGTGGTGGTGGGTTGGTCGTTGCTCACTCGTGCTCCCGGGGGAAGGCCTGGAGCTGCACGGTGACCATGGCGGTGCCCTCCGGGGCCGGCTTGGACAGGTCGGTGCGGTACTTCTCGAACACCGCGAGTACCTCGTCGGTCAGCGCGCGCAGCTGGTCGGGCCTGAGGTGGAAGCCGTAGTCGGACAGCATCGTCGCCTCGCGCCACTCCGGGTCGAGGGTCTGCCAGCTGTCGATTGCGCGGAACATGTTCTCGGCGTAGGTCTGCCCGATGCCGTGCAGGAACCCGAGAGTGAGCTCGGGCTCGGTCTGCAGCAGCGTGGCGGGGTCGAAGTCGGTGCCCTGGTGGCAGGCCTTCCACCAGCGGTCGCGAGCGTTGCCGCGGCTCTCGTCCTCCTCGACCAGCCCGGCCTCGGCCAGCTGGCGCAGGTGGTAACTGGTGGCGCCGCTGTTCACGCCGAGCCTGCCGGCCAGCGTCGTGGCGGTTTGCGGGCCGTGGATGCGCAGCAGGCCGACGATCCGGTTGCGCATGGGGTGCGCGAGGGCCCGCAGGACGCGGCCGTCCAGCTGGACGATCTGGCTGGGGTCGATCGGTGGGTTGTCACTCATGGCGACCAGACTAGAACCGCAAAGACAATTTGCAAAGACGTTTTGCAAACTGCTTTTGCGGTTGGTTGTCCACAGGGGTCGGAAGTGGCGTCGGGTGGTGGCGGTGGACGCGGCACCTTGTCAGTGAGAGGGAGGACCGGACGCCGGCCGAGGGGCCGGGGCGGTCGCCCGGGAACCGGAGGTTCGACCCATGCTGCGGGTGATGCTCGAGGACGCCGACTACTGCGACGTGCCGGCCGATCTGATGACGTTCGACGACGGGGTGGTCGTGTTCTGGCGCGACGGCGAGGAGGTGGGCCGGCATCGCCAGCTGCGGATCCGGTCGCTGGAACTGATCGGTTCCCGGCCGATGGGCCGGCGGATCGAGGAGGCGCGCAAGACCCATCCCAACGCGTTCCGGGTGTGGACCCAGGAGCAGGAGGACCTGCTCACCCGGATGTTTCACGAGAACGCGACCAAGGACGAGCTGGTGGCCGCGCTGGGCCGTCAGCCCGGCGGCATCGCCACCCGGTTACGGGCACTGGGCTTGCTCGGCGAAGACGAGAAACTCGTGTGAGCCCGCAGCCGGTGGCGTCCGCGGATGGCGCTGAGCGAGACCCTTTTGTGATGCGGAGGCGCGGTCGGCGACAATGGCGCGATGCAAGCGGAGCAGGAGCCGGCGGCAGGCCCGGCCATGGACCCGATGGAGGCCGACGACGAGTCCGGCCCACCCGGGGTGGTTCGTGCAACGCTGCTCGCGTCGCAGAGCTTGGTCCGAGCGATCGGGTCCGGCCGGCGCCGCGGTGCGGAAGCCCCGCAGTACCAGCGGGTCGAGCTGCGGTACGTCGACCTCAAGAGTGGCCGGCAGTTGCAGATCACCGAGTTCGACGAGCGGCAGTCACACACCCGCAACGTCCCGGTCGGCAGTGCTGCCGAGGCAGTCGACGCGCTGCTCGCCACGCCGTACGGGAACTGGCACGTGGAGACCACCGACGAGACCCTGCGGCTGCGGTACACCAAGAAGGGCAAGGCGCTGCTGCACCGGCAGAGCGACACCCGCGAGCAGTGGACCGACCACGACCGGGTGAAGCAGCGGGTGCTCGACCCCGCGGCGCCGTTCCTGGTCGAGCTGGGGATCAGCGATCACCACGGCCGGGTGAAACCGTCGCGGCAGTCGAAGTACAAGCAGATCGAGGAGTTCTGCAAGCTGCTCGCCCCGGCGCTGGAGGAGGCCCTCGCCGCCGGCCGGATCGCGTCCGGGCGGCCGTTGCACGTGGTCGATCTCGGCTGTGGCAACGCCTATCTCACGCTCGCGGCGTACCACCTGCTCAGTGCGGCCGGGCACGACGTACGGATGACCGGGATCGACCACAACCCGGCGGCCCGCAAGCGGAACACCCAGCGGGTCACGGCTCTGGGCTGGCAGGGCCACCTGCGGTTCGTCGACGCGACGATCGCGGACGCCGAGCTGGACGTGCGGCCGGACGTGGTGCTGGCGCTGCACGCCTGCGACACCGCGACCGACGACGCGTTGGCCCGGGCGGTCGGCTGGCAGGCGCCGTTGGTGCTCGCGGCACCTTGCTGCCACCACGACATCCAGAAGCAGCTGAAGAACGTCGAACCACCGGCGCCTTATGCCCTGATGACGAGGTATGGCATCGTTCGGGAGCGGCTCGCGGACATGCTGACGGACTCGTTGCGTGCGGCGGTGCTGCGACAGGTCGGCTACCGGGTGGAGGTGGTGCAGTTCGTGGACAGTGAGCACACGCCACGGAACCTGCTGCTCCGCGCCGCCCGGACCGGGGCGACCGCGGGCCCCGAGGTCCAGGCGGAGTACGAGGCGCTCACCGGCGCGTGGCAGGTCACGCCCCGGCTGGCGACGCTGGTCAACGAACTCGACCGCGAGGCGGTGTCGTGAGGTTGCTGCGCACAGTCCTGGCCGCGACGGCGGCCACCCTGTTCAGCGTGGCCGGAGCCGCGGTGCCCGCCGCTCCCGCCGCCGCAGCCGACCCGCAGCCCGGCCCGAAGAAGCTCTTCACGATCCGGGACCCGCGGGTGGACGAGTCCTCCGGCCTGGCCCGCAGCCAGCAGTACGAGGGCATCTGGTGGACGGTGAACGACTCCGGTGACACTGCCCGGGTGTTCGGCATCGACGACACCGGCAAGGTCAGGGCGGTGCTGAACTTCAAGGCGCCGGTCAAGGACGTCGAGGCGATCGCGGTCGACCGCGACGGCATCATCTACATCGCCGACATCGGCGACAACAAGGCCAACCGGGACATGGTCGAGGTCTACACGATCCCCGAGCCGGACCGGCTGGCCGACAAGAGCAACGTGAAGTTCCACCGGTACGACTTCGTCTACCCCGACGGCGCGCACGACGCGGAAACCCTGCTGATCGCGCCGCGCAGCAAGCGGCTCTTCTTCGTCACCAAGGCCGCGAAGGACCAGGCCGGCATCTACGCCGCCCCCGAGGTCGCCTCCCGCGAAGGCACCAACGAGCTGACCAAGGTCGCCGACGCGCCGGGCGGTGTCACCGACGGCACCTTCCTGCCCGACGGCGACCAGGTCGTGCTGCGCAGCTACGTCGACGTCGCCACCATGGAGTGGGGCGAGGAACCCAACGTCATCGCCCGGACGCCGACGCCCATCGCCCAAGGCGAGTCGGTCGCCCTCGGCCTGTCCGGCAAAACCGTGCTCGTCGGCAGCGAGGGCCGCAACTCGTCCGTCTTCGAGCTCGCCATCCCCGCCCGCAAGCCCGCCGCCGCCCCCGCCACCCCCAAGGCCACCCCGGCCCCGGCCGCCGCCGACAGCGGCGAGGTCAAGAAGAACCACAACCTCCGCTGGATCATCGTCGGCGCCGCCGTCTTCGCCGTCATCGTCACCTTCCTCACCATCCCGCCCGGCCGCCGCGAACGCCTCGACCGCATGGCCGAAAACGCCCGCCTCACCGGCCAGCAACCCCCAGACCCCCACGGCCGCCGCCGCAGCACCGCCTGACCAGCTCCTTCCCCGCCGGCGACCTCGTGCGCCTGCTCGTCACGCCCACGCCGCCACCTCCCGCGCCGCTCACCCGCCGCCTGCTCCCACCCACCCCGATGCGCGCGCTCCTGCGCCGCCCGCTTGGTGAAAGCGGGTGGTCGCGGGCCAAGCTGCCCTTCCCTCGGAGAGCGGGTGGTGGACCGGGACTTCGTTCGAGTCCGCGTCACAGAACAGAACCCCTACCCCTCCGCCCCACCCCTCCAACTGCCACCTCCCACGATGACTGGCGCGATAGGTGACCGCTGACGTCGTACACGGCGCCAGCGATCATCAACCGCGCCAGCCGTCACCGGCCGCGCCAGCGGCCCTGTCCCCAGGCGGCACGTGGCAGGCCGACGGGGGCATATCAAGGGCGCAGGAGCACCCGAACGCCACGGTCCCCGAGTGCATCCAATCCCCGCGCCGACCGTGCCGACCGTGCCGACCGTGCCGACCGTGCCGACCGTGCCGACCGCGGAGCTTGTGCGGCTGATCGGTCGGGCCGACGCAGGCACCCCAACCCTCGACTTTGAGCACCACCCGACCCCCTCGCCCCTCGCGGCCTCCGCTTTGAGCACCGCCCAGCCACACGCCGACGCAGAA
Source organism: Kribbella flavida DSM 17836 (assembly GCF_000024345.1). Taxonomy (NCBI): domain Bacteria; kingdom Bacillati; phylum Actinomycetota; class Actinomycetes; order Propionibacteriales; family Kribbellaceae; genus Kribbella; species Kribbella flavida. The sequence continues at coordinate 6,333,855 of NC_013729.1, read as the reverse complement.
GACAGCCGACCGGTGCTCAAAGTCGGCGTCAGTAGAGTCCGCCAGGCCGGCCGTCACCCGGCCGCGATGCGGGCGTTCCGCCTGCCACGCCCGCCCCGGCCACCGCCCCTCAAGCCACCGCCCCCAAGCCACCTTGAGCACCGCTCAGCCACGGCTCGGCGCCGGAAACAGCTGACCGGTGCTCAAGGTCGACGGTGCAGAGATCCGCTCCGCCCGGTCCGGGCATCGGCCGGCCCTGACGCGGGCCCCGAGCGCATCGAACTACCGCACCGATCGCGGATCTTCGTGCGGCTGGGACGCATCCTGCCGCGGTGCGACTGCTCAACCCAACCGCCCGCCGCAGCCGATTGGCCCCGGAACCCCCGACTGCCCGCCGCAGCAGATCAACCCCCAATTGGCCGCCGCAGCGCTCACTTCACTGCCTCCGGCCAATCACTCCACCACCGCCCGCCGCAGCCGATCAGTTCGCGACCGCCCGCCGCAGCCGATCACTCAGCGACCGCCCGCCGCAGCCATTCGCTCCTCCACCGCCGGCCACTCGCCGTCCACCGCCCGGGCCCACTCAGCCCTTCCACCTGCCTCACCCCACACACCAAGAAGCCCTCGGGCCGGTTCGCACCGGCCCGAGGGCTTCTCGACTCGTCGTCAGCGCAGGGCGTCGACGGTGAAGTCGATGGCCTGGGTCAGCTTCTCGATGTCGTCGGGGTCGACCGCCGGGAACATCGCGACGCGGAGCTGGTTGCGGCCCAGCTTGCGGTAGGGCTCGGTGTCGACGATGCCGTTGGCGCGCAGGGTCTTGGCGACGGCGGCGGCGTCGATCGAGTCGTCGAGGTCGATGGTGCCGATGACCAGGGAGCGGGCGTCGGAGTCCTCGACGTACGGGGTGGCGTAGTCGGACTTCTCGGCCCAGGTGTACAGCCGGTTGCTGGAGTCGGTGGTGCGGGCGACGCTCCACTCCAGGCCGCCCTGGCTGTTGATCCAGTCGGTCTGCTCGGCCATCAGGAAGAGGGTGGCCAGCGACGGGGTGTTGTAGGTCTGGTTCTTGCTGGAGTTGTCGATCGCGGTGGCGAGGTCCAGGAACGCCGGGATCCAGCGGCCGCTCGCGGTGATCTGCTCGACCCGGGCCAGCGCGGCCGGAGAGAGGATCGCGATCCACAGGCCGCCGTCGGAGGCGAAGCACTTCTGCGGGGCGAAGTAGTAGGCGTCGACCTCGTTCAGGTCGACCGGCAGGCCGCCGGCGCCGGAGGTGGCGTCGATGGCGACCAGCGCGCCCTCGTCGGCGCCCTCGACCCGCTTGACCGGAGCCATCACGCCGGTGGAGGTCTCGTTGTGCGGCCAGGCGTACAGGTCCACGCCGGCTTCCGCGACGGCGACCGGGCGGGTGCCGGGGTCGGCCTTGATCACGCTGGGCTCACCGAGGTGCGGCGCCTGCTGCGAGGCCTTGGCGAACTTCGAGGAGAACTCGCCGAAGCTCAGGTGCTGGCTCTTCTCCCGGATCAGCGCGAACGTCGCGATGTCCCAGAACGCGGTGGAGCCGCCGTTGCCGAGCACCACCTGGTACCCGTCGGGCAGCTGGAACAGGTCGGCGACACCGTCCTGGACGCGCTTGACCAGGTTCTTCACCGGGGCCTGGCGGTGCGAGGTGCCGAGCAGCTTGGCGCCTTCGGTCGCGAGCGCGGCGACGGCCTCGGGGCGGACCTTGGACGGTCCGGCGCCGAACCGGCCGTCGGCGGGCTTGAGCTCTGCGGGGATGGTCACTGTGTCGTTCGGAGTGGCGCTGGTCACCAGCGGTTCCCTTCGTCGTCTGGCTGGTTCCTCGCCGACGACGCTGTCAGCAGCTCCTAGTGTTCCACACCTCCGGCACGCCACCCCCAAAGACCCCCGAGCGCCGGACACCCGGTCGGCCGCCAGCACCAGCTGGCACGGTGGTACTGCGAGTCCTACCGCCGGCGGAGGTGCTGGCTGTCGGTGCTGGCACAACTGACGATCGAGGCATGACATTGATCCGGGACACCGACCGCACCGTACCGATCACCGTGCAGCGGCGGAGTCGGCTGACGCCCACCGAAGCCTTCGACCGCATCGTGCCCATCGATCTGCCGAGTGTGTTCCAGGCTGTCCGGCCGTTTCCGGGTGTTGCCCGCGTCGACAACCAGACCGAGGCCTGGGACCACGTCGGCCCCAGCCGGAACCCAGTGTTCGACGACGGGTCGCGCGCCACGGAGACGCTCACGGAGTACGCCGAGGGCCGCAGTTTCGCGTACGAGTTGACCGACTTCACGAACGTGCTCGGCCGGCTGGCGTACGGCGTCCGTGGCGAGTGGACCTTCAGCACGGACGGTTCAGGCACTCTCGTCCGCTGGTGCTACGAGTTCAAACCGCGGCCCGGCCGCCGCTGGATCCTCGCCGGACCCTTCAAACCGTTCTGGACCCGCTACATGCGCGCCGCTCTCCACAGGATCGTCACTGTCGCGGAAGGGGCCTGACAGAGACCAGCCACGTCGGGGAGGTCCCTGCCGCGGAGAACTCCGGGCCCGACCCCGGAACTCCCCGGCCGCCCCGCGAGCGGCCGCCCTGCGAGCGGCCGCCCTGCGGACGGCCGCCCAGCGAACGGCCGGGCTACCGAGCGGCCGGGCCGCTGAACGCGCGCCCGCCAAACGCCCGCCCCCGAACGCCCGCCCGCTGAACGCCCGCCCGCCGAACGGCCGACCGGCTTCGGCCCGCTCGGCGGGCGGGTGGGACTCGACGGCACTAGAGTTGCCGGATGGTGATCTTCGGTGGGCTGCTGTGCTTGCTGGGGGTGGTAGCCCTGGCGAACCGCGACGCCAACTCGATCGGCGCTCCGGTGACCGGCATGGGCGTGACCCTGCTGGTGCTCGGTGCGGCGGCGGTGGGTTTCGGCTTTCTGCGGCGGGCGCGAGTACGCCGGCGCCGGATCGCCAACGGGGAGCCGGAGCCGGTCGGCGACGTCGTCGAGCGAGCCCGTGCGCTGCCCCGGCTGCTGAAGGCTGCGCGCAGCGGGGAGTACCCCGGTCTGCCGACGAGCCGGATGGCCTTGTGGGGCTTCGCTTTGCTCTACCTGGTCTCACCAATCGACGTGCTGCCCGAGCTTCTGCCGATCATCGGCGTGGCCGACGACGCCGGAGTGGCCGTCTGGCTGTTCACCAGCGTCTCGACCGCAGCGGGCCTGTACCTGCGTCACGAACGCGAGCGCGGACTCCCCGGCAAACCGCAGCCCCGCCCGTAGCGACCGGGACAGGCACGGCAGGCAGCAGAGCAGCACCCGCGCTACTCGTGCTTACGGATCACCGTCTCCCGCCCGGTGAGCACGACAACCGGTCCGTCCTCGCCCTCGACCCACTTGCCGCACGCCCCGCCGCCCTCGGCGACCGCCAGCTCCAGCGGCGTACCGTCCATCCGTAGCGCGGGGTGGTAGTACTTCGCGACCTGCTGGGCTTCACCCTGGATGTAGTGGCCGATCAGCGCGCGCCGGAAGCGGTCAGTGGTCACGTTGGGCGCGCTGCCGTGCACCAGAGCCCCGTGGAAGAACAGCACGTCACCCGGCTCCATCTCCACCGGTACGGCGGTGTTCTGCTCCGGCACCGGCACGGTGACGTCGGTGAAGCTGACCTTGGTGTCGGCCTTCTCCGTGCACAGGATGGGCCAGCGGTGACTGCCCGGCACCACCTCGAGGCAGCCGTTCTCCTGGTCCACCCGGTCCAGCGCCATCCAGGCCGCCACGCAGGTGCCCGGCTCGGCCCTGAGGTAGAAGTTGTCCTGGTGCAGTGCCTGCCCGCGGGACCCCGGCGGCTTGAAGTAGAGCATCGTCTGCACCGCGTACGGCGAACGCCCGAGCAGGGCCGTCATCACCTCGTCCAGCCGGTCGTCGATCAGCCACTGCAGCGACACCTCGTCCCACCGGTGCATCTGCGCCATCCGCGGGTACCTGCGCAGCGGGTCCCGGCTCGTCGGCGCGACGCCGACCAGATCACCTTCGTACGAGCCGCGGCGGCGCAGCTCCATGTAGTGGTCGCGCAGCCGCTCGACCTCGTCGGCACCGAACAGGCCGCGCACCACCAGATACCCGTAGGTGGCGAACTGCTCCTTGAACGAAACGCTCATCCCAACCTCCCGCAGCTCAGCACCGCCGTTCCGGCAGCACAACTAGTGTGGGATTGCAGACGTCCGACCACGACGGACGAACAGCGCAGGGAGTTGAGCTTTTGACGCACCACCGATCCCTCGACACCGGTACGCCGGTGCGCTTGCGCCTGCTGACGCCGCCGACGTTCTGGCGCTGCGAGCCCGGGTGGTCGTGGGTGTCTCGGCCGTTGCCGGACCACCTGCTCTGGTGCGTACTCGACGGCATCGGCCGGATCGAGCTCGACGGCCGGACCCGCGACCTGGCGCCCGGGACCTGCGCGGTCTTCGCGCCGGGGGACGCGCCGAGGGCCCAGCACGATCCGCGCCGGCGCCTGCTCGTGTTCGGCATGCACTTCGAGCCCGACGGCGACGGTCCGGCGTCGGTGGTGCCCGAGGTGCGGTGGGGCGACGTGCCGGACCGGGTGCTGCTCGGCGCCCTGGCGAAGGCCTGCGACGCGGCGTACCGGAGGCAGGACGCGGCCGGTGGCCAGGACCGGCTCGGGCTACGGCAGGCGGAGCTGTGCCTGGAGCAGATCCTGTGCAGCATCTGGGAGGCCGCGCACCGCTCTGGGCAGTCGGCGTCGGACGCGGCGATCGACGAGGTCGCTCAGCTCATCCGCCAGGACCCCGGTCGGGACTGGTCCGTCGCGGAGATGGCCGCCGCGGCCGCCCTGTCGCGGGCGCAGTTCACCCGGCGGTTCGTTGCCCAGCACGGCCGCTCGCCGGCGCAGTACTTGATTCAGGCAAGGATCGACCGCGCCCACCAGCTGCTGACCGAGAGCGGCATGACCGTCACCCGGACGGCCGCCGCCCTCGGCTACACCGACGTCCCCTACTTCAGCCGCCAGTACAAGCAGCGCACCGGCCGCCTGCCGAGCGAGGACAGAGCCGGCTGAGCGTGCCTCGCCGCTGCGGAGCGACGAGCCTCGCTCAGCTCAGGCCCAGCAAGCGGTGAGGTTTGGTCAGGCCCAGGAGTCGTCCCAGCCTTCGATCGAGGTGGCGGGGCGGGTGGCGGGGCCGGAGTACACGGCGGACGGGCGGATCAGCCGGCCGGTGCGCTTCTGCTCCAGCACGTGGGCGCTCCAGCCGGCGGTCCGCGCGCAGGTGAACATCGAGGTGAACATGTGCGGCGGGACCTCGGCGAAGTCGAGCACGATCGCGGCCCAGAACTCCACGTTCGTCTCCAGCACCCGGTCCGGGCGCCGCTCGCGCAGCTCGGACAGAGCCGCCTGCTCCAGCGCCTCGGCGACCTCGTAGCGCGGCGCGTCCAGCTCGCGCGCCGTCCGGCGGAGCACCCGGGCCCGCGGGTCCTCGGCGCGGTAGACGCGGTGGCCGAAGCCCATCAGCCGTTCGCCGGCGTCCAGCAGACCCTTCACGTACGCGCGGGCGTCGCCGCTCTTCTCGACGCCCTCGATCATCGTCAGCACCCGGGCCGGGGCGCCGCCGTGCAGCGGGCCCGACATCGCGCCGACCGCACCCGACAGGGCGGCGGCCACGTCGGCGCCGGTGGATGCGATCACCCGGGCGGTGAACGTGGAGGCGTTCATGCCGTGCTCGGCGGCGGAGGTCCAGTACGCGTCGACCGCCTTGACGTGCTTGGGGTCGGGCTCGCCGCGCCAGCGGATCATGAACCGCTCGGTGATTGTCGTGGCCTTGTCCACCTCGCGCTGCGGCACCATCGGCTGGCCGATGCCGCGGGCTGCCTGGGCGACGTACGACAGCGCCATCACGGCCGCGCGGGACAGGTCGTCGCGGGCTTGGGTGTCGTCGATGTCGTACAGCGGGCGCAGGCCCCAGGCCGGCGCGAGCATGGCCAGCGCGGACTGCACGTCGACCCGGACGTCACCGGTGTGCACCGGCAGCGGGAACGGCTCGGCCGGCGGCAGGCCCGGCGTGAACGCGCCGTCGACGAGCAGGCCCCAGACGTTCTCGAACGGCACCCGGCCGACCAGATCCTCGATGTCGACGCCGCGGTAGCGCAGTGCCGACCCCTCCTTGTCCGGCTCGGCGATCTGAGTGTCGAACGCGACGACGCCCTCGAGGCCGTGCTGAACTTCGGTCTTCGGATCTGACATCAGCCTGTGACTCCTTTGTCCTCGGTAGGCGCTCCGGCAGCATAGTTGCCCGCCTCGCCCACCGGACAGAGCTGTGACCGGTTCGACCCCTACCCTCGAAGAATGCGCACCCCGAACGCACTGATCGGTGTTGTCCTCGGCATCCTGCTGGGCTGGGCCGCCGTAGCGCTCGTCGCGTACGCCGGAACCGAGCTCTACACCCGGCGGGCGGCGCGGATGGCCGACGTCGGGGCGGAGGCGCTGCCTTGGCTGCTGGCGCTGCTCGCCGCGTCGGTCGTGCTCGGCGTCTTGATGTCGCTCCGGTCGATCGGGGCCGGCGTGATGACCGGCGCCGGGCTGCTGATGGCCGTCACCGGTGTCGCCGTCCAACTGCTGCCCATTCGCACGGTCATCGACCTGATCAAGCTCTTCGAGCTGCCCGGGACCCGGCCGCGGGCCGGCGTCATGCTGCTGGACGGCTCGATGCTGTTCGTCGGCGTGGTCCTGCTGTGGTCGGTGCGCGCCGGCTGGTCACCGACGTGAAGTCGGCGAACCGGATGCCGCCGTACTACCTCGACGGCCCTCAGCAGTTCGGCGACCCGCAGCAGTTCCGGCAGGCGCAGCCCGGTCTGTGGCCGGGCCCGCAGCACCAGCCGCCGGGCCCGCAGCACCAGCCGCCAGGCCCGCAGGACCGCCGTTAGTCTTCTCAGCGTGGACCTAGCACAGATGCGGCAGACCTACGGCCTCGGTGAACTGCTCGAGAGCCAGGTGGACGCCGATCCGGTCAAGCAGTTCGGTGTCTGGCTCGCGCAGGCGACCGAGGCCGGACTGGCCGAGCCCAACGCGATGGTGCTGGCCACGGTCAGCGGCGACGGCCGCCCGTCGGCCCGGACCGTGCTGCTGAAGGGCCTGGACGAGCGCGGCTTCGTCTTCTACACCAACCAGCAGTCCCGCAAGGCCGACGACCTCGCCGCGAACCCTGCCTGCGCGCTGGTCTTCCCCTGGCACGCGATGGAACGCCAGGTCCGCGTCGAGGGCACCGCGAGCAAGCTGCCCGCCGAAGAGGTCGACCCGTACTTCGCCGGCCGTCCCCGCGGCTCCCAGCTCGGCGCCTGGGCGTCCCAGCAGTCCCAGCCGGTGGCGTCCCGCGAAGAGCTGGACCTCCAGTACGCGTCGTACGAACGCCAGTGGCCGGAAGGCACCGAGATCGCCACGCCGTACTTCTGGGGCGGCTACCGCATCCAGCCCACCGCCTTCGAGTTCTGGCAAGGCCGCACCGGCCGCCTCCACGACCGCCTGGCCTACCGCCGCGACAACTCGTCCTCCACCTGGACCCTGGTCCGGCTCCAACCCTGACCCGCGTCGACTGGCTCGTCCGACTCCCGGAAGCCGTGCTGTGACCACCAGCGGGCCAGGGGAGCGGGTGCCCACCAGTTGGCGCGGCCGAGCAGGCGCATGGTGGCGGGCACGAGCAGCGCCCGGACGACCGTCGCGTCGAGCAGGATGGCGATCACCAGGCCGATGCCGATCATCTTGACGAACACGATGCCCGAGGTGGCGAAGGCGCCGACCACGATGATCAGCAGCAGGGCGGCGCTGGTGATGATGCCGCCGGTGCGCTGCAGGCCGAGGGCGACGGCGCGGGTGTTGTCGCCGGTGCGGTCGTACTCCTCGCGGATCCGGCTGAGCAGGAACACCTCGTAGTCCATCGACAACCCGAACAGGACCGCGAACAGCAGCACCGGGTTGGTGGCGTCCAGGAAGCCGGCCGGGGTGAAGTCCAGCAGGCCGGCCAGGTTGCCGTCCTGGAAGATCCACACCATCGCGCCGAACGACGCGGACAGCGAGAGCACGTTCATCAGCAGCGCCTTGGCCGGCAGCACGATGGAGCCGAAGGCAACGAACAGCAGCGCGAACGTGATCAGCACGACGAACCCGGCCATCCACGGCACCCGTTCCGCCAGCACCTGCAGCAGGTCCAGCAAAGCCGCCGTCTCGCCGCCGACCTCGACCGACGTACCCGGCGGGGCCGCGACGGCGCGGACATCCTTCACCACGTCACGCGCGGGCAACTCCTGCGCGGTGTACGGCGTGTGCACCAGCACGGACGCGACGCCGTCCTTGAAACCGCCGACCCGGACGGCATCGACGTCACGGACCTGCTGCAGCGCTGCCACGTACGGCGCGAGCGCGGCCTGCGGATCGGCCGGGGGCGCGTCGAACCGCACCGCGACCAGCACGTCGGAACCACTCGCCCCGGCGAAGTCGCGCTGCAGGGTCTCCGTCACGGTGCGACTGGTCGCGCCGGCCGGCAGGGCGCGATGGTCCACGCCGCCCAGTTGCGCGTCCAGGAAGGGGATTCCGAGCAATAGCAGCAGCGGCACCAGCACGACGACGTAGCGGATCGGGCGGCGCATCACGTTCTGCGCAAGCCGGAACCAGGCGCCGTGCTCGGCGCCGGCGCGGTGCCGCTGGAGGAAGGGCAGCCGCAGCTTGTTCACCCGGTGCCCGAGCACTGCCAGCAGGGCGGGTAGTGCGGTGAGGGCGGCAACCATCGCGACCGCCACGGCCGCGACGCCGCCGTACGCCATCGAGCGCAGGAACATCACCGGGAACAGCGCCAGGCTGGAGATCGCGACACCGACGGTGACGCCGGAGAACGCGACGGTCCGGCCGGCCGTGCGCATCGTGGTGGCCAGCGCGGCCTGCACGTCGTCGCCGGCCGCCAACTGCTCCCGGAACCGGGTGACGATGAACAACGCGTAGTCGATCGCCAGCCCGAGCCCGATCATCGTGACGATGTTGACCGAGAAGATCGACACGTCGGTCACCAGGCTCAGCCCGCGCAGCACCACGAACGCGCCGAGGATCGCCAGCCCGCCGACGAACAGCGGCAGGCCGGCCGCCACCAGGCCGCCGAAGACCACCACCAGCAGCACGAGCACGATCGGCAGCGAGATCGTCTCGGCCTGCACGATGTCGTGCTCGGTCTGGGTGTTCACCTCGTCGAAGACCGCGATCTCGCCGCCCACCCGGACGTCCAGGCCGGGCGGCGACTGCCGCACCTGGTCCGCGATCCGGTGGTAGGCGCTCAGCCGCTGCTCGGGATCGGCGCCGGCCAGCGTCAGCACGGCGTACGTGGCGTGCCGGTCCTTGGCGACGAAGGCGGGGGAGCGGGTCGTCCAGTATGTCGCGACGCCGACCACCTGCTCGCGGGGCAAGCCGGCCAGGTGGTTCTCGACGCTGTGCCGGAACGCCGGGTCGGCGACGGTCCGCGTGTCGCTGCGGTAGAGCACGATCACGTCGGTGCCGGTCCGGCCGACGGTTTGCTCGACGGTCCGCACCGCCCGGGCCGCCTCGGTGTCCGGCGCCTCGAACCCACCGTTGGACAGCGACCCGAACACGCCGGTGCCCCACACCACGGCGGCGAGCACGAACACCCCGGTGAGGGCGAGGACCAGGCGGCGGCGCCGGTAGCTGAACCGGCCGAGCGTCTCGAACACGTTCCCCTCCCGAGGGCGTAACCTGAACAGTGGTCGCCGGAGTGAACACCGTTAACTGTTAACGGTGTTCACTCTAGACGGCGAGCCCAGTTCGTTGTCAAGGAAGGTGAGTGTGGAGACCAGCACCCGGCGCGACCGGCAGCGGGCGGCGACGGTCGCGGAGATCAAGGCGGCCGCCCGCGGACTGCTGGTCGAAGGCGGCGCCGCCGCGGTCGGTCTGCGCGCCGTCGCTCGCGAGCTCGGCCTCACCGCGCCCGCCCTGTACCGGTACTTCGCGAGCCACGACGACCTGATCGCCGCCGTCGTCGCCGACCTGTACGACGAGCTGACGGCGTACCTGGTCGCGGTGCGCGACACCGGCGCGGATCTGGGGGAGCAGCTGTTCCTGGTCGCGGGTGGACTGCGGACGTGGGCGCTGGACCACCCGGCCGAGTTCGGCCTGCTGTTCGGTGCGCCGGTCCCGAACCCGCACGCCGACGACCACGACCTGACGCCGAGCCACCAGGCGGCGATGCGGTTCGGGGCCGTGTTCAAGGACCTGGTCGCGCAGGTGTACCGGCAGCAGCCGTTCGCCAGCCCGCCGGAGGAGGAGCTCGGTGCCGAGCTGGTGCAGCAGCTCCGGCGGAAGTCGGACGTCTTCGACGAGATGCCGCCGGGGGCGGTGTACCTGGCGCTGACCTACTGGACCCGGCTCTACGGCCTGATCTGCATGGAGGTGTTCGGTCAGCTGCACTGGGCGCTGGAGGACGCCGGCGCCTACTTCGACGCCCAGCTGCGCGAGATCGGCACGGCCCTCGGCCTGGACTGCCCACCCGACTGCCCGCCGGCCTGAGCCGGAATCCGGGCAAAAAAGAGACCCGCAGACACTTCCGAAGACACGACCGGGTGGCCGAACTCCGGGCCAGGCGGACTTTCCTGGCTGCCTGCGGGCCCGGTGGCGGCGTTGGATTGGCCGACCACATGCCCACTAACTAGTGGTTGGCGGTCAGCCCGCCGCCACCTCACGAGTCCGATAGCAATTCATGCGTTGGACCACCTCCCTTCGCGTGTACTCCGAACCTACGTCGCGATCCGGGGCCGTTCAACCGGTTTTCGCCCACAGATGAACGCCGGTCGTGGTCCCATGGTGGGCATGGTGTTGAGGCTCGGACTGCCCGTACTGATCCTGCTCGTCGGAACCGCCTGGTTCGCCTGGTCGTCGTACCGCCGGGCCACCCTCGCGGAGCGGTCCGTGATCGAGCTGACCGGCGAGACCAAGGCGCTGGTGCAGGAGGTCCGGGCGCTCGAGAAGGCGGTCGCGGCTGCCGAGCAGGGCCTGCGTACGCTCAGCTCGCATCCGTCGGTGCCGCGCGACGTCGCGGTCACCGCCGACCTGACGCTCGCCGACATCCGGCGGCTGACCGAACGCAAGGAGCTCGACACCTGATGGCAAAGCTGGGGACCGTGACGGGGAACACGTCGAAGGGCGGCGTCAAGGGCAAACTGATCGGCGGGGCGATCCTGGTCGTGCTGCTGATCATCGTGCTGGCCAACCTGTTCAACTTCGCCGACACCGCCGCGAACAAGATCGGTCTGCACTACGGCGGTGGCGTGGTCGAGGACAAGAAGTTCAAGTCGGTCATCCCGCCGGGGGCGACGAACAAGCTGATCGGCCCCGGCGACACCGTGTACAGCTACCCGATCGACCAGCGCTCGTACATCATCGGCGGCGCCGGCGCGGACACCGACGACGCCGACGAGGTGACCGTCGTCAGCAAGGACAACGTGCGGCTCGGTGTCCGGGTCCAGGTCTACTTCACGCTGAACCGCGAGCAGGCCGTGCTGCAGTCGTTCCACGAGCGGATCGGGCTGAAGACCGAGGCGTTCGAGGACCGCGGCTGGAACGCGATGCTGCAGTCGTACTTCCGGCCGCAGATCGACCGGGCGCTGGTCGCGGTCGGCACGAACTACAACTGGGCCGAGCTCTACAACAACGAGGCGAAGAAGTCCGCCTTCCAGACCGCCGCGGCCAAGGAGTTCACCCGGCTGCTGCCGGCCGCCGTCGGCGGCGACTACTTCTGCGGGCCGTCGTACACCGGCAACAACGCCTGCGGCGAGCTGTCGTTCACGATCCAGAAGCCGACGCCGCTGGACAAGGGCATCATCGACGGGCTGGAGGCCAAGCAGCGCGCCGAGCTGGCCAAGCAGGCCCAGGAGCAGAAGAACCAGCAGGTCAACGTCGAGCTGCAGTCGGTCCGGCAGCAGGTCGCGATGCTCGGCGCGAACGGCTACCTGCTGAAAACCGCGATCGAGTCGGGCAAGATCCAGTTCATGGTGATCCCGCAGAACGGCAACGTCAGCCTCCCGGTGCCGACCCCGCAGCAGACACCCCGCTGACCCGATGTCCGCGCTGCCGTCCCACCTCGAGCTCGTCCAGGGCGTCGTGCTGCCCAAGCCGGTCGGCGCGGACCCCGTCCTGGACTTTCTCAACACCCGCTCCGAGTGGACCGGCCGCGGGCCGGCCCGCTCCGAGTGGCTGACCAGCTTCGAGACGCTGGTGATCTGGTCGGGCTACGTCGGCCTGCTCTCCGACGCCGGGGTCTTCCGGCTGATCGAGCAGGCCGCGGGCCGGCCCACCGACGCGGCCCGGCGGTTCGAGGCCGCGCTGGAGTTCCGCGCCGACCTGTACGACGTACTCACCGACACCTCGGCGACGTCGTCGTTCGACGCCGTGCAGCGGGTGATCGCGCGGGCTGCCGGGCACCGGCGGCTGCTGCCGCTGCCCACCCTGCACGGCCTGGCCGCCACCTGGGACCTGCCGGAGGACCTGAACCTGCCGCTGGACCAGCTGGCCCTGCTGTCCGCCGACCTGCTCACCGGGCCGTCCCGCACCCACGTCCGGGAGTGCCCGGGCGACGGGTGCGGCTGGCTCTTCCTCGACCCGCGCGGCCGCCGCCGCTGGTGCTCGATGGCCACCTGCGGCAACCGTGCGAAGGTCCGCGCCCACGCAGCCCGGACCAAGGCCGACCCCGCGCAGTAGGCCGGCTCGTCCCAGCCCGGCTCAGGGAGTCGGGCGGCCGTAGGTCTCCAGCAGGCGCAGCCAGATCTCGTTCACCGTCGGGTACGCCGGGACGGCGTGCCAGAGGCGGTCGAGCGGGATCTGCCCGACGACGGCGAAGGTGGCCGCCTGCAGCAGGTCGCTGACCTCCGGGCCGACGAAGGTGGCGCCGAGCACCACCTTGCGCTGCTCGTCGACGACCATCCGGGCTTTACCGGTGTACCCGTCGGCCCGGACGCTCGCCCCGGCCACGTTGCCGATCTCGTAGTCGACCGTGCGGACGTCGTACCCGGCGGCGCGGGCGGCCTCGTCGGTCAGCCCGACGGAGGCGACTTCGGGGTCGGTGAACGTCACCTGCGGCACGGCCTCGTGGTCGGCGGTGGCCACGTGCACGCCCCACGGCTGGTCCGACACCGTGCTGCCTGTTGCCCGGGCTGCGATGACGTCGCCGGCCGCGCGGGCCTGGTACTTGCCCTGGTGGGTGAGCAGCGCCCGCTTGGTCACGTCACCGATGGCGTAGAGCCAGTCGAACCCCTCGACCCGCATCGTGTCGTCGGTCGGCAGCCAATCGCCCGGGGTGAGGCCGATGGTCTCCAGGCCGAGGTCCTCCGTGCGCGGCTTGCGCCCGGTCGCGACCAGCACCTCGTCGGCGGTGACGGTCTGCCCGTCGGAGGTCTCGACGACCACCTCGTCCCCGGTACGGCGTACGCGGGTGGTGTTGGTGTCGACCAGGACGGTCGCGCCCAGGTCGCGCAGCGCGTCGGCGACCATCTCGCCCGCGAACGGCTCCTGCTGGCTCAGCAGCTTGCCGCGCGAGATCAGCGTCACCTCGGTGCCGAAGCCGGCGTACGCGGTCGCCATCTCGGCGGCGACGACCCCGCCGCCGATGATCGCCAGCCGGCCGGGCGCAGACTTGGCGCTGGTGGCCTCCCGGCTGGTCCAGGGGTTCGCCTCACGCAGCCCGTCGATGTCCGGCACGACCGGGTCGGAGCCGGTGGCGACGACCACCGCGTGCCGGGCCCTGAGCAGCGTGGTGGTGCCGTCGGAGTCGGTGACGGTCACCTCTTTGGGGCCGCTGAACCGGGCGTGCCCGCGAACCAGGGAGATGCCGGCTCCCTCGACCCACTCGACCTGGCCGTCGTCCTTCCAGTTGCTGGTGAACGAGTTGCGCCGTTCCAGCACCGCCTGGACGTCGAGCGTCCCGGTGACCGCCTGCGCGGCGCCGGCGACCGCCTGGGCCGCCCGCAGCGCCTGGGCCGGCCGGAGCAGCGCCTTCGACGGCATGCAGGCCCAGTACGAGCACTCGCCGCCGACCAGCTCGTGCTCGACCAGGACGGCGCTCAGTCCACCCCGCACGGCCCGGTCGGCCGCGTTCTCACCCACGGCCCCGGCACCCAGCACGATCAGGTCGTATTCGGTCGTTTCCATCGCAGCGTGTCTCCCTCGTCCCACCGGCCGTTCGCCGGTCGCCCAGACCTGCATATCACCCGCCCCCAGATCCGCCGGGTAACTTCCCGCCTCCCGCGAGCATCAAGCAGAACGGATGACTCGCCAAGTTGTGGGTTCTCCCTCGGTATACCAGGGGGTGGACCCACAATTTGGCGGGTTCTCCCCCGGATTGGTGAGTGAGAGTGGGGGTGGTCCTGTGCGAACAGGTGTGGTGACGGCGGCCTCGGGGCTGTTGATGACGGTCGGGCTGGTGAGTCCGGCCCAGGCGGCCGACCCGGCGCCGGCGAACGTGAAGGTGGCGTGGGCGAGCCCCGCGCACACCCAGGTCCGCGTGACCTGGACCGAAACCGGCGCGGTACCGAACCGCGTGCTCGCCCAGTACGCCGACGGATCGGGCCCGGTGAGCCTGACCGCAGCGGATGCGCCGAACCAGGTGGACCTGCCGGCCGGGCCTTTCCGGACCGCGTCCTCGGTCCGCATCGCCGTGTCCGCCGGGACCGCCGCCGGCGCGACCGGCCCGGCCGGGTTGTCCGTGGCCTTCGACACGCTGAACCCGGAGCCGCCGGCGATCACCGCGGGCACCCGCGCGGCGGACGGCCGCTACACCCTGAGTTGGCGCCCGGGAGCAGGCCGGCCGGATCCCAATCCCGGTGACCCGCTCGACCTCGCGGCCGGTCCGCACCGGTTCGAGGTGCACGCGAGCCTCGCCAGGGTGACGATCTGGGACCTGGTGGCCGACGTGGGTCCGGCGACCACCGCCACCTTCGCGACGGTCGACGAGCCGCCGGTCCAGGTGGGCATCAAGGACCGCAACGAGTGGCCGAGCACGGCCGCCTGGTCCTCGATCTCCGTCGACACCGAACGCTTCCGGAGTCTCGCAGTCCCGGCCGCCACGACGTACGGGCAGTCGACGGTGATCACCGGGCAGCTCCAGCGGTTCACCCGCCGGTGCGATCCCGGGCCGTGCTGGGCGGAGAGCACCGCCGACACGCCTCGGCCGGTCGTGCTGCACGCGCGGGCCGACGCGGCGTCGCCCTGGTACGTCGTGGGCGTCGTCCGGAGCACGGCCGCCGGGACCTTCCGGTTGGCGCCGGTCGCGCGCGGGACGCGGCAGTACCGGGTCGCCGTGCCGGACCACCTCGCCAAGGAGAGTCTGGGGCTCGGGGTGATCAGCGGCGCCTCGACCACGGTGACCCGGCCGGGCGTGAGCGGCGGCTTCACCGACTCCACGGCGACGTACGGGCAACGCGTCACGACCCGGGTGACGATCGCGCCGCCCGCGAACGTCCGGACCACGCTGCAACGCTGGGACGGCCAGGCCTGGCGTGACCTGAAATGGGTCACCACCAGCAACGGCGCCGGCACGTACAGCTTCACCGCGACGCAGCGCGGCAGGTTCGCCTACCGCTACTTGGTGCCCGCCTTCACGTACGGCGGCCGCCCGCTCAGCTGGCAGGTGTCCGCGAACTTCGTGCTGACCACCAGCTGATCAGTTGAACAACGACGGGTCGACCGTGATCCAGGTGTGCCGGGCGCGCGCCAGGATCCGGCCGTCCGCGTCGTACAGGGTGCTGGCGGTGAAGGTCTTGCGGCCGGACTCGCCGAGGTGGCGGCCCATGATCACGCAGGGTTCGCCGGGGTGCGGGCGGGCGTCGACGCAGGCGGTCATCTGGCCGAGCACCGACGGACGGCCCTCGAGATCGATGCTCCAGCCGCCGGGGCAGTCGAGCGCGGCCCAGAGGTGGACGGCGCCGACCAGCTCGTCGGCCTCGGCGAGCCCGGCGCCCGGCGTCCAGGTGCAGGCGGTGCGCCCGTCACCGACAAAGCCTGGGCGAAGCCGCAGACCGGCCGGGTTGTCGGGGCCGCAGGCGTAGCAGCCGGGAAAGGGATGGTCCCGCATCCCTCGGTACCGCGCTTCGGCGGCGCGGGCCTCGTCGTACGGCAGCGGGTCGATCGCGGCGTTGGCGAGGATGTCCGCGTCGACCGCCACGGCCTCGGCGACCACGGTCTCGTCGGCGGTCAGCAACCGGGCGCGATCGGCGGACGCGGTGAGTGCCAGGTCGGTGTCCAGCGGCGGAGGCAGCCGCAACGTCACTTGCGGCACTCCCGGCGCCGAGTCGGTGGCCTCCGCACTTCCGCTGCCGGCGTCGGCCGCGGCCCGAGCGGCCGTCGCGAGAGCCGTCCCGACGAGTCCGGCCGTGTATCCGCCGTTGCCGGACCGCTCCGGACCCCGGTACCGCCGGTCGATCCGCACGTCGCGCGTCGTCATGCTGTCCGACCCTAACGTCCCCCGCGTTGCGGCCTGGTGAGGCCCGAAATCCTGCGGCGTGCAGGGTTTTCCCGCGTGTCCGGAGATTTACTGCCCTGACCACTCTCATTCAAACGTCCGTTTGAACTATGCTGACTGCAGGCTACGGCGCGTGAGCAGGTGGGGTGCCTGTGCGAGCGGTGGCCGGGGGGAAGGAGAACTCTGTGGAAACACCACCCGTGGAATCGACCCGGGAGCGGTTGCTCAACATCGCCGAGCAGCGGTTCGGCGAGGGCGGCTACGAGGGAACGTCGCTGCGCGCCATCACGGTCGCGGCGGCGGCCAACATCGCGGCGGTCAACTACCATTTCGGCTCCAAGGAAGCGCTGCTGCGGGCCGCGGTCGCCCGCGCGATGGCGCCGGTGAACACCGAGCGCCGGCGCCGGCTCGACCAGATGGAGGCCACCGGGCAGCCAACCGCCGAGCAACTGATCCGGGCGTTCATCGAACCCGGGCTGGACCTGGTACTGCGGCGCGGTGAGCGCGGCGCGATCGTGGCCCGGTTCATCGGCCGGGTCGCGTTCGACCCGAGCCGGCGGATCCGCGAGCTGTACGCCGCCGAGGCGGACCCGATCGAGGCCCGGTACCTCGCGGCGCTGCAGACGGCGCTGCCGCGGGCGGCGCCGGAGTCGGTGGCTTTCGGCTACGTCAACATGCTCGGTCTGCTCGCGCTGCACCAGTCTCAGGCGCTGTCGCGGGCTCCGGGCACCGAGGACGTCGACGACCCCAGCAAGCTGGCCGAGAACCTGATCGCCTTCCTGGTGGCCGCGTTCGACCGGGGTCTGCGGTCCTGACCGGGCCGGCCGAGCGACGGCGTGTCGCCGTACCGGACCGCGGCGGGCCACCTGGGGCACTGGTCTGGTCGAAGCTGTCCGTCCGTTGCTCACGGATGTTCGAACCCCCGGGTAACGCTGCATAATGGCGCTCCGTGGAGCCCTGTGAAGTCGTGGTCGCCGTCGATCTCGGTGGAACCCGGATGAAGTGCGGCCTGGTCGCCGCCGACGGTGCCGTGCTGCACCGTGAGACCAGGCCGACGCCCCGGGCGCTGACCGACGCGGGTGGCGGGGGCCGCGCTGTGCTTGACGCGCTGCTGGAAGCCGTGCTCGAGCTGGGCCAGAAGG